>NZ_JBITTJ010000016.1:0-223468 GCF_044541845.1 Streptomyces sp. NPDC085481
GCTCGGCTGGGAAACCCCAGCCGAGCGCCTGCATAAACTGCTCACGGCTTGATCAACACAACCGTGTGTTGCAACGACCGCTAGAAACCGCCCACATCCGGCAGGCCCCTTCGCGTACGCGCTACGGCGTCAGGATCGGGTGACCTTCACCTCGTAGAGCGAGTAGCCCCACTGGGTCCCCCGCTTCACCCCGTGGATCCGCACGTAACGGGCCGACTGCGAGGGGAACTCCGCCGTGTCGTAGCCGCCGTCGCCGGCCTGGGTGGACCAGGCGGTCCGCCAGCCGGCGCCGTCGTCCGACAGCTCGATCCGGTACTCCCGCGCGTAGGCGGTCTCCCAGTCGAGCGTGACCTGGCCGACCCGGCGCGCCTCGCCCAGGTCCACCTGCACCCACTGGTCGTCGGACCACTCGCTGGCCCAGCGGGTGCCGGTGTCACCGTCGACGGTCAGACCGGAGGAGTAGTTCACGAAGGGGTTCCACCACTGGGTGGTGCTCGCCGAAGTCGGCCTTCCCGAGGCGAGGTTGACGCCCATCTCGTGCTTCTCGGTCGCCTTCCAGGTCGTCAGGTACGACTCCGCGCCGCCGGCCAGCTCGTCCACCACGCCCTGCCCGCCGGACAGCCGGATCTGCTCGATCCAGTCGGGCACGAGACCGTTGTGCGCGGCCCCGTCGGTGTTGAGGTCCCAGGTGCGCTGACCGGTCACCTGGCGGTCGAGGACCGCGCCGCCGTCGAAGCTGCGGAAGGGGTACTTCACCGCGTTCGGTGCGTTCACGCCGACCGGCCCCGGCCAGCCGCCGACCCCGTTCATGTCGGTGCCGTAACCGAGACCCACCCCGTACTTCTTGCGCAGCGCCGCCTTCTGCCCGGCCTCGCCGACGAAGCTCTCGGCGCCGTTCATGTACTGGGCGACGAAGCCGCCGAGGCGGTAGACCCGCTCGGTCCAGTCGCTGTCCATCCAGCTGTGGCTGGACAGCACGCCCGGGTACTCCTCGGCCTCCAGCATGTCCAGGGCGCGCCCGGCGGCCTTGACGCTCATGTGGTCGAGCTCCAGCATCATGCCGCGCTGCATCATGCCCTTCAGGGCGTACTCGCCCAGCCTGGTCAGCCCGCGGGTGTTGCAGCGGGCGTCGGAGGCGTACGAGGGGACGCTCACCCCGGCCGGGAGCTTGGCGGCCATGGCGGGCGGCGCGGCCAGGCCGAT
Organism: Streptomyces sp. NPDC085481; assembly: GCF_044541845.1. NCBI lineage: Bacteria > Bacillati > Actinomycetota > Actinomycetes > Kitasatosporales > Streptomycetaceae > Streptomyces > Streptomyces sp. NPDC085481. Next base: position 1,204 of record NZ_JBITTJ010000016.1, read on the forward strand.
CGGGTTGTCGTGCTGCGGCCCCGTGCACTTCTCGGTGGCCCAGAAGGTGCCGGTGGACAGGAACTGGCCGATGTTGACGGCCACGCCGGTGGTCCCGGAGTCGAAACGGACGCCGCACAGCGCGTTGTCGAACTTGTGGCAGAGGAACATGCTGCGCACGCCCAGTGAGTACAGCTCGTCGAGGCCCTTGTCGATGTCCGCCTGGTTGCACTGGGCGAAGTCCAGGATCTGCTTGCAGCCGAAGGGCTCCGAGGTCTCGACGCCCAGGACGACGGCGAGCTTGCCCTGCTCGATGACGGAGCGGGCCTGCGCGGCGTCGGTGACGATGCGGAACCAGCCCTTGCCGGGGCCGCCGTACATCGTGTCGACGTAGTCCTGCATCTCGTACGTCTTGCGGGCCTCCAGGCGGATGGCGTCCATCTCGTCGCAGCCGCGGTCACGGGGCAGCAGCGAGCAGATGAGGCCGTTGGTCACCAGGTCGTTGACCAGCACGCGCTGTCCGCCGCGCCAGGCGCGCTCGACCCAGGCGTAGTAGTTCTGCTGGTGGCTCAGGGAGTTGTGGGCGGGCCAGTCCTTGAAGGTGGGCCAGCCGACCGGGTCGTGGTGGCCGTCGTCGCCACCGGTGAGGTGCTCGAAGAGGGCGCCGGAGCCGTCCGGGTAGTGCTCGGGACAGTCCTTCAGCGCGTCGGCGGCGCCGCCCTCCGAGAACGTCTTGCCGCAGATCATGCGGCCGCCGAAGCCCTCGTTCGACATGAGGTGGTTGTGCGCGTCGACGAAGCCGCGCACCTTGCCCTGGGCGTCCGTCCCCTTGAACGGCGCGCCGGTGACGTTGATCTGCGAGTCGGCGGCCGGCCGGGCGGTGGGCTCCCACCAGGAACCGCCGGCGTCGGCCGCGGGGACCGGCCCGGCACCGAAGACGACGGTGGCCAGGGCGATGAACAGGGCGACGAGGGCGAACCGGCCGCCCGGCTTGCGCGTTGTTGGTCGATTCATGGTCAGCGATGCCTTCGATCGTGGGGGATGCCGGGCTGTGGCCGTCGGTGTTTCTTGCGGTAACGGCGGCTCGGCCCCGAGGATCGCGAGGATCGCGCAGCGAGTCAAGGGTCCGGGTCAAATGACCTACTGACGAGTCATCAACCGTCCATCAGCCCCACGAGGTGATCGGCGGTCGCATCGAGGAGGGCCTCGGCGGCCCGTTCGTCACCGAGTACGAGGAACTGCAGCGTGAGCCCGTCGATCGTCGCCGCGAGCACCTGGGCGAGCAGCTCCAGCGGAACCTTCGGCGTGAGCCCGCGCAGCGCGCAGACCTGCCGGATCAGGGTGGCCGCCGAGGCGACGTACTGCTCGTACTGCGCACGCGCGAGATGCTCGAACCCCTCCTCGCGCAGTGCGTACTGGGTCAGCTCGTAGGTCAGCATGTGCTCGGCGGGGTGGGTGACGACGTGGTCCCAGTACGTCCCGAGAGCCCCCCGCACCGTCTCCCGCAGCGTCACCTTCGGCTCGACGGCGGACATGACGCGGGCCACGTAGCTCCCCGTGATCGACTCGATCGCAGCCTCCAGGAGCGCCTGCTTGGAGTCGAAGCAGTAGTGGAAGACGCTCAGCGACACCCCGGCCTCGGCACAGATCGCCCGCGTGGTGGCCCGCGCCACCCCGTCCCTGGCCATCACCCGGACCGCCGCCTCGACCAACTGCCGACGCCGCTCGCCCGACGGCATCCGCGCCATGGTTCCTCCTCGCATCCGCTCCACCAGGGGCGACAGGGTAACCGCCGGGACGGTGAGCGGGGCGCGAGGCCACCCCCAGTGCGTCGAAGAACGAACTGATGACTGCACAGGTCTTGTCAGTGCAATTTCACATTACTATGTTACAGCTCACGCGGCGGCGGACCTTTCTCCGTCAAGTCCCTTGTGAGCCCGGGACGTTGGCCGCATCCCCCACCCCCACTCCCCGACCAGGAGCCTTCAGGTGACCCAGCACAGAGCTGTGCGTTCCTCCCTCCTCGCCACCGCCGTCGCGGTGACCCTCGTCGCCTCCGCGGGCCAGTCCTTCGGCCAGGCGCCCGAGCGCCCGGCGCAGGCGCCCACCGCCTTCGCCCCGGCCGGCGCCAACCCGTTCGACGAGGTCGAGCACCTCGCCGACGCCCGGACCGTCACGCCCGCCCCGGCCCCCGCCCCGGGCGGTACGGGCGCCGGTCCCAAGGTCGCGGGCCCCGCGAAGAGCGCCGCCACGAAGGCCGCCAGGACCGCCGAGGCCCCTAGGCTCGCGGCCGGCGTCCCCTGCACGCTCGACGGCATCAAGGGCCTGTCGCCGGAGCAGTTCGCCGACTTCCTCGCGGACCCGAACGTCCTCGCCGACGGCTGCCTGCGCAACCTCATCTGGACCTGGGACGCCCGCCTCGCCCCGGTGATGTCCGACGCCCACGTGCAGGCCGTCTCCCGCCGGATCTCCTCCCTCGCCGCCGCCCACGACGGCCGCAACTCCTCCCACCTGGAGGAGATGTTCACGTACCTCCACGCGGTCGCCTACCACGACTACTCGCGCACCGAGATCGACGTCACCGACGCCCCGACCGTCGACGCCATGCGCCGCGCGATAGCCGACTTCGGCAACGCCGCCCGCACCTTCGACGCCACCGCCTCCAACGCCCGCACCCTGCGCGAGGCCCTCTACGCCGGCAGCGCCCCGGGCCTGCGCCAGCACCAGCTCGGCCTCATCGTCAAGGTGCTCGCCACGATGGACGGCGCGCACCCCGCCACCAACAAGGACGCCACCTGGGGCGGCGCGGCCCTCGCCGCCCTGTCCGTCAACTACCTGGGCGTCTACCCGGGCAACCAGGACGCCGCCTTCCACGCCGCCGCCAAGGCCGACCCGTCGTACCGGGCCGCGTTCAAGGCCTTCTCCGGCTACACCCACCTCAAGGGCACCGCCAACGCCTGGGTGGTGCGCGACGCGCTGGGCGAGTACGGCCGCTTCGGCCAGATCGACGGACTCAAGGACCGGATCGTCGCCGACCTCGGATCGCTCCTCGCCCCGGTCGAGTCCGGCTTCGGCAGCGAACCGTGGGCCAAGCTCGTCTCCTGGCTCAACTTCTACGAGGCCTGCGCCCCCTACAACGTCTGCAAGGCCGACATCGAGAAGCGCCTCTTCCCGTACACGTACACGTACGACAACGGCGGCATCAAGGTCCGCACGGCCCTCGACCGGGCCACCGTCGACCAGCTCTACTACGCCAGCAAGCAGGTCAAGTCGCACTACCACCGCGTGCTGGGCACCGACCAGCCGCTCGCCGGCGACCCCAACACCACCCTGAACATCGTCCTCTACGCCTCCCGCGCCGACTACGAGAACTACCACCCGATCCTCACCGGCTACAGCACCAACAACGGCGGCATCTACATCGAGAACGGCGCCACCTTCTACACCTACCAGCGCCGCGTCCCGCAGGACTCGTCCCTCACCCTCGAAGAGCTCTTCCGGCACGAGTACACCCACTACCTCAACGGCCGCTTCGCCGTCCCCGGCTTCTTCGGCGAGGGCCCCTGGTACCAGAACGACCGGACCACCGCCATGGACGAAGGCACCGCCGAGTTCTTCGACGGCGCCACCCGCGACAACGGCATCGCCGTCCGCAAGTCCCTGGTCCGCGGCATCATCAACGACACCGCCGGCGGCGGCCCGCGCATGAGCGTGGGCCGGCTCCTGCACGCCACCTACGACGGCGACGGCTTCCGCTTCTACAACTACGCGGGAACGTTCTTCGAGTTCCTGTGGACCGAGCGCCCCGGCCTGCTCCGCGAGATGTACACCCACCTCCGCGCGAACGACGTGGCCGGGTACGACGCCTGGCGCGACCGGCTGAGCGCCGACACCGGCCTCCAGGCAGCCTACGACCGCTTCCTGGACGCGCAGATAGCCCAGGTGGACCGCCTCTACGTGCCGAACACCACCTACACCCCGAACGACCGGCTGCGCGACGCGACGGCAGCAGCCGTCCGCACCTCGTTCTCCGCCGCGACCTACAGCAACCCGGACTGCGTGGAGAACGGCGACCCGGGCAAGAAGCGCTTCGTCTGCACCGGACGGATCACCGCGAACCTCACGGACGCCCGCAACGAGGACAAGGTCTTCAAGGACATGTCCGAGACGGTCGACTACTTCCTCCTCGACCGCGCGGCCCCGGCCTCGAACAACCTGGCCGACATGAACTGCTCCTTCGGCCCCGTCGAGATCTGGTCCAACAACGTCGCGGGCACCTCCACGTACCGCTGCGAGGGCCCGCTCCGCAGCTGACAGCCCATCAATCCGGTGCCCAGGCCCCCGAAGGCCTGGGCACCGCCTGAAGAATGTGACATATTACTGTCGTGCCCAAGAGACACTCCCTGGACGCCGTGATCATCGGTGCCGGCATCGTCGGAGCCGCCTGCGCCTACTACGCGGCCCGCTCCGGCCTCACCGTCGCCGTCGTCGACCGCGGTCCCGTCGCGGGCGGCACCACCGGCGCCGGGGAAGGAAACCTGCTCGTCTCCGACAAGGAGGCGGGCCCCGAGCTCGACCTGGCGCTGCTGTCCACGAGACTCTGGCGCGAACTGTCCGACGCACTCCCGCCGGACATCGAGTACGAGCCCAAGGGCGGTCTCGTCGTGGCGCCCGACGAGACCACCCTCAAGGCCCTCCGCACCTTCGCGGAGGGCCAACGGGCGGCCGGAGTGACACCCGAGGAGATCCCCGGCCACCGGCTCGCCGACCTCGAGCCCCACTTGGCCCCCGGCCAGGCAGGCGGCTTCCTCTACCCCCAGGACGCCCAGGTCCAGCCGGCCAAGGCCGCGGCCAGACTCCTGGCGGCCGCCCAAGCGCAGACCCACCTGGGGGAGGAGGTGACGCATGTCCTCCGCGACCCCACCACAGGCGCCGTCCGAGGCGTCCGCACCCCCCACCGCGACCTGCTCGCCCCCATCGTCGTGAACGCCGCCGGCACGTGGGGCGCCGAGATCGCCCACCGCGCAGGCGCCCACCTCCCCGTCCTGCCCCGCAGAGGCTTCGTCCTGGTCACCGAACCCCTCCCGCGGGTCGTCCGGCACAAGGTCTACGCCGCCGACTACATCGCGGACGTGGCGAGCGGCTCGGCATCCCTCCAGTCCTCGGCGGTCGTCGAGGGCACCCCTGCCGGCCCGGTCCTCATCGGCGCCACCCGCGAACGCGTGGGCTTCGACCGCGCCCTCTCCACGGAAGCCCTCCGCCGCCTGGCCACCCAGGCAGCAACGCTCTTCCCCTTCCTGGCGGACGTCGACATCGTCCGCGTCTACCACGGCTTCCGCCCCTACCTGCCTGACCACCTCCCGGCCATCGGCCCCGACCCGAGGGTTCCGGGCCTGTACCACGCCTGCGGCCACGAGGGCGCGGGCATCGGCCTGGCCCCGGCGACGGGCGCGTTGATCGCAGCCGCCCTCACGGGCACCCACCCTCCCCTGGACCCCACCCCGTTCAGCCCGGCCCGTGACTTCGATGACCACGCACCCGGCGGCGACCGATGACCGGCGTGCACCGACCTCCTCCGCGTCCGCCACGTACCCCGAAGGAGCCCCCGATGAGCACCCCGCGCGACCTGGTGGGCGGCGCCCCCCGGGCCACGTACAGCCTCACCTTCGACGGCACCGAACTCCCGGTCCAGGCAGGCCAGTCGGTAGCCGCCGCCCTGTGGTCCGCAGGCATCCTCGCCTGGCGCACCACCCGGGACGGCGACGCACCGAGAGGCGCGTTCTGCGGCATCGGCCAGTGCTACGACTGCCTGGTCACCGTCAACGGCCGCCCCAACCAGCGCGCCTGCCTGATCCCGGCCCGCCCGGGCGACACCGTCACCACCCAGGAGGGAACCGGCCGTGCCGAACTCGGCTGCTGATGTCGCGATCGTAGGCGCCGGCCCCGCCGGCCTGGCCGCCGCCGTCACCGCCGCGGACCTGGGCCTCGCCGTGGTCCTCCTGGACGCCGCGCAGCGCCCCGGCGGCCAGTACTACCGCCACCCCGCCCCCGAACTGGGCGCCGCCCGCCCCCAGGCGCTGCACCACGACTGGGCGGCCTTCGCGACCCGCGAGGCCCGCCTGCGCGCGCACGAAGGAACAGGCCGGATCACCTACCAGCCGGGCCACCACGTCTGGACGGTGGCGCCCGACGGCAAGGCATGGACCGTGCACGCCCGCAAGGACGATGGCAGCGCGAGCTCCCTCACCGCCCGGACCGTGATCCTCGCCACGGGAGCATACGAACGCCAACTGCCCTTCCCGGGATGGACCTTGCCGGGCGTCCTCGCCGCCGGCGGAGCGCAGGCCATGCTGAAGAGCGGCCTGGTACTCCCCGGCCGCCGGATCGTCGTGGCGGGCGGCGGCCCCCTGCTCCTGGCCGTGGCCGCCGGACTGGCAGCCGCGGGTGCCCGGGTACCCGCGGTGGTCGAGGCAAGCAGCTACACCGGATACGCCCGCCACGCGACCACCCTGCTCCGCAACCCGGCCAAGCTGGTGGAGGCAGCCCGATACGGCACCGAGCTGGCCCGCCACAACGTACGACTCCTCACCAGCCAGGCCGTGGTGGAGGCCCACGGCACCGACCGCGTCGAGGCGGTCACGGTCGCGAGGCTCGACGACGCGTGGCGCCCGATCGAGGGAACCGCCCGCCGGATCCCCTGCGACGCCCTGGCCGTGGGCCACGGTCTGGTCCCCGAACTCTCCCTGGCCACGTCCCTGGGCTGCGCGACCCGGACGGCCCGGGACGGCACGGTCGCCCTGGACCTGACCGCCGACCAGCGCACCTCGGTGCCCGGCATCTGGTCGGCCGGCGAGACGGGTGGCATCGGCGGCGCGCAACTGGCCTTGGTGGAGGGCGAACTGGCGGCACACTCCATCGCGGCGACGCTGGCTTCCACGCCACCCGCGCACGCCACCGACCGTCTCCGACGCCGCAAGACCCGCCTGCGAGCCTTCGCCGACACGATGGCCGCAGCACACCGCCCGGGCAAGGCCTGGACGACCTGGCTGACCGACGCGACCGACATCTGCCGCTGCGAGGAGGTGAAGGCGGACCGGATCCGCGAGGCGGTCGACGACCTGGGCGCGACGGACGCGCGCACCGTCAAACTCCTCACCAGGGCAGGCATGGGCTGGTGCCAGGGCCGTATGTGCGGCCCGGCCGTATCGGCCCTGTGCGGCTCGGCCCCGACCCCGGACCGCAGGCCACTGGCCTGCCCGGTCCCCCTCCGCCACCTGGCTGCTCTGCCCGCACCCGACCAGAACTGAGTTCGACCCGCACGCGGCCTTGTGGCCGTCGTCCACCTATCAATAAAATGTCACACACTACAAAGGAGTCATCGATGACCGTCACACCCTGGACCAGTTCCCGCCCCTGGCGCGGCATCATGGTCGCCACCGCTCTACCGATGCGAGAAGACCTCTCCGTCGACTACGACGCCTATGCCGAGCACGTGCGCTGGCTGATCGACAACGGCTGCGACGGCGTCGTGCCGAACGGTTCGCTGGGGGAGTACCAGACCCTCACGGACGAGGAGCGCGCCCGGGTCGTCCGCACCGCCGTGGAGGCCGCGGGCGACGGAGCCCGGGTGATGCCGGGAGTGGCGGCGTACGGCAGCGCGGAGTCCCGCCGCTGGGCCGAGCAGGCGGCCGAAGCGGGCGCGGGCTCGGTCCTGCTCCTGCCCCCCAACGCGTACCGGGCGGACGAGCACGCGGTCCTGGCCCACTACGCCGACGTGGCAGGGGTCGGCCTCCCGGTCGTCGCGTACAACAACCCCATCGACACGAAGGTCGACCTGACCCCCCGCCTCCTCGCCAGGCTCCACGCCGAGGGCCACATCGTCGCGGTCAAGGAGTTCAGCGGCGACGTCCGGCGCGCCTACGAGATCGCCGAACTTGCCCCGGAACTGGACCTGTTGATCGGCGCGGACGACGTCCTCCTCGAACTGGCCCTGGCCGGCGCCGTGGGCTGGATCGCGGGCTACCCCAACGCGCTGCCGGCCTCCTGCGCCGCCCTGTACCACGCGGCCGTCGCCGGCGATCTGGCCACCGCGCTTCCCCTCTACAAGTCCCTGCACTCGCTCCTGCGCTGGGACTCGAAGACCGAGTTCGTCCAGGCCATCAAGCTCTCCATGGACCTCGCGGGACGCCCCGGCGGCGCCACCCGCCCGCCTCGCCAGGCGCTCACCGGCGAGGTCGAGACCGCCGTACGCTCCGCTACCGAGAAGGCCCTGGCCGAAGGCCACCACTGACCGAGGGGGACGACCCATGCGCACCCGCAACATCTACCACGCGGTGGACTCGCACACCGAGGGCATGCCCACCCGCGTGATCACCGGCGGCGTCGGGGTGATCCCCGGCGCGACGATGGCCGAGAAGCGGCTCCACTTCATCGAGCACCTGGACCGGCTCCGCACCCTCCTCATGTACGAGCCGCGCGGCCACGCGGCCATGAGCGGCGCGATCCTGCAGCCGCCCACCCGCCCGGACGCCGACTACGGCGTGCTGTTCATCGAGGTGTCCGGCCTCCTGCCGATGTGCGGCCACGGCACGATCGGCGTGGCGACCGTCCTGGTGGAGACCGGCATGGTGCCGGTCTCCGAACCCGTCACGACGGTCCGCCTCGACACCCCGGCCGGCCTGGTCAGCGTGGACGTACGCGTCGAGGACGGCGCCGCCACGGCCGTCACCCTCACCAACGTCCCCGCGTTCTGCGTCGGCCTCGACCTCAAGGCCGAGGTCCCCGGCTTCGGCACCGTCACGTACGACCTGGCCTACGGCGGCAACTTCTACGCCTTCGTGGAACTGGACGCCCTGGGCCTGCCCTTCGACCGGGCCCGCAAGGAGGACCTGCTCGCCGCGGGCCTCGCCCTCATGGACGTCGTCAACTCCGGCCCGGACCGTCCGGTCCACCCGGAGGACCCCGCCGTGGCCGGCCTCAAGCACGTCTACCTGGCCGCCCCCGGGTCCGACGCCCGCCGCTCGCGGCACGCGATGGCCATCCACCCCGGCTGGTTCGACCGCTCCCCGTGCGGCACGGGCACGAGCGCGCGCATGGCCCAGCTGCACGCCCGAGGGGAGCTGCCGCTGGACACCGACTTCGTCAACGAGTCCTTCATCGGCACCGAGTTCACCGGCCGGCTGGTCTCGGAGACGACGGTCGGCGGCCGCCCGGCGGTCGTCCCCACCGTCACCGGCAGGGCCTGGATCACGGGCACCGCGCAGTACTTCCTCGATCCGACCGACCCCTTCCCCGGAGGGTTCCTTCTGTGAGCTCCACCCCGGCCTCGGCGGGACTTCCCGCCGAGGTCCGCACCACCGACTACCACACGGCGGGCGAGCCCTTCCGCATCGTCGACGTGGCCGCCGCCGGGCTCCCGGCGCTTCCCGGCGACACCGTCGCGGAGCGCCGGGCCACCCTCCTCGGCCCGGGAGGCGACGGCACCGCGCCGCGCCGCGGCCCCCTGGACGAGGTGCGGCGCCTGCTCGTCCAGGAGCCGCGCGGCCACGCGGGCATGTACGGCGGTTTCGTCGTGCCCCCGGACGACGACGGCGCACATCTGGGCGTGCTGTTCTGGCACAAGGACGGCTACTCGACGGCCTGCGGCCACGGCACCATGGCGCTGGGCGCCTGGGCGGTGGAAACAGGCCTGGTAGCGACCGCCCCACCCGCACCCGTCCCACCCGCACCCGCCCCACCCGTACCCGTCCCACCCGCACCCGCCCCGCCCACCCAGCCCACACCCGCCCCGCCCCCGGCCCCCGCCGACCGCGACGTGCAGGTCCGCATCGACGTCCCCTCCGGCCGGGTCACCGCGACCGTGCACCGCACCGCAGGCCGCACCACCGGCGTGACGTTCCGCAACGTCCCGGCCCGGGTCACCGCCCGCAAGGTGCCCGTCGCCACGAGCCTCGGCACGGTCCACGCCGACCTCGCGTACGCCGGCGCCTGCTACGCCTCGCTGCCCGCCGACGCCCTCGGCCTCTCCGTCGAACGGGCCGCCCTGCCCGAACTGGTCCGCGCGGGCCGGGAGATCCGGGCCGCGCTGGCCGGCCACCCCGCCACGCGGCACCCGGACAGCCGGCTGCTCTCCGGGGTGTACGGAGTGATCCTCTACGAGGAGCTGCCCGACACCCCGACCGGCCCGCACCAGCGCAACGTCACGGTCTTCGCCGACGGCCAGATCGACCGCTCGCCCTGCGGCTCGGGCACCTCGGCCCGGCTGGCCCTCCTGGCCGACGAGGGCGGCCTGTCGCAGGACGGGGAGCTGACCCACGAGTCCGTCACCGGCACGCTGTTCAGCGGTCGGATCGCCCGAGGCGCACCCACCACGGACGGTCTCGTGACCGACGTGACGGGAACGGCCCACCGCACGGGCGAGCACCGCTTCACGCTGGATCCGTACGACACCCTCGGCACAGGATTCCTCCTGTGACCGGCGACGCCACGGGCGGCCCCCTGCTCCGGATCGACGCCGCGGCCGTCGCCCGCCTGCTCTCCCCCGCGGCAGCGGTCGACGCGCTGGCCGCTGCCCTCCGCGAAGGCCTCGACCCGGAGGCCGGCCCCCAACGGACCGCGGTCCCCGTCCCCGGTGGCGAACTCCTCCTCATGCCCGCGGCGACCGCGTCCTGGGCCGGAGTGAAGATCGCCGGCGTGGCACCCGCCAATCCGGCCCGCGGCCTGCCCCGCATCACCGGCAGCTATCTGCTCCTGGACGGCGTGACCCTCCGCCCGGTCGCCGTCCTCGACGGTGCCGCGCTCACGGCGCTGCGCACCCCGGCGGTCTCCGCCCTGGCGGTCCGTCACCTCGCCCCGGCCGGAAGACCGTTGCGTCTGGTCCTGTTCGGCTCGGGGCCGCAGGCGTACGGACACCTCGAAGCGGTCCTCGCGGTACGGGAGTTGTCCGCGGCGGTGATCGTGGCGAGGAACCAGGAGGCCGGCCGGAAGCTGGCCGGGCACGCCGGGGCGCTCGGGGTGCCGGAGGCCCGTACCGGCACGGCCGACGACGTGGCGGCGGCGGACCTGGTGGTGTGCTGCACGACCGCCCGCACCCCGCTCTTCGACGGGCGCCAGGTGTCGCCCGGCGCGACGGTCGTCGCCGTCGGCTCGCACGAGCCGGACGCCCGGGAGACCGACACCGCGCTGGTGCGCGGCTCCCAGGTGTACGTCGAGTCGCGGGCGGCGGCGCTGCGCGAAGCAGGGGACCTGCTGATCCCCGAGGCCGAGGGCGCCGTCGGGCCGGGGCACATCGCGGGAACCCTGGCCGATCTGGTCGCAGGCCGCACGCCGGCCGAACGGGCGGCGCCGCGGCTCTTCAAGAGCGTCGGGATGGCCTGGGAGGATCTGGTCGTGGCGGTCGCCGTGTACGGCGCGGCGACAGGACACGACGCGGCGACGGGCGGGTCCGGCAGCGAAACGTGACATTGTACGCTGTCCCTCTGCCAGTTCTCGGAGGATCAGCGTGGGTGACCTGAAGCAGCACAGTCTCATCAAGGCCCAGGAGCGGCTCCGCGACCAGGTCGGTCACGCGCTCCGAGCCGCCCTGATAGCGGGTGAACTCCGGCCGGGCAGCGTCTACTCGGCGCCCGGCCTCGCCGCCGAGCTCGGCGTGTCCGCGACTCCGGTGCGCGAGGCCATGCTCGACCTCGCGCGCGAGGGCCTGGTCGAGCCGGTCCGCAACAAGGGCTTCCGGATCACCGAGGTCAGCGAGCGCGAGCTCGACCAGTGCACCGAGCTGCGCATGCTGATCGAGGTCCCGACGGTCGGCCGGGTCGCCGGCCTCGCCACCCGCGAGCAGCTGGAGGAGCTGCGACCGCTCGCCGAGGAGATCGTCACCAACGCCCGGGAGCACAACCTCATCGGCTATCTGGAGGCCGACCGCCGCTTCCATCTCAGCCTGCTCGGCCTGGCCGGGAACGAGCGTCTCGTGGAGACCGTCGGCGACCTGCGCAAGCGCTCGCGCCTCTACGGCCTGACCGGCCTCGACGAGGCGGGCAAGCTGGTCTCCTCGGCGGAGGAGCACCTGGAGCTGCTCGACCTGATGATCGCCGGGGACGTGAAGGCCGCGGAGCAGTGCATGCACCGCCACCTCGGCCATGTCCGCTCGCTGTGGGCAGAGGCCCGCGACGAACCGGTCGAGCGCCCGGCCGGCCGCCTCGGCTCGGTCCGCAAGGGCTGACCGGAAGGCGCGCCGGTACGGGCCTCAACCGATCCGCTGCCCGTACACGTGGTCCACGCTCATCCGCATGAGCACCCGGCGGTCGGCGACCATCACCGACCGGTACTCGTCCCAGTCGGGATGCTCTCCGGCGGCCAGCCGGTAGTACTCCACCAGGGCCTCGACCTCCGGACCGGCGGGGTCGGCGCCCGGCCCCGTCAGGGTCACCGTCCCCTCGGCGGTGGCCCAGGACCGGCCGTCCGCGCTGGTGACCTCGAGGGCCGCGCGGGGGTCGCGGCGCAGGTTCGCCGTCTTGGCGCGGCCCTCGGTCATCGACACGTAGAGGGTCTCGGTCGAGGAGTCGTAGAACGGCAGCACAGGGGAGAGCTGCGGGCGGCCGTCGGACTTGAGGGTGGCGAGCACGCCGAGCCGGCTCTTCGCCAGGAGCTCACGGGGGTCGAAGCGCGTGGTGGTCATGTACTGGTTCAACTCCCACGCGGGGACGGTTTGTTCCCGTAAGGCAGCCCCGCAGAACAGCCCGCCGTCAGGCCTTCTTGACCACGCTCGACTTCAGCTGCATCGGCCCGAATCCGTCGACCTTGCAGTCGATGTCATGCCCGTCGACCCCGTCCACGAGACGGATGTTGCGGACCTTGGTTCCGGCCTTGATGCCGGTCGGGCTGCCCTTGACCTTGAGCGTCCTGACCACGGTCACGGTGTCGCCGTCGGCGAGCACGTTGCCCACCGAGTCCTTCACGACCTTCCCGGTCGCCTGCTCGGTGTTCTCGCCCGAAGCACCGGCGCCGGAGGCCTCCCACTCGTGGCCGCACTCGGGGCAGACGAGGAGCGCGCCCATCTCGTAGGTGTAGACGCCGGCGCACTGGGGGCAAGGGGGAAGGGTCTCGTTCACCGGTCGATGGTAAGTCGTGGCTACGTCACCTGCGACAACGGGCCGTCCGGCGCTCCGGAGCGCAGGACCGGGCTCGCGACGGCGAGGGCCGTGGCGGCGCTCGCCAGGCCGAGGACGGCGCCGGCGGCCACGTCGCCGGGGTAGTGGACACCGGTGTGGACACGTGAGTAGCCGACGGCGCTCGCGAGCGCCCCGAGCGGGATCGCGGCCGCCGGGAGGACGACGCCCACCGCCGTGGCGAAGGCGACCGCGGAGGCGGTGTGCCCGGACGGGAAGGACGCCGAGGTGGGCATCCGCACATGGCGGTCGACGGAGACCCGCGCCGCCTCCCGGTCCGGGCGGCGGCGGCGTACGAGGCGCTTGCCGAGCAGGTTCGCGGAGGCCGATGCGAGCGCGATGGCCCCGACGCCCACGACCGCCGCGGTGCGGGCCCGGCCGCCGGCCAGGGCGAGGGCGGCGGCGACGGAGAGGGAGATCTTCGAGTGGTCGGCCGCATGGGAGAGCCGGCGCAGGCCCCGGTCCAGGGTCGGCGTGGGCGTGGCGGCCACCGCCGCGTACAGGGCCCCGTCCACCGCGCGCAGGTCGGAGAGCACGGCACGGACAGCGGAACGCCTCCGCCCGTCTGGGGGTACGGCGGCTTCGGTCGTCGGCTCGGTCATCGGGGCTCTCCTCGGGGGCCGAAGGCCAGGGCCACGATGCGGCCCCACTTCAGGTTCGGGGCGGGCGGCACCGTTCCGGGCCGCATGCGGGGGACGAGGACGCGCAGGGCGCGTGGCCGCAGGGTGCACACGACGGGAGTGGGCAGGGTCAGCGCCTCGCCGTCGACGGCGACCGGGAGGGTGCCGGTGTCGGCGGTGACCTCGACCCGGCGGGCCGCGAGCACGTTCAGGCCGGTGGACTGCGCGCCGCGGACCGCGAGCTCGGCCGCCTGCGCGGCCCCGTCCACCCGGATGGCGATGACGCCGAGGACCCCGCGGTCGAGGCGGGGCCTGCGGGTGGAACCGATCGGGTCGGCGGAGGCGTACGGGTTGTTGCTGACCAGCAGGGCCTGCTGACCGGGCAGCTCGGTGCCGTCGGCGGTGGCGTCGAGGCGGCGGCCCTCGCCGCCCGCCAGCAGGTCGGGCATGACGTTCAGGGCCGTCTCCGCCTTCGCGTCGCGGTACTCGGGCCGCTGCACGACGTCCGCGTACACCCCGAAGGAGACGGTGTTGACGAAGGCCCGCCCTGCCACGTCGCCCAGGTCGACCCGGAGCTCCTCGCCGTCGTTGAGGGCGTCGAGGCAGCGGGCCGGGTCCTCGCGGTCGAGCCCGAGGTCCAGGGCGAAGTGGTTGCGGGTGCCGGCACTGATGACGAGGAACGGCAGGTCGTGTTCGGCGGCGACCGCCGCCACGAGGGCCTGGGTCCCGTCGCCGCCCGCGACCCCCAGCAGGTCGGCGCCGTCCACGACGGCCTCGCGGGCGAGGGCGGCGACGTCGGTCTGCCCTCGGAGGAGCACCACCCGCGCCCCGAGCCGCTCGGCGCGCTCGACGAGGCCGAAGCGTTCGACCTTGCCGCCGCCCGACCTCGGGTTCATCAGGAGCACGGGCCGCCGGGGGCGCGCCGCGGGCGAGGCCCGCTGGGTACGGTGCGGGCGGCGCAGCGCCGTACGGGCGCAGAACAGGGCCACCAGCCACAGGCCGAGCGCGGTCAGGGCGGTCGGCCACAGGCCCTTCGCGATGTAGAGGAACAGCATGCCGGCCGGCGTACCGGCAGCGAGGAGCGCCCCGAGCAGCCGCACGGGCCCCCGGTGCGCCAGGAACCACCAGGTGCCCACGGCGCACAGGACGAGGCCGAGCAGTCCGCTGCCGATGATCAGCAGCCCGCCGCCTCCGAACGGCACGAACAGCGCGACGACGGCCGCCGTCGCCGCCAGCAGCGCGCACCGTGCCAACAGCCGGGCCCGCGCCCCGGCGCCACCACCATCGGTTCGCTTCACTCTCCGCCTCCCCACGTCTCCGTCCCAGCCTGGTACCCGCGCGGCTCCCGCACAGTCCCCACCGTCCTTTCGGGTGACGGCGTACCAGGACTGCTCCGCGTGTCCGGCCGGATACCGATTGTGGTGCGGCCGGAGAGGCGACAGGATCGCCTGGTGCGTGAAGATGCGAAGCTCTCCGACGGAGTCGTCACCCTGTCAGCGCTGGGCCCGGCCGACGACGGTCCCGAGGACCGCCTGGGCACCGGCCCGCTGCGGGCCTTCGGAATCCGGGCCGGCCGGCTCGTCGGCACCCTCGACCTGCGGTTCGCGGCGACCGGGCTTGCCCGCGGGGACGTCGACGTGACGTTCGCCCTGCGTCCCGAGGCCCGCGGCCGCGGCTTCGCCACCCGCGCCGTCCTCCTCGCCTGCGCTTACGCCCGTTGCGAGGGCGCCCGCCGCGCGGTGATCCAGGCCCGCGCGGACGACGTGCCGGCCGCGGCGGCGGTCGCCCGACGGGCCGGGTTCGCCCACCGCGGCCAGATCAGCCACGCGGACGGCGTGGTGCTCGACTGGTACCTCCGGGACCTGGACCGGCCCTGACCGATCTGACCGCCTCTGATCGATCGGACCGATCGGACCGATCGGACCGACCGAGCAGATCTGATCGGTCCGATCCGGTTCAGGCCAGGATCCCGCTGCCGTGCGGCGCGTACAGGTCGAGCAGCCGCACCCGCGTCACGTGCAGACGGTGGGCGAGGATCTGCCCGACCCAGAACATCACCGACGCGCCGAACTCGGGGTCCGTGCGGCACATGGACCGTACCGCCGTGGCGTCGAACTCGTACGCCCTGACCGGTGTCATCGCCTCCCCGCCCGACTGGCACAGATACGGCGGGAACAGCCACGACAGGCCGACCAGCTCGCCGTGCCGCAGCGTCTCGATCACCGGTGCGCCGCGGCCCGGGACCTTGGCGTCGAGGGTGACCGCTCCCGTCTTGACGATCCAGAACCGCTCGGCGCGGTCCTGCTCCTCGAAGAGCCGGTGACCCGACTCGAAGTACACGTCGTCGGCGAAGGCCATGAGCCGTTCCCGGTGCTCCGGCGGCAGGGTGCTGACCTTGGGTGCGGCGGTGGTCATGGCGGGCCTCCTCGGACCGGCGACAGCGATGCGTGCCTCCCCGCCTCCAGTGTCCGTCCACCACCCCGCGTACGCAGTCGGCGCACGCGTCCGGGTCACCCGGACGCCGTACGCACCAGTGTGATCAGTGCGATCAGTGGGATCGGATGACCGGTGGGACCCCGTGCGGGACCCACGGGAGACCCCGCCGGCCCCGTACCTACCCCTCCCGCACCAGCCGCCCGTACGCCTCCGCGAGTCGCCGGGTCGTCTTGCCGACCTCGTAGGCCCGGTCGTCGACCGCGCTGACCGGCTGCACCTCGTACGCCGTGCCCGTCAGGAACACCTCGTCGGCGAGGGCGAGTTCGGCGGGCTCGATCGGCCGGACCCGCACCGTGAGCCCCAGCTCCCCGGCGAGCGCGATGACCGTGCGCCGGGTGATGCCGTCGAGGAAGCCGTCCGGGACCGGGGTGTGCAGCTCGCCGTCGACGACCAGGAAGAGATTGGCCCCGGTCGCCTCTGCGAGCCGCCCGCGGTGGTCGAGGAGCAGCGCGTCGTCGTACCCGGCCGCCTCGGCCTCGTCCCTTGCCAGGGTGCCGATCGCGTAGAGCGAGGCCGCCTTCGCCCGTACCGGCGCGGTGTCGGGCGCGGGGCGGCGCCAGCGCGAGGTCTTCAGGCGGATGCCGTGCTCCTGCGCACCGTCGGCGAAGACGTGCGGCCACTCCCAGGCCGCCACGGCCACGTGGACGAAGGTGCCCGCGCCGGAGACGCCGAGCTGTTCGCTGCCGCGCCAGGCGACCGGCCGTACGTAACCGTCCTCGATGCCCTCCCTGCGCACGATCTCCCGTGTCACGGCGTCGAGTTCGGCCTCCGCGTACGGTAGCTCGTAGTTCATCTCGCGGGCCGAGTCGCGCAGCCGCTCCGCGTGCTCGACCGACTTGAACGGCCGCCCGCCGTAGACGCGGACGCCCTCGAACACCGCGCCGCCGTAGTGCAGTCCGTGCGACAGGACGTGCAGCCGGGCCTCGCGCCAGGGCACGAAGGAGCCGTCCAGCCAGATGGTGCCGTCCCGGTCGTCGAAGGGTACGGGGGTCACGAGGCGCCCTCCTCGAGGGTGTCGGCGTAGTCGATGCGGATGGCCCGCTCCAGATGCGCGTGGAACTCCTCGGCCTCCGCGGTGTCGGCGTGCCGGGAGATCACGAACGCCGGATAGCCGGTGAAGTCCGGGTACGGGCGTACCACGTCGCCCGGGAAGAGCATCTGCACCACGTGGTCGACGCGCGGGTCGGCGCGCACCTCGTCCAGGCCGTGCAGCGCGGTGATCCGGCCGTGGCCGCCGCACGGCACGATGTAGTTGGCGGCGGCCGCGACCGGCGCCGGCAGTCCGTCGACCGCGGTGAACGACGGGGCGCCGCCGACGGCGATCCGCAGCGCCTCGGCCGCCAGGTCGATCCCGGTGACGTGCGAGGCGACGTAGTGGGAGACGCCCGAGCCCCCGATCCTGGCCCCCATCTCCAGGAGGTACGGCTTCACGCCGCCGCGCAGCCGGAGTTCGGTGTGGGTCGGTCCGTGGGAGATGCCGAGCGCCGCGTGGGCCGCCGTGACCTCGCGGACCACGGCGTCGCGGACGGCGTCCGGGAGAGCGGCGGGGGCCCGGTAGACGCTCTCCTCGAAGTAGGGGCCCTCCGGCTCGCCCTTGTAGCCGATGGACAGGACCTGGACCCTCCCCCCGTACGCCAGGGACTCGACCGCGAACTCGGGGCCGTCCAGGTACTCCTCGACGACCAGCGCTGCCTCCGGGTCGGCCAGCTTGGCCGCGCACACCCGGCGTACCTCGGCGACGACCTCGCGCAGGGCGGCGGGGGTGTCGGCCCTGGTGACGCCGAGGCTGGAGTAGCCGTGGGCCGGCTTGACCACGACGGGGAAGTCGAGCTCCCCGGCCGCCGCGAGACCCGGCTCCGTGTCGGGGCCGTCGACGCGTACGAACCGGGGGACGTGCAGACCGGCCGAGGTCAGCCGCTCCCGCATCACCCGCTTGTCCTGGGCGCCGAGCGCGGTGTCGCGGCCGATGCCGGGCAGGCCGAGCAGCTCGGCGGCCTCGGCGACGAACGGCACCGCCGGGTCGTAGAGGGTGGCGATGCCCTGGAACGGCCGGGCCTCGTGCCGCTTGCGCAGCAGGTCGAGGGCCCCGCTCCGGTCACCCTCGGGGTCGAGCGGCAGCAGCTCGACGACGGCGGGCGGCAGCCGGTCGGCCGGGACGTCCTCGTCGGGGCGGGGGACCAGGACGAGGTCGATCCCGGCCCGCTCGGCCGCCTCGAAGACCCAGGGCAGGGTGGTCCGCTGGAAGACGAGGACGAGGGTGGGACGGGCGGCGTCGGTCATGAGGTGGTTCCTTGGCTGGGGGAGGAGGATTCCACGGCGTCGAGGGCGGGACCCGGCGCGCCGAGCGGGGTGGAGGCCGGGGCACCGGCCGGTGCGGAAGAGTGCGCAGGCCCGGACGCCTGCCCGGAGGCCTGCCCGGACGCCGTTCGGGCCGCCTGCTCTGACGCCGTCCGTGGCGCCTGCTCGGACGCCCCCTCCGGTGCCCGCCGGCCCCCGACCGTCAGCCACACCCCGGCCGCGCAGACCGCGATGAGCACGACGACCAGCGGCCCCGGCGCCTGCGCCGAGCCCAGCGCCCATTCGCCGAGCCGCACCAGGAACGGCACGGCCAGGGCCACCGCCGAGGTGAACAGCGGCCCCTTGCGCAGGATCAGCTCGTGCGAGATGACGAAGACCGGGGCCGTCAGCACCGCGCCCAGCACGGCGATCCCCGCCCAGTCGCCCGCGTCCATGCCGCCCAGCGGCACGAACAGGACGGTCGCGAGCCCCAGCATCACGGTGCCCGCGCCGGTGATCGCCGGCAGCGCGGCCAGCGGTGGCACGTCCGCCATCCGCCGGCGGTAGACGTAGCCGTACAGGGCGTACGTGACCGTGCCGCCGAGCGCCATCAGCCCCCCGGTCAGCAGCGCGCCCGTACCGACCTCGGCGCCACCGGCCCGGCCGTCGGCGACCGCGTAACCGCAGGCGGCCGCCACGGCGAGCAGGGTGCCGAGCAGCTTGCGACGGGTGGAGGGCTCGCGGAAGGCGACGATCCCGATGAGGAAGGTCAGACAGGGCAGCAGCGACACGATCAGACCGACCCGGGAGGCCCCGATCCGGCTCGTACCGAGCAGGGTGCCCGAGTAGTACGCGAAGAAGCCGAGGAACGCGAGGAGCGCGATGCCCCCGGGGCGGGCGGTCGCGGTGCGCACGCCCGCCCAGGTGCGGGGGAGCACCGCCGCCACGGCCGTGATGACCAGGAAGCTCGCGGCGGTGCGCCCGGCCGCGACGGCGAGCGCGGGCGCGCCGCTGACCAGGTGGCCCGAGAGCAGCCAGCCCGTGGCGAGCAGCACGACCATGAGCACCGCGAGGCCGGGGACGACCAGCCGCCCACCGCGCTCGCCGCCGTTCCCACGGTGCGCCCCGGCTTCCGCACCGCGCTCGCCGGCGTCCCCCGCCGTCACCACTCCGCCCGCGCGAACTCCAGCGGCGGCAGCCGGTCCAGGCCGTCCTTGGCGCGGCGCAGGACCAGCTGGTCATCCGTGAACGCGTACCGCTGCCGGCGTCCCCCGGTCTCGGGGGCCGGGAGGTGACGCCGGACCAGCTCCCTCGCGGCCGCGCGGTACTCGTCGTCGGTGGTGACCTCGGCCTCCAGCTTCTCTATGGTGGCGACGTACTCCCGCAGCGCTTCGAGCGCGCGCGCCCGGTCGAGCCGGAGCCGACCGCCGTCGGCGGGGGAGCCGGTCAGGGCGCCGTGCTCGCGGAACCAGGAGTAGAGGAAGACCCCGGTGCCGGAGTCGAAGTTGCCGGTGGCGTCGTCGGCCTGCGGATAGCGGAAGATCCGCTCGAGCAGGATCATGTCGATCTGCTCCTCGGCGTACGGGACGAGTCCGCTGTCGGCGCACGCGAGGACGGTCTTCGCGTCGACCTTGATCTCCTCCAGGAGGCCGACGAACCAGTTCGTCTTGAGGGAGATGTGCTCGTCGAACGGCCACAGGCCCTGGTAGTGCATCGAGTCGTGGAGGTAGCCCCAGACGGAGCGGGCCTCGAAGCACACGTCGGCGGCCAGTCCCGAGGAGGCCCGGGGGAGCGAGTCCTCGGTGAGGACGGCGGCCGCGGCCGGGACGGCGTACGTCTCGTGGATCTTCCGCATCTTGTTGAAGAAGAACATGGCGTACGGCTGTTCGGTGACCTTGTCGTGGGCGGCCACGTTCTCCGGGAAGAAGACCAGGCAGGCGCCGTGTGCGAAGCCCGCGCTGCCGGTGATGAGGACAAGCGCCTGGCAGTTGTTCTTGGGGTGCGGGAACGTCTCGGCGAGCCGGGGCAGGGCCCGCGGCTCCTTGCGCAGGGCGAAGAAGCAGTCGAGTCGCCTGCCCACGGGCGGGGCGCTGTTGGTGGTCTGCACGGGGGCGAGGAAGAAGACGGTCTCACCGTCGGCGGGCGCCGCGAGCGCGTCGCGGGAGCGGCCGAAGTGGGGGCGGGTGTCGAGCCCGGCGGCCAGCCAGCCGTCGACGTCGGCCTCCAGGGCCTCCGCCTGCCCGTCGAGCGCGTGGCGCCGGTACCAGGCGGCGCCCTCGTCCCGAATCCGCAGGAGCAGCGCGCGGTCGGCGTCGTCCGGCCCGGGCACCGTGCCGTCGTCGGCCTGCCGGGCACGGAAGCGGTTCACCAGCGGGATGAGCGAGTCCTCGAGCACCGCGGCCTCGGCGAGCAGGCAGTCCGGTACGGGCGCGGTCGCCGGGGCGCGGCGGGTCGCCGGCGCGGTCATCGGGCGGCCCCCGCGAGCGGCTGCCCCGCGAGGGCACCGGCCTCGACGGCCAGGACCTGGTGGACGGTGAACACCATGGGCACCGGGCCGAAGTCCCGCAGGACCCGCAGGCCGTGCCGCTCGGCGGCGACGATCGTGGTGATGCAGCCGTCGACCCGGCCCTCCGCGCAGTCGATGGCGGCCTGGGAGTTGCTGAGCACCTCGCGCACCTCGGCGCTGGCCGGGGCGAGCGCGGGCGTGACCAGGCCCATCGGGGCGGGGTGCGAGGCGACGGTGGCCGGGGTGTCCGTACCGCGGCTGGCGAGCACCATGTTGTGCGTCGGCATGACGAAGCTGTCGATCATGTGCAGCCGGTGCAGATTGGCGAAAACGAGGGTGTGCAGGGCGGGATAGACCGCACAGGCCGTCAGAGCGTGCCGTCCGTCGTCGGGTACGGCCTCGAGGGCCTCCTCTATGGAGGAGTGAAGGGTCACGGTGCCGCCCTCGACACCGCGCCTGCGCAGCCATTCATGCGAGGCGGCTTCCAGGTTGGTGCCGTTCGGGCCCAGGGTGTGCAGGTGGAGGACGTCGTCCGGTCTCGCGTGCATACGTGTGGGGAGCCTCTCTGTGGCTTGCGTGGACACCGGGCAGGTCGTGCGCTTTCCAAGAGCGCTCAAGATCCAAGCAACTCGGGGCGGGCCGGGGCAAGGCCTTTCCGTGCGCGTCCCGGATGGCGATATCCCGTCATCGGGCCCGCCTTCGGCCCGTCACCGGTCAGCGCGTCCCGGCGACCCTCCGTGCCCGGCGGGGGCCCCGCGCGCGGAGGCTCTCGTTCCGGCGTGCGTACGCAGGGCGGAGGGGCGAGCATGAACCTGAGGAGGAAGCGGCCAAGCGGGGGCGGTGACCCAGGAGGGTGCCATGCCCGTGTCGGACGGCGGTGACGCGCTTGTCGTGCTGAAAGACGTCGACAAGCATTTCGGCACGCTCCATGTGCTCCAGTCCATCGACCTCACCATCCACCGCGGCGAGGTCGTGGTCGTGATCGGGCCCTCCGGGTCCGGCAAGTCCACGCTGTGCCGCGCCATCAACCGCCTGGAGACCATCGACTCCGGCGAGATCGTCATCGACGGCAGGCCGCTGCCGGCCGAGGGGCGGGAGCTTGCCGCGCTGCGCGCCGACGTCGGCATGGTGTTCCAGTCCTTCAACCTCTTCGCGCACAAGACCGTGCTCGACAACGTGACCCTCGGCCAGATCAAGGTCCGCAAGCAGGACCGCAAGAAGGCCGAGAAGCGTGCCCGCACGCTGCTGGAGCGGGTCGGTGTCGCCTCCCAGGCGGACAAGTACCCGGCGCAGCTCTCCGGCGGCCAGCAACAGCGGGTCGCGATCGCCCGCGCGCTCGCGATGGAGCCGAAGGTGATGCTCTTCGACGAGCCGACGTCGGCCCTCGACCCGGAGATGATCAACGAGGTCCTGGAGGTCATGCAGCAGCTGGCCCGGGACGGCATGACCATGGTGGTGGTGACCCACGAGATGGGATTCGCCCGCTCCGCCGCCAACCGTGTGGTCTTCATGTCCGACGGGCGGATCGTGGAGGAGGCCACCCCGGACGAGTTCTTCAGTGCTCCGAGGAGCGAGCGCGCGAAGGACTTCCTGTCGAAGATCCTGCACCACTGACCCGTACCCCGTGGGGTGATGACCATGAACACGTTCAGGACCCGGAGGGTCGCCGTGGCGGCCGCCGCGACCGCGCTCGTCCTCTCCTTCACCGGCACCGCGTGCAGCGACAGCGGCGACGGCGGCAGTGGCGGTGCGGCGGCGGATCACAACGGCGAGAAGATCACCGTCGGCATCAAGTTCGACCAGCCGGGCATCGGGCTCAAGACGCCGGACGGCAAGTACACCGGCTTCGACGTCGACGTGGCGACGTACGTCGCGAAGGAGCTCGGCCACGATCCGTCCCAGATCGAGTGGAAGGAGGCCAAGAGCGCCGACCGCGAGACGCTGTTGCAGCGCGGTGACGTGGACTTCATCGCGGCCTCGTACTCGATCAACGACAAGCGCGCCGAGAAGGTCGACTTCGCCGGTCCCTACCTGCTCGCCCACCAGGACGTGCTGATCCGTGCGGACGACAACTCGATCACCAAGCCCTCCGACCTCAACAACAAGAAGCTCTGCTCGGTCACCGGCTCCACCTCCGCGCAGAACGTCAAGACGAAGCTCGCCCCGAACGCCCAGCTCCAGGAGTACGGCGGCTACTCCGAGTGCCTGACCGGCCTGGAGAACGGGGTCATCGACGCCCTGACCACCGACGACTCGATCCTTGCCGGCTATGCCTCGCAGCCCGAGTTCAAGGGCAAGTTCAAGCTCGGCGGCTTCAAGATGAGCAACGAGAACTACGGCATCGGTGTGCAGAAGGGCAGCGACCTCAAGGACAAGATCAACAAGGCCCTGGAGAAGATGGTCGCGGACGGATCCTGGGACGCGGCCGTGCAGAAGAACTTCGGCCCCGCGAACTACCAGAACGAGCCCGCCCCGAAGATCGGCGTAGTGGTCCAGTAGGCAGGCCGCCGTGTTCGACTTCCTCGAAGGTTACGACCTGCTGGGAGCCTTCTGGACGACGGTCCAACTGACCGTCTACTCCGCGATCGGCTCCCTGATCTGGGGGACGCTGCTGGCCGCCATGCGGGTCAGCCCCGTCCCCCTGATGCGGGGCTTCGGCACCGTCTACATCAACATCGTCCGCAACATCCCCCTCACCGTCATCATCGTCTTCACCTCGCTCGGCCTCTTCCAGACCCTCGGCGTCACCATGGGCGCCAAGGACTTCACCGACATCAACTTCCGGCTCGCCGTCCTCGGACTCACCGCCTACACCTCCGCGTTCGTCTGTGAGGCGCTGCGCTCGGGCATCAACACCGTCCCCCTCGGACAGGTCGAGGCCGCCCGAGCCATCGGCCTGAACTTCACCCAGACCCTGCGGCTGATCGTGCTGCCGCAGGCCTTCCGCTCGGTCGTCGGCCCCCTCGCCAACGTCCTGATCGCCCTCACCAAGAACACCACCGTCGCCGCGGCCATCGGCGTCGCCGAAGCCGCCCTGCTGATGCGGGAGATGATCGAGAACGAGGCACAGCTCATCCTCATCTCCGTGATCTTCGCCGTCGGCTTCCTCTGCCTCACCCTGCCCACCGGACTGTTCCTCGGCTGGGTCGCCAAGAAGGTGGCGGTGAAGCGATGAAGCGCGCGCAGAGCGTCCTCTACGACGTCCCCGGGCCGCGGGCCCGACGCCGCAACATCCTCTACTCCCTCGTGTTCGTCGTCGCCGTCGCCGCCCTCGTCTGGTGGGTGGTGGCCAGCCTCGCCGAGAAGAACCAGCTCGAAGGGGTCAAGTGGGAGCCGTTCTTCACCGACTCCCGGGTCTGGACGACGTACATCCTGCCGGGCCTGAAGAACACCGTGATCGCCGCGGCCCTGTCCATGCTCCTCGCTCTCCCGCTCGGCGCGCTGTTCGGCATCGCCCGGCTCTCCGACCACCGCTGGGTACGCATGGCGGCCGGCGCGGTCGTGGAGTTCTTCCGCGCCATCCCGGTGCTCATCCTGATGCTCTTCGCCAACGCCGCGTACTCCGAGTTCACCGACGTGAGCCCGGAGACCCGTCCGCTGTACGCGGTCGTCACCGGCCTCGTGCTCTACAACGGCTCCGTCCTCGCCGAGGTGGTCCGCGCGGGCATCCTCGCGCTGCCGGCCGGCCAGACCGACGCGGCCAAGGCGATCGGCATGCGCAAGGGCCAGACCATGCTGTACGTGCTGCTGCCGCAGTCGGTCACGGCCATGCTGCCGGCCCTGGTCAGCCAGCTCGTCGTCATCGTCAAGGACACGGCGCTCGGCGGAGCGATGCTGGGCTTCTCCGAACTGCTCGCCTCGGTCCGTCCGATGAGCGCCAACTACGGGGCGAACACCATCGCCTCCTTCACGATCGTGGCCGTCGTCTTCGTGATCCTCAACTTCCTCCTCACCACCTTCGCCTCCTGGCTGGAAGGCCGGCTGCGCCGCGGCAAGAAGTCCACCGGCGCGGTCGTCGGCGTCGACGCGGTCGAGGAGCTCGCGGCTCCGGGCGAGCACGGGGGGCCGGGCGCCGGGCCGAAGTAGAAGGACCCACAGGGGCTCAGCCGCCGCCACCGCCCTGCCGAATACTGAGGCATGGCCTCCTCCGCTCCCCCGCCTCGGCCCCGGCCCGAGCGCCCGCCCCAGCGCACGCCCCAGCCCGCTCGCGAGCTCACCCCGACCGACCGTCTGCTCGCCGCCCTCGGCGGGATCGTCGCCGGTTTCGGCGGGCTCGCGGTCGCCGCGCTCGTCGGAGTGCCGGTACGGCCCGAGGCGGGGCCCGTGCCCGCGGTCGGCGACGCGGTGGTCGACCAGACGCCGGCCGGAGTCAAGGAGTGGGCGATCAGGACCTTCGGGGAGAGCGACAAGGCGGTCCTCGAGTTCGGGATCCTGGTGCTCCTCGGGGCGCTCGCCGCCGCCCTCGGGGTGCTCGCGCTGCGCAGCCGGGCCGCCGCGCTCGCCGGGGTGATCGGGCTCGGAGCGGTCGGTGCGCTCGCCGCCGTGACGCGGCCCGACTCCGATTCGGCGGCCGACGTCCTGCCGTCCCTGCTGGGCGCGGCGGCCGCCGCGGCCCTGCTGTACGTCCTCACGGGGCGGCTGCTCGGCCCCAGCCCGAGCCTCGACGCGGGGGCGGCCCGGCGCGGCTTCCTGCTGACCGCCGCGGGCGTCGCCGCCGGGGCCGCCGGGGCGACGGTGCTGGCCCGCAGCGTCGGCTCCACCCGCTCCCAGCACGCCACGGCCTCCCGTAACGCGCTCCGGCTGCCCCGCCCCGCCTCGGCCGCGCCGGCCGTGCCGCCGGGGGCCCAGCTCCCGGTCGAGGGGATCAGCCCGTTCGTCACGCCCAACCGGGACTTCTACCGGGTCGACACGGCCCTCGTCGTGCCGCGCGTCGACGCCGACACCTGGCGGCTGCGGGTCCACGGCAGCGGAGTGACCGGCGAGTGGAGCTTCACCCTGGCCGACCTGCTGCGCCGCGAGGTGATCGAGCGTGACATCACCCTCGCCTGCGTCTCGAACGAGGTCGGCGGCTCCCTGGTCGGCAACGCCCGCTGGCTGGGCGTCCGGCTCGCCGACCTGCTGCGCGAGTGCGGCGTACGCCCGCCGTCCGCGGGCGGCCCCGCCGACCAGCTGGTGGCCCGCTCGGTGGACGGCATGACCATCGGCACCCCCGTCGAGACCGTCCTGGACGGCCGCGACGCGCTCCTCGCCTTCGGCATGAACGGCGAGCCGCTGCCCTTCGCCCACGGCTTCCCCGTCCGCATGGTCGTGCCCGGCCTGTACGGCTACGTCTCCGCCTGCAAGTGGATCTCCTCCATCGAGCTGACCACCTTCGCCGCGTACGACGCCTACTGGGTGCCCCGCGGCTGGGCCGCCCAGGCCCCCGTCAAGACCCAGTCACGGATCGACACCCCCCGCGCGTTCGGCCACGCGACCGCCGGGCAGGTCGCCGTCGCCGGAGTCGCCTGGGCCCAGCACCGGGGCATCTCCCGTGTCCAGGTACGGGTCGACGACGGCCCCTGGCAGGACGCCGAACTCGGGGCCGAGGACAGCACCGACACCTGGCGCCAGTGGCTGCTCCGCTGGCAGGCGACGCCCGGCCGGCACACCCTCACCGTCCGCGCCACCGACGGCACCGGAGCCGTCCAGACCGAGCAGCGCACCGGCACGATGCCCGACGGCGCGACCGGCCTGCACACCGTCACCGTCACCGTCGACGCCGCCAGCGGATGAGGCCGGCCGCCGCGCGGGGCACCATGAAGGCATGGACGCCACCCATCGGATCGGCGACATCAGCGCACCGGGCCGCGTGGCAGGACCGGACGAGGGGATCAGCGCGGCGGAGCTGGCCCTCGCGGCCCGCAACCACGGGCTGCCCCTCGAAGCGCTCCGCTACGACACCACGCCACCCGGCCTGCACTACGTCCTGGTCCACTACGACATCCCCGCCACCGACGCCGACACCTGGCGGCTCACCCTCGGCGGCCGGGTCCGCCGCCCGCTGTCCCTCGACCTGAAGGCCCTGCGCGAGCGCCCGGCCGTCACCCACCGGGTCACCATGGAGTGCGCGGGCAACGGCCGGGCCCGCCTCGCCCCCCGGCCGATCAGCCAGCCCTGGCTGGTCGAGGCCGTCGGCACCGCCGACTGGACCGGCGTCCCGCTGGCCACCCTGCTCGCTGAGGCGGGGATCGCCGACGACGCCGTCGAGGCGGTCTTCACCGGCGCCGACCACGGCGTCGAGCGCGGCACCGAGCAGGACTACCGGCGCAGCCTCCCGCTGGCCCTGGCCGCCGACCCGGCCCGCGGCGTGCTCGTGGCGTACGCGATGAACGGCGCCCCGCTGCCGCCCCAGCACGGCCATCCGCTGCGCCTGGTCGTGCCCGGCTGGTACGGCATGGCGCACGTGAAGTGGCTGCACGACATCACCGTCACCGACACCCCGTACACCGGCTTCCAGCAGGCCGTCGCCTACCGCTACCGGCAGGGCCCCGACGAGCCGGGGGACCCCGTGGACGTCATCGCGCCCCGCGCCCTGATGATCCCGCCCGGCTTCCCCGACTTCATGACCCGCACCCGCGTGGTCCGCCCCGGCCCCGTCCCGCTCGCCGGACGCGCCTGGTCAGGACACGCCCCGGTGGTCCGGGTGGAGCTCAGCAGCGACGACGAGCGGACCTGGACCGACGCCGAGGTCGCCGCAGACCCGGAGCGGCCGTGGGCCTGGGCAGCCTGGCGCGCGACCTGGACGGCGACCCCGGGCCCGTACCGGCTCACCGTCCGCGCCACCGACGCCGCCGGCCACACCCAGCCGCTCAGCGCCCCCTGGAACCGGGGCGGCTTCGGCAACAACCTGGTGCAGCGGGTCGAGGTCCTCTGCGTGGACTGAGGCATGCGAGGGGCGAGGACTGAGCCACCCGGGGCGAGGACCGGGGCACCGGGGGCGAGGACTGAACCACCCGGGGCAAGGACCGGGGCCGGGCGACAGACGACGCGCCCGCCGCATAGAGTCGACCCGGAGCCCACCGCCCACCACCGCATGAGCGCACGACCGAGGAGCATTCCGTGACCGACCCGGTGACCACCGACCGGCAGCAGCAGATCGCCCGGGAGCTCGAGGTCGCCGAGACCTTCGACCCGCGCGCGGAGATCGAGCGCCGGGTGGCCTTCCTCGCCGAGCGCCTCACCTCCACCGGCCTGCGCTGCCTCGTCCTCGGCATCAGCGGCGGCGTCGACTCCACCACCACGGGACGGCTCTGCCAGCTCGCCGTCGAGCGGGCCCGCGCCGCGGGCCACGAGGCCGTCTTCTACGCGATGCGCCTGCCGTACGGCGTCCAGGCCGACGAGCACGACGCCCAGCTCGCCCTCGACTTCATCAAGGCCGACGAGGTCCTCACCGTGGACATCCGGCCGGCGAGCGACGCCGCCCTGGACGCGACCCTGGCCGCCGGGACCGCCTTCCGCGACGCGCACCACCAGGACTTCGTCCACGGCAACATCAAGGCCCGGCAGCGGATGATCGCCCAGTACGCGGTCGCGGGCGCGCACAACGGCCTGGTCGTCGGCACCGACCACGCCGCCGAGGCCGTCTCCGGCTTCTTCACCAAGTACGGCGACGGCGCCGCCGACCTCGTCCCGCTCACCGGCCTCACCAAGCGCCGGGTGCGCGCCGTGGCGGCCGAGCTCGGCGCCCCCGCCGAGCTGGTCTGGAAGACCCCGACCGCCGACCTGGAGACCCTGGACCCGGGCAAGCCCGACGAGGACGCCCTCGGTGTGACGTACGACGAGATCGACGACTTCCTGGAGGGCAAGCCGGTCGGCGAGGCCGCCCTCGCCTCGATCGTGCGCCGCTACGAGCTGACCGAGCACAAGCGCCGGCTGCCGATCGCCCCCTGACGACCCGCCGCCCCGCCCCGCACCCGAGGGTGACAGGCGGGCGACCATCCGGCCGTTTCCGCGTGGCGGGGGCGGCAGGGTGCGCGGCGCGTGGTGTGCCCTGAGGGGACGTCAGCAGACGTTCCACCGAAGGGAGAAAGCCCGTGTTCGGCAGCACCACGGCGTACAGCAGTTTCTCGGTCGACGACCTCGACGCCGCCCGCCGGTTCTACGGCGAGACGCTGGGCCTCCAGGCCGAGGCGAGAGGTGAGGGGGACATGAGGATGCTCTTCCTCACCCTCTCCGGCGGCGCGCGGGTCTTCGTCTACCCGAAGGGCGACCAGCACTCCCCGGCGAGCTTCACGATCCTCAACTTCGAGGTCGAGGACATCGAGGCCGCGGTCGACGCGCTGAGCGCGAAGGGCGTGGAGTTCCAGCGCTATCCGGGCTTCGAGTTCGACGCGAAGGGGATCTGCCGGGACACCCGGGGCGGCCCGGCGATCGCCTGGCTGACCGACCCGGCGAAGAACGTGATCGCGGTCATGCAGACCTGACGACGGCCCCGGTCCGCCGGCCCCCGGGCGCGGCGGACCCTCTGTCCCCCGGCTCCCGATCCCTGGAGCGGTGTTCACCCCCGTCCTGTGATGCACTGTCCCGGCGGGGGTGCACATGAACAGGAGAACGCGACCTTGTCCACCTACCGCCAGCCCGGTCTCGTCCTCACCGACCGCCGCTACACCGTCCCCCTCGACCACGACGCCCCCGGCGGCGAGACCATCGAGCTCTACGCACGCGAGGCCGTCGCGAGCGACCAGGCCGACCGGACCGACCTGCCCTGGCTGGTCTACCTGGAGGGCGGACCCGGCTTCGGCGCCCGCCGCTTCATCGGCCGGCAGGCCTGGCTCGGCCGGGCCGTCAAGGAGTTCCGGGTCCTCCTGCTCGACCAGCGCGGCACCGGGAACTCCACCCCCGCCAACCGGCAGACCCTGCCGCTGCGCGGCACCCCGCGCGAACAGGCCGACTACCTCGCCCACTTCCGCGCCGACTCCATCGTCAAGGACTGCGAGCTCATCCGGCTCGAGCTGACCGGCGGCGCCCCCTGGACCGTACTCGGCCAGAGCTTCGGCGGCTTCTGCGCCACCCACTACCTCTCCACCGCCCCCGAGGGCCTGAAGACCGTCCTCATCACCGGCGGCCTGCCCTCCCTGCACGCAGGCGCCGACGAGGTCTACCGGGCCGCCTACCCCCGCATCCGGCGCAAGAACGAGGCCCACTACGCCCGCTACCCCGACGACGCCGCGCGCGTCCGCCGGATCGTCGCCCACCTGGACGAACGCGAGGTGACCCTGCCCGGCGGCGGACTCCTCACCCCCGAGGCCTTCCAGTCCCTCGGCATCCTCCTCGGCGGCGGAGAAGGCAGCCACCAGCTCCACCTCCTCCTGGAGGACGCCTTCGTCCCCACCCCGGCCGGCCCCGCCCTCTCCGACTCCTTCCTCGAAGGGGTCCGGGCCCAGCTCTCGTACGCGGGCCATCCGCTGTACGCCGTACTGCACGAGGCCATCTACGCCCAGGGCCGGGGCCCGACCGACTGGGCCGCCGAACGCGTACGGGCCGAGTTCCCCGAGTTCGACGCGGCGAAGGCGCTCGCCGGCGACGGGCCGGTCCTCTTCACCGGCGAGACCGTCCACCCCTGGCACTTCACCACCGACCCCGCCCTGCGCCCGCTGCGCGAGACCGCCGAGCACCTCGCCGCGCGCACCGACTGGGCACCGCTCTACGACCCCGCGCGGCTCGCCGCCAACGAGGTGCCCGTCGCCGCGGCCGTCTACCACGACGACATGTACGTGGACACCGCCCACTCGCTTCAGACCGCGCGGGCGATCCGGGGCCTGCGCACCTGGGTGACCGACGAGTTCGAGCACGACGGCGTGCGGGCCGGCGGGCCGCGCGTCCTCGACCGCCTCCTCGCGCTCGCCCGCGGCGAACTCTGACCGCCCTGACCCGGTCACGGCCCTGGCTTCCGAGAGCGGCGGCGGGGATAGGATTCGCCGCGCAATCGATCAGCAATCCGAGCAGCAGGGGGCCCGGTGGCACACGGCGAGATCCCGGCGTCCGGACGTGAGCTGAAGTTCCGGGCCCTCATGGCCCAGCTGCGCCGCGGCATGCTCGACGGCACCTGGCCGCCCGGCAGCAAGCTCCCCACCGAGCGCGCCCTGGCCGCCGAGACCGGGGTGTCGGTGACGACGGTCCGCCGGGCGTACGAGGACCTGGTCGGCCTCGGTCTCGTCGAACGCCGCCAGGGCGCCGGCACCTTCGCCGCCCAGCGGGTGGGGGAGGAGCGGCCCGACCGCAGGGTCGTCGGCGTGCTCGTCCCCGACACCGCCTTCTACTACCCCCGGGTGCTCCAGGGCATCGAGAAGGAACTCGCCGCCGCCGGCGCCCGGCTCGTCCTCGCCTGCTCCCACTACGACCCCGCCGAGGAGGACGCCGCCGTCGAACGGCTCCTGACCGCCGGCGTCCACGGGCTCCTGCTGGTCCCCACCCTGCACACCGCCACCGATCCGGGGCGGCGCGCCGAGGAGCTGCTCGCCCTGCCCGTGCCCGCCGTCCTCGTCGAGCGGCGGCTCGCCGCCCACGGCCCCGGCGACCCCACCGAGCACGTGTGCACCGACCACGAGGGCGGCGCCTACGACGCCGTACGCCATCTGCGCGCCCTCGGGCACCGGCGGTTCGGCCTGGTCGTCCGCTCCGACGCGCCCACCACCGCCCCCATCGAATCCGGCTTCGCCCGCGCGGTGGCCGACCTGGGCCTGCCCGAACCCTGCCTCCAGAGCGACGTGATGGAACGCTGGAAGGCCGAGCGCGCCGACCGGGCGGTCGCCGCCCTGCGCGCCGCGCGGGTCACCGCCGCGCTCTGCTTCGGCGACCGCGAGGCCGCGCTCGTGCTCGCCGCCGCCCGCCGCGCCGGGCTGCGGGTCCCCGACGACCTGGCCCTGGTCAGCTACGACAACGAGTTCGCGGACGTCGCCGAGACCCCGCTCACCGCGGTGTCCCCGCCCAAGTTCCAGGTCGGCCGGCTCGCCGCGCAGATACTGCTCCGCCGGCTCGCCGAGGGCGACGCCTCCCCGCTCCACCAGGTGCAGCTACGGCCCCGGCTCGTCGTCCGCGCCTCGTGCGGGGCGACCTGCTAGCCGTCGGACTTCATCCTCCACCGCCCTCACGGACACGTCGTACGGGGCCGGGCCGGCCCGCGAGGGGCCGATGCGCACGAAAGTCCAAGCCCTGCTCACCAATTGCTCATTGTTCGCTCCTGTCTCACGGGATAGAAATCCGTCCGAGCCCCGAGAGAGGACCGACATGACCACCCACGTCGACACCGAGATCGCCAGCCAGCCGGACTGCTGGCGGCGCGCCGCCGAGCTCGCCGCCGAGCGGGCCGAACTGCTGCCCCGTACCGGCGAGCGGATCGCCGTCGTCGGCTGCGGCACCTCGTACTTCATCGCCCGCGCCTACGCCGCCCTGCGCGAGTCGCTCGGCGCGGGCGAGACCGACGCCTTCCCCGCCTCCGACCCGACTCCGCTCGGGCGCGGCTACGACCGGATCGTCGCCCTCACCCGCTCCGGCACCACCACCGAGGTCGCCGACCTGCTCGCCCGGGCCGCCGGCCGCATCCCCACCCTGGTGCTCACCGGGGTGCCCGACAGCCCCGCCGGCCACCACGCCGACGCCGTCCTCGACCTCGGCTTCGCCGACGAACGCTCCGTGGTCCAGACCCGGTTCGCCACCACCGCCCTCCAGCTCCTGCGCGCCGGTCTGGGCGTCGACCTCGGCCCCTCGATCGTCGACGCCGAACTCGCCCTGTACGAGCCGCTGCCCGCCAGCTGGGAGAGGCAGGGCCAGTTCACCTTCCTCGGCACCGGCTGGACCGTCGGCCTCGCCGACGAGGCCGCGCTCAAGCTCCGCGAGGCCGCCCGAGCCTGGACCGAGTCGTACCCCGCGATGGAGTACCGGCACGGGCCGATCAGCATCAGCGACGCCGGCAGCCTCGTCTGGTGCCTCGGCCCGGTCCCGCCGGGCCTCGCCGACGAAGTCACCGTCACCGGCGCCCGGTTCGTCGCCGACGCCGTCGACCCGGTCGCCGCCCTCGTGCGCGCCCAGCGCCTCGCCGTCGCCCTCGCCGGCCGCCGTGGCCTGAACCCCGACCGCCCCCGCAACCTCACCCGTTCGGTCATCCTCGCCGGCGCACGCTGAGGCGCGGCCGCCGGACCCGGACCGTATCCTGCGATCATGGCCGACAGCACTGTGCAACTTCCGCCGCAACTCGAAGAGATGCCCTCCGACTGGCAGCGCGCCCTCGCGGTCGTCGCCCATCCCGACGACCTGGAGTACGGCTGTGCCGCTGCCGTCGCCGGCTGGACGGACGCCGGCAAGGAGGTCGTCTACGTCCTCGCCAGCCGCGGCGAGGCCGGCATCGACACCCTCGAACCGGCCCTGTGCGGCCCGCTGCGCGAACAGGAGCAGCGGGACAGCGCGGCGGTCGTGGGCGTCGAGACCGTGGAGTTCCTCGACCACCGGGACGGTGTGATCGAGTACGGGCTCGGGCTGCGCCGCGAGATCGCGGCCGCGATCCGCCGTCACCGCCCCGAACTCGTCCTCACCCTCAACCACCGCGACACCTGGGGCCCGGAGCCCGGCGGCTTCTGGAACACCCCCGACCACCGCGCCGTCGGCCGCGCCACCCTGGACGCGGCGGGCGACGCCGGCAACCGCTGGATCTTCCCCGAGCTCACCGAGCAGGGGCTCGACCCGTGGGACGGGGTCCGCTGGGTCGCGGTGGCCGGCTCGAACATCCCCACCCACGCCGTGGACGCCGCCCCGGGTCTGGAGCGTGCCACCCGCTCGCTCCGCGCCCACCGCACGTACATCGAGGCCCTGACGGACCAGGACGTGGACGAGTACTGCCGTGACTTCGTCGCCACGTCGACCGGCCGCGCCTCGGACCGCTTCGGCGGCCGTCCGGCGGTGACGTTCGAGGTGTTCCCCCGCTAGGGGCGGGGCGCTAGGCTCCTCTCGGCCATATCTGACGATACGTCAGAACGCGGGAGGGGGTGCCCGGTGATCGACACACTCGACCACTCGGTCCCGGAGGGCGAGGAGCGCCTCGTCCTGCGGGTCGAGGACGGCATCGGGGTGGTCACCCTGTGCCGTCCCGAGAAGCTCAACGGCTGGAGCTGGGAGGCGAGCCGGCAACTCGGCCTGATCGCGGACCGGATCCGCTTCGACGAGCGGATCAGGGTCGTGCTGCTGCGGGCCGAGGGACGGGCGTTCTGCGCGGGGATCGACGTCACCGCGCCCGGGGGCGCCATCACCGGCCGCTCGGCGGCCGAGCGCGCCGAGAACTACGCCGAGGGCATCCGGTGGGTCCACGGGCGCTTCGCCGCCTTCGCCCGGCTGCCACAGCCGGTCGTCGCCGCCGTGCAGGGATACTGCCTGGGCTTCGGCTTCGAGCTCGCCCTCATGGCCGACCTCCGCATCGCCGCCGACGACGCCCTCTTCGCCCTGCCCGAGACCGGCATCGGCGTCGCCGTGGACGCGGGCGGCGACCTGCGCATCGCGCGCGAGGCCGGCGCGGGCTGGGCCAAGTACCTGGCCCTCACCGGCCGGCGCATCGACGCCGCCACCGCCGAACGCCTGGGCCTCGTCCAGCTCGTCACCACCCCCGCGTACCTGACCGAGACGGCGTACGAGACGGCCGGCGCCATCGCCGCGGCCGCCCCGCTCGCCGTACGGGCCGTGAAGCGGAACATCGACGCCTTCGCCGACCAGGGTCTCGCGGCTGCCCTCGACCGCACCGCGCTCGCCGCCGCCCTCACCCTCACCTCCGAGGACGCCCGCGAGGGCTACGCGGCGAAGGCGGCCCGCAGACCGCCCCGCTTCGATGGCCGCTGAGTCACATGTGCTGCGGTGAGGGCTTGAGCACGGCGAAGGGTGCGCCGAAGGGGTCCGCGAACCAGGCGATCCGGCCCACGTCCGGGACGTCCGCGGGCGGCATGAGGACCGTGCCGCCGCTCTCCTGGACGGACGCGGCGACCACGTCCGGGTCCGTCACGGCGAAGTAGGGGATCCAGCGCGCCTTGTCCGCGCCCGGCTGCAGCGGGGCCGCCCCGCCGAAGGAGGCGGCCTGCTGGTCCCCCTCGGCCGTCGAGATCACCCGGTACGTCATGCCCGGCGCCTCCATCTCCTGCCAGCGCCAGCCGAACAGCTCGCGGTAGAAGCCGAGGACCGACTCCGGGTCGGCGACGTGCAGCTCCGCCCAGACCAGGGTGTTGTCCTGCGAGGTCTGCTCCAGGCCCTTCATGGTGTTCGGCTGCCAGACGGCGAACTCGGCGCCGCCCGGGTCGGTGAGGGCCGCCATCTTCCCGGCGTCCATCACCTCCATGGGAGCGAGGCGGACCTTGCCGCCGTGCTTCTCGACCGCCTGGGCGGTCGCCTCCGCGTCCGGCGTCTCGAAGTACACCGTCCAGGCGCTGCTCGCGCCCTCGTCGGTGAGCGGGCCGAGCGCCGCGACGATCTTGCCGTCCTGCCGGAAGAAGCCGTAGCCGCCCGCCTCGGCGCCCGCCGAGACGAAGTCCCAGCCGAGGACCCGCCCGTAGAACGCGGCCGCGGCGTCGGTGTCCGGGCTGCCGAGGTCGAGCCAGTCGGGTGAGCCCTTGGTGAAGTCCGTACCGAGCATGGGGTGGGTCCCTTCCGGGGTGGAGGCCGTGCCGAGACGTGGCGGTGGGCGGCGGGGTTCCGGCCACCATGGCCGATCCTCGCCTCCGCTGCCGGTCTGCGCAGCCCCGTCGGCCCGGTTTCATCCGCTCGGCCGAGCACGGCCGGGCCCGGTCAGCCTCCGGTCGCCCCGAACGGGCCCCGCCCCAGCTGCTCCCGCACGGGCACCACCGGCTCGTTGACCAGGGCGCGGCGTTGCCAGTTCGCGCCGTCCACCACCAGCGTGTGGCCGCTGACGAATCGGGCGTACGGGGAGGCCAGGAAGGTGGCCGCCCAGCCCAGCTCGCGCGGTCGGCCGACCCGGAGCGCGGGCTGCCGGCCGTCCGGGCGGCCCGCCCGGTCGAGGTTCGCCCGGACGGCGGGGACCATGTCCTCGTGCGGCATGAGGCCGGGCACCAGTCCGTTGACCTGGATCCCGTACGGCCCCCACTCCACCGCCAGCGTCTCGGTCAGGTTCTTCACCCCGGCCTTCGCCGCCGCCGAGTGGGCGTACCCCGGCCCGCCGGTCCAGGCGTACGAGGCCCCGACGTTGACGACCGACGCCGGCGTCCCCGCCGCCAGGTGCCGCCGGGCGAACTCCCGGGTCGCGAACCAGGTTCCGGTGAGCGTGATGTCCACCACCGCCCGCCAGCCGTTGGGGGACAGGTCCTCCGCCGGTACGGGGAAGTTGGCGGCCGCGCAGTTCACCAGGACGTCCGGCCGGGCGCCCAGGGCGGCCTCGCAGGCGTCGAGGGCCCCGGCGATCCGCTCCGGATCCCGGATGTCGCACACCCCCGTCACCACCCGCGCCCCCGCGACGGCGGCCAGCTCCTCGCCGGCCGCCGCGAGCCGCATGGCGGTCCGCCCCACGATCACCAGGTCGGCGCCGAGGCGCGCGAACTCGGCGGCGATCGCCTTGCCGAGCCCGGAGCCCCCGCCCGTGACCACGACCGCGCGGCCCGCGAAGGTGCCGGCCGGCAGCGCGGTCGCGCCCAGCGGGGGAGGGGCGGGCAGCCCCGGCAGGTCCGCGCTCGGCTCGTCCTTCGTGTCGGCCTTCACGTAGTCCGTCATGGCGCATCGATAGCGCGCGGCGCGCCAGAACTGAAGCCCCGTCCGACTGCTGAAGACCCGTCAGGCCCCGGAACCGGCCGCCTTCCGGTCCAGATCCGTCATCAGCAGCTCCCCGTTGATCACTGCCGCCGCCCGGTAGCCGCCGCTCGCCGCGTTGATCACCTGCTCCTGCGCGCCGATCACGTTCCCCGCCGCCCACACTCCGGGCACGCTCGTCCGACCCGTCTCGTCGACCGTGACGAACCTGCCGAACGGGGTCTCGTGCGTGGCCGCACCGAGCGCCGCGAGCAGCCCGTCGCGGGGTACGGTCCGGGTCCCCACGTACAGCACCTCGCGCGGTACGACCCGACCGTCCGCCATCCGTACGCCGGTGAACCGGTCCTCCTCGACCACGAGCCCCGCGACCTCGCCCTCGACCACCGTCACGCCGGCCGCCGCGAGCCGGCCGGCGTCCTCGGCCGAGGGCTCCGGGGCGGTGTGCAGGAAGAGCGTCACATCGGCGGACCACTGCGAGACCATCAGCGCCTGGTGCGCGGGCATGACCGGATGTGCGATCACGCCGAAGGCCTGGTCGCGCACCTCCCAGCCATGGCAGTACGGGCAGTGGATCACGTCCCGACCCCACCGCTCGGCGACCCCGTCGATGTCGGGCAGCTCGTCCACCAGGCCGGTCGTCACGATCAGCCGGCGTGCGCGGGTCGTCCGCCCGTCCGCCAGAGTGACGGTGAAGCCCTCGTCCGCCTCCGCAGCCGCGGCCGTGACCAGGCCGCGCGTCCACTCCACCCCGTACCCGGCGATCTCCCGCCGCGCGACGGCCAGGAACTCCGCCGGGCTCATCCCGTCCCGGGTGAGGAAGCCCTGCATATGGGCGGCGGGCGCGTTGCGCGGCCCGCCGGCGTCGACGACCAGGGCGCTGCGCCGGGCCCGGCCCAGGACCAGGCCCGCGCTGAGCCCCGCCGCGCCGCCGCCGATGACCACCACGTCGTACGTCTCGTTCAGGGTGTTGTCGTCCATGCTGCGAGCGTGCCCGCGAAGCTGCTCGCTTGACAATCGGACTTGCCGTTTCTGCAATAGCCGCATGACCGAAGACGAACGCATCGACGCCGTCCTGACCGAGGTCGGCCCCCGGCTCCGCCGGATCCGCCGCGAGCGCGGGGCCACGCTCGCCGAGCTCTCCGCCGCCACCGGCATCTCCGTGAGCACCCTGTCCCGCCTCGAGTCGGGGCAGCGCAGACCCAGCCTGGAGCTGCTGCTTCCGATCGCCCGCGCGCACCAGGTGCCGCTGGACGAACTGGTCGGCGCCCCGCCCGTCGGCGACCCGCGGGTGAAGGCGAAGCCGATCATCCGGCACGGTCGCACCCTGTACCCGCTCACCCGCCAGCCCGGCGGGCTCCAGGCGTACAAGGTGGTCCAGGAGCCCGGCGCGGAACCGGCCGAGCCGCGGGTCCACGAGGGGTACGAGTGGCTGTTCGTGCTCTCGGGGCGGCTGCGGCTCGTGCTCGGCGAGCACGACGTGGTGCTGACCTCGGGCGAGGCGGCCGAGTTCGACACCCGGGTCCCGCACTGGTTCGGGCCTGCGGGGGACCGGCCGGTGGAGTTCCTGAGCCTGTTCGGGCCGCAGGGGGAGCGGATGCACGTGAGGGCGCGCCCCAGGAAGTGACCGCGGAGGTGACCGGGGAAGTGGCGGCGCGCGGCAAGAAGTCCTGAGAGCCTGGTTCCCTCAGTCCAAGCGACCGCTTAGTATGCCGTCGACCGCGCAGGACGCACGTACGGCTGCTGGAGGCCCCGGATGCAGGCATGGCGAGTGCACGAGAACGGCGAACCGGGCGAGGTGATGCAGCGCGACGACGTCGACCGGCCCACCCCCGGCGAGGGACAGGTCCTGCTGAAGGTCCGCGCCACCGGCATCAACTTCCCCGACGCGCTGCTGTGCCGGGGCCAGTACCAGGTGCGGCCCCCGCTGCCCTTCACCCCCGGCGTCGAGATCTGCGCCGAGACCGAGGACGGCCGACGGGTCATCGCGACCCCGGCCCTCCCGCACGGCGGTCTCGCCGGGTACGCGGTCGCCGACGCGGCCGCCCTGCTCCCCGCCCCCGAGGCCCTGGACGACGCCGAGGCCGCCGCCCTGCACATCGGCTACCAGACCGGCTGGTTCGGCCTGCACCGCAGGGCCGCCCTGAAGGAGGGCGAGACCCTGCTCGTGCACGCCGCCGCCGGCGGGGTGGGCAGCGCCGCCGTGCAGCTCGGCAAGGCCGCGGGCGCCACCGTCATCGGCGTCGTCGGCGGCGCGGACAAGGCCGCCGTCGCCCGCGAACTCGGCTGCGACACCGTCGTCGACCGGCACGCCGAGGACGTCGTCGCCGCCGTCAAGGAGGCCACCGGCGGCCGCGGCGCCGACGTGATCTACGACCCCGTCGGCGGCGCCGCCTACCAGCAGTCCGCCAAGGTCGTCGCCTTCGAGGGCCGGATCGTGGTCGTCGGCTTCGCGAGCGGCACCGTCCCCGCGCCCACCCTCAACCACGCCCTGATCAAGAACTACTCGATCGTGGGCCTGCACTGGGGCCTGTACAACCTCAAGGACCCGGCCGCCGTCCTGCGCTGCCACGAGACCCTCACCGAACTCGCCGCCAAGGGCCTGATCAAGCCGTACGTCAGTGAGCGCGTCCCCTTCGACGCCGCCGCCGACGCCGTGCAGCGGGTCTCCGAGGGCGTCACCACCGGCCGTCTCGTCGTCCTCCCGGAAGGGGTCCGCGCATGACCGACCACCGCGTCGAGGCCGCCGGACTCGTGGAACGTACCCGGCGGTTGCTCGCCGCGCACCCGCCCGCCACCACCGGCCGCACCGAGTTCCTGCGCGCCCGGTTCGACGCCGGACTCGCCTGGGTGCACTACCCGGTGGGCCTCGGCGGGCTCGACGCCCCGCGCGCCCTGCAGGCCGTCGTCGATGCCGAACTCGCGGCCGCCGGCGCCCCCGACAACGACCCGCGCAGGATCGGCATCGGCCTCGGCATGGCGGCTCCCACCCTCCTCGCGTACGGCTCCGACGAGGTCAAGGAGCGCTTCCTGAAGCCGCTCTGGGTCGGCGACGAGGTCTGGTGCCAGCTCTTCAGCGAGCCCGGCGCCGGCTCCGACCTCGCCGCCCTCGGCACCCGTGCCGTGCGCGACGGCGACCAGTGGGTGGTCAACGGGCAGAAGGTGTGGACCTCCAGCGCCCATGTGGCGCGCTGGGCCATCCTCATCGCCCGCACCGACCCGGACCTGCCCAAGCACCGCGGCATCACCTACTTCGTCTGCGACATGACGGACCCCGGGGTCGAGGTCCGGCCACTGCGCCAGATCACCGGAGAGGCGGAGTTCAACGAGGTCTTCCTGACCGACGTCCGCATCCCCGACGCCCACCGCCTCGGCGAGGTCGGGGACGGCTGGCGGGTCGCCCAGACCACCCTGATGAACGAGCGGGTCTCCATCGGCGGCGCCCGCATCCCCCGCGAGGGCGGCATGATCGGCAAGCTCGCCGGGACCTGGCGGGCCCGCCCCGAACTGCGCACCCACGACCTGCACCGCCGGCTGCTCGACCTGTGGGTGGACGCCGAGGTGGCCCGGCTCACAGGTGAGCGCCTGCGCCAGCAGCTCGTGGCCGGCCAGCCGGGGCCCGAGGGCAGCGCCATGAAGCTGGGCTTCGCCCGGCTCAACCAGGCCATCAGCGGTCTGGAGGTGGAACTCCTCGGTGACGAGGGCCTGTTGTACGGGGACTGGGCGATGGTCCGGCCCGATCTCGTCGACTTCACCGGGCGCGACGCGGGTTACCGCTATCTGCGCTCCAAGGGCAACTCGATCGAGGGCGGCAC
The DNA here is from genome assembly GCF_044541845.1 of Streptomyces sp. NPDC085481. Lineage (NCBI taxonomy): Bacteria > Bacillati > Actinomycetota > Actinomycetes > Kitasatosporales > Streptomycetaceae > Streptomyces > Streptomyces sp. NPDC085481. The sequence continues at coordinate 41,822 of NZ_JBITTJ010000016.1, forward strand.
GACCGAGGTGCTGCTCAACATCGTCGCCGAACGCGTCCTCGGCCTGCCCCCCGAGCCGCGCAACGACAAGGACGTCGCCTGGAAGGACCTGACCCGATGACGCATCAGCCCGATCTGCTGTACTCCGAGACCGAGGACGACCTGAGGGCGGCGGTGCGCGGCCTGATCGCCGACCGGGCGGGCGCGCAGGAGCTGCTCGGCCGGATCGAGGGCGAGAGCCCGTACCCGCCGGGCCTGTGGGACGCGCTCGCCGGCGGGATCGGTGCCGCCGGGCTGCTCGTCCCCGAGAAGCAGGGCGGCCAGGGCGCGAGCCACCGTGAGGCGGCCGTGGTCCTGGAGGAGCTGGGCCGGGCGGTGACCCCGGCGCCGTACCTCACCAGCGCGGTGGTGGCGACCGGGACCCTGCTCGCGCTCGGCGACGGACAGGGTCCGGCCGCCGAGCTGCTCGCCGCGCTCGCCTCCGGCGGCACCGTCGCCGTCCTCGCGGTCCCGTTCGCCACCGCGCCGGCCGCGGCGGGGCCCGTTCCGGCCGTGGCGGACGCCGCCGTCGCCGATGTGCTGCTCGTGCCGCGGGCCGACGGCCTGTACGCGGTCGCCGCCGCGGACGCGGTGATCAGCCCACAGTCCTCGCTCGACCTGACCAGGCCGCTGGCCCTCGTCGACGCGAGCGGCGCCGAGGGCACCCGGCTGGCCGACGCCGGGACGGCGCGCGCGGCGGTCCGGCGCGGGCTGCTCGAGGGGGCCGGACTGCTCGCCTCCGAGCAGCTCGGGATCGCCGAGTGGTGTCTTGAGGAGACCGTCCGGCACACCCGGGAGCGCCACCAGTTCAACCGGCCGGTCGGCTCCTTCCAGGCACTGAAGCACCGGATGGCCCAGCTGTGGCTCGAGCTCGTGGGAGCCAGGGCGGCGGCCCGCGCCGCCGCCGACGCGCTCGCCACCGGGGCCGCGGACGCCGAGCTGACCGTGGCCGTCGCCCAGGCCTACTGCTCCAAGGTCGCGGTGCACGCGGCGGAGGAGTGCGTGCAGCTGCACGGCGGCATCGGGATGACCTGGGAGCACCCGGCGCACCTGGCGCTCAAGCGGGCCAAGTCGGCCGCGATCGCGCTGGGTTCGGCGGGCCGGCACCAGGACGTGATCGCGGAGCTGGTGGGGCTCCCGGCGCCCGCGTAAGGGTCCCTTGTGTTCGCACCCCTTTACATACTGTTTAATTGCGAGGTCTTCGCAATAACAGTTGATCTTCAAGAGGGGTGTGGACACGATGGCCGCCCGATCCATCCGCAGCGGGACCGTCGCGCTGGTCACGGGGGCATTGGTCCTCACCGCGGCGGCCTGCTCGAACCCCGGCGGCGGCGCGGCGGGCGCCAGCGGACCCAGGGATTCCGCGGTCGTCGGCATCGCCTACGAGCCCGAGACCCTCAGCCCCCTCCTCGGCTACGGCAAGGACGGCAACTCCAAGATCTTCGACGGCCTCCTCGCCTTCGACGCCGACATGAGGCTGCGGCCCGCCCTCGCCGTGTCCCTGCCGCGGATCAGCGCCGACGGCCTGACCTACACGTACCGGCTCCGCAAGGGCGTCAAGTTCAGCGACGGGCAGCCCTTCTCGGCGAAGGACGTCGTCTTCACGTACAGGACCGTCCTCGACCCGAAGACCAACAACGCCTCCAGGACCGAGCTCGACGCCCTGAAGGACGTCAAGGCCGTAGGCGACGACACCGTCGTCTTCACCCTCGCCTACCCCTACGCGCCGTTCGCCGAGCGCACCGTCCTCGCCATCGCCCCCGAGCACGTCGCCGGGAAGCAGGACGTCAACACCGGCTCCTTCACCACCCGGCCGATCGGCACCGGCCCGTACCTCCTCACCGGCTGGTCCAAGGGCGAGAAGCTCACCTTCCGGGCCAACCCCGGCTACTGGGGCGGCGCCCCGGCCGTGAAGAAGTTCACCATGGCCGTCATCAAGGACGACGATGTCCGCGCCACCCGGCTGCGCGCCGGCGACCTCGACGGCGCCATCCTGCCGCCCAACCTCGCCGCCGGCTTCGCGCACGACAAGGGCAGGAAGACCTACGCGGCCAAGACCTACGACTACCGCACGGTCACCCTGCCCACCCACAACCCGGTCGCCGGCGACACCGCGATCCGCCGCGCCCTCGACATCGCCGTCGACCGGCGAGCCATGGTCGACAAGATCCTCGAAGGCGCCGGAAAGCCCGCCTACGGCCCCGTACCCACCGGCAGCGAATGGTTCGCCGAGGGCACCGAGCGCACCCACGACCTCGCCGGGGCGAAGCAGCTCCTCGACGCCGCCGGCTGGAAGCCGGGACCCGACGGCGTCCGCGTCAGGAACGGCGTACGCGCCGCCTTCCCGCTCTGGTACCTCTCCGGCGACAAGCTCCGCCAGGACCACGCCCTCGCCTACGCCTCCGACGCCAAGAAGGCCGGCATCGAGATCACGACCCAGGCCGGCACCTGGGAGGTCATCGAGCCCCGCATGAAGCAGGACGCGGTGCTCGCCGGCGGCGGCTCGCCCGGCGACCCCGACTTCGACCAGTACCTGCTCCTGAAGTCCTCGCTCGGCGGCGACGGCTTCAACAACATGGCCTGGTACGACGACAAGGCCGTCGACAAGGCGCTCGACGACGGCCGCAGGACGAACGACAAGGCCAAGCGGAAGGCCGCCTACGACACCGTCCAGCGCCGGCTGGTGCAGAACCCCGGCTACACCTTCCTCACCCACATCGACCACCTCTACGTCGTGAACGACCGCTGGGACACCACCCCCGGCGGCCTGACCACCCAGGTCGAACCGCACGACCACGGCCTCGCCGCCGGCCCCTGGTGGAACGTCGAGAGCTGGAGGCCCAAGCAGTGAGCCGCCGCCTCCCCTGGGGGGCCATGGCGCGGATGACGGGACGGCGCGCGCTGGCCGCCGTGCCCGTCCTGCTCGCCGTCACCTTCGCGGTCTTCGCCGTCGCCGCAGCCTCCCCCTTCGACCCCGTCAAGGCCTACGCCGGCACCGCCGGACTCACCGCCTCGCAGGAGAACCTCGACCAGCTCCGCGCCAACCTCGGCGTCGACCGGCCCCTGTTCACCCGCTGGTGGGACTGGATCGGCCACGCCGTCACCGGCGACCTCGGCGACTCCAGCGTCATGCGCCGGCCCGTCGCCGACGTCATCGCCGCACGCATCGGCTGGTCCGCCCTGCTAGCCGCCACCGCCTTCCTCGTCGCCGTCGCCCTCGGCACCGCGCTCGGCGTGCTCGCCGCACGCCGCCGCGGCGGCCTCCTCGACCGGGCCGTCAGCTCCGCCGCGTACACCCTGGAAGCCGCCCCCGCCTTCTGGCTCGGCCTGCTCGCCATCTGGTTCTTCGCACTGAGACTCGGCGCGCTGCCGGCCGGCGGACTCACCGACACCGCCAGCGACACCGTCACCGCCGGCCAGGTCGCCGCCCACCTCGTGCTGCCCGCGCTCGTGCTCGGCGTCTCCCAACTGCCCTGGTTCTTCCTGTACGTGAGACAGGGCGTCGGCGACGCACTGGAGGAGGACCCCGTACGCGGCGCCCGCGCCCGCGGCCTCGCCGAACGGACCGTCCTCACCGGCCACGCCCTGCGCTCCGGGATGCTGCCCATGCTCACCCTGATCGGCTCGCGCGTCCCCGAACTCATCACCGGCGCCCTCCTCGTGGAGACCGTCTTCAGCTGGCCCGGCATCGCCGCCGCCACCGTGCAGGCCGCCGTCTCCGCCGACTTCCCGCTGCTCGCCGCGCTCACCGTGCTGGCCACGGCCGCCGTCCTGCTCGGCAACCTGCTCTCCGACCTGCTGTACGGGCTCGCCGACCCCCGGGTGGGCTTCGATGGCTGACCCCCGTACCCGGCAGGCACGCCTCGACACCCGCACCCGGCGCGTACGCCTCTGGGCCTCCGCCCTCGTCACCGGCGCCGTCGTCCTCGCCGTCCTGCTCGTCCCGCCACTCGTCCGGCTCGACGAACAGGCCGTCGACCTGTCGGCCAAGCTCCTGCCGCCGTCCGCCGACCACCCCTTCGGCACCGACGACCTCGGCCGCGACCTGCTCCTGCGCTGCGTCTACGGGCTGCGGATCTCCTTTCTCGTAGGCCTGGTCGCCGCCCTGGTCGCCACCGTCATCGGCACCGCGGTCGGCGCCGCCGCCGGAGCGCTCGGCGGGCGCACCGACCGGTTCGTCATGCGGATCGTCGACGCGTTCTCCTCCGTGCCGCACCTGCTCCTCGGCATCTTCGTCGTCGCCATGTTCCGGCCCGGGGTCTGGCCCGTGATCGTCTCCGTGGCGCTCACCCACTGGCTGTCCACCGCCCGGATCGTCCGCTCCGAGGTCCTCTCGCTGCGCTCGAGGCCCTTCGTGGACGCCGCGATCTCCGGCGGCGCCTCCCGGTGGCGGATCGCCGTACGGCACCTGCTGCCCGCCGTCCTGCCGCAGGCCGGGCTCGCCGCCGTGCTCATGGTGCCGCACGCCATGTGGCACGAGTCGGCCCTGTCCTTCCTGGGCCTCGGCCTGCCCAGCCACCAGGCCAGTCTCGGCAACCTCGTGCAGACCGCCCGCTCCTCGCTGCTCGCCGGCGACTGGTGGCCGACCCTCTTCCCCGGCCTCCTGCTGATCGTGCCGACCCTCGCCATCGCCGGCCTCGCCGGGATCTGGCGGGACCGGCTCAATCCGCGCCGCCGATCGGAGCTGATGCTGTGAACGAGCATGTCCTGCGGGCCCTCGAAGCCGTCACCGCCGAGCGCGCCGGCGACGCCGTCCTCAGCGTCCGCGGCCTCACCGTCCGCTTCCGGCTGCGCGGTGGACGCGGCGTCGCCGCCGTCACCGACGCCTGCTTCGACCTGGCGGCGGGGGAGTGCCTCGCCCTCGTCGGCGAGAGCGGATGCGGCAAGTCCGTCCTCGCCTCCGCACTCCTCGGACTCCTGCCCGGCAACGCCGAGACCGCGGGCACCGCCCACCTCGACGGCACCGACCTGCTCGCCGCCGGTGAACGCACCCTCGCCCGCACCGTACGGGGACGGCGCATCGGCCTCGTCCCGCAGAGCCCCGCCGCCCACCTCACCCCGGTGCGCACCGTACGGGCCCACCTGGAGGAGACCGTACGGGCCCTCACCGACACCCCGCGACGCGAGCGGCGCGCGACCGCCGAAGCCGCCGCCGGGCGGGCCGCGTTCCCGGCCGGGCACCTGGACCGCTACCCGCACGAACTCTCCGGCGGCCTCGCCCAGCGCGCCGCCACCGCCCTCGCCCTCATCGGCGACGCACCGCTCCTCATCGCCGACGAGCCCACCACCGGACTCGACCGGGAACTCGTCGACCGCACCGCCGACGAGCTGCGCCGGCACACCGACGACGGCAAGGCACTGCTGCTCATCACCCACGACCTGGCGGCCGCCCGGCGGGTCGCCGACCGGGTGGCCGTCATGTACGCGGGCCGCATCGTCGAACTCACCACCGCCGCCCGCTTCTTCGGCACCCCCGGGCCCCGTCACCCCTACGCCCGCGGACTCCTGAACGCCCTGCCGGAACGGGAGTTCACCCCGATCCCCGGGCTGCCGCCGGAGCTGTCCGACCTTCCCGAGGGCTGCGCCTTCGCCCCGCGCTGCGCGCGGGCCACGGCGGCCTGCGCCGTCCGTCCCGCCTTCGAGGCGGGCATCGCCTGCCACCACCCCTTCGGAGCCGAGGATGCTTGAACTCCACTGCGTCAGCGCCGGATACGAGCGCCGCGCCCCCGTCTTCCGGGGCGCGACCCTCACCGTCGCCCCCGGCGAGGCGCTCGGCCTGCTCGGCCCCAGCGGCTGCGGCAAGTCCACCCTGGCCCGGGTCGCCGCCCTGCTGCACCGCCCCGACGCCGGCCGGGTCACCGTCGACGGCACCGAGATCCGGGCCTGGCGCCACCGCGCCCCGCGCGAGCTGCGCACCGCGATCGGGGTCGTCTTCCAGCAGCCCCGGCTCTCCGCCGACCCACGCCTCCGGCTCGCCGACCTGATCGCCGAGCCGCTGCGCGCCACCGGCCGACGCGCCGAGGCGCCCGCCCGCCTGGCGGCCCTCACCCCCGCGGTCGGCCTCACCGGAGACCTGCTGGGCCGCCGCCCCCACGAGGTCAGCGACGGGCAGCTGCAGCGCGCCTGCCTGGCTCGCGCCCTGGTGCTGCGCCCGCGCTGGCTGGTCTGCGACGAGATGACCGCCATGCTCGACGCCTCGACGACCGCGGCCCTGGTCGCCGCGGTGGAGGCCTACCGTGCGGAGACCGGCGCGGGCCTCCTCGCCGTCGGTCACGACCGGGTCCTCCTGCGGCGCTGGTGCGACCGCACGGTGGAGTGGGCGGACTGCCTGGACCGGGACGCCCGGCCGGGCAACGCGAAAGCCCTGGCCAGACCCTGAGGAACGGCCGAGTCCGGAAAGTCACCCGGATGGCCGCGCCGCCATACCGCCGTCCGGATCGTCCGTTCCGTCACACTGTCCGCCGAACGCCGCAATTCCGGTGCGGCGCAAGGAGGGTGAGGGCGATGGCCATTTCCGTGTCCGTGGTGCTGCTTCTGCTGATCCTGGCCGTGATCTTCGTACGCAACGGCGGCCTGAAACTCTCGCACGCGCTGGTCTGCGCGCTGCTCGGCTTCTTCCTCGCGAGCACCAGCATGGCGCCGACGATCCAGAACGGCGTGGCCGCCACCGCCAACGTGGTGTCGAGCCTCAGGCCCTGACCGGGACACCCCCGGTCGTTTCATGATCGTGAAGTGCCCGTGAAACCGAGGGCATTTCCATGTACATCTCACGCACTCGGGCCTAGCGTCGGCCGCCGGCGCGACCTTCGTACGGCTGGACCCGAGGAGCCGCATTGACCACCCCACCCCCCAGGCGGAGCACCCGCGCACTCGCGCTGGTCGCCGCACTGAGCGCGACCCTGCTCGCGCTCGCCACCCCCGTCGCCCTCGCCGACGCGATACCGCTGGCCCCCGGGCACCGGCTCGTCGACCACTACGACGGCGCGCCCGCCACCGCCCGGCCCGTCCCCGGCGAGCCGCCGCCCCAGCACCCGTACCTCGCCCCCAACGGCCGCAGCGGCATGCACGCCGACGCCGCGGGCAGCGGCACCCACCCCTTCCCCGGGCCGCTCGGCCGCGCCCCGCGGGTCGACAGCGAGCAGATCGCCGCCCTCGGCGGCGAGTGCGCCACCGTCACCTTCGACGCCGGCGGCCGGCTCGTCACCGTCTGCGGCACCTTCAAGGGCTTCCTGCTCAAGCTGCTCGACCCGGGCACCCTCGACACCCTCGCCGAATACCGGCTGCCGCAGCGCTCCTCCACCGTCGAGGCGATCACCCGACTCGACTTCGAGAAGATCTTCAAGGACACCTCCGGCGGCGCCTACTTCTACCTCGACGACCGCGACCGCGTCGTCCTCGCCGACTCGCGCCAGCACGTCCTGCGCGTCGCACACCGTCAGAAGCCGGACGGGGCATGGGAGTTCCTGGTCGAGGACGACTGGGACCTGACCTCCCTCGTCCCGCACGACTGCGTCAGCTGGACCAACCCTTTCCCCGGCGGCGTCTGCGACCCCGTCACCTCCGTGATGCCCGACTGGGACGGCCGCATCTGGTGGGTGACCCGCCTCGGCCGGGTCGGCACCGTCCACCCGGCCACCGGAGCCCTGCGCGCGGTCAGGCTCGACGGCGAGGAGATCCAGAACTCCTTCTCCGTCGCGGAGGACGGCGTCTCCATCGTCTCCGACCACGCCCTCTACAGCTTCCGCGCCGACCCCGACGGTACCCCGCGCGTCCAGTGGCGCCAGACCTACGACCGCGGCACCGGCACCAAACCCGGTTCCGTGAACCAGGGTTCGGGCACCACCCCCGACCTCTTCGGACAGCGCGGCGCGCGCTACGTCGCCATCACCGACAACGCCGACGACCGCATGAACGTCCTCGTCTACCGCCGCGGTACGGACGTCCCCGAGGCCGACCGCCTGGTCTGCAAGGTCCCCGTCTTCGGATCCGGAGCCTCCACCACCGACAACTCACTGATCAGCTGGGGCGACAGCCTCGTCGTCGAGAACAACCACGGCTACGAGAACCCCACCACCCTCACCTTCGGTCGCAGCGTCGTGGGCGGCGCCACCCGGATCGACGTCCGAGCCGACGGCAGCGGCTGCGACACCGTGTGGGAGAGCGACGTCCGCTCGCCCTCCACCGTGCCCAAGCTCTCCACCGCCAACGGCCTGCTCTACTTCTACGAGAAGCAGCCGAACACCCTCGGCATCGACGCCTGGTACCTGACCGCCGTCGACTTCCGCACCGGCCGGCGGGCCTGGCGGCAACTCACCGGCACCGGACCCGCCTACGACAACAACTGGGCCCCGATCACCATCGGCCCGGACGGAACCGCGTACGCAGGCGTCTTCAACGGCATCGTCTCCGTCCGCGACGGCGCCTGACCTCCGGACGCACGCGTGCCCGGGACCCTCGGGGATCCCGGGCACCTGCGCCCCGCGAGGACGGCTCAGACCATCTCGGGCATCTCGCCGACGGTCGTCTTCACGTCGATCACCGCGAACGCCGCGCCCTGCGGGTCCAGGATCGCCGCGAACCGGCCGAACGGGCTGTCCATCGGACCGAACACCTTCCGCCCGCCGGCCGCCTCGGCCCGCTCCACGGCCTTGTCGCAGTTGTCGACGGCGAAGTAGATCTGGATGTACGAGGGGATCTCCGCGGGGAAGTCGTCCGGCGTCATCACCATCCGGCCCAGCACGGGAGCGTCACCACCGAGGTCGAAGACCCGGTAGTCCATGTGCTCGTCCTTGATCTTCTTCGAGTTGTAGCCGAAGACCTGGGTGAAGAACGCGTCGGCCTTCTTCGGCTCGCGGGTGAACACCTCTGCCCATACGTAGCTGCCCGTCTCGCCCTCGCGCTCGAAGCCCTCGTGGGTGCCCGCCTGCCAGACGCCGAACACGACGCCCGTCGGGTCCTGCGCGATGCACATGGAGCCGAACTCTCCCACCTGCATGGGCTCCATCAGCAGCGTGCCGCCCGCGCTCTTGATCTTCTCGGCCGTGGCGGCGACGTCGGGGGAGGCGAAGTACAGACACCAGGCCGACTGCGGCTCGCCGTCCTGCCCGGGCATCGGGGGAACGACGGCCGCGACGGCCTTGCCGTCGCGATAGGCCTGGGTGTAGTTCCCGAACTCCGAGGAGGCCTCGCCGAAGGTCCAGCCGAGCACGTCGCCGTAGAACGACTTCGCGCCCTCGACATCGGTGAACATGGCGTCGGTCCAGGCCGGGGTGCCTTCAGGTCGTGAGGTCATGACGATGACTCTCTCTTCCGATCGTGGACGTCCTTGTCTCTACGGCCACGCTAGCCACGTCGGGCCCGCTTTGCTCGGTGACACCCCCGCCGGGACGGTCGAGGTCTCGCCCGGCAGAAAAGTGAAATCCGACAACTCATGTGATCGCGCGACTAAGCTCTGTGATGCATAAAGCTACGAATGCCGCCCTCGGCTAGGAGCGCGCCATGACCGAGCCCCCGACCGGCCGCCGCGAACGCAAGAAGGCGGCCACCCGGCAGGCGATCGCCGACGCCGCACTCCGCCTCTTCCTGGAGCGCGGCTATGACCACGTGAGCATCCGGGACATCGCCGAAGCCGCCGACGTGTCGACCACCACGGTGTTCAAGCACTTCACCGGCAAGGAGGCCCTGGTCTTCGACCGGGAAGAGAGCACGGACGCCGGCCTGGCCGCCGCGGTACGCGGGCGTGAGACCGGCCAGAGCGTCATCGACGCCCTGCGGACGCATGTCCTGGACACGTGGCTGCCGATCGCGGCGCATCCGCAGCGGGAGGCGTTCAACCACCTGGTGGCTTCCACTCCGGCGCTGCGCGCGTACGCCGAGCGCAGGTGGACCCGCCACGCCGACACCCTCGGCGCGGCCATCGCCGACGCGTTCGGTGTGGAGCACGGCAACCTCGCCTGCGCCGCGCTCGCTCGATTCGCCCTGGAGGTCCCGGTCCTCGCGCAGGGGCGGAAGGATCGCCGGGCGGCGGTGGAGGAGGTCTTCGGCATCCTCGCCGACGGCTGGCAGCCCCCCGGCACGCCGAGCGGCTAGCCGACCGTCCGGCTCGCGGAGCGAGAGCGAGCCCTCCGGTCAGCGGCGGGACTCGCGGGCGTGCGGGAAGAGCTCCTTGACCAGCGCCCAGAAGACGGGGAAGTCCGGTATTTCCTTCGACTCCCGCGCCCACCGCCCGACCCCGGCCGTGCGCACCACGAAGAGCCCGTCCCCGCGCAGCTCGCAGTGCTTCACCCGCTCCCAGGGGGCCGTCCCCGAGGGCAGTCTGATCCCCTCGCCGTCGAGGGCCACGTCGCCGAACGCGACCGGCTGCCCCGCCTCCAGGGCCGTGACCGCCGGGGGCATGGCGCGGCGCACGGTCTCGTCCAGGACGATCTGGGCCAGTTCGCGGATCTGTGAGTCGGAGGGCTTCGGCACGGTCTCCTCGTTGAGGAACCCGCCGACGGTCACCTCACAGCGGCCGCCGGTGAGGAGGCGGTAGTAGTAGCGCGTGCCCGTGTAACCGCCGTGCACGTAGGTACGGGTGACGTCCTGGTGCATCGCCGTGACGGACCGCCACGGCACCGCCCGCGCGTGGCCGTCCTCACCGGGGACGACCAGACCCCGCTCGTACAGGTACAGGTACTCGCACGGCCGCAGCGCCGCCGCGGGGGCGCGACAGGACTGCCACAGCACCAGGCCGAGGACGCCGAACGGCAGGACGAGGAGCGAGACCCCCAGCCCCACGCCCACCTCGCTGGTGGCGAGCACCGGCACCGCCAGCGCCGCCACCCCGAGCAGCAGGACCACCGGCGGCGGTAACAAGGACCGCCGCCGGCTCCGCAGCTCGCCCTCGGAGTGCTGCGCGCGGAACCCCCTCAAGTACACCCCGAGTCCTGCCTCGCGTGCCGCCAGCGTCGCCACGTCGCCCGGCGGTGGAACCGTCACCCGGTCTCCCGTACCCACAGTGCATCCCCCTCCCCTTCGGCATGATGTCAGGGGCGTCCTGGCGGTGAAAGGCCCTATCGGGGCACCACTACGTAGCGGTGGAACGGGCCGTCCTCGATGGGCAGTTCGGGGCGCCACAGCTTCAGCGCCTGGGCCGAGGGCAGGAACAGGCCGGCGGGCAGGCGGTCGAGCGGGATCCACTCCCAGCGCTCGATGTTGTCGGGCTCGGTGACCGCCGGGGCGCCGGTGTGGGCGCGGACGACCGTCGCCGCGGTCATCCTGGTCAGCTCCGCCGAGGTCTCGGTGTCGAGGATCAGACCGACGACCGCGACGTCGGCCGGGTCCGCCACGAGCGAGGTCTCCTCGGCGAGTTCGCGGACCGCCGCCTGCTCGATCGACTCGCCCGGCTCCACCTTGCCACCGGGCAGTTCCCACACGCCCGAGCGGTGCAGGCCGAGCAGCACCCGGCCCGCGTCGTCGGTCACCACCACCCCCGCGCCGAGCGAGGCCTGCGCGGCGGGCGGCTGGACGTTGCGGTGGGCGGCGGCGGTCATGGCGACTCCTCGTAACGGATGCTGTGCGACTCCCAGCCAACACCACACCACTGACAGTGCCCGGGGGTGTCTCGCCGGTCGGGCCGCTCCCGGGCCGACCGGATCATCCGATCGGCTGACCCTCGCCGGTGACCTCGGTAGAACAACCTCGGCCGACCGACCTCGGCCGACCGACTTCGGCCGACCGTCCGATGGCCTCAGACGACCACCACGTCGACCGCGGCGACGGTGTTGCAGCCGTAGCCGTGGGCGTTCCAGGGGGCCTGGTCCGGCTGGGTGGCGCCGTGCGCGTCGGTGGCCCGGGCGAGCACCCGGTAGCGACCGGGGGAGCGCGGGGTCCACCGGTACGACCAGCCCGTCCAGGCGTACGGCCCCGAGGGCGCCTCCAGGTCCGCGTCCTGCCAGCCGGCCGACTCCGCCTCCGGCTCGTCCTCGGGCACGGCCCGCACCTCGACCCGCCGCACCGGGACCCCCTCGCCCGACCAGGCACGGCCCCGCACCACCGTCGCGCGGCCGCGCCGCAGGTCCTCGTCCGGCTCGGGCGCGGTGATCAGGGACTTGACCCGCAGTGCGGTCACCGGCCCCTCGGGGGTGCCGCGCGCGTCGACGTACACGTACTCCTCCGTCTGGAAGACGCCCGCGAAGGGCACGGTCACCGCCCGCACCCCGACCAGCCACTTCACGTCCGCCACGGCGTACCGCCCGGGGACCACGAGCCGCACGGGCGCGCCGTGCTCGGGGGTGAGGGGCGCGCCGCCCAGGTGGGTGGCGAGGAGGGTGTCCGGGTGGAGGGCGACGGGCAGCGGGAGGCTGCGCTCGAAGGCGGCCGGCCGGCCGTGCACGCTCCCGGAGTCGGCACCCGTGAAGACGAACTCGACGGCCGCCGGGTCCACCCCGGCCCGCTCGGCCACCGACCCGAACGGCACCCCGGCGAACCGCGCGCAGCCGACCGCCCGCTGGCCCCAGGGCAGTCCGGGCGGCCGCGGCGTCATCGTGCCGCGCCCGTTGCCCGCGCACTCCAGGACCACCTCGAGCTCCCTGTGCGGGAGCGCCGCCAACTCGTCGTAGCCGAGGGTGTACGGGGTGCGCACCGCCCCCTCGATCCGCAGCCGCCACGCGTCGGGCGCGGTGCGGGGGACGCCGAAGTGGTCGCGCACGAAAAGGGCGCCCGCGGGGGTGACCGGCTCGGTCAGGGCGGCCGACGGGGTCTCGGCGTTGTACGGGTCGGTGGTCACCGTCTCGGGCGACCAGGCGGTGGCGCCCGGCCCGCGGGGGATCACGGAAGGGCACATGGTCCTTCCAGGCTACGCGGGGAATCCGAACCAATCCTGAGGAAGGTATTGACTTGGGGCAAATAGGGAGGAAACTCGTCAATACACCGGAAAACCGGAGAGAGCCGCACCCGCCGACGGAGACGTCCGAAGGCCCGCGTGACCCTGATCTCGGCTCTGGCCAGGCCCCCGGCAGATCCTGTCGGTGACGGAGGAATCGGCGACGACCGACGACCCCGGGCACCGAAGAGGATTGCCGGGGACTGTCGTGTCCGGACCGTGTCCGGACCCACCTCCTCCGGGCAGCGGTCTCTGCGGCATACTGACCCCTCCTTAGATCAACAGATTGTTTAAGGAGGAGTCTTGGCCGCAAGCTTCAAGACGGTCATCGAGGTCGGCCCCGCCCACCTCGCCCAGGCGCAGGCCCTCGGCAGCGCCTTCCAGGAGGCCATCGCCCCCGCCACCGTCAACTACGACTTCGACCACATCCGCGAGGCCGCCGCCGCGATCCCCGACAGCAGCATCGTGAAGATGGTGTGCGGTTGGGGGCTCCAGGAGCACGCCCCCGTGCTCGTGATGGTGCTCTCCCTCAAGGAGGCCGTACGCCAGGCCCTGCCGCCCGAGTCGGCGGAGGCCTCGTTCTGGGACACCATCGAACGCGAACTCGTGGACGCGTTCACCGGACTCGCCGCCCAGGAGGGCGAGTCGGGGCTCTCGTACTACGAGGAGGGCGCGGAGCGCACCCGCTACTACCGCGACCTGTTCTTCGCCCTCCAGGACGAGGAGACCGGCGCGTACATGTACGCCATAGCCTTCTGCATCGACGTCAGCATCGGCCTCGACAAGGCCGGCGTGGGCGCGCTGGAGATGACCGACGCCGTACCGTTCGCGATCCGGCTCAACGCCATCGTCGTCCGCCAGGACCTCTCGCTCGCCGCCTGATTCCCGTCACGGCCCGCCGTCCCGGGCCATGGCCTTGCGCGGGTACCGGGCGGTAGCGTCCCTGCCCAGCGCAGACCGGCGGAAGGGCGAAGGGTGAGCGACGCGATGAACCAGCGGTTCGGCGACTACCAGAACGAGATCTATCTGAACGGCCTCTTCGGGACCGTGCCGACCCTGCCGATGACCTTCGCCGAACTGGAGAAGCGTGCCGAGGCCGCGCTCCCGCCGTCCGTCTGGTCGTACGTCGCCGGCGGCGCGGGCGACGAACACACCCAGCGCGCCAACGCCGAGGCCTTCCACCACTGGGGTCTGGTGCCCCGGATGATGGTCGGCGCGGCCTCACGCGACCTGACCGTCGACCTGTTCGGACTCCGGCTGCCCACCCCCCTCCTCATGGCGCCCGTCGGCGTCATCGGCCTGTGCGCCCAGGACGGACACGGCGACCTCGCCACCGCCCGCGCCGCGGCCCGTACCGGCGTCCCGATGATCGCCTCCACCCTGAGCGTCGACCCCCTGGAGCAGGTCGCCGCCGAGTCCGGCGACACCCCCGGCTTCTTCCAGCTCTACACGCCGACCGACCGCGCCCTCGCCGAGAGCCTGGTGCGACGCGCCGAGGCGGCCGGCTTCCGCGGCATCGTCGTCACCCTCGACACCTGGGTCACCGGCTGGCGCCCGCGCGACCTCGCCACCGGCAACTTCCCCCAGCTGCGCGGACACGCGCTCGCCAACTACACTTCCGACCCGGTCTTCCGGGCCCGCCTCGCCAAGACGCCGGAGGAGGACCCGCAGGCCGCCGTCCTGGAATGGACCGGCATCTTCGGTAATCCGCTGACCTGGGACGACCTGCCCTGGCTGCGGTCCCTCACCGGTCTTCCGCTCATCCTCAAGGGCATCTGCCACCCCGAGGACGTCCGCCGGGCCAGGGACGGCGGAGTGGACGGCGTCTACTGCTCCAACCACGGTGGCCGCCAGGCCAACGGCGGACTGCCCGCCCTCGACGCCCTGCCGGACGTGGTCGCGGCCGCCGACGGACTGCCCGTGCTCTTCGACTCGGGCGTCCGCACCGGCGCCGACGTCGTCAAGGCCCTCGCCCTCGGCGCCACGGCGGTCGCCGTCGGCCGCCCGTACGCCTACGGCCTCGCCCTGGAAGGCACCGACGGCATCGTCCACGTCCTGCGCTCGCTGCTCGCCGAGGCGGACCTGGTCATGGCCGTCGACGGCTACCCGACCCTCGCCGACCTGCGGGCGGAGGGCGCGCTGCGCAGGCTGTGACGGGCTGCCGCGCGCAGACGCCGACGTCACGGACCGGCGGCGCCCGAACGGACTAGCGGCGTCCGAGGACCTCCGCGAGCCGGGAGAACCCGTCCGCGCCGTGGCCGAGCCCCACGGTGCGGCGGGCCAGGCCCTCGGCGGCGCGCATCACGCCCGCGTCGATGCCGTGGGCCTCGGAGGCGTGGACGATGTGCGCCATCGACGACACCGCGGACGTCAGCGGATTGCCCTCGCCCGAATAGCCGCCGCTCTCCACGTCCTCGGCCCACTCCTGGAACAGCGGCGGCAGGATCGCGCCGATCCCCTGTGCGAACGGGGCCAGTGCGCGCGGCGAGACGCCCTCCGCGCCCGCGAGGGCCAGCGCGTGCACATATCCGGCCATCGACGTCCAGAAGATGTCGAGCAGCGCGAGGTCGTACGCCGCCGCGCGGCCGATGTCCTCGCCCAGGTGGGTGTGGGTGCCGCCCAGGACGTCGAGCACCGGCCGGTGTTCGCGGTAGAGCTCCTCCGGGCCACTGTGCAGGAACACCGCCGCGGGCGTGCCGATGCTCGGGGTCGGCGTCATGATGGCGCCGTCGAGATAGCCGATGCCGTGCTCGGCGGCCCACCGCCCGGTGTCCCGGGCCCGGTCCGGGGTGTCGGCGGTCAGGTTCACCAGAGCGCGCCCCTTGAGCGCGGCCGTGACGGCCTCCTGCCGCAGGACGGCGTCGGTGGCGTCGTAGTTGACCAGGCAGGCGACGGTCAGCGGGCTCGCCGCGACCGCTTCGGCGGCGCTCGCGGCACCGACGGCGCCCCGCTCGACCAGCTCGCGGTCCCGGCCCGGGGTGCGGTTCCACACGGTGGTGCGCACACCGGCGGCAACGAACGCGCCGGCGAGCGCCCGGCCCATGGGGCCGAGCCCGATCACGGTGACGGCGGACTGCTCGGGCGAGGACTCGGGGGAAGAAGACATGACGGAACTCCCTTGTCAGTGAGGCAGGAAAAATGAAGGAATGACGGAACAGACCAAGAGACGGGGAAGAGATCGATGACGCGCAGCCGGGCCAGGGACACCGATGTGTGCGGCGTGACCGCCGCGGTCGCCGTGATCGACGGCAAGTGGAAGACCCTGCTGCTGTGGCTGCTCGAATCCGGCCCGCACCGGCCCGGCGAACTGCGCCGGAAGATCCCCGCGATCAGCGAGAAGGTGCTGACACAGGCCCTGCGGGAGATGGAGACGGACGGGCTCGTCCACCGCGAGGTGCACGACGTGGTGCCGCCGAAGACCGTCTACTCGCTCACCGATGCCGGCCGCGAGCTCGCACAGGCGCTGGCTCCCCTCTCCGACTGGGGCCACCGCCGCCTGGACCGGCTCGCCGAGGAGCGCGCCGCGTCCTGATCCCTCGTCAATCTCCTTTCCCGTGAAGCTCCCTTGGCCACCACCAGACTCTCCCGGCCCGGGGGCGACGACAAGTACGCACAAAAAAGTGGGTATGGCGACGCCGTCGGACAGGGTCCCGGGACTGTGGACGGGGGCCTTCCGGCCCGCCGTCCACCGCACCTTCCCACTGGAGGAGATCGCCGAGGAGCGCCGCTACCTGGAGGCCGGCGCCCGGGTGGACAAGATCGTCGTCACCGTCGCCCACGGCCCGGACACCGCCTAAGGCGCGTCCGCAGTGGTACGGCGGCCCCGGCGCAGCCATCGGCGGCGGCGGGGCCGGTCGGGCAGCCAGCCGAAGGCGAGCGAGCTGCCGATGACGCCGAGCAGCATGCCGATGAAGAAGCCGCCCAGGTTGGACGTCACCCAGCTCGCCAGCGAGGCGAGGACGCCGATCACCGAATAGAAGAGCCGCTGGCGGGGGTTGACCACGATGAGCAGGCCGCAGACCACCATGATGATCGGCAGGACGTAGCCCACCAGGCTGTCCGCCCCGGCCGTCAGGACCACCGACATGCTCGCCCGCTGGGTCACCAGGATCTCGGCGCCGCCCAGCGCCACGGCGACACCCGCGCCGAACGGGCGGCGGTGCCGCCAGCGCCGGAACGCCCGCCAGGGGTGCCGGCGGCGGGCCGCCGGCGGAGTCTCCGTGGCCGACGCCATGCTCAGCAGCCCTTCGAGCTGAAGCCCATGCGCAGATCGGGCAGCGTGAACCGTACGGCGGTCGTCGCGTAGTTGGTCTGCCGCAGGTCCTTGATGGTGACCGTGTCCGCCTGCTGGCCGAAGGAGCCGAGCGGGCCCTTGACCGGGGGCTTGTCGAAGGTGCTGGCGTCCCCGCCGATCTCGATGTTGTCGAAGTCCGCCAGCTTGCCGGAGATCTCGGTCGAGTCGGTGGTCAGCCCGGAGGCCTTGACCGCGGTGCCCTTGTTGCCGGCGGTGATGTGCAGATAGGTGCCGCCGATCTCCACGCTCTGGCACAGGTTGGTGAGCTTCGCCTCGCGGATCGCGGTCACGATGACCAGCACCTGCCCGCCGGTGTCGCCTTCGTTGGGGCTGCCCTCGGGCATGCTGTCGAGCCCTCCGAACTGGCCGAAGCCCGTGCCCTCCATGGAGTCGGCGGTCACGGTGAACGGCATGCCGGAGATGGCGAACTGGGCGGCGAGCGCGCCCGTGGCGGTGAGCATCACCAGGGTGCCGGCGGCGAGGAAGGCCGGGATGCCCATCAGGGCGGCCCGGCGGTAGCGGACCCCGCCGCGTCTGGCCGAGTCGCTGCTCGCGGTGGGAGGGGAGTCGGGGGTGGGGGTGTCTTCGGACAGGGCCATGCGGTGCTCCTGACATGCGTGAGGAAACAGAGCGCGGCGACGTCCTGGCGCGGACGGTTCCCCAACCCGCCTGGGTCTTCCCGGACTCGTGCGGAGGCAGCCGTGCCGCAGGGAACCGATCGGAACGTACGCCCGGTGGATGGCCTAGTCAACTACCCAGTAACAAAAGGCTGTTGGGGATCAAGGGGAGGGCGTCGGGTGTGCCGCCCGGGTCTCCTGCGCCACGTGTGCGAAGGGCGCCACGACCACGTGCACCAGGACGTCCAGGAGGTCCGGCAGATCGGCGAGCCGGCCCTCGTCCACCGCCCGGTGGACGGACGCGTGGACCGCGCCCACGACGGCGTCCACCAGCTCGGCCCGCGCAACCCCGGGCGGCCCCGGTGGAGCGTCGGTGAAGAACCGGCGAAAACTGGCCAGAAGTTCGGCCCGTGCCCGGCGTCCGGCGGGCCCCACGGACTCGATCTCGACCACCATCGTGGCGAAGGCCGGGGTCTGCGCGAGCAGCGTGAGGAGCACCTGGAGACCGGCCCGCACGGCGGCCGGCCAGGACGCCGCGCCGCCCGCCTCCTCGTACGCCCGCTGCATGGCCCGTACCACCGTCTGCGTACCGCCCCGGTAGGCGGCGACCATCGCGTCCTCCTTGCCGGAGAACAGCTCGTAGAAGACCGGTCGGGTCACCCCTGCGGCCCGGCAGATGTCGCTGATCCGCGCACCCGTGTAGCCGTTCGCCGCGACCGTGCGGGCCATGCCGTCCAGGAGGCGCTCCCGCTGGCGCGAGGCCACCTGTTCGGGGCTGAGTCGGCGCGGGCCCGGGCGCAGCGAGCGCTCCGGTTCGCGGCCCGTGCGGGCCCCGGGCAGGACGAGTTCCTCCTCGGCACCGCGAGCGCTCGTCATCGGCCACATCCTCCGGCGGTTGTTGACGTCACATACTCGGCAGGATTACAACCCTCGTGGGTTTTCCTTTCGGTGTTCCGGGCGAACCGGTGAGGCCGCACCCGTCCGTGTGGCACGGGACGCGCCGCCGCCGGGCACCGCAACACCGAGTATTACGCTCCACCCCGTATCGCGACACCGCTGTCGGAGATCCGTGGCGCCGGATCGTTCCGGCGGTGGCCGTCGCCGTCATGCAGCCGCCGCGTCACCACGTACCCGTCACCGTGCACCCGAGTACCCCCCCGCACGTCCCCCCCCCCGCGGGCAGGGCTCCGCTGTACGGGTTCGGCGCGTGATCCCCCGCGCGGCGCGCCCCTCGTACGTCCCCACGTGCGCATGTGCCCACGCCGACCGCCGAGTTCTCCCACCCCTCCGCCACCGTGCGAAAGGAACCCCCATGGACAAGCGTGCTCTCTCCGCGGCGTTAGGAGCCGCCGTCGCCGCCGTGCTCGCGGTGACCGCCTCCGCCTCCGCGACCGGCCTCGCGGCCGCGGCCGCCGGCAACGTGCTGACCACCGGAAGCGCGGGCGGCACCGCCGTCGCGACCGGCGACGTCCTCTCCGCCTCCCTGGCCTCCGGGACCAAGGCGAGGATCGCGACCACGCAGGGCGGCAGCTCCGGCATCACCTGCAACACCTCCGCCTTCACCGCCACGGCGACCGCCAACCCCGCCGCCCCCGGCACCGCCACCGAGACCGTCACTGCCCACACGCTCAGCAGCTGCACCACCAACATCGTGGGAGCGACGGGCGTCCAGAGCATCACCGTCAACAACCTGCCGTTCTCGGCCGCCGTCAGTTCCGGCGGGTCGCT
The DNA here is from genome assembly GCF_044541845.1 of Streptomyces sp. NPDC085481. NCBI lineage: Bacteria > Bacillati > Actinomycetota > Actinomycetes > Kitasatosporales > Streptomycetaceae > Streptomyces > Streptomyces sp. NPDC085481. Next base: position 61,341 of record NZ_JBITTJ010000016.1, read on the forward strand.
CACCGTGTCCGCGGGCGCGGCGGGCCCGATCCAGACGACCCTGAAGATCAACACGATCCTGGGCGTGACGACCTGTGTCTACCGGGCGGGCAGCCTGACGGCGACGCCCTCCAACACGGACAACTCGCTCAGCTTCACCGACCAGTTGTTCACCAAGTTCAGCGGTCCGGGCACCTGCCCGGCCAACGGCTACTTCACCGCCAAGTACGGCCCGGTGCTCGACACCACCCAGGCCGGGAGCCCCGTGGTGTTCGTGAACTGACCGGGAAGGGACCGGGCCCTCGCCGGCGCGTGAGACGCCCGGCGAGGGCCCGGTGGTCCGGCGAGGGGAGGTCAGCCGAGCTGGGCCAGGGCCGCCTCGGCGAAGCCGTGGTCCTGCTCGGGGGCGCCGCCGCCCACGCCGATCGCACCGATCAGCCGGCCTTCGCGGTGGACGGGGAGCCCGCCGGCGATGAACAGCAGCGGCCGGTCGAGGGCGGTCGGCAGCGAGTGGAACGGGCCGTCGGGCTTGACCAGGTCGACCAGGTCGGCGGTCGGGGCGTTCAGCTGGAGCGCGGTGTAGGCCTTGCGGGTGCTGGTCTCGCCGGAGATGAGGACGGCGCGGTCGTCGCGGCGGAAGGCGAGCAGGTGACCGCCGGCGTCGAGGACGGTGACGCTGACCGTGACCCCGGCGGTTTCAGCGGCGCTGCGGGCGGCGGTGACCAGGATCTCGGCGTCGTGGGTGGTGAGGCTCATGGTGCTTGCCTTCTTTCCTTGCGTGTACGTGAGGGGGGAAGCGGATCAGAGGTGGCCGGCCGGGACCCGGGCCTCGGCCGGAGCCGGGGTGTCCGGGGTGTCCGGCGTGTCCGTCGTGGTTCCGTCCGCCGCGGCGAGGGCCTTCGCGGCCCGGGTGCGCCGGTCGAGGCCGGCGGCCAGGAACGCCAGCAGCAGGGCCGTGCCGGACAGCAGCGCGCCGACCCAGTTGGGGGAGGTGTAACCGAGGCCCGCGGAGATCACGGTGCCGCCGAGCCACGCGGCGAGCGCGTTGCCGAGGTTGAAGGCGCCGATGTTGGCGGCCGAGGCGAGGGTGGGGGCGGAGGACGCCTGGTCGAGCACCCACTTCTGGAGCGGCGGTACGGTCGCGAAGCCGAGGGCGCCGATCAGCGTGAGGGTGATCGCGGCGAGCAGCTTGTCGTGCGCGGTGGCGGTGAAGACGAGCAGCACCACCGCGAGCGCCCCGAGCGAGACGAAGAGCATGGGCATCAGAGCCCGGTCGGCGAACCGGCCGCCCAGCAGGTTGCCCAGGAACATGCCGATGCCGAACAGGACCAGCAGCCAGGTGACCGCGCCCTCGGTGTAGCCGGCGACCTCGGTCATCATGGGCGTGATGTACGTGATGGCCGCGAAGACACCCCCGTAACCGAGCACGGTCATCGCCATGGCGAGCCAGACCTGCACGTTCCTGAAGGCGGCGAACTCGCGACGGACGTCGTGCGACTCCGGCCGGCCCTGCTCGGGCACGAGCTTGGCGACACCGAGGAACCCGACCACGCCGAGCGAGGCGACGATGGCGAAGGTGACCCGCCAGCCTGCGGCCTGACCGATGTACGTGCCCAGGGGGACGCCGACGATGTTGGCGACGGTCAGCCCCATGAACATCAGCGAGATGGCCGATGCCTTCTTCTGCGGTGCGACGAGGTCGGCCGCGACGACCGAGCCGATGCCGAAGAACGCGCCGTGGGCGAGGGAGGCGACCACACGGCCGACCAGCATGAGCCCGAAGGTCGGGGCGAGGGCGGAGAGCAGGTTCCCGAGGACGAAGAGCCCCATGAGGAACATGAGCATCTTCTTGCGGGAGACCTTGGTGCCGAGCACCGTGAGCAGCGGCGCCCCGAAGACGACGCCGAGGGCGTATCCGGTCACCAGCCATCCGGCGGTGGGGATGGAGACACCGAAGTCACCGGCGACCTGGGGCAGCACGCCCATGATCACGAACTCGGTGGTGCCGATCCCGAAGGCCCCGATGGCCAGGGCCAGGAGCGCGAGAGGCATGACGAACCTTCCAGAAAGATTGCACGGGGGGCTTACGGGCTACGACAATACTTGCAGGCGCGGGATAATTGCAAGCGATGTCTATTGTGTACGTGGTGTATCGGCGTGTGCATCTATGAGGGGTGGCCGGTCCGGCCTGGCCGGTGTCCGCCTGGTCGCTTCACTGCGCGTGTCGGTAGCATCCGCTGGGTGACGACGCCGTTACCCAGGCCCGGTACGGTCCGGACCGCCGCCGAGTTCGTTGCCGCGCTGCGCACCGTCAAGGCCTGGGCGGGACTCTCGTACCGGGCACTGGAGCGCGAGGCGCGAAGAGCCGGTGACCATCTCCCGGTGAGCACGGCGGCGAGCGCGCTCGGCCGGTCCTCACTGCCCAGTGAGGACCTGGTCGTGGGACTGGTGCGGGCGTGCGGCGGTGACCACGCGGCGGTGGCGGAGTGGGTCGATGCGCGGCGGGCGCTGGCGCTGAGCGAGGACGCCCCGCTTCCGGCCGGCGGCGAAGGCGACGGCGAGAGCCCGGGTGGGGACCAGGACGGTACGGGCGGACGCCAGCTCGTGCCGCACCTCCTGCCGGCGGACCTGGCCCTTTTCGTGGGACGCGAGGACGAGGTGGCCGAGGCCTGCCGGCAGCTCGGCGAGGAGGGGGGACCGGGGCCGGCGACCCTGCTGGTCACCGGCCCCGCCGGCGTCGGCAAGACGGCGCTCGCCGTACGCGCCGGACATCTGCTCGCCGCCCGCTTCCCCGACGGCCAGCTCTACGTGGACCTGCTGGGCTTCGGCGACGAACCGGCCGAACCGTTCACCGTCCTCGGCGCCTTCCTGCGCGCGCTCGGCGTACGCGGCGGCGCCGTGCCCCCGGACCTGACCAGCCGGATCCACCTCTACCGCACCCTGCTCGCGCAGCGGCAGACCCTGGTCGTCCTGGACAACGCCGCCGACGCGCGCCAGGTCAACGACCTCCTGCCCACCGGGGCCCGCTGCGCCGCCGTCGTCACGAGCCGGACGACGCTGGCGGAGCTGAGCGGGCGGCGCCTTCCGCTGGGCGTCCTGGACTCCGCGACCGGGCTCGCGCTGCTGCGCGAGATGCTCGGCCCCGCCCGTACCGCCGCCGAGGCCGGCTCGGCCCAGTCCATCGTGGAGACCTGCGAGGGGCTGCCGCTCGCGGTGTGGGTCGCCGGGGCGCGACTGGCCGCACGGCCGCACTGGCCCCTCGCCAAGGTCGCCCGCGCGCTCGCCGACGAGCAGCGCAAACTCGACGAGCTGGCCGTCGGCAACATCGCCGTGCGGGCCAGCCTCGAACTGACGTACCAGGCGATGGCCCCCACCACACGGCACGCCCTGCGACTGCTCGCCCTGCTTCCCGGCCCCGACTTCGCCGCCTGGGCCCTGGCCGCCCTCCTGGACGTGAACCTGTCCCGGGCGGAGGCCGTACTCGACGACCTCGTCGAGGTGCACCTCGTGGAGATCGGGCCGGTCGGCGCGGGCGGATTCCGCTACCGGCTGCACGATCTCGTACGACTCCTCGGCCGCGAACGCGCCAACCGGGAGGTCCCGCCGCCCGCCCGCGCCGACGCGCTCGCCCGGCTGCTCAGCGCCGGCCTGCACCTCGCCGACGTCGCCGCGGACACCCTCAGCGTCGACTTCCAGGGCCTCTCGCAGACCGAACTCGCGGCCTGGAAACCCTCCCCGGCGGACACGAGCCAGCTCCTCGCCGACCCACTGGCCTGGTTCCACGAAGAGCGCCGCTTCCTGATCGACGTGGCCGACCAGGCGCTCGACCGGTCGGAGGTGGCGCAGGCCGCCGGACTGGCCACCGCGCTCACCACCCTGTTCCAGGTCGGCGGTCACTTCGACGACTGGGAACGGCTCCAGGACCGGGCGCTCAAGGCGGCCCTGCACACCGGCGACCAGCGCAGCGCCGCCAAGGTCCACCGCTGCCTGGGCGAACTCACCACCATCCTGGACCGGTACCCGGAGGCACTGGACCACTTCGAGCAGGCCCTGAAGCTGGCCCAGGGGCACGGCCCCGCGTACCGGGCCAGCGCCACGGCCGGCCTCGCCTACGTGCACCGGCTGCTCGGCCAGTACTCCTCGGCCGTACGGCACTTCGCGCTGGCCATCGAACTGGCCCGGTCGGCCGGCAACGTCAACTGCCTCGTCTACGCTGCCAACGGCATCGGCGTCATCGACCTCGAACAGGGCCGGGTCGAAGCGGCCATGGACCGCTTCACACAGTGCCTGCGCGAGAGCCGCGCCGAGGGCTACCGGCCCGGCGAGGCCCAGGCCCTGCGCTGCCTGGGACAGAGCCACCGGGCCCTCGGTGACCACGCCCTCGCCGCCGACTGCTTCCGTGCGGCCGCCGCGATCAGCGAGGCCCTCGGCGACCGGCTCGGTGCCACGCACGCGGTCTGCTGGCTCGGCGACGTCCTGGTCCGCCAGGGCGCCCACCGGGAGGGCCGCCGCCTCCTCGCCCGAAGCCTGTGGACGTACCGGGAGTTCGGCAACCTCTGGGGCGAGGCGGCGACCCTGTACGCCCTCGCGGAGGCCCAACTCGCCGCCGGTCGCCCCGCGCAGGCCCGCCGCCGGGCGGAGGCCGCCGTCGGACTGTGGCGCCAGATCGGCTCGCTCACCTGGCTGGCGGTCGGCCTCGACACGCTGGCCAGGGCACACGCCCTCGGCGGCGATCCCGCGGCGGCGACCCGGGCCGGAGACGAGGCGACGGCGGCGCGGCGGGCGGTGGCGGAGGCTGATCGCTAGGCAGTGTCCTTCGGATCAGCCAGCAGCCAGCCTCCCCAGCACCCTGCGCGCGGCGCGGTCCACCGCGTCCCGGGTCTCCTCCGTGTGGTCGATCGTCTCGAAGCCGTGGCGGGCGTGCGGCACGTCGACGAGGTCGACCTCCGCGCCCGCCTTGCCGGCCGCGGTCAGGAACTCCTCGACCGTCCCCGCGAACACCCGGTGTTCCAGGCCCGCCCGGGTCAGCACGATCGGGGGGCTCGACGCCGCGGCGACCGCCTCGGCGGGATGGAAGCGGGGGTGCACGCCCCGCCAGTCCAGCGGGGGAGCGAGCACGGGGTAGGTCAGTGCCACGCACCGCAGCCACGCGGGCGGGGTGGCGAGCCAGGGGGCCGACAGCAGCCCCCCGCCCGAGAAGAACCACAGCGCGATCCGGTCCTCGTCGACACGGGGGTCGGCGCGGAGCAGGTCGACGGCCTCCGCCACGTCCCCGGCGGCCCGGGGGTAGTCCGCCAGGCCGTACAGGCGATGGTCCACCGTCGCGCCGACCGCGCCCAGGCCCGCCACGTGACGGGCGTAGCCGAGGAAGGTCGACGAGTCGCGCGGGGTGGGCCGCTGGTCGGGGGAGACGGGCCCGCCGTGCACGAACAGCACGGCGGGCCGCGGCCCTTCGGCGTCCGGGAGGTGGAGGTCGAGGCGGCCCTTGCGCTCGCGGGGCCGCTCCGGGACGTCCAGGAGGAAGGTCCCGGGGTGCGCCGGCGCGGTCAGCCGGTGTCCCTCGTCCGCGGCCGCCAGCAGCAGGACGTCGGCGAGCGCGGCCGGGGCGGACAGCATCGGCCAGTGCCCGGTGTCGAGTTCGAAGAAGCCGATCCGGGGGTCGGCCAGGACCCGGAACTGCGGCGGTCCCGAAGCCACCAGCATCTCCACCATCCCGATCCCCGACCCGTTCGCCGTGCACAGCACCCCGGTCGTCGGACGGTCGAAGGGGCTGCCGGTGAGCCGCAGCGGCTGGGTCAGGGTCCCCGACGGCTGGGGCACGGCGAGCCGGTCGAGCCGTTCCAGGGCCGCCGCCGTGAGGCCGGCGGTGCTGCCCCAGCGCCCCCACTCCGCGCCCGTCGGCGGCGGCACGAGCCCGTCGTCCCCGGCCCGATCGGTCACCGTGGGATCCGGTACGAGCGCGAGCGCCGCGTCACCGTCCTGCGGCATGCCCGCGTCCAGATACACCACCCGCACGACCCGCTCCGGCCGCCGGTCGGCGGCGCCGAGCACCGGGTGGATGCCGTAGTCGTGCCCGACCAGCACCACATCGGGCGCGGCGACCCCGTCGATCAGCCGCGCCACGTCCGCGATGTGCGTCTCCAGGTCCGTCCCCGGTTCCGCGGAGAGCGTCGCCGCACACACCTCGGCCCCCGACTCCCGCAGCCGCTCCGCCACCTCCTGCCACACCCAGCCCCCGGTGAAGGGCCCCGACACCAGCACGAAAGCGGTCATCGTCTCGTCTCCTCGTGGTGATCGCACACGCCACGCTCCTCGTGGCCGCCGGTACCGTAGGAACTCCCCCTGAGGGAGGTTCAAGGCGTGTCCCCTGACGACATGTGGAGCATCGGAGAGCTCGCCGAGCGCGCGGGCGTCACCGTCAAGACCGTCCGCTTCTACTCCGACCGCGGGCTGCTGCCCGCGGCCGGACGCAGCGGCGGGGGCCACCGGCGGTACGGGCCCGAGGCGTTGGAGCGGTTGCGGCTGATCCGCTCGCTGCGCACGCTCGACCTGCCGGTCTCCGCGGTCGGACGGGTCCTCGACCGGGACGACGCTCTGGAGGACGTCATCGCCGGGCAGTTGAAGGACGTCGGCTCCCGACTCACCGCACTGCGCTGGCAGGAGGCGTCGCTCCGGCTGCTCCAGGACTCCACGCCCGGGGAGCGCGCGGAGCGGCTGCGGCTGCTGGGGGCCTTATCCGTGCCGCCCGACACGGCGGTCCTCGCGCGCTTCTGGCGCCGGACGCTGCCCGTACGCCTTCCCGCGCGGCTGGCCTCGGCCGTCGTCGACGCCGCCGTGCCGCAGCCGCCCGCGGATCCGGCCCCGGCGCAGGTGCTGGCCTTCGCCCGCCTGCACGCCCTGGTCTCCGAGTCGCCCGCCCCGATCGTGCACCTGGCGGACCTGGAGCACCGGCCGACCGTGCTCTACGAGGGCCTCGGCGAGGCCTACGCGCTGGCCGCCGCCGACGTGCGGGCCGAGCGCGCGCCGCGCGGGGGCGAGGCGCTCGACTGCTTCGTCGCCGCCTACGCGGCAGCCCTCGGCGTACGGGACACCCGCGCCTTCCGCCGCCGGCTGGCCGGTCTCATGATCCGCAGCGCCGACCCGCTCATCGGCCGCTACTGGCAACTCGCCGCCGAGGCGACCGCCCCCGCCACCGGCCCCGCCGAACCGACCGCGGGCGCGGCCCACCACTGGCTCTGCGTCGCCCTGAAGACCGGGCCGGAGAACGTGCCGGCGCTGCCGCGCGGCCAGGGCCTGGCCGGCGGATCAGGGCCGGACAGGCGCTAACGCTCCGACGTCGTCGCCGCACCCTCGTGGATCCGGCGCAGCTGTACGTCCGCCCGCTGCACGCTCTCCAGGTAGCCGTGCGCGAGCCCCATCTCCCGCGCCCGTACGAGCGTGGGCTCGGCCTGCTCCGGGCGGCCCAGGTCGACCAGGGCCGCGCCCACCGTCGCCGTCAGCATGCTGTGCCGGATGCCGAAGAGGCCGTTGACCGGGTCGCCGTCCAGGGCGAGACCCCGACGGGCCCAGGCGAGCGCGCCTTCGGGGTCGCCGACGGCCAGCAGTTGCCGGGAGTGCTGCTCCAGGGCGAGGAGTTCGGTGATCACGTCCCCGGTTCCGCGTACCAGGGCGGCAGCCCGCGCGGTGTGGGCGAGGGACTCGTCGCTCACACCGAACCGGTCGAGCGCGACCGCGAGGTTGACCAGGGCGGTCGCCTCGCTGGACACCTCGCCGGCCCGGGCCGCGAGGGTGGGGGCGAGCCGCAGGTGCACCAGGGCCTCGGGGAGGCGGTTCTCCTGGGTGAGGATCCAGCCGAGGAGCGCGCGGACCCGGGACTCGGCATCGGCGTCGTCCTCCCGCGCGGCCGAGTCGACGGCGTCCTGCAGGAGCGGCACCCAGCCGTCGTAGCTGTTCCACAGGATGTACGGCCACTGTAGGACGGCCAGCCGCCAGGCACGGTCGTGGTGCCCGGCCGCGCGGGCGGCGGCGACGGCCGCGGTGAGGTTGTCGCGCTCGGCCGCGTACCAGAGCAGGGCCGCGTCCCGGCCCGCGAAGTGCGCCGCCGTGCGGGGCGGCCGGACGTTCGGCGGCGGCGTGCAGCAGGGCTTGTCGTCGGGTTCGGCGGCGTGGCTCGCGGCGAGCGCCGTGAGCGTGTAGTGGTCGAGCAGACGCAGCAGCGCGTCGTCGTCGGCGTCGAGGCTGCGCGCGTAGAGCCGTACGAGATCGTGCAGGGTGTGGCGTCCGGGCGCGTACTCGGTGAGCAGATGGGCGTCGCAGAGCCGGTCGAGGGCCTCGGCGGCCACCGCGGGCGTACGGTCGAGCAGCGCGGCCGCCGCATGCCGGTCGAGATCGGGCCCCGGCACCACCCCCACCTGCCGGAACAGCCGCGCGGCCGCCTCCGGCAGTCCCTGCACCGTGTGGCGCAGCGCGGCGGGCACGCCCTGCCCGTCGGCGGCCCCGGAGTCGTCCACCGAGAGCAGGGCGAGCCGGCGCTGCTCGTCGGCGAGTTCGGCGGCCAGGTCGGCGAGGCGCCAGGCCGGCCGGGCGGCGAGCTGCGCGGCGGTGACCCGCAGCGCGAGCGGCAGCCCGTCGCACAGCTCGGCGAGCCGGCGCGCGGCGGCCGGTTCGGCGTCGATCCGCTCCCCGCCGACCGCCGCGGCGAGCAGGGCGGCGGACTCGTCCAGACCGAGGACGCCGAGCGGTACCGGGCGGGCGAGCTCGCTGACCACCAGGCCGCCGAGCCGCAGCCGCGAGGTGACGACGCTCGCGCTCCGCGCGCCGGCGGGCAGCAGCGGCCTGGCCCGGTCCGCGCTGCGTACGTTGTCGAGGACGACGAGCAGCGCCCGGTCCTGCGTGAGCGAGCGGTACAGCGCGGCGGCGGCCGTGGGCGACTCCGGCACCTGGCGCAGCGGCACGCCGAGGGCGGGCAGGAACTCCCGCAGCACTTCGGCGGTCTCGACGCCGTCGCCGTGGCCGAAGCCCCGCAGATCGGCGTAGAGCACCCCGTCCGGGTAGTGCCCGGCCCGCAGGTGCGCCCAGTGCAGCGCGAGCGCGGTCTTCCCGACCCCGGCGGCGCCGGTGACCAGCGCGACCCGGGCGTGGTCGACGGCCTCGTCGAGCGCCGTCAACTCCCGGTCGCGGCCGAGGAACCCGCGGGGGGTACGGGGGAGGAGGTCGGGCGGGGGAAGGACGGGGGGCCGGCTGCCGGCGGCCGCATCCGCGGCAGGGGTCGTCCCACCCGGCTCCCGTATCTCTCCCGGACCCCTCGTCTCTCCGGTCGCTCTCGTCTCGCCCAGCGCGTCGGGGAGCCGGTCCGCCGGGGCCGCCGGCTCGGTCGGGCCGGGCACGTGCGGCGGGGTCGGCGACAGGCCGCGCAGCACCGCCTCGTAGGCCGCCCGCAGCGCCGGCCCCGGGTCGACGCCGAGTTCCTCGGCGAGCTGTGTCCGCATCCGGTGGTAGCAGTCGAGAGCGTCCGACTGGTGCCCCGCCCGGTAGAGCGCCAGCATCAGCGCCGCCGCGAGCGACTCGCGCAGCGGATGCGCCGCGGCCTCCGCGCGCAGCAGGGCCGCCGCCTTCACGTGCTCGCCGAGCCGCCCGTACGCGGCCGCCAGCTGCTCGACCGTGACGAGCCGGGTCTCCTCGAGGGCCCGGGCCGCCACCATCAGCTGCTCGCTGCACACGGTCCCGGTGAGCGCGGGCCCCCGCCACAGCGCCAGCGCCTCACGCAGCATCAGGACCGCGTCCGCCGGCTGCTTCTGGTGCCCGGCGAGCTGGACCAGCTCCTCGAACCGGTGGGCGTCGAGGAGCTGGTCGGGCATCCGCAGCTCGTACGCCTGGCCGTGCGTGGCCAGCTCGACCCCGTACTCGCTCGCCCCGCCCTGCTCGAACAGCGCCCGCAGCCGCGACACATGCCCCTGCACCACGGTCCGGGCCTTGGCCGGCGGGTGCTCGTCCCAGACCGCGTCGATCAGCCGGTCCACCGGAACGACCGCGTTCGCGCGCAGCAGCAACGCCGCGAGCACGCTGCGCCGCTTGGCGGGCCCGAGCGGCAGCTCGCCTTCCTCGGCCGCGATGGACACCGTCCCGAGCAGGCGGAACTCCACCCGACCCTCCCTCACGCTCAGCTCTCACGAGCCTCCCAGTATCCCCACCGACCGCTCCCGGGGCTTTGCCGGAACCCTCCAGGTGTCCGGAAAGGCGCCGGGCGCGTGGATGTCGGCTGGATCGCGTGAGACGTGGCGTCGGACGCCGGGTGTCAGGCGTTCGGGTCGAACGGGATGCCCGCGGGCTTGGAGCGGCTCAGGTGGTAGGCGAAGTCGGAGTCCCTGAGCTTGAGGGTGGCCGAGCCGAAGTCCGCGCCCGTGAGCTTGTCGCGCAGGCCGGCCGGGTAGCCGTTCCAGCCCACCAGGCGGGGGTAGAACCAGCCGCCGGTGGCGTTCTCGATCTGGTCGTCGGCCGCGCTCGCGAAGCGGAAGCAGTGGGTGGAGGCCCCGTCCTTGTGGTAGACGACCTTGGGGTGGGTGCCGTCGAAGCGCACCGCCGAGCGGGCCGCGACCTGGTAGCCGCTGTGCTGGGAGACCGACACGTACTGGACCTGGTCGGCGTTGATCCACACCACCACGTGCTCCCAGTCGTGGGTGTGGCCGATGGCCAGCGGACCCCAGGTCGCCTGGTCCTTCTCGAAGTAGCTGCCGTACATCACGGCGCACCAGCCGTTGTTGCACTTGCTGCGCGAGTAGCTGTTGGCGGCGGCCAGCTGGGCGTAGTCGTGGCACTTGCCGTTGACGGTGCCGCCGAGCTTCAGGCCGGGGTTGATCGTGCCGTCGAGCCCGATGGCGGCGGTGGCGTAGCAGCCGTCGGTGTCGTAGTCGTAGGCGGGGGCGAAGGTCTGGTCCAGACCGTCGGCGTTCTGCGGGAGTTGCGGCAGGACGGCGGCCGTGGCGGGGGACGGGAATCCGAGGACCAGGAACAGGGCGCACAGGATGGCGGCGAGGGCCGAGCGCCTGCCCTTGCCCGCTCGGCGAGGTCTCGTTATCAGGGACACGACAAGACTCCTTGGGTGTGGGGGCGGGCCAGACCATCGCAGTTCGGCGCCTGAGGCGTCAACCACCCTGTGGCGAAAGGTGGGTTACGGGAGTCCGGAGTGGAGTCGCCGTCGCGCGAACTCCCCGGGTGAGGCGGCGCGCGGGGGGCGCGTCGGGCGTCAAGGTGGCGTGCGGTGTTCGCCGGATCGTGTGGGACGCGCCGGATGATCGCGGAACGAGGGGCGGGACAAGGCAGGATCGGGGGGCCGGGGTCGTCCTGAACGAGAGCCGTGGGGGCTCTCGGACCCCGCGCACCAGATGAGCGTCGTGCGCCGACATCGCCGCTCTCCGCCGCCCCCGGAACTCGGCTCCGCTCCGGGGGCGGTGCTCGTACGAAACCCGCTCGGGCGTCAGCCTGCCTCGGCGTACAGCTTCTCGATCAGCCGGGCGCAGTTCTCCGGCTCCCGCAGCGTCGGGTAGTGGTCCGAGGCGGCGAGGCGGACCAGCCGGCAGCGGGGGATCCGCTCGGCCATCTCCTCGTTGCAGCGCACCACCTCCGGCCGGTCCAGTTCGCCGAGCGCGAGCACCGTGGGCGCGGCGATCTCGCCGAGCCGGTCGAAGGCCGGGGGATCGGTCCGCTGGTGGCCGATGTTGGCGAACCAGGCGGGGAGTACGGCCCTGAAGTGGGCGGCGGCGAGCGGGTCGGTCTCGGGGCTGCCGCCGGCGGCCCGGCCCCACAGGCCGAGGCCGAGCCGGACGATGCCCTCCGTGTCGCCGGCCTTCGCGAGCTTCTCGATCTGCTGGTAGAGCTCCATGTCGGCGTCGGCGAGGCCGTCGTAGCCGGTGACGCCGGGGACGAGGAGCGCGAGGCCCGCCACCCGCTCGGGGTCGTTCAGGGTCAGCGCGAGGGAGGCGGCCCCGCCCATGCTGGAGGCCACGAGGGCCGCCCGCGCGAGCCCGAAGTGGTCGAGCACCGCCCCGAGGTCCGCGGCCGGTGAATACGCCACGCCCGGCGCCGGCGAACGCCCGTAGCCGCGGGCGTCGTAGCGGATGACCCGGCGTCGCGCGGCGAGCGCGGGCAGGACCGGATCCCAGATCGTCGAGTCGCCGACGCCCGGGTGGACCAGGACCATCGGCAGTCCGTCCCCTCCCGTGTCGTCCGCCCAGAGTTCGCCGCCGTCGACCGGCACCAAGGTTTCCATGGGGTCAGTCTGGGCGGGCGGGCGGCGCCCGCGCCAGCCTGGACCTGGCCAGGTCGGCGTCAAGTACCGAGTCGGGCCAATTCTGCTGACGACTCATCAGGAGTGGCGCAATCTCTGCTTGGACACCCCTACCGACCGGTTCTACTCTCAAGTCACTTTGCGCGTCCCCCCACTGGCGCCCACCCCCACGGGCGTCCCCCCACCCCAACGCGTACCCCCGCGCATCCGCACCTCCTCGCACCCCACCGTCGAACAACGAGGAGATCCCCCATGTCCAAGCTGTTCATGTCCGTGACCGGACTCGCCGCCGCCGGCGCGCTCGCCTTCGGTGCCACCGGCACCCAGGCCGCCTCGACCACGCTCCTGCCGGCCGGCCACTCCTTCGCCGCCAAGCTCACCGGCAAGGCCACCTTCGTCGCCGGGTCGACCATGATGACCTGCACCGTCTCCGCCTCCGTGCCGACGAGCGGAGCCAACAACACGGTCCCCGCCGCCCCGGGCAACCACAACGCGGCCGGACCCGTGTCCGCCCCCATCAACCCGCCCACCTTCAGCGGCTGCTCGACGAGCATCGCCGGCGTCAGCGTGACCGTCACGAGCAACGCCACCAACGGCGCCTGGTCGCTGTCCACCCAGAACGGCGCTCCCGTCGCCGCCGGCTTCACCATCCCCAAGGGCGGTGTGGTCCTCAAGACCAGCGGCTTCGCCAACTGCACCATCACCGCCTCGCCGAGCGGGCCGACCGCGGTCAACGGCACCTGGACCAATGGCGCCCCGTCCAGCCTGGCCATCTCGGGCGCGCCCGTACCGGCGACCGTCACCGGCGGCTTCCTCTGCCCGACGGGCAACCAGTCCGCGACGTTCAGCGCCACCTACCAGATCACCGACACGACCGACCCGGCCCAGCAGATCACCGTGACCGGCTGAGCGACCCCGCCGCGGACCGGCCCGCCGCCCCCCACCGGCGGACCGGCCCGCCCCCCCACCGGCGGCCCGGCCGTCGGTGGCGGGCGGCGCGCGACCCGGACCTCACCCCAGCACCGAGGCGACGAACAGCGAACAACGTGGTGCGGCACGCCCGTCCCTCCCGCGCGGAGGCCGGGTGCGCGTCGACGGCGAGTCGCTCACCCTCACCGTGGAGGACGACGGCATGGGCTTCGGCCGCGGCGCCGTCCGCCGGGGCGCGGGCCTGCGCTCCATGGCCGATCGGGCCGCGGAGATCGGCGGCCGCTGCACCGTCGAGACCCCGGTACGCGGCGGTCGGGGCGGCCGGGTCCGTGCCGTCCTGCCCCGGTCGACGGCGCCGGCGGAGCCGGCGTCCCCGGCCTCGTCCCTGGAGACCCTCTAGCCAGGGGGTGCCCCCGGGGGCGTCCGGCGGGTCCGACGATTCGGCCCGCCCGTCCCGGCCGTGCTTTCCTTGATGGTCACCCCATCGAAGAAGGCGCATCCATGAACCGCTCGGCCCGCACGGGAGAACCCACCGGCCTCGCCGACATCACCGGCCGGCCCGGCACCCCGCCGCTCCCGGCCGCGGAGGGCTTCGAGGACATGGAGCTGCCCGGGGCGGTCCTCGCGGCGCTGGCCGGCCAGGGCGTCACCGCGCCCTTCCCGATCCAGTCCGCCACCCTGCCGAGCGCACTCGCGGGCCGCGACGTCCTCGGCCGCGCGCGCACCGGGTCGGGCAAGACGCTCGCCTTCGGCCTCGCGCTCCTCGCACGCACGGCGGGCCGGCGCGCCGACGCCAAGAAGCCGCTCGCCCTGGTCCTCGTCCCGACCCGCGAGCTGGCCCAGCAGGTGACCGAGGCGCTCACGCCGTACGCCCAGGCCCTCAAGCTGCGCCTCGCCACCGTCGTCGGCGGCCTGCAGTCGGGCCGGCAGGCGGGGACGTTGCGCGCCGGGGCCGAGGTCCTCGTCGCCACCCCCGGCCGCCTGAGGGACCTCGTCGAGCGCAGGGACTGCCGCCTCGACCAGGTGGAGATCACGGTTCTCGACGAGGCCGACCGGATGGCCGACATGGGATTCCTGCCGCAGGTGACCGAGCTGCTCGATCAGGTGCGGCCCGGCGGACAGCGGATGCTGTTCTCGGCCACGCTGGACCAGGACGTCGAGACCCTGGTCCACCGGTACCTGCGGGACCCGGTGGTCCACGCGGCCGACCCCGCCGAGGACACCGTCGCCACCCTCGAGCACCACCTGCTGCACGTCCAGGGTGCCGACAAGTTCGCCGTCGCCACCGAGATCGCCGCCCGTGACCGACGCGTGATCATGTTCCTGGACACCAAGCACGCCGTCGACCGCTTCACCCGGCACCTCGTCGGGAGCGGGGTGCGGGCCGCCGCGCTGCACGGTGGCAAGTCCCAGCCGCAGCGCACGGACACCCTGGAGCGGTTCAGGACCGGGGCCGTCACCGCCCTGGTGGCGACGAACGTCGCGGCACGGGGCATCCACGTCGACGACCTCGACCTCGTCGTCAACGTCGACCCGCCCGCCGACGCCAAGGACTACCTCCACCGCGGCGGCCGTACGGCACGGGCCGGAGCCTCCGGGAGGGTCGTCACCCTGCTCCTGCCGGACCAGCGCCGCGACATGTCCCGGATCCTCGCGGACGCCGGCATCCGGCCCCGGATCACGAAGGTCCGCCCCGGAGAGCCGGAGCTGCACCGGATCACCGGCGCCAAGGCCCCGTCGGTCACCCCCGACGGCGGCACGTCCGCCCCCGCGGACCGCGACCGGCGCGGCGGCGCGCCCTTCCGCGGCATCGGCACCGTCCCCGGCCGGCCCGGCCGCGCCAGGAACGAGTCCCGCAAGACCGCTGACGCCCGGCGCGCGGCCGAGGCCCGCAAGGCCGCCCGGGTGCGGCGCGGCGGTGCCTAGGGGGACGACCGCCCGATCACGCCGGCACCGGGGTCCGGCGTTCGCGCACATACGAGGTGCGCGGTGTCGGTTCCGAACTGGCCGAGGAACCGCGACATGGTGATCACGACATTTCCGTAGGGGTCTGACGACACCCCTACGCTCGGCCGCCCGCCGTCCCGGCCACACGGGCCCCGGGTCCGGTTCCGCTCCCATCCGGTTCCCGGGACGGGCTGTGCGGCCCGCCGATCTTCGGCATCCTGGTGGCTTGAAGTGTGCGCCGACCGGGGAGAGTCGGGGGCATTCCAGCGGAGGGGGAGCCGTACCGGATGAGCGGGCAAGCAGAGGCCGAGGGCGGCAGGACCGAGGGCGGCAGGACCGAGGACGGCAGGACCGCGGGCAGAGCGGGCGAGGAGGTCGGCGGGACCGAGGTCGGCGCGGCCGAGGTCGGCGCGGCCGAGGGCGGCGCGGCCGAGGGCGGCGCGGCCGAGGGCGGGGCCGAGGACAGTGCGGCCGACGGCGCGATACGCAGACGGCGCGGGCCCCGGCCGCGGACGGTCCTCCTGACCGCCCTCTCCCTGCTCGTCGCCGCGGTGCTGATCACCGCCGGCACCGGGTACTGGGCCTATCAGCACTACACGGGCCGGGTGCAGCGCATCCCGCAGACCTTCCCGACGAACGCGCCGGTGCCCGCCGCCTCCAAGGGCGGGCAGAACTTCCTGCTCATGGGTCTCGACTCGCGCTCGGACGTCCCCACGACCGGCAGCGACGCCAAGGGCAGGCTCTGGAAGTACGGCGACCAGCGCAGCGACGCCATGATGCTGGTGCACCTTCCGGCCGACCACTCCGCCGCCTACGTGGTCTCGCTGCCGCGCGACTCGTGGGTCGACGTCCCCGGCCGGGGAAAGGCGAAGCTCAACGCGGCCTTCTCCTGGGGCGGCCCGCCGCTGCTCATCGACACCGTCCAGCGCCTCACCGACGTACGCGTGGACCACGTCGCCGTCATCGACTGGAACGGCTTCCGCAAGCTCACCGACGCCGTCGGCGGCGTCGACATCCTCATGGCCGACGGTGAGCGCGTGCACATGAACGGCGAGCAGGCCCTGGCCTACGTCGGCGAGCGCAAGAACCTCCCGAACGGCGACTTCGACCGCACCCACCGGCAGCAGAACTATCTGCGCACGGTCCTGGAGAAGGTGATGACCTCGGCGTCGCTGACGGACCCGCTGCGACTGAAGAAGACCCTGGACATCTTCACCGAGACCGTCAGCGTCGACGAACGCTTCGGCGACGACGAGATGCGCGAGCTGGTCTGGAACATGCGCGAGGTCCGGTCCGGCGACATGACCTTCATGAACGCCCCCGTGAAGGGCACGGGAACGGTGAGGGGCCAGTCGGTCGTCCACCTGGACCCGGCGCGGTGCGCCGCGCTGTGGCAGGCGTACCGGGACGACAGCGTCGGAACGTACGTGGACACCCACCCCGTCGACCGGCTGAGGCCGGCCACGAACTGACCCCGTCCCACCAGGGCGGAGAGCGTGGGGACTTGACGCGGAGATTGGTCCAGTCCAATCTGTGACCGCTTCCCCTCCTCCTCAACTCCCCCTGGAGGCACGGTGCTCATCCGCAACCGCCTGGTGGCGTCGCTCGGCGCGGCGCTGCTCGGCGCGGCTGCCCTGGTCGCCCTTCCCACTCCGGCACAGGCCGCCAATCTGCTGACCGACCCGGGCTTCGAGTCCGGAACCCTGTCCGGCTGGAGCTGCTCCGGCGGACTCGGCTCGGTCGTCTCCAGCCCCGTGCACGGCGGTGCCAAGGCACTCGCAGGGGCCGCGAGCGCGTCCGACAACGCCAAGTGCGCCCAGACCGTCGCCGTCCGGCCCGGCACCACGTACACCCTGTCGGCCTGGGTCCGCGGCGCCTACGTCTACCTGGGCGTGGACGGCGGCACCTCGACCTGGACCCCGTCCGCTCCCTCGTACACGCAGCTCTCGCTCAGCTTCACCACCGGCGCCGCGCAGACCAGCGCGACCGTCTACACGCACGGCTGGTACGGCCAGGGCACCTACCACGCCGACGACATCAGCCTCGACGGCCCAGGCGGCGGGGGCGGCGGCGACACCCAGGCGCCGACCGCGCCGTCGAACCTGCGTTCCACCGCCACGTCCTCCTCCAGCGTCTCGCTGGCCTGGAACGCCGCCACCGACAACGTCGGCGTCAGCGGCTACGACGTCTACCAGGGCGCGACCCGGGTCGCGGCGGTCACCGGCACCACCGCCACCGTCGGCGGGCTCTCCGCGAGCACCGCCTACACCTTCACCGTCAAAGCCCGCGACGCCGCCGGCAACGTCTCCCCGGCCTCGGGCCCCGTCTCGGTCACCACCGACACGGGCGGAGGCGGCGGCACCGGCTTCAAGCAGGCCGCGCCCTACCTCTACCTCGGCTGGGGCGACCCGCCGTCCGCGACCTCGGTGATGAGCGCCACCGGCATCAAGACCTTCACCATGGCGTTCATCCTCTCCTCCGGCGGCTGCAACCCCGCCTGGGACGGCCAGCGCCCGCTCGCCGGCGGCGTCGACCAGAGCACCGTCAACGCGATCCGGGCGGCGGGCGGCGACATCGTCCCGTCCATCGGCGGCTGGCAGGGCAACAAGCTCGGCCCCAACTGCTCGACCCCGGAGGCCCTCGCCGGCGCGTACCAGAAGGTCATCGACGCTTACGGGCTCAAGTCGATCGACGTCGACATCGAGAACACCGACGAGTTCGAGAACGCCGTCGTCCAGGACCGGATCCTGACCGCCCTGAAGATCGTCAAGGCGAACAACCCCGGCCTGAAGACCATCCTCACCTTCGGAACCTCGACCGCCGGCCCCACCTCCTGGGGCAACCGCCTCATCGAGCAGTCCAGGGCGCTGAACGCGGACATCGACGTCTTCACGATCATGCCCTTCGACTTCGGCGGCGGCGCCGACATGTACGGCAACACGGTCAACGCCGCCAACGGCCTGAAGAACAAGCTGAAGTCGACCTTCGGCTGGGACGACGCCACCGCGTACGCCCACGTCGGCATCAGCGGCATGAACGGCCTCTCCGACCAGCAGGAGACGACCACCCCGGCGACCTGGACCCAGATCCGCGACTGGGCGAACGGCAACCACATCGCCCGGCTCGCCTTCTGGTCCGTCAACCGCGACCGCGGCTGCCCGGGCGGCGGGGTGGTCGAGAACTGCTCCGGCGTCAGCCAGACGGACTGGCAGTTCACGAAGATCACCGCCGGCTTCACCGGATGACCCGTCACACCCGCTGATCAGGAGCGACCCCGCCGCCCTCCTCAGCCCACCTCAGGGAAGTGGCAGGCCACCTCCCTCGCCTCCCCTGCCGCGGCGATCCGCAGCAGGGGAGGCTCCGTCCGGCAGATCTCCCGCGCCTTCGGGCAGCGCGGATGGAAGGTGCAGCCCGGCGGCGGCGCGGCCGGGCTCGGAGGATCCCCGAGCAGGGTGATCCGCTCCCGCGTCCGCTCGGCCGCCGGGTCCGGCAGCGGTACGGCCGAAAGCAGCGCCCGCGTGTAGGGGTGCGCAGGGGCCCCGTACACGCGGTCCTTCGAGCCGATCTCCACGATCCGGCCCAGATACATCACGGCGACCCGGTCGCAGACCCGCCGGACCACCGACAGGTCGTGCGCCACGAAGAGATAGGCGAGACCGAGCTCGGCCTGCAGCCGCTCCATCAGGTTGACGATCTGCGCCTGCACCGAGACGTCGAGCGCCGACACCGGCTCGTCGGCGACGACGAGCCGCGGCCCCGTCGCCAGGGCGCGGGCGATGCCGATCCGCTGGGCCTGGCCTCCGGAGAACTCGTGCGGATAGCGGTCCAGATGCTCCGGGATGAGACCCACGAGCTCCATCAACTCGGCGGCACGCCTGCGGGCGTCGGCGGCCGAACTCCCCTGCACGAGCAGCGGGTCGGAGATGATCCGCGACACCGTCTGGCGCGGGTTGAGCGAGGAGTGCGGGTCCTGGAAGACCATCTGGAGCTCGCGCCGCAGCGGCTTGAGGGCGCGCTGCGGCAGCCGGCTGATGTCGCGCCCGTCGTACGTGACGGAGCCGGCGGTCGGTTCGAGGAGCCGGACGATCAGCCGCCCGGTGGTGGACTTGCCGCAGCCCGACTCGCCGACGAGGCCGAGCGTCTCGCCCGCGGCGATGTCGAAGCTCACGCCGTCGACGGCCCGGATCCGGGCGGCACGCGACCTGCGCCCGGGGAAGGTCATCGTCAGGTCCCGTACCGACAGCAGGGGTGGAGTGCTCATGAGGCGACGCCTTCGTACGCGGGGAAATGGCAGGCCACCGGGCGGCCCGACGGGCCGGCGAGCAGCGGGCGCTCGCTCGCGCACCGCTCCCGCTCCCCGCCCGTGCCGGCGGCGAGCCGCGGGCACCGGGGCGCGAACGCGCAGCCCGGCGCGGGTTCCAGGAGCGAGGGCGGGGAGCCCGGGATGGCCCGCAGCGGGAGGTCGTCCCGGTCGTCGAGCCGGGGGAGCGAGTCGAGCAGCGCCCGGGTGTAGGGGTGTGCGGGCGCGGCGAACAGGTCGTCCACCGGGGCCCGTTCGGCCGCGCGCCCGCCGTACATGACCAGGACCTCGTGGGCCACCCGCGCCACCACGCCCAGATCGTGCGTGATCATGACGACGGCGAGACCCCGGTCCTGCTGGACCCGGGCGATCAGCTCCAGGATCTGGGCCTGCACGGTGACGTCGAGGGCCGTGGTGGGCTCGTCGGCGATGAGCAGGTCGGGTTCGCAGACCAGCGCCATCGCGATCATCACGCGCTGCCGCATGCCGCCGGAGAACTGGTGCGGGTACTCGCCGGCCCGCCGCCTCGGCTCGGGGATGCCGACCTCGGCGAGCGCGTCCACGGCCCGCCGCCGGGCGACCGCGCGGCGGGAGCCGAAGTGGACCCGGTGGTGCTCGGCGATCTGCTCGCCGACGGTGTAGTACGGGTGCAGGCTGGACAGCGGGTCCTGGAAGATCATCGCCATCCGCCGGCCGCGCAGCCGGTTCAGCTCGCGCTCCGGCAGACCGACCAGCTCGCGCCCGTCCAGGTTCACCGAGCCGGACACCTCGGCGGCGGTGTGCAGCCCCATCACCGCCATCGAGGTCACGGACTTGCCGGAGCCGGACTCGCCGACGATGCCGAGCGTGCGGCCGCGCGGCACGTCGAAGGAGAGGCCGTCCACGGCCCGCACAGGTCCGTGCCGGGTCGGGAAGACGACCGACAGGTCGCGCACGCGGAGCAGGGGGCCGGGGGAGGGGGAGGGTGGGGTGGAGGTGGAGGTGGAGGTGGAGGTCATCAGTACCTCACTCGCGGGTCGACGACGGCGTAGAGCAGGTCGACGCACAGGTTGGCGACGACGATGAAGGCGGCGGCGAGCAGCGTCACCCCGAGGATCACCGGCTGGTCGCCGGTGGCGATGGCCCCGTAGAAGAGCCGGCCCACGCCGGGCAGACCGAAGATGGACTCGGTGATGACGGCGCCCGCGAGCAGCCCGCCGAGGTCCATGCCGAAGATGGTGAGGATCGGCGTCATCCCGGCCCGCAGTCCGTGCTTGACGACCACGGTGCGCCGCGGCAGCCCCTTGGCCCGCGCGGTGCGGATGTACGGCTCCGCCATCGACTCGATCATCGAACCGCGGCTCTGGCGCGCGTACATGGCCGCGTACAGGATGGCGAGCGCCAGCCACGGCAACAGCAGGTTTGACGCCCAGGAGGCCGGGTCGGTGCCGAAGGGCACGTAACTCGGATAGGGCAGCAGCCCGCCCACCCGGATCAGGCCGTAGATCAGCACCACCGAGGTGAAGTAGACGGGCAGCGAGGCCGCGGCGACCGCGCCGACCATCAGCAGCTTGTCGGTGAGGGTGTCCTTGCGCAGCGCCGCGGTGACGCCCGCGCCCAGGCCGAGCAGCAGCCAGAGCACGGCCGCGCCGAGGGCGAGCGAGGCGGAGACCGGCAGCCGGTCGACGAGCAGGTCCCAGACGGGCTGGCTGTTCTCGTACGAGTAGCCCAGGCACGGGAAGTCGCAGGCCAGCGCGTACGGGCCGCTGCCCACCGTGCGCCCGGTGAAGATGCCGGTGACGAAGTCGGCGAACTGCCGCCACAGCGGCTGGTCCAGGCCCATGTGGGCGCGGATCGCGGCGAGCCGTTCGGTGCTGCACGACTTGCCGCAGGCCGCGGCGGCCGGGTCGGAGGGAAGCACGTAGAAGATGACGAAGGTGATGGCGGCGACGGCGACGAGCACACCGAGCACGCCGAGCAGCCGGCGGCCGAGGTAGAGGATCACGCCCGGCCTCCCCGCGGATCGAACACGTCCCGCAGCGCGTCCCCGAGCAGGGTGAACGCGAGGACGGTGAGGAAGAGGCAGACGCTGGGCACGGCGAAGTACATCGGGTCGGTGTCGTAGAAGGCGACGCTCTCGGCGATCATCTGGCCCCAGGAGGGGGTCGGCGGACGCACGCCGACACCGAGGTAGCTGAGCGCGGCCTCGGTCGCGATCATTCCCGGGATGATCAGGGTGGTGTACGCGATGACCGGTCCGGCCACGCCCGGCAGGATGTCCCGGGTGAGGATGCGCCAGTTCCCCGAGCCGCTCACCCGCGCCGCGTCCACGTACTCGCGGTGCTTGAGGGAGAGGGTCTGCCCGCGCACGATCCGGGCGATCCCGGGCCAGCCGAACAGGCCGATGACCAGGATCATCAGCAGGATCCGGTTGACGTCCCTGGCCACCGACATCATGGCGATCATGAAGATGAGGGAGGGGAAGGACATGGTGAGGTCCATCAGCCGGGACAGCACGGTGTCGGTGCGGCCGCCGAAGTAGCCGGCGGCGACGCCCGCCGCGACCCCGGCGACGACCACGATGGCGGTCGCGGCGAAGGCGATGAGCAGGGAGACCTGGGCGCCGTGCACGACCCGGGCGAACAGGTCGCGTCCGGTGACGGGTTCGACCCCGAGCCAGTGCTCGGCGGAGACCCCGCCGAGCGGCCCGATCGGCAGGCCGCCGAGGTACGGGTCGACGGCCGACTTGTCGAACTCGTCGGGGCGCCATCCGCCGAGCGCGGCGAGCAGCGGGGCGGCGACGGCCATGACGGCGAACAGGGCGACCACGACGAGGGAAACCAGGGCGGAGGTCCTGCGGCGCAGTTCGGCGCGGGCGAGCCGCCAGGGGCTGCCGCCGCCGGGGGGCCGGGGCTTCGCCGCGGCCGGTGCGGAGAGGGTGGAGGTCATGGGCGCGGTCAGCTTCCGCTCTTCGCGGGGTCCTTGAGGCCGATCGTCGCGTAGTCGATCTGCCCGCCGAAGGAGGTGTGCCCGAAGGCGCCCGCGATGTTGGGCCCGACCAGGATCGGCTTGCGCTCGACGACGGCGGGCGCGGTCGGGGCCTTGGCGAGGATCTGCCCGTCGAGCTCCTGCCACGCCTTGTTGGCCTGGGCGGCGTCGGTCAGTGCGGCGATCTCGTCCATCCGCGCCATCGTGGGCCGGTCGCGGAAGAGGGAGTGGTTGCCCGAGTTGCCCTTCTCCTTGATGTAGCGGCCGTCGAAGACGAAGGGCAGGAAGGTGGAGCCGGAGGGGTAGTCGGGACACCAGCCGGTGTAGACGAGGTCGGTGCGGTTCCTGGTGTCGCCGATGGTGTCGTAGAAGGCGGAGGGATCGACGGTCTCGATGGTCACCTTGATGCCGGCCCGGCCGAGGGACTGCTGGACGGCCTCACCGATCGCCTTGTCCCCGTTGGAGACGGTGATGCTGGTGGCGAGGCCCTCGGGCCTGCCGGCCTCCTTCAGGAGCTGCTTCGCCTTCTCGGGGTCGCCGGTCAGGGGGATCTTCAGGGTGTCGGGCTGCCTGCCGCCGGTGAACAGGGAGCCCGGCATGAGAGCGGTGGCCGGGTCGTTGAGCGCCGGTCCGCCGGAGGCGGTGACGAGGGCCTCGCGGTCGAGGGCGTACTGCACGGCCTGCCGCACCCGCACGTCGTCGAAGGGAGCGCGGCCGGTGTGCATCTGCACCATCTCGGTGCAGTTGGTGGACTCGGCGAGCAGGCGCGCCTTGATGTCGGGCTTGGTGAGCACCTTCGGGGCGCTCTCGGGACGGAGCTTGTCCCAGGGGATGGCGGAGGCGTCCGGGCCGGTGCCCGCGACGAGCCGGTCGTCGATCTGGTTGGCCTTGAGGCCCATCGTCACGACGACCCGGTCGGGGTACGCCTTGCGCACGGTGTCGGTCGCGGGGTCCCAGTGCGGGTTGCGCACCAGGACGAGCTGCTTGTCCCGGGCGTACGACTCGATCTTGTACGGGCCCGAGGAGAACGGGCGGTTGTCGTACTGGGGGCCCTTGTCCTGGGACCTGGGCACCGGGGCGAAGGTGGGCAGGGCGGTCGCGTAGGGGAACTCGGCGAAGGGCTTGCGGAGTTCGAAGACGATCGTGCGGTCGTCGGGCGTCCTGACCGAGTCGAGGTGTCTGCCGGTCGCGGGGCCCTGGTAGCCGTCGGCGCCGGCCAGGTAGCGGGCCGCGTAGTCGGGGCCGCCGGGCAGGTCGGGGGAGAAGGAGCGCTCGACGTTGTACTTGACGTCCGCGGCGGTGACGGGCGAGCCGTCCTCGTACTTCAGGCCCTTCTTCAGGCGGAAGGTCCAGGTCTTGGCACCGTTGGACGGCGTGCCCAGGTCCTCGGCGAGGTCGGGGGCCAACTCGCCGCCCTTGGCGCCGGGTTCGGCCTTGTACGTGACCAGCGTGCGGTAGAGCAGCCGGGTGCCGAAGTCCATGTCGCCCATCACCCAGTTGCGGGCGGGGTCGAGGTGGGTGAAGTCCTGGTTGGACAGGACGGTGAGGGTGCCGCCCTTGGCCGGTGTGCCGCCCACGACCTTTCCGTTGTTGCCGGTCGCCGGGTTGCCGCCGGGGTGGCCGCCCCCCGCTGCGGCGCCGCCGGAGCAGCCGGCCGCGCCGAGGCTGAGGGCCGCCAACAGCGTGGCGGCGAGGGCGTTTCGGGTGTGCTTGTCCATCAGAGGTCACTCCGGGAGCAGCGATCGGACAGCCGAGGGGCTGGAATGTGACCCGTAACATAGTAATGTGAAATTGTACTGCGCAAGCCCTTGAAACGCAGAAGGAGTTCGCCCGCATGACCGCCCCTTCCCGGAGGCTCCTCCCGTGACCACCTCCCTCGCGTCCGTCACCTCCCGCAATCCGGCCGACCCGGACGACGTCGTCGTACGGATCCCCTCGCCCGGCGCCTTCGCGGCCGCCGACGCCGTCGAACGGGCCCGCACCGCCCAGCCCGAGTGGGCGCACGGGGGAGCGGCCGCCCGCTCCGCCGCCCTGGGCGCGGTCGCCGACGCCGTCGACGCCGCCGGGGCCGAACTCACCGCCCTCGCCGTGCGCGAGGTGGGCAAGCCGCTGGCCGAGGCCCGCGCCGAGGTCGCCCGCACCGCCGCGATCTGGCGCTACTACGCCCAGGCCCCCTACGAGGCCACCGGTGCCGTCCACGAGCCGGCCGCCGGCTCCGGCCTGCTCCTGACCAGGCGCCGCCCGCACGGTGTCGCGGGACTGATCACCCCCTGGAACTTCCCCTTCGCCATCCCCAGCTGGAAGGCCGCCCCGGCCCTCGCGGCCGGCAACTCCGTCGTCCTCAAGCCCGCCCCCGAGGCGACCGCCTGCGCCCGGCGCCTCGCCGAGCTCGTCCAGCAGGCCTTGCCCTCAGGGGTGTTCACGGTCGTGCCGGGCGGCGCGACCGAAGGCGGGGCGCTGGTCTCCGCCGCCGACGTGGTCTCGTTCACCGGCTCCTCCCAGGTCGGCCGGTCCGTCGTCCGCACCGCGACCGCCCGCGGCATCCCCGTACAGGCCGAGATGGGCGGCCTGAACGCCGCGATCGTGCTCCCGGACGCCGACATCGAGCAGGCCGCCGCGCACATCGCCGCCTCGATCGCCGGATACGCGGGCCAGAAGTGCACCGCCACCAGCCGGGTGATCGCGGTCGGCGCGGCCCTCGGCCCGCTGCGCGAGGCGCTCGCCGAGGCGCTGCGCGCCGTGCCCGTGGGCGATCCGGCCGAGGCCGCCACCGTGTGCGGCCCGCTGATCAGCGAGAGCGCCCGTGCCGACGTGGGCGCGGCCTGGCGCGGGCTGCCCACCCTGGCCGGCGGCGGCGTGCCGGAAGGCCCCGGCTGGTACGCGGCCCCGACCCTCGTCGAGAAGGTCGCCCCCGGTCACCGCCTGCTGCGCGAGGAGGTCTTCGGGCCCGTCGCCGCGCTGCTCACGGCCGGCGACCTCGACCATGCCGTACGGATCACCAACGCGGCGCGCTACGGCCTCGTCACCTCCGTCCACACCGCCGACCTGGCCACCGCACTGCACGGACTCGACCGGCTCGACACGGGGATGGTCCGCGTCAACGCGCCCTCCACCGGCGTCGACTTCCACCTTCCGTTCGGCGGCGCCAAGGCCTCCAGCTTCGGCGCCCGCGAACAGGGCCGGGCCGCCCTGGACTTCTACACCTCGTCCCGGACGTACACGCTCGCGCCCGGCACGGGGCGGTGAACGGCACGGCCCCCGGCCGCGCGTAAGGCGTGCGCCGGCCGCGGCGGCGTTGTCGAATGGGGGAGCAGCGGCGGACACGGCGGAAGGCAGGACATGAGCGAGCTCATCGCGGTCACCGGGGCGACCGGCCGGATCGGCAGGCGCGTGACGGACCACCTCGTCAAGGCGGGCGCGCGGGTGCGGGCGCTCGGGCGGGACCGGGCGAAACTCGACCGGCTGCCCACCGACGACATCCGGACGGCGTCCTACGACGACACCGGCGCGATGCGCTCCGCGCTCGAAGGGGCCGCCACCCTCTTCCTGGTCTCCGCCCACGAGGGTCCGGGCCGGGTCCGGACCCACGCCGGCGCAGTGGACGCCGCCGTCGCCGCGGGCGTACGGCGGATCGTCTACCTCTCGTACCTCAACGCCGCACCCCACGCCACCTTCACCTACGCCCGCGACCATTGGCACACCGAGCAGCACATCCGCTCCACCGGCGTGGCCTTCACCTTCCTGCGCGACAGCAGCTACCAGGCCGATCTGGTCGCGATGACCGGCGCCGACGGCGTCCTGCGCGGCCCCGCGGGCGACGGCCGCGTCGGCGCCGTCACCCACGACGACATCGCCGACGCGGCCGGCACGGTCCTCCTCGGCGAGGGCCACGACGCCGCCACCTACGACATGACCGGCCCCGAGGCGCTGAGCTTCGCCGAGATCGCCGCCGCGCTGACCCGCGCGAGCGGGCGCACCGTCACCTACCACCCCGAGACGCGCGACGAGGCCTACGCCTCCCGTTCCGTCTACGACGCCCCCGACTGGGAGGTCGAGGGCTGGGTCACCTCGTACGAGGCGGTCGCCGCCGGCGAGATGGACGACGTGTCCGACGACGTCCGCACCCTGACCGGGCACCCGCCGCAGTCCTTCGCCGACTTCCTCGCCACCCACCCGCACAGCTACCGGCACCTGCTCCGCTGATTCGTTCACGTGTTCGGTTACGGGGTTACTCTTGACCCATGACCGCAGCACGACCCGACCTCCCCGGCCTCCAGGGCTCCCTGTTCGACCAGGGCGACGACATCCGCCTCGGCCCCCTGGACGGCCTGAGGCGGACGGAGCTGGCCGGCGGCGCCTGGATCGACCACCTCCCCGGCTGGCTGCACGGCGCCGACGCGCTGTTCGAGGAGCTGGTCGAGCGCGTGCCCTGGCAGGCCGAGGAGCGGGCGATGTACGACAACGTGGTCGCCGTCCCCCGCCTCCTCGCCTACTACCGCGAGGGCGCCCCCCTCCCGCACCCCGCCCTCACGGAGGCCCGCGAGGCCCTCGGTACCCACTACGCCCCCGAGCTCGGCGAACCCTTCGTCAGCGCCGGCCTCTGCCTCTACCGCGACGGCCGAGACAGCGTCGCCTGGCACGGCGACCGCACCGGCCGCTCCGCCACCCAGGACACGATGGTCGCCATCCTCTCCCTGGGCGACCCCCGCGACCTCGCCCTGCGCCCCCGCTCCGGCGGCCCGACGGCGCTCCGCCTCCCGCTCGGCCACGGCGACCTGGTGGTCATGGGCGGCTCCTGCCAGCGCACCTGGGAACACGCCGTACCCAAGACGAGCCGCGCCGTAGGGCCGCGCATCAGCGTCCAGTTCCGCCCGCGCGGCGTGGGCTGAGACCCGGCGCGCGAGTGGCGGGATTCGCGCGTACGGTGAAGAAGGGGCACCAGGAAGA
Source organism: Streptomyces sp. NPDC085481 (assembly GCF_044541845.1). Taxonomy (NCBI): domain Bacteria; kingdom Bacillati; phylum Actinomycetota; class Actinomycetes; order Kitasatosporales; family Streptomycetaceae; genus Streptomyces; species Streptomyces sp. NPDC085481. The sequence continues at coordinate 88,694 of NZ_JBITTJ010000016.1, forward strand.
CACCGCCGCTGACGGCCGACTTCCCCGCACCGATTCCTCTCCGCGGACCGACCTCTGCGGCCATCAGCCTTCGTACGCCCAGGCCTTGGCAACGAGGAGAGAACGATGGAATCGGGCAGAATTCAACGGAACCCCGACGCGCCGGAGACACCACAACAGCCGCGGTCGGGCCGTGATCTGGAGCGTGAGGCGGCCGAGCGACTCGACGAGATCCGCCAGTACTTCAAGGACCAGTACGCGGAACGCAAGGTCCTCGCCCGCACGACGACGCCCACCGGCGACGAGCTCGACTGGGTGCCCGCCGAAAGCGAGGACCGGCCGCCCTACGTCGACGCGGTGGAGCCGCCCCAGGACGCCGACCGCCCCTCGTCCCCCCAGGCCTTCGAATCGCCCGAATACCGCGGCGAATCGGGCCCGCCCGGCACCGTCCCGCTGCTGCGCAAGCCGCTGGACCGGATCACTCCGACCGGCACCCTGCAGGACTACCTGTCGAAGGGCGGCCGGCTGAGGCGCTCCACACCGCCCGACGACCCCGGCTTCGCCTCACCGCGCGCCGTCGCAGCCGTGCACAAGTACGCCCACGCCGCACAGACGGTGACCAACTACGGCACCGAAGGGTTCATCAACACCTGGCGGCCCTACGTGCAGTGGTCGAACGAGTTCTCCCTGGGCCAGCTCTGGGTGGTGCGGGGCTCCGGATACGGGACCGACATGCAGACCGTCGAGGTGGGCGTGCAGACCTACTACGACCTCTACGGCGACTGGCACCCGCACCTGTTCGTCTTCTACACCACCAACAACTACAAGTCGATGGGCAACTTCATCGGCGGCTACAACAGGGACGTGAAGGGCTGGGAGCAGCTGTCGAGCACCGTCTACCCCGGCATCCGCGTCTCGGAGAGCGTCTACCAGGGGGCCCAGTACGACCTCGGCATCAAGGTCATGCTGTACTCGAACAAGTGGTGGGTGCGGATCGGCGACGAATGGATGGGCGGCTACCCGACCAGCCTGTTCAACGCGGCGGGGCTGCGCGACAGTGCGCAGTCCGTGGACTGGGGCGGCGAGATCGTCGACGACGTCGCCAACCACCCCGAACCGACCAACACCTGGATGGGCAGCGGCCACTTCCCGTACGAGGGCTGGTCCCGCGCGGCCTACATGCGCAACCTGACCTACCAGGCCGACCCGGCCGGCACGATGAAACCCGTCGCGGGCTATGCGTACCAGACGAACCCGAACGCCTACCAGATCGCCACCGACTTCAGCGGAACGACGACGTGGGGATCGAACTTCTACTGGGGAGGCCCGGGTGGAGTCGAGTGACGCCCCGGCCGAGGACGACCGCCCGGAGGTGATCCCCTCCGAGGTCGATCCGGACGTCGAATGCGTCCGGATCGACCTGGCGGACGACCAAGGCGACCAAGGCGAACACGGTGGACCGCCACCGTCCCCCGGCCCCGTGGAAGACGTCCCGGGACCCCCGTCGGCTCCGGCGGTGCACGGCAAGCGGCTCTGCCCGGAGGGCTATCTGCCCAGGCGGCGGCACCGCGACTACACCCTGGACGGCAAACGGATCGTCAGTGACTCCCCGCCGATCCCCAACCCCGAGGACCCGCCCGCGCATTAGGGGCTGTCCTTGGGATCAGCCCGAGACCGCCGGCGCCCCTCCCTCGTCGCGCAGCGGCAGTGCCGCCGTGCACGGGCTGTGGGCGTCGTCCCCCTCGTAGGCGACGACGACCTCCTGACCGCCCGCCGGCGGCTTCTCGGTGCGCAGGGTCGCCAGGCCCACCGCGTCCAGGAGGACCGTGCCGAGGGGCCGCCCGTCCGCCGTGAAGGTCACGCGGCCGCGGGGCGGCGGCCCGCCGGGGACGGCGGGGGCGACGCGGACCGTGAAGGTCGTGAGACCGCCGGCCTCGGCCGCCGGGGCGCCCTTCGGAGCGCCGGCGTAGGGGCGGGTGCCCCCAGGGGCGATGGTCAGCGCCCCGTCGCGGGCGACGCCGAAGCCGCTGCACACGCCGTGCGCGGTCCGCGGCTGATAGCGGACCGCGGGGGCGAGGACGGCGGTCAGCCGGCGGGGCGCGCGGGGCGTGCCGTCGAGGGCCGCGAGGCCGACGAGGTCGCTGTCCGCACCGGCCGCGGACAGCGCCACGGGGAACCCGCCCACGACGAGCGTGCCCGTGCCGCGCCCCGTCAGGAACCGGTCGCAGGACGCGTCGTAGTCGACGGTCCCGTCGGCACGGACCGTGTACGAGAAGTCGGCGGCCACGCCGGGGGCCGCGTGGAACACGTACCCGGCGGCCGGCAGCAGTGTGAGCCGGTGCACGGTGCTCGGGGACAGGAACGAGCCCCCGTCGGCGTCCGGCACCCCGACCGGCAGCAGGCCGTGCGAGAGGGCGCGGCCGTCGACGGTGACGGTCCGCCCCTGGACCGTCAGCGTGCTCCCGACGGCCTCGGCGACACCCGCCGCCTCCGCGTCCGCGGCGAGCCGGACCCGCCCGTCGGGCGTGACGGAGAAGCCGATGCCGCCGTCGGCGGTGCCCGGCTCGACCCGCAGCCGGTACGTCGCCGCGGGCAGCAACCGCACCTCGTGGACCCGGTCCTGCGCCAGCGGCGCGGCGCCCGGCAGGTCCGGGGTGAGCGGGTGGTCCAGGGCCCGGGCGTCGACCGTGACCGGCACACCGCGCACGGTCAGCCGCCGCCCGCCGCGGCCGTCGAGGAAGGCGTCGTGCTCGGGCGCGAAGTCGAGGGTGCCGTCCTCGCGTACGTCGAAGGCGACGGCTGCCGTGGTCCCGTCGCCCAGACGCAGCCGGTAGCCCGTGCCGGCGGGGAGCGTCACCTCGGGCGGAGGTACGGCCGCCCCGTCGACGACGCCGTCCCCCGCCGGGTTTCCGGTCCCGCTCCTGGTCCCGTCCCCGTCCCGGAAGACCGCGACGAAGGGGTACGTCAGCTGTGAGGTGTCGAGGGTGAGGGACGGCATCGGCTCTCCCGGAGAGGGGTGGACGGGGGCATCGGAAGGGGCTCAGAACGGTGTGGTGCCATGGATCTCCAGGCGCGGCACGAGCTCGATCCTGGTCCGCGTCCGGACCGGCCGCAGCGGCACCCCGGTGACCCGCTCCCATCGGGCCAGCCGCGCGTCCCAGCCGGCCGACAGGAGCTCGGACTCGTCCCTCGTCGCCGTCATGGCCCAGACGGCGGTCGTGTGGGCGGCCAGGACCGCGCCGATGCGCTGCCCCGCCCGGTCCCAGCGGTGCAGGGTGCCGTTCGAGCAGGCCGCCGTGACCTCGCCGTCCGCGGTGAGCAGCACGCACCGCACCGGCGCCCCCGCCACGAGCGGCGCACCGGCGGGACGACCCGAACCGCGGTCCCACCGGCGCACCGTGCCGTCCAGGCCGCCGGACGCCAGATCCCGCCCGGCGGGGCCGACGGCCAGCGCCTGCACCGGTCCGTCGTGCCCGCGCGACGGCTCGCCGAGCGGGGTGCCGGCCGTGCGGGTCCAGCGCCGTACGGTGCCGTCCTGCCCGGCCGTGACGATCACCTCCTCGTCGGGGGTGAGGGCCACCGCCCGCACCGCACCGGCGTGTCCGCGCAGCGGCTCGCCGAGCGGGCTCGCGGTCGTCCGCTGCCAGCGGCGGACCGTGCCGTCCCGCCCCGCGGTGACCAGCTCGTGGGCGTCTCGGGTGCGGGCCAGGCCGAGGACCGGACCCGCATGGGCGGTGAAGCGTTCGGCGAAGGCTTCGCCCGTCTGCCGGTTCCACCGCCCCACCGTGCCGTCGGCGCCCGCCGTGACGACCTCGCGGTCGTCGGGCGTCAGCACCATTCCCCAGACGGTCCGGTCGTGCAGTGTGACCGGGCCGACCAGGCGCCGCCCCGTCAGCCGCTCCCAGCGGTACAGCTGTCCGTACACGTCCGTCCCGACGATCTCCGTCTCGTCCGTGGTCAGGACGATCCCCGAAAGGGCCGCCCCGATGTCGAACCCGGCACCCTCGACCCTGGCCCGCCCGTCCCCGGCCGGCCCGGTCCCGAGCTCCACGGACCCGATCCCGTCGGTACCACCGTGTCCCTGCGGGCGCCGGCGGCCCCGCGCCGCGTTCACTGATCCCCCCTCGGCGGTACGGCCCCGTCGAACGCGAGGGCGCTGGAGGCCTCGCCCCGGCCCGCCCGTACCCGCCGGCCCACCCACGGGAAGACCCGGCCGTCCTCGCCGCGGGCCACCACCGGCACCCGGCTGACGGTCACTCCCGACCGCGGGATCTCCTCGTCGCGGAAGAACACCCGTTTCACCTCCGGCTCCAGGATCCGGCCGGCCGCCTTGACCTGTGGCAGCCGGGTGCCGTCGGCCTGGAAGCGGGGGATCTGCCCGCGCCGCAGGCAGACGGCGGCCGAATCCGCCGCGAGCGGCACCGGCACCAGCGGGATCCAGTGCGCCGGCACCGGGGTGAGCAGCCGGTAGGCGAGCCAGGACGGGTCGGTCGGGGGCACCTGCGGATCCGCGTCGGGCGGTTCGTCGGCGCGCACCCGTGGTCGGCCGGTGGCGCTCTGCACGGTCCGTTCGATCGCGAAGCCCAGGTTCGCCATCTCGTCGCGGGCGAACAGCACCTCCTCGACGGCCGTGCCCTCGAGGCGCGCCGAAGCGGTCGGCAGCAGCGGCAGCAACGGCGGGCCCGGCTTGCCGTCCCGGGCGTTCGTGAGCCGGAACACCGACCAGGGGCCGTCCTCGGCCGGCTGCAGCGCCGTCGTCTCCTCGAAGGTGTCGACGACCGAGAGCGTGCTGATCCGGTGCAGCGCACTCGTGGCGAGCTCCAGCGGGATCATCCAGTGGTCGTTGCCGTAGATGTTCGCGAACTCGACGACGAGCAGCCGGGCCAGGTCCCTCGTCCCCGCGCCGACGGCGGGCAGATTGACCCGCGCGTCCTCGAACTCCCACCAGCGCTCCGCCGGCATGCCCGGATACGTGACCCGGGTGGGCAGCACACCCCTGGCCGTGCCGCCGCTCGGCGCGGGCAGCGGGGTCGTACCGGCGTCGAGGTCGAAGTGGTACGCGTCGGCGGCGCCCCCGGCGTACTCGGGCGCCGTCAGCGTCACCGGCCGGCCGGCCAGTGTGGCCGTGACGGCGAACCGGTGCTCCAGCCGCTCGCGCGCCCAACTCGACGGCACCGGCGGCCGGTGCCGCTCCGCGAACCACGTCAGCCACAGTTCGGCCGCCTCGTCGAACGCGGCCTGCTGCGCCCCGGAGAGCCCCGACGGCCGCCAGCCACCCTCCAGGTGCCCGGCGAGCGCGGCACCGTCGGGCGCACGGTCCGCGAGCACCTCGCGCAGCGCCCGCCCGCCCGGGTCGCGCCGGAGCGGGTCGTCCTCCGGGTTCGCCGGCGGCCGGGGCAGCGGCGCCTTGGCCAGCACCGCGGCGTCGATCCGCTCCAGGGCTGCCTCCGACAGGCCCTGGGTACGAAGGGTGTCGAGGAAGCGACGACCGGCCCGGGCGGAGGCGCGCAGCGGCAGCGCCCTCTCGGCCTCGCCCGGCGTGCCCCCGGCCTCCGCGAGGAACTCCAGCGGCACCCCCTTCGGCAGCGGTACGTCCGCTCCGTCGCCCGACGGCCGGAACGCGCCGAGCGGGGTGCTCTCGGTGGCGATCTCGCACCACACCGGCGAACCGCCGTCCTCACCCGCGAACTCCGCCAGCTGCCACTGCCGGGCGAGCAGGAACAGCGGGTCGGCCACCCGGGCGGCCAGCGCCTCGTCGAGCTGCCCGCCGGTGCCGCTCGGCCGTACCACCGGCTCCAGACGGTGGTACTGATTGAAGGCCATGACGTCGAACATCGTCAGGACTCCTTCTTGATCAGCTGCGCCACGATGGCGGCCAGTTCCGGCCGTTTCATCAGGTCCTTGATGTGCACGCTGGGCGCCGTCTTCATCGCGCTCTCGGGCAGATAGGCGGCGGGGAGGTAGCGCCCCAGCCAGCCCAGCGCGTCCAGGTCCACGAGCCGCAGCTTCGCCAGGTCGAACGCCTCGTGGACGGTGGCGGCCAGCACGTCGGGAGTCCACGGCGCGCCGACCACGGGCGGCACCGCGAGCAGCACGGCCTGCGGGGCCCGAGCCCCGGGCGCGTCGTAGTGGAACGTGGCGCCCGCCGTGTGCCGCTGAGCGGGGATCAGCTCCGACCACGCGTCGACCACGAGCACCGCGACCTTTCCCGTCGCGAGCGCCTGGGCCGGGCCGTGCACCACCAGACCGGTCGCCGGATCGTCCTCGTCCTCGGGCGTGCGCAGCGCGCCCACCCACCGGTCGCCCGCCGCGAAGGGCACCTGCCCGATCCGCAGGGCGTAGCCGCCGCCCGTCGCCGCGGCACCGGTGTGCAGCAGCAGGTCCGCCAGGGCCCCGGTCCCCGGCCGTACCGTCCCCATCAGGTCCACCCAGTCGCCCGGCACCAGCCGGGCATCGCCCCCGCGGTCGAGCCCGGAGCCGAACGAGGCGTCGAGGGCAGGGTCGTCGGGCGGGGCGGACAGGCCCACGGCCCGGAACCCTGGGCCGAACACCGCCTCCAGGACCGCGGCGGCGGCTCCTGGTCCGCCCACCGTCGTCGCCTGCCCGGCGAGCGTCAGGCGCTCGTTCGCCTCGCGCAGCGCCGCGGCCAGCTGGTCGGCCTGCTCCCCGGCCGGTCCGGCCGGCGGCCCCGTCACCCCGTACGCGGCGAGCCCCTCCAGGTCCTTCGCGTCCACGGCCGCCTGGAGCCCGGTGCGCGCGGCCTTCGCGCGGGCCGGGAACGCCGGGTCCGCGACCGGCTGGGGCGCGTTGTCCGCGGCCGCCAGATCGGCCGAGGTGCCGGGCCGGGCGGCCGCGAGCACGGCGGCGACCGCCGCGCCGAGCGCCTCCACCTGGGCGATGTCCAGGGCGGTACGGGACCAGCCCGAGGCCCGGCCGGGGCGCAGGACGGGCAGGGCGTCGGCGGGCACGTTCGCCGGCCGCTGCGGCAGGAGTTCGTGTTCCAGTACGGCCCGCAGCCGGCCCGCCGCGGCGAGCGCCACCACGTCCAGGGCGCAGTGCCGGGTGAGCGGCCACGCGTGCTCGGTGACCGTGGCCGGGCCCGCCCCGGGCTCCTGGCCCGGCCGCAGCCAGGCGGCCCGCAGCCTGATCCGGCCGGTGGCCCCCAGCTGGTGCCCCGCCCAGGTGTCGAGCCGGGGCTCGGCCTCGGCCCGTGGCCGTGCGGTCTGCTGCGCGCCGTCCCAGCCCGCGGCCCGGGGCGCGCCCTCCGGAACGACGACCAGGACCCGGTGGCCCGCCGGGATGCCGCGCCGTGGCGTGTCGAGGACCTGGGGCCGCGGCGGCGGCTTGCCGCCCGCCGCGAGGGATTCCAGCGTGGCACCCGCCCGGTCCGGATTGCCCTGGGTCAGCTGGTGGACGCTCTCGGCGAGCAGCAGGTCGCCGACCGCGTCGAGGTCCTCGCGGAGCGCGGCCAGGTGGCGCCGTACGGCCGCCGCCTCGGCGCCGGTCGCGTGCAGATACGAGACGACGTCGTTCTCCGGCACCTCGGCGAGCCGCGCTCCGTCCGTGACGTCGTGGGCCCCGATGAACTCCTGCGCTCCCGTGCCCGGGTGCTGGACGGTCTGCACCGACCACTTGGCCCGCAGCGGCGCGATGAAACGGTCCAACTCCAGTCCTTCGGCGCCCTGTTCGCGTTCGTCGTGCAGCCGTCGTTCGAGCCGGTAGCCGAGCAGTGCGCCGAGCGGCTGGCCCTGGGCGACCCCGTCGAGGACGGTCATGGCCACCCGCATCCGCCGCGAGGACAGGTCGACCGCGAAGGCACCGGGGTCCGTCGGGTGCGACAGGGCGCCGCTGTGCAGGACCGCGGCGGTGGCGGCCTGCGGCAGCGAGGGGGCCAGGACCCAGCCCCGGCTGCGCGGGACGCTGCGCGGCGTCAGGTTCTCCACCCATCCGTACGCGCCCAGCTGCACCCCGGTCGGACGGCGCCCGCGCAGGGCGTGCAGCCGGGCGGTGGCGAGGGAGCCGATCCAGGCGTCGAGCCGGTGGGAGACGAGATCGAGGCATTCGCCGAGCAGCCGCTCCATCGCGGCGAACGGGTCCTCCTTGCGGTCCCGCCAGGTCCTCACCCGGCCGGCCAGGTACTGCAGGGCCGCGTCGATCTCCGCGAGGCGCACGCTCCAGGGCCGCTCCGTGCCGAGCAGCCCGAGGACGCCGTTGCGCCGGGTCGCCGCCTCGACGACCTGCCCGGCCATGGACGCACGGGCGGTGAGGATGCTCTGGAACACCGTCGTGCCCCGGTCGGTCGCGCCCCGGCCGGATCCGCCGTCCGCGACCGTCCCCGGCGCGGGCAGCGCCATGATCTTTCCCAGCGTGAAGGGACGGGCGAGCAGTCCCGCGCCGGTGAGGGTGCTCACCTCGTGCTGCGGGTTGAGCAGGACGTCGGCGAACCGCAGCAGCGGCCACGGCGCGTCCGGGTCGCGGACACCCGAGGCGGCACGCCCGTACTCCAGGTTCGCGGTGTGCCGCAGCAGCGCCTCCAGGAGGGTGCGCGCCTCCTCCTTGCGGACCGTGAGCCTGAGCAGCTCGAAGCGCTCGACCACGGCGTTGAGGAATCCGCTCAGGTCGTCCGCCGGGTCGGTGCCGTCCGGCAGTCCGGCCGGACGGACGTACGGCAGCCACAGGCGGCTCGCCGCGCCGTTGATCTGGTGGCTGATCTTCGGCCGGTAGGTGATGCCGAGCGCCGCGTTGAGCGCCTGGGAGTGCCGGTCCTCAGGGGTGTCGCCCACGCAGTACCCGGTGCTGCTGAAGCTGAGGCCGCCGAGGCTGAGCGAGACGTCCTTGAAGCAGGCCAGGAGCCCGCCCTGGACGGAGCGCACCGACACCGTCCGCGAGACCGGTGTCATGCCCAGGGCGCGCAGCACGTCACGCTCCGGCTTGGGCAGCGCGAGGGTCTCCCCGGGCTGGTCGGGGCCGCCGACCCGGGGCAGGCCGCCGACGCCGACCTCCCAGAAGGGACGCAGCACGCCGAGCACGCGGTGCAGCCCCTTCAGGCCCGGCGGCTCGTGCGCATCGGGCCGCCAGCGCGCGGTGGCGGTGACCGGGAGCACCCCGTACGGCTGTCGGCCGACCCGCAGCACCGGCAGCGGGCCCCGGGCCCGTACGTTCTCGAAGTAGTGGCGGCGCAGCCAGGAACGGTCGACGGTGAGCTCGGCGCCTCCCTCGGCCTTCTCCAGGAGTTCGTCCAGGTAGAAGTCCCCGGTGGCGCTCCACAGCGCCATCTGCAGGGCGCGGGCATCCGCCTGCTCCGGCTCGTCGGCCCCGGGCAGGGGCGTGAGCGCGGACACCGGAACGCCGAACGCGGTCGCGGCACGGGCGCAGTTCGCCCACGGGTCGGGCGGTGCGGCGGGGGAGGAGGCGTCGAGCAGCCGGTCCACATCCGGGGGCGGTGGCAGGGAACCGGCGCCGTCCTGCGTGTTGTTGGTCGCCGTGCCCTGCGGTACGAACGCGGCCTCACCGTCGCCGTCCCGCCCGGACAGCAGCCGGGCGAGCCGTCCCGCCGAGGCCTCGGGGTCGAGCGAGCCGGACACGCCGAACGCGACCACCCGGGTCAGCAACGGCTCGCGGGCCGGGTCGTAACCAGGCCCGCGCAGTGACACGGTGACGGCGAGACCCTTCTTCTCCGCCTCGGAGAACTCCTTCAGCCAGAGCAGCGCCGGGTCGAGCTGTGGCCCGCCCGGTGCGGGCCCGGCATCCGGGTCGGGCCCGAGCTGCACCACGTCCGGGACCGGCTTGCCCTCCTGCTCGCCGACCAGCACATCGCCCTGATACGCCCGGACGACGAACAGGTCCGGCAGCGTCGAGGCGGTCGCCGCCCGGTTCCAGCCCCGCCCGCGGACCGGCACCTCGGGCCAGGGCGGTTCCGGATCCGGAGCGGAGTCGGGCAGCGGCGCCGGCGGGCGGGTGTCCGTCACGGGCTTGAGCACCCGTACCAGCCAGCGCGCCCGCTGTGCGCCGAGCGCCCCCGACAGTTGTCCCCAGGCGGCCAGGAGGAGCCGGGCCCGGTCCCCGTCCGCGTTGTCGCTGCGGCCGGCCCGCCACACCGTCCGCCAGTAGCGGCGGCCCTGCTGCACCTCGCCCTCGGTGGGGTGCGGCTCGTGCGACTCGACGTGGATGTCGTCGGGGAAGATCCGTACGAGCAGCCGGTCCTCGCCGCCTTCCCTGCGCACCCGGGTCTCCAGGCGTACGGGCAGGAGCAGCAGCGGCACTTCGGGATCGAGGCCGGCGAGCAGCGGGGCGAACCCCTCGTCGGCGAAGGCGCGCACGCCCTCGTCCAGAGCGCGCCGGGCGGCGCCGAGGCGGGCGAAGGCGGTCTGCCGTTCGGTGGCGGTGGCCCGGGCGTCGAGCAGCGCACGGTGCTCCTCGGCCTCGGTCACGGTCCGGCGCAGCGCGCCGAGATCGGTCATCTGTCGTTCTCCTCAGGGGGACACGAGTCGCTCGGCCGGCAGGACGACCCTGACGGGCTGCTGGAAGCACTGGCGGGCGGTCCCGGCGGCGCTCGCGCCCCACACGACACCGGCGTGGGCGACGTTGGGCCGCACGTTCCCCGGGGCGTGGGTCGCGGCCAGATACGCCTCCCTGGAGTCGAAGAGATGACTCCAGTCGAGGTTGTTCCAGTCGTCCGCCTCGCTGGAGGTGCCGGGCGGCGGGGCGTAGTTGCGGCCCCACATGCCGGGATCCGGAGGGTCGGTGAGCGCGTTCGCGGGCGGGTCGTCGAGCCCGAAGCGGGGCTCGGTCGGCTGCTCGGCGATGACGAAGCACCAAGGCGACGCGTCGAGTTCGGTCTTGGTGAGATTGAAGCCCACCATCGCGGTGTCGGGGTCCAGGCCGCCGCGGAAGATCGGATGACGGGCTTCGGCTTCCTTGGGTTCGGTGCCGACCAGCGGAGCCGCGTAGATGATCGCACCGGGATAGCGGCGCAGCAGGGCGCTGCGCAGCAGCAGGACGACCCGGTCGGGCGGGGCGGTCAGATGCGTCCCGAGCGCCAGGTCGCGCTGCCACTGGTGCAGCGGCGGCAGGTCCGTCCCGGCGCCCCAGAACGAGGCGAAGTACGTGCCGCGCTGGTCGGTCGGGTATTCGCGCCAGCGCAGCTCGCGCGCGAACTCGTGGTTGGCGCCGACCATGTACGCGGCGACGAAGGAGGCGTTGGTGAGGGCGAGCACCGCCGTGTCCGCCGGGATGTGCTGGAGACCGCCGAACATCCACTCGTTGGACTGCGCGGACAGCGGGGGCCACATGGCGTCGCCGAAGACCGGTGCCCACTGCACCGGAACGTCCGGGTCGGTGCCCGCGGGCCGCTCGACCAGCGCGTCGACCACGGCGGGCACGGTGACCGCGGGGTCCGTCAGCTCCACGATCTTCTGCTGGGTCTGCTGGGCGGGGAAGGTGTCCCGGGGCGGGATCGACGGCGCGTCCGAGGGGGCGAGCACCCGGTCGTGCGCCTGGACCACCATGTCCTTGACGTCCTCGGGGCGGGTGGCGAGCACGGCCGGGGCGGGCAGCAGGTCGCTCTGCTTCGCCAGCGTGCCCGGGTGGGTGAAGGCGCCGAGGCCGAGCCCGCCGGTCTCGTGCCACTTGTCGACCAGGGCCTTCAGGCCGGAGGGCTCCCAGGGGTCCTGCTCGGGCCCGGGGCCCTCGCCGGTGATCCGGAGCTCGCCGCGGCAGTCCGCCCACCAGGTCTCGGTGGTCGGCTTCAGGTCGTCCCAGTCCCAGCTGCCCGGGCAGGAGCCCCGGAACGTGCCGTGGTGGGCGTCGGACCGCCAGGTGCCGGTGAACACGCCGTCGGAGCTGATGTTCTCCGGGTGCCAGGTGCCGGTGCACACCCCGCGCCAGGTGCCCTGCTCCGCACCGGACTCCCAGGTTCCCGTGTACAGGGCCATCCAGGTGGGCTCGCCGCCGTCCTCGCCGGGGTGGTTGCTCCAGGTGCCCTCGAAGCTGCCCTTCCAGCGGCCCGACCGCCCGGCGCCCATGTCCCAGGTGCCGGCGCAGACGCCCTTCCAGTCGCCCGCGGGCTCGCCCTTGGACTCCCCGGTCCAGGGCCCGTCGAACGCGCCCGTGAACCCTCCCGTCACCGTGCCGGCACCCGCCGTGTCGCTGAACAGGCCGAGTCCGGCCGGACCGCTCCGGCCGCTCGGGAAGACCAGGTCGCCGTGCGGGGTGACCTTCGTCCGCGCCAGGAAGTCGTCGGGGACCGCGGCCTCGGGCAGCGCCCAGAGCCGGAAGGCCCGGTTGAGCGCGACGCCGGGGAGCGGGCGCGTGGCGGCGAGCTGCTCCGTGGTGACCGTGCGCTGCACGCAGCGTCGTGCCGCGTCGGCCGCCACCTGCCGCCAGGCGTCCGGCTCCCCGTCGTCGGGCGCGAACACCTTTCGTACGGCTGCGAGCCGCTCCGGGTCGACCACCCGCTCCGGTGCGACGGCGAAGGCCACCGCGCCGTCCGGATCGCGCCGGGGCACGGCGAGGCCGGTGGGGGAGCCGGCGACGGAGGCGAGCACCGTCGCGAACGGCGGCTCCGGCGCGTCCGCCGCCCGCGCGGCGATGAGCCCCACGCGCCGGCTGAGGACGCCCATCGGGCGGACCGCGCGGTGGAACTCGAGGGTGGCCATGGCGTTCGGCAGCAGACTCGTCCGGATCGACGACCACAGCGTCGCGTCCGCGGTCAGCGCGAGCCGGCTCTGCAGGGGTGTGGCCAGGCGCAGGACCTCGTCGGCGGAGAGCGGCCGCACGTGCCGCAGATGCAGCCGGACGCCGACGAGGCGGGCGAACCGGGCCAGGTCGAGCAGCCGGTTGGCGTCCCGTACGTCGGCGAGCTGCCGCCAGGCCGAGGCCATGAGCGCCTCCTGGTCGGCCTGTACGGCCCGGGCGCCGAGCCCGGCCGCGACCCGCCACCGAGGGTCCAGGTTCAGGGTGTCGAGCCAGCCCGACGACGCCGGGACGGCCTCCTTGCGCAGGGCGTGGAAGCCGCCGTACAGCGGGGGCAGGACGTCGGGGTCCTCGTCGCCCGTGCCGTCGGCGACCGGTACCAGCGCCTTCGCGAGGCGCTTCTGCCACGCGGTGCTCTGCGGGCCCACGGGCCACGGGTCGCGCGCCGGGGCGTTCGGGTCGCGCAGGGCGCTCTCCACCTCCTGGACGGTGGGTCCGGGGCCGGTCGCGAAGAGCCCGGGGTGGCTCACGTCGAGCGGCCTGCGGCCGGCCCGCGGGGGCAGCGGGCGGGCCCGCAGCCGGTCGGCCAGGGTCTCGAAGTCGCCGCCCTCGCCGGTGGAGAAGGTCCACGAGAAGTAGACCGGCAGGTCGCAGCGGGCGCCCGGGTTCCAGGCGCGGGCGAGCTTTCCGGGGCGGGTGTCCTGGCCGAGCCCGGCCAGCCGGCCCGCCTCGAACGTGGGGACCAGACAGGCCGTGTAGCCGGTGTGCGGAAGGAGCCGGCGAGGAGCGAGCAGCCGGGAGACCGACCGGCGGGGGTCGGTCTCGTGACCCGGCAGGGTCTGCGCGTGGACCCACAGGTGCAGCGTGGCCGGGTCGGGCAGTTGGGCGCCGTCGACCTGTTCGAGCACGGGCAGGGGGAACCCCGGCTTGCGCTGTGGCCGCCCGGCCGTGAACGGAAGGCACACCAGGGCGAGCCAGGGCCGCAGCTCGCCCCCGGGCGCCGGGGCCAGCGGGGTGAAGAGCCAGGGCAGTTCGCTCCGCTCGAACTCCACCATCGGGAACCTGGTGGTCTCCGCGTCCGGGGTGCCGGGCAGCGGGAAGAGCCGCACGATCTCCTTGGGGTCGATCGCCCGCACGTCGCCCGGCCCGTACAGCTGCATCGACGGCACCGGAACCGGCCGCGCGGGACGGTCGTTCACCGACGCGTCGGCCTTGAGCACGCCTCGTACGGGCTCGGTGCGGACCAGGTCGTCGACGTCGGCGAGCGAGGCGGCGGCGCCGGCCCGGGCCCAGGACGCGAACGTGTACGTGGTCATGGCCTCACCTCGTATGCGGGCACGATCTGGTGCAGCGCGGACCGGCCCGACACGGTCTTCAGCTGGGCGGTGGCCTCGGTGAAGGTGGCCGACCGGAGGAACCCGGCCGCCTCCTTGAGCGTGCCGGTCTCCACGACCGCGTACGTACGCTCCTTCAGGACCGGCTTGATCGACGGGTTCACGTACCGGTTGGCCAGTGCGTGCACGAGGCTGCGGCCCACGGCCCCGAAGGGCAGCGCGGCGGTCAGGGCGGCGTCGGAGATCACCCAGGAGGCGGCCGGGGTGCTGACGGGGCCGCCGAGCCACTTGGTCTCGTACTCCACCGCCACGGAGTGGCTGCGGGCGGTCGTCGCGCTCGCGGGCGGCGTCAGCTCGCTGCCCGAGCGCAGCCGCTCGAAGGCCGGCTGGGTGAGCTTCTCGTCGTCCGTGAGGTCGAAGAAGTCGGCCCGGGCGAAGTCCTCCTGGACCGGCTGCGCCGAGCCCGCCCCGGCGGCGAACGTCACCTTCACGCTGAACTTCGGCGGCGGTGCCGGGAGCCTGCCCGGCCCGAACCGGACCACCGGTACGTCGAGCGGCACCGTGCGCTGACTGAACCGCAGCCGGCCGAGCGGGTGCAGCAGACGCCCGCCCGCGGCGGCGTCGTCGGCACGCAGCGACACCATCGTGCGCGCCCCATCCGGCAGGACCGGCTCCCAGCTGTGGGGGTCGTCGAGCGCCTGCTCCAGGAGCCGGCAGACGTCCGGGGGTGGTGGTGCCTTGGCCTCGCCGGTGCAGTTCCAGTGTTCGTCGAAGGGGAAGCTGACGTCGAAGAAGAGGATGGACACGCTGGCCCGGCCGGCGACGTGCCAGCAGGGCGTCGGCCCGTCCACGTGGACCCGCAGCCCGACCGAGCACAGGGTCGCGCCGCTGACCCGCAGGGCGAAGGAGCCGGCGAGGTCGAGCATGACGCCGAAGCTGGGCTCCCAGCGCACCAGCGCGTCGAAGGAGAGCCGCCCGGACACACCGGTACTGCGGGAGCCGATGACGGCGGAGAGCTCGGCGCCCGCCTGGACGGTGCCGGGGGTGAGCGCGAAGTAGCCGGAGAAGACGATCCGCAGCAGCGGACTGTCCGCGATCGGGATGGTCAGCCGCTTCGGTGTGGGGAAGCCCGCGGGCGGGGTGAAGCGGGGGTGGAAGCCGCCGGCGCTGAGGATGAAGGTCGCGTCCTGGCCGCTCTTGATCCGCAGGGCGAGACCGCCCTCGATCGAGGCGGTCAGCAGCCGGGAACCGGCCAGGTTGGCGTTGATCTCGACCAGGCCGTTCGCGGCGTCGACGACGCCCGCGACCGAGGCCCGCAGATCGAGGATCGGCGCCTGCGGGGCGGGCAGCGCGACCCTCAGCCGGCCGAGGATCCCCACCACACCGCTGGGCAGTTCGAGCACCACCCCGACGTCCGCGGTCAGGAAGGAGACCGGACGGCCCCAGCCGACCCGGAACATCGGCCCCACGACGGTGCTTCCCGAGCGGGCCGGGAACACCGCGCCCAGCGAGGCGAGGATCCGCGGGGCCGCCGCGGCGGCGTCCGCGGGGAAGAGCAGGTCGTCGAGGTGACCGGACTGGACGACCTGCGCGAGGCCCGCACGGTCGAGCGCGCGGCCGATGCCGAGCAGACCGCCGACGGCGTTCAGGGTGAAGGCGAGGCCCAGTTCGATCGCCGGGGTGAACTCGGCGCTCATCGAGACGAGGACCGACACCGGGCGGGTGTCCAGGATCCCGAAGGCCCGCACCTCGACGACGCCCAGGCTGAGCGAGAGCGCACCGCGGTACTGGCCGTCCTGCTCGGACAGGAACCCGCCGCCCTTCGCCGGGCCGAGGGAGAGGGCGAGCCCGACGCCGTTCGGCGGGACCGGGGTGACCGTGTAACCCCCGCCCGCCGGGCGCACTTCGAGGCCGACGCCGTCGACCGTCGCGTCCGCGAGGCCGAGCAGGGAGGCGCCGAAGGACGCGTCGAGCCGGAGCCCGCCGTCGCGGGCGGACACGTACAGCGAGGGTGCGCGCAGGCCGGACGGCGTGCCTTTGAGGGGGACCGCGATCCCCTTTCCCTTGCCGCCGCCCTCGAGCCGCCACCCCGTCTTGTCGAGGGTGACGCCCAGGCGGCCCTTGAGGACGAGGCCGCCGGGGACGAGGAGTTTCAGCAGCTCGCTGTCGCTGAGCCCGACGTCGACGCCGTCGGCGCGGAAGGCGAGCGTGGCGGCGTCGGGCGCGTCGGAGGGCAGCGAGAGCACGAGGCTGACGCCGTCGCGGACGGTCACACCGGTGACGAGGGTGAGCGCTCCGGTCAGGGCGAAGGAGAGGGCGATCCTCGGGGGCAGCACCGTGGTCTGCGGGTTGCCCACCGCGGCATGGCTCGCGTCCAGGACGCCGTCGATCGACAGCGTCCACGGCGGCGCGGTCTGCTGGACGGCGGTGCGCAACAGGTCGACGAGGACCGGCCACACGTCCCCGTGGGGGGCGGTGTCCGGCAGGGCGAACCGTACGAGCAGCGCGTGCGCCGTCAGCGACCCACCGGGTGGCAGGCCGAGGGCCTGCGCCAGGCGCGTGCGTCGTTCGTCCTGGGGGAGACCGCCCAGCAAGGGGAGGACCGGGGCGAGCCCCGCGCGGAGCTCGGCGGACAACTGCGGCAGTGGGCTTGCCATCAGCGGGCCGTGGAGAGGAGGGGGACGTTCATTGATCGGCGCCGTTCTCCGCCCGTGGGGCGGCACGCGGCCGCTGCCACCAGGGCGGATGGGGATCGGGAACGCACCGACGCTAGCGCCGTGCGAGGGGTGGTGCGCCCTCGCGAACCGCGGGACGGAGCCGGTCAGGTACGGATTTCACCCGGCCGGCCGGGGCGCGTACGCCGGCGGACGCGGCGGCGCCCTAGACGGGGTCGCGATGCTCATCGCTGGCAAGGAACCGCAATTCCCTTGCGGTATTTGCGCTAGCCTTGCGTTCATGACGCGACGACTTGCTCAGGTTGCCAAGAAGGTGGGAGTCAGCGAGGCCACGGTGAGCCGGGTGCTCAACGGCAAGCCCGGGGTCTCCGAGGCGACCCGGCAGTCGGTCCTGACCGCCCTGGACGTCCTCGGTTACGAGCGTCCCACCCAGCTCCGCGGCGAACGGGCGCGTCTCGTGGGCCTGGTGCTGCCGGAGCTGCAGAACCCGATCTTCCCCGCGTTCGCCGAGGTCATCGGCGGCGCGCTCGCCCAGCAGGGGCTCACCCCGGTCCTGTGCACGCAGACCAAGGGCGGTGTCTCCGAGGCCGACTACGTGGACCTGCTGCTCCAGCAGCAGGTCTCCGGGGTGGTCTTCGCCGGCGGCCTGTTCGCCCAGGCCGACGCCCCGCACGACCACTACCGGCGGCTCGCCGAGCGCAACATCCCGGTCGTCCTCGTCAACGCCCCCATCGAGGGCCTCGACTTCCCCTGCGTCTCCTGCGACGACGCCGTCGCCGTCGAGCAGGCCTGGCGCCACCTCGCCTCGCTCGGACACGAGCGGATCGGTCTCGTGCTCGGCCCCGCCGACCACGTGCCCTCCCGCCGCAAGCTGGCCGCGGCCCGCGGCGCCTCGGAGGCGGCGGGCCGGGAACTCGCGGAGGAGTTCGTCGAGCGCTCGATGTTCTCCCTCGAAGGCGGGCAGGCCGCCGCGGCCCGGCTCCTGGAGCGCGGGGTGACCGGGATCGTGTGCGCGAGCGACCCGCTGGCCCTCGGCGCCATCCGGGCCGCACGCCGGCGGGGGCTCACCGTCCCGGCCGACGTCTCGGTCGTCGGCTTCGACGACTCGGCCTTCATGAACTGCACCGAGCCGCCGCTGTCGACCGTACGCCAGCCCATCGAGGCGATGGGACGGGCCGCCGTCGAGCTGCTGTGCGCCCAGATCCAGGGCAGCCAGACCCATTCCGGTGAGCTCCTCTTCGAGCCCGAGCTCGTCGTCCGCGGCTCGACCGCCCCGCCGCGGCAGAGCTGACCGGGGCCGCTGCTCCCAGGGTCCCCACGCGCCCCGCTCCTTGTAGGAATGTTTCGCTAGTTGTCACAGAACTTGCGGACATTCCCGGAGCGGGGCGCTTCTTCTTTGCCCGTACCTGCTCATCCGTGCCTGGTCGCGCCTGATCAGTGGCGGAGAGCAGCGCCCGTACGCCCCCGGCCCGGTCAACTCATTCGTCCCGGGCTGTAGACGACTTGACAGTCCTCTGGAACTCTCTGAGCGTTCAACGCAAGGAATGAACAGCAGCATGTTTCCTTCGAGTTGAGATCGAGGACTGATGAGAATCCGCAACCGATGGTCAAGGAGCCTGGGCGCGGTGGTCGTGTCCAGCCTCCTGATGCTCGGCGGTCCCCTCGCGACCGCGCGGGCCGCGGGAGGACCGAACATCGCACTCGGCGACACCGCCTCGGCGAGCAGCTCCCACAGCCCGTACGCCGCCCCGAGCATCACCGACGGCGACCAGGGCACCTACTGGGAGAGCTCCGGATCGGCCTTTCCCCAGTGGGTGCAGGCCGACCTGGGCACCACCGAGCGGGTGGACGAGGTCGTCCTGAAGCTGCCGGCCGGCTGGGAGAGCCGCAGCCAGACCCTGTCCGTGCAGGGCAGCGCCGACGGGACGAGCTTCGCCACCCTGAAGAGCTCCGCCTCGTACACCTTCAGCCCGGGCGCCGGGAACACCGTCACGGTCGGCTTCCCCGCCACCCGCACCCGGTTCGTCCGGATCGCCGTCACGGCCAACACCGGCTGGCAGGCCGCCCAGCTCTCCGAGCTCGAGGTGCACGCGGCCGACGCCTCCTCGGTCAACCTGGCCGCCGGGCGCACCCTCACCGCCGGCAGCTTCACCGACGTGTACACGGCCGCCAACGCCAACGACGGCAACCGGTCGAGCTACTGGGAGAGCGCGAACAACGCCTTCCCGCAATGGCTCCAGGCCGACCTCGGCTCCGCCGTCCGCGTCGACCGGGTCGTACTGCGCCTGCCGGACGGCTGGGGTGCCCGCAGCCAGACCCTGAAGATCCAGGGCAGCACCGACGGCACCTCCTTCACCGATCTGACGGCCTCCCAGGCGTACGCCTTCGACGCCGCGAGCGGCCACTCGGCCACGATCGCCTTCGACGCCACCACCACCCGCCACATACGCGTCCTCGTCACCGCGAACACCGGCCGGCCCGCCGCCCAGATATCCGAGCTGGAGATCTACGGGCCGGCCACCGGTGACACCCAGGCGCCGACCGCCCCGGCGAACCTCGCCTTCACCGAGCCGGCCTCCGGCCAGATCAGGCTCACCTGGAACGCCTCCTCGGACAACGCCGGCGTCACCGGCTACGACGTCTACGCCAACGGGGCCCTTCTCACCAGCGTGGCCGGCAACGTCACCACGTACACCGACAACCGTCCCGCCGGCCAGACCGTCTCCTACGCGGTGCGGGCCAAGGACGCGGCCGGCAACCAGTCCGGCGACAGCAACACCGTCACCCGCATCGGCGACGCGGGCGACACCCAGGCACCGACCGCCCCGGCGAACCTCGCCTTCACCGAGCCGGCCTCCGGCCAGATCAGGCTCACCTGGAACGCCTCCTCGGACAACGTCGGCGTCACCGGCTACGACGTCTACGCCGGCAACACCCTGCGGGCAAGCGTCGCCGGCAACGTCACCACCTACACCGACACCCAGCCGGCCACCAGCACCGTCACCTACCTCGTACGGGCCAAGGACGCGGCCGGCAACCAGTCCACGGCGAGCAACGCCGTGACCCGCAACGGCACCGGCGGCACCGGCTCCGACCTCGCCGTCGGCAAGCCGATCAGCGCCTCCTCCACGGTCCACACCTACGCCGCGGAGAACGCGAACGACAACGACCCCGCCACCTACTGGGAGGGCGCCGGCGGCAGCTACCCGCAGACCCTCACCGTGAAGCTCGGCGCCAACGCCGACCTCGACCGGCTCGTCCTGAAGCTGAACCCGGACGCGGTCTGGTCGGCCCGCACCCAGACCGTCGAGGTCCTCGGCCGGGAGCAGAACGCCACCGGCTTCACCGGACTCGTCGCCGCCAAGAGCTACGCCTTCGACCCGGCGAACGGCAACAGCGTCACCGTCCCGCTCTCCGCGCGCGTGGCCGACGTCCAGCTGAGGTTCACCGCCAACTCCGGCGCCCCGGCCGGCCAGCTCGCCGAGCTCCAGGCGATCGGCGTCCCCGCCCCCAACCCGGACCTGACGGTCACCGCGCTCACCGTCGCGCCCGCCGCGCCGGTCGAGTCGGACCCGATCACCGTCACGGCCACCGTCCGCAACAGCGGCACGCTCGCCGCCCCCGCGAGTGCCGTGGCGCTGCGGCTCGGCGGCACCAAGGTCGCCACGGCGCAGGCCGGCCCCCTCGCGGCCGGCGCCCAGACCACCGTCAGCGCCTCCATCGGGGCCCGCGACGCCGGCTCCTACCAGCTCAGCGCCGTCGCCGACGAGGCGAACGCCGTCATCGAGCAGAACGAGTCGAACAACACCTACACCAGCCCCACCGCCCTCGTCGTCAAGCCCGTCTCCAGCTCCGACCTGGTCGCCGCCTCGGTGACGACCACCCCGTCCAGCCCGGCCGCCGGCGACGCCGTCTCCTTCAGGGTGGCGGTGAGGAACCAGGGCACCGTGGCGAGCGCCGCGGGCGGCCACGGCGTCACCCTCACCCTGACCGACGCGCAGGGCGCCGTGGTCAAGACCCTTACCGGCTCCCACACCGGCACTTTCGCCCCCGGCGCCACCGCCGACGTGACCCTCGGCAGCTGGACCGCGGCCAACGGCTCGTACACCCTGAAGGTCGTCCTCGCCGACGACGCCGAGGAGCTGCCGGTCAAGCGCGCCAACAACACCTCCACCCAGGCCCTCTTCGTCGGACGCGGCGCGAACATGCCGTACGACATGTACGAGGCGGAGGACGGCACGGCAGGCGGCGGGGCCACCGTGGCGGGACCCAACCGCACGATCGGCGACATCGCAGGCGAGGCCTCCGGACGCAGGGCCGTCAGCCTGGACGCGACCGGCGAGTACGTCGAGTTCACCACCCGCGCCGACACCAACACCCTGGTCGCCCGCGTCTCGCTGCCCGACGCCCCGGGCGGCGGCGGCATCGACTCCACGATCGACGTGTACGTCGACGGCGTCCTGAAGAAGGCGCTCCCCGTCACCTCCAGGTACGCCTGGCTGTACGGCGCGGAGACCGCACCCGGCAACTCCCCGGGCTCGGGCGCCCCGCGCCACATCTACGACGAGGCGCACCTGATGCTCGGCGAGACCGTGCCCGCGGGCAGCAGGATCAGGCTGCAGAAGGACGCCGCCAACCCGCACCCGTACGCGATCGACTTCGTCAGCCTGGAGAAGGTCGCGCCGGTCGCGAACCCCGACCCGGCGACGTACACCGTGCCCGCCGGATTCAGCCACCAGGACGTGCAGAACGCGCTGGACAAGGTGCGCATGGACAGCACGGGCAAGCTCGTCGGCGTCTACCTGCCGCCCGGCGACTACCAGACGTCGAGCAAGTTCCAGGTGTACGGCAAGGCGGTCCGGGTCGCCGGCGCAGGTCCCTGGTACACCGTCTTCCACGCGCCGTCGGCCCAGGAGAACACCGACGTCGGATTCCGGGCCGAGGGGACGGCGAAGGGCTCGCTCTTCAAGGGCTTCGCCTACTTCGGCAACTACACCTCGCGCATCGACGGCCCGGGCAAGGTCTTCGACTTCTCCAACGTGACGGACATCGTCATCGACGACGTCTGGAACGAGCACATGGTCTGCCTCTACTGGGGCGCCAACACCGACCGGGTCACCATCAAGAACTCCCGGATCCGCGACATGTTCGCCGACGGCATCAACATGACCAACGGTTCCACGGACAACCTGGTGACCAACAACGACGCCCGGGCCACCGGCGACGACAGCTTCGCGCTGTTCTCGGCGATCGACGCGGGCGGCGCGGACATGAAGAACAACGTCTACGAGAACCTGACCACGACCCTCACCTGGCGGGCCGCGGGCGTCGCCGTCTACGGCGGCTACCACAACACCTTCCGCAACCTCCACATCGCGGACACGCTCGTCTACTCCGGGATCACCATCTCCTCGCTGGACTTCGGCTACCCCATGAACGGCTTCGGGACCGACCCGACGACCTTCGAGAACGTCTCGATCGTGCGGGCCGGCGGCCACTTCTGGAACGGCCAGACCTTCCCCGGCATCTGGGTGTTCTCCGCCTCGAAGATCTTCCAGGGGATCAGGGTCGACCACGTCGACATCGTCGATCCCACCTACAGCGGGGTGATGTTCCAGACGAACTACGTCGGCGGACAACCGCAGTTCCCCATCAAGGACACCGTCTTCACGGACATCTCCGTCACCGGCGCCCGCAGGAGCGGTGACGCCTACGACGCGAAGTCCGGCTTCGGCCTGTGGGCCAACGAGATGCCGGAGTCGGGCCAGGGCCCCGCGGTCGGCGAGGTCACCTTCAACGGGCTCGAACTGAGCGGCAACGCCGTCGACATCCGCAACACCACGTCCACCTTCAGGATCAACGTCAATCCGTGAACGGAGACTCCACGATGAGAGGCACACGCGTGGGCCCACGCTTGCTGGTGGGCCTGGTGACAGCGGCCTTGCTGGCCGCCGGGCTGATGTCCGCCCCCGCGAACGCGGCGACGGACAGGGCGGCGGACGCCGCGGCGGAGGCCAACCTCGCCCTCGGCCGCACCGCCACCGCCGGCGGCGCCCACGGCGGCTACCCGGCGGCCAACGTCACCGACGGCAGCCAGCAGTCGTACTGGGAGGGGCCGGCCGGCTCCTTCCCCCAGTGGGTGCAGGTCGACCTCGGCGCGAGCACCCGCGTCGACCGGGTCGTGCTGAAGCTGCCCACGGGCTGGGAGCCGAGGACGCAGACCCTCGGCGTCCTCGGCAGCGCCGACGGCGCGTCCTTCACGACCCTCGACGCGGCGCAGCCGCGCGGCTTCGACCCCTCGGCGGCCAACGCCGTGAGCATCGCCCTGA
Source organism: Streptomyces sp. NPDC085481 (assembly GCF_044541845.1). Classification (NCBI taxonomy): domain Bacteria; kingdom Bacillati; phylum Actinomycetota; class Actinomycetes; order Kitasatosporales; family Streptomycetaceae; genus Streptomyces; species Streptomyces sp. NPDC085481. The sequence goes on from NZ_JBITTJ010000016.1 coordinate 111,704, forward strand.
GCTCGGCGAACGCCCGCTTCGTCCGCGTTCAGGTGTCCGCCAACACGGGCTGGAACGCGGCCCAGTTGTCGGAACTGGAGATCTACGGGGAGGGCGGGGACGGCGGGGGACCGGTGGACCCGCCCGCCGAGGGCACGAACCTGGCCCGCGGCAAGCCGATCGAGGCGACGTCCAGCACCCAGAACTACCTGGCGACCAACGCCAACGACGACCGCCTCGCCACCTACTGGGAGTCGGCGGGCTTCCCCGCCTCCCTCATGGTGAAGCTGGGCGCCGCCGCCGACGTACAGGCCGTCGTCGTCAAGCTCGACCCGGACCCGGTCTGGGGACCGAGGACGCAGTCGCTGCAGGTCGAGGGGCGGGCCGAGTCGGCCACCGGCTTCACCACCCTGAAGGCACGCACCGACTACGCCTTCAGCCCCTCCTCGGGGCAGAACTCCGTCGTCATCCCGGTGACGGGCCGGGTCGCCGACGTCCGGCTGACCTTCTCCTCCAATACCGGGGCGCCCGGCGCCCAGGTCGCCGAGCTCCAGGTGCTCGGTACCCCGACGCCCCAACCCGACCTGGTGGTCACCGACCTGACCTGGTCGCCCGCCTCGCCCTCCGAGACGGACCCGGTCACCGTCCGGGCCACCGTCCGTAACGCCGGCACCGCGCCCGCGCCCGCCACCACCGTGAACGTCAGCGTGGAGGGCACCGTCGCCGGGTCCGCCCCGGTCGCCGCGCTCGCGGCGGGGGCGTCCACGACGGTGGACGCCGCCGTCGGACGCCGGCCCATGGGCGCCTACTCCGTCTCCGCCGTCGTCGACCCGACGGACACCGTCGCCGAGCTGGACGACACCAACAACAGCAGGACCGCCTCGGAGAAGCTGACCGTCGGCCAGGCGCCGGGCCCTGACCTGCGGGTCACCGCCATCACCACCAACCCCGCCGCACCGCCCGTCGGCGCGTCGGTCTCCTTCACCGTCGCGGTCCACAACCGCGGCACCAGCGCCGTCCCGGCCGGCACCGTCACCCGCCTGACGGTCGGCACCACCACCCTGCAGGGCACGACGGGCACCGTCGCCGCCGGCCAGACCGTCAGCGTGGCCGTCGGCGGCACCTGGACGGCCACCAGCGGCGGGGCCACGCTGACGGCCACCGCCGACGCCACCGGCACCGTCGCCGAGACCGACGAGGGCAACAACGTCTTCGCCCGCTCGATCGTCGTCGGACGCGGGGCGGCCGTACCGTACACGGAGTACGAGGCGGAGGACGCCCGCTACCAGGGCACCCTGCTCACCGCCGACCGCAAGCGGACCTTCGGCCACACCAATTTCGCCACGGAGTCGTCCGGCCGCCGCTCGGTGCGCCTGGACACGACGGGGCAGTACGTGGAGTTCACGTCCACCGACCCGGCCAACTCGATCGTCGTGCGCAACGCGATACCGGACGCGGCGGCCGGCGGCGGCACGGAGGCCACGATCAGCCTCTACGCCGACGACGTCTTCGTCCGCAAGCTGACCCTGTCCTCGAAGCACAGCTGGCTGTACGGCACGACGGATGACCCGGAGGGGCTCACCAACCGCCCCGGCGGCGACGCCCGGCGCCTGTTCGACGAGTCCCACGCGCTGCTGTCCCGGTCGTATCCGGTGGGCACCAGGTTCCGGCTGCAGCGCGACGGCGACGACCGGGCCGCGTACTACGTCCTCGACCTGGTCGACCTGGAGCAGGTGGCGCCGCCCGCGGCCAAGCCGGCCGAGTGCGCCTCGATCACCCAGTACGGGGCCGTGCCCAACGACGGGATCGACGACACCGACGCCCTCCAGCGTGCCGTGACCGCCGACCAGAAGGGGGAGATCGCCTGCGTCTGGATCCCGGCCGGACAGTGGCGCCAGGAGCAGAAGATCCTCACCGACGACCCGCTGGACCGGGGGCAGTTCAACCAGGTCGGCATCCGTGACGTGACGATCCGGGGGGCCGGCATGTGGCACTCCCAGCTCTACACGCTCACCCCGCCACACCAGGCGGGCGGCATCAACCACCCGCACGAGGGCAACTTCGGCTTCGACATCGACGACAACACCAGGATCTCGGACATCGCCATCTTCGGTTCCGGCACCATCCGGGGCGGCGACGGCAACGCCGAGGGCGGCGTCGGCCTCAACGGGCGCTTCGGCAGGAACACCCGGATCAGCAACGTGTGGATCGAGCACGCCAACGTCGGCGTCTGGGTGGGGCGCGACTACTCCAACATCCCCGAGCTCTGGGGCCCCGGCGACGGCCTGGAGTTCACCGGGATGCGCGTCCGCGACACGTACGCCGACGGAATCAACTTCGCCAACGGCACGCGCAACTCGACGGTCTCCGACTCGTCCTTCCGCAACACCGGGGACGACGCCCTGGCCGTCTGGGCGAGCAAGTACGTGAAGGACACGTCGGTGGACGTCGGCCACGACAACCACTTCCGCAACAACACCGTCCAGCTGCCCTGGAGGGCCAACGGCATCGCCGTCTACGGCGGTTACGGCAACACCATCGAGAGCAACATCGTCTCCGACACCATGAACTACCCGGGGATCATGCTGGCGACCGACCACGATCCGCTGCCCTTCTCGGGGCAGACCCTCATCTCCGACAACGCCCTGCACCGCACGGGCGGCGCGTTCTGGAACGAGGACCAGGAGTTCGGCGCCATCACGCTGTTCGCGCAGGGCCAGGACATCCCCGGCGTCACCATCAGGGACTCCGAGATCCTCGACTCGACGTACGACGGCATCCAGTTCAAGACGGGCGGCGGAGCCATGCCCGGCGTGCGGGTCACCAACGTCCGTATCGACGGCTCGGTCAACGGCTCCGGCGTGCTCGCCATGAGCGGCGCCCGGGGCAGCGCGACGCTGTCGGGCGTGACCATCACGAACTCGGCCGAGGGCGACGTCGTCGTCGAGCCGGGGTCGCAGTTCGTCGTGAGCAGGAGCTGAGGGGCACCCCGGCAGGACCCACGGGGCAAGGCCGGTGCAGCCGTTCCCACGGCTTGCACCGGCCTTGCGCGCGTTGAGGATTGCGTTGCACTGTCGAGCATTTACGAAATCAGCGCGATATCTTGCGCCCCCTTGTCGAGGGTGGTTGAGTGTGGCGCACCCCACCCCACGCCACTTTCAGCCCGAAGGGGACGACCACCCATGAGAGTTGACCGGATCCGCCGTACCCGCCGCGCCAGCGCGGTCGCGCTCGTCTCCGCCCTCACCCTGACCGCCCTCGCCGCCTGCGGCACGAGCAGCAGCGGCAACGGCGGCGGCGGTTCCGAAGGCAGCGCGTCCATCGACCCGTCCGCCCCGCTGGACCCGAAGACCAAGGTGACGATCACCATCGACTGCATGCCCCCGGTGGCCAAGGCGGCCGAGCTCAAGGAGTGGAAGGAGGACGTCGCCGAGTTCAACAGGACCTACCCGAACGTCACCGTCGAGGGCCGCTCCACCCCCGGCCAGTGCCTCGAGCCGCCGCGCTTCACGGCCATGCTCAAGGCCAAGTCCCAGCCGGACGTGTTCTACACGTACTTCACCGACCTGCCGCAGGTCCTGGACAACGACGGTGCCGCCGACATCAGCGCGTACGTCAACGACAAGACCGTGCCGCTCCTGAAGGACATCGACCCGAACGTCCTCGGCTCGCTCCGCCACGACGGCAAGCTCTACGGCCTGCCCACCAGCAACTACACGATGGGCCTGCTCGTCAACCGCAAGCTGTTCACCCAGGCCGGCCTCGACCCCGACAACCCGCCGCGCACCTGGGACGAGGTCCGCACCGCCGCCAGGAAGATCGCCGGCCTCGGCCACGGCATCGCCGGCTTCGGCGAGTACAGCGCCGGCAACACCGGCGGCTGGCACTTCACCGCCCAGATGTACAGCCTCGGCGGCGACGTCGTCGACGCGAGCGGAAGGAAGGCCGCGTTCGACAACGAGCTCGGCAGGCAGGTCGCGACGAACCTCCACGCGATGCGCTGGGAGGACGGCAGCATGGGCAAGACCCAGCTGCTCAAGTGGGGCGACCTCCAGAAGCAGATCGCCACCGACAAGCTCGGCATGTTCCTCGCCGCCCCCGACGACATCGCGTACATGGTCCAGCAACTCGGCGCCTCGTACGAGAACTTCGGCATGGGACCCATCCCCGGCGCGAAGAACACCCTGGCCGGCGGCAACAACTACATGATCAAGAGGGGCATCTCCGGCGACAAGATCAAGGCCGCGATCGCCTGGCTCTCCTTCAAGAACCTCACCGTCGGCAAGGGGCAGTTCGACTGGGCCCGCACCAAGGCCGACAAGCTCCCCGTCGGCGTCCCCCAGCCCAACTTCTGGCTGAACGACTCCAAGACGAAGGACGACGCCGCCCGCACGCAGCACGCGACCATGCCCGTCGCCAACTTCAAGGCCTTCATGGACAACCCCGTCCCCGGCAAGGCCGAGCCGCCGAAGGCCCAGGAGGTCTACAAGGTCCTCGACAACGTCATGTCCGGCATCCTCACCAACAAGGACGCCGACATCGACAAGCTCCTCGCCACCGCCGCGGCTCAGGTCGACCAGGTCCTGGCCCACGAGTGAGCGCCCTCCCGACCCGGCTGGGCGCGGCACGGCCGGCCGCGCCCGCCGGCCGCGCCCGGCGCCGTACGCCCTTCGCCAAGAGCCTGCGGCGCAACCTCACCGCGCACGGCTTCCTCGTCGGCGCCGTCGTCTGCTTCGCCCTCTTCTCCTGGTACCCGATGCTCCGGGAGTTCCTCCTCGCCTTCCAGAAGACCGAGAACGGCCGCACCACCTGGGCCGGCCTGGACAACCTCGGCACCGTCGCGAACGACCCCGCCTTCTGGCAGGCCTGGCGCAACACCCTCCTGTTCACCGCACTGGCCCTGATGCTCGGCTTCGCCGTGCCCTTCGTCGCCGCCCTCGTCATCAACGAGTTCCGTCACGGCCAGGGCTATCTGCGGCTCCTCGTCTACCTGCCGGTGATGCTCCCGCCGGTCGCCTCGGTGCTGCTCTTCAAATACCTCTACGACCCCGGATACGGGCTCCTCAACGAGCTGTTCCGGCTGCTGCACCTGCCCGAGCAGCAGTGGCTCCAGGACCCCGACCTGTCCATGCTCTCGGTCGTGCTCGCCGCCACCTGGATGAACATGGGCGGTGCCACCCTCATCTACCTCGCCGCCCTCCAGGGCATCCCCGGCGAGCTGTACGAGGCCGCCGAACTCGACGGCGCCGGACTGATCCGCAAGATCTGGCACGTGACGATCCCGCAGACCCGGCTGATCCTCTCGCTGATGCTGCTCATGCAGGTCGTCGCGACCATGCAGGTCTTCGTCGAACCCTTCCTGCTCACCGGCGGCGCCGGACCGGAAGGATCCACGACCACCGTCGTCTACCTCATCTACCAGTACGCCTTCAACTTCAACGACTACGGCGCCGCGGCCGCGCTCGGCCTGCTCCTGCTCGTACTGCTCGCCGGGTTCTCGGCGTCGTACGTGAAGCTCAGCCGCGCCGAAGACGACTAGGACCGGGGGAGACCGGCATGTCCACACGCACCCTCATCGCGCCGGGCCGGCTCGCCAGGCCGCGCGGCAAGGCCGCCTACCGAGCCGCCCTCGCCCTCGTGCTCGCCGGCTTCACCCTGGTCTTCCTCGGCCCGCTGTACTGGATGGCCTCCAGCGGCCTCAAGGACACCCAGGAGGTCGTGGCCACCCCGCCCACCCTCGTCCCCGGCAGCTTCGCACCGGAGAACTACAGCCGCGCCTGGGAGGTCATGGACCTGTCCTCGCTGCTCCTCAACACCCTCTACTACGCGCTCGGCGCCCTCGCCTTCCAGCTCGTCCTGGACGTCGCCGCCGCCTACTCGCTCTCCCGGCTGCGCCCCGTGCTCGGCAGGGCGATCCTCGGCATGATGCTCGCCACCCTGATGATCCCGGCGACCGTGCTCGTCGTCCCCCAGTACCTCACCGTGCTCGACGTGCCGATCGTCGAGCGCAACCTGCTCAACACGCCCTGGGCGATCTGGCTGCCCTCCGTCACCAACGCCTTCAACATCTTCCTGCTGAAGCGCTTCTTCGACTCGATCCCGCGCGAACTCCTCGACGCGGCCGCCATGGACGGCGCGAGCCCGCTGCGCGTCCTGTGGTCGATCGTGCTGCCGGTCTCCCGCCCCATCCTGGGCGTGGTGTCGATCTTCGCGGTGGTCGGCGTATGGAAGGACTTCCTCTGGCCGATGCTCACCCTGCCCGACCCCGCGAAGCAGACCCTCAACGTCGGCATCTACTCGCTGTCCAACGGCGTCCCGGTGAACGTGCTGATCGCCGCGCTCACCATCGCCTCGGTGCCGACCCTGGTCATCTTCCTGATCTTCCAGCGCAACATCATGAGCGGCCTGACCGCGGGCGGCATCAAGGGCTGAGCCCCGGCCGACTCCCCTCTCCCCGAAAGGACCGCCACGTGGCAGCCCCTCACACAGCGCGCACCGACGACTGGTGGCGAGACGCCGTCATCTACCAGGTGTACCCCCGCAGCTTCGCCGACGGCGACGGCGACGGCACCGGTGACCTCGCGGGCGTCCGGGCGAGACTGCCCTACCTCGCCGAACTCGGCGTCGACGCCGTCTGGTTCACCCCCTGGTACGTCTCGCCCCTGGTCGACGGCGGCTATGACGTCGCCGACTACCGCACGATCGACCCCGCCTTCGGCACCCTCGACGAGGCCGAGAAACTGATCGCGGAGGCCGCCGCACTCGGCATCCGTGTCATCGTCGACATCGTCCCCAACCACGTCTCCGACCGGCACGCCTGGTTCCGCGCCGCCCTGGCCGCCGGACCCGGCAGCGCCGAGCGCGCCCTCTTCCACTTCCGCCCCGGCCGCGGCGAACACGGCGAGCTGCCGCCCAACAACTGGCCGTCCCAGTTCTCCGGACCCACCTGGACCCGCGTTCCCGACGGCGAGTGGTACCTCCACCTGTTCACGCCCGAGCAGCCCGACCTGAACTGGGCCCACCCCGCCGTGCGCAGGGAGCACGAGGACGTGCTCCGCTTCTGGTTCGAGCGTGGCGTCGCCGGCGTCCGCATCGACTCGGCGGCCCTCCTCGCCAAGGACCCCGCGCTCGCCGACCTCGAGGAGGGCGTCGACCCCCACCCGTACATCGACCGGGACGAACTCCACGACATCTACCGCTCCTGGCGCGCGATCGCCGACGCCTACGGCGCCGTCTTCGTCGGCGAGGTCTGGCTGCCCGACGCCGAACGCTTCGCCCGCTATCTGCGCCCCGACGAGCTGCACACCGCGTTCAACTTCTCGTTCCTGGCCTGTCCCTGGGAACCGGACCGGTTGCGCCGCACCATCGACGCCACCCTCGCCGAACACGCCCCCGTCGGGGCCCCCGCCACGTGGGTCCTCTGCAACCACGACGTGACCCGCACCGTCACCCGGTACGGCCGCGCCGACACCGCCTTCGACTTCGCCACCAAGACCTACGGCACCCCCACCGACCGGGACCTCGGCACCCGCCGCGCCCGCGCCGCCGCCCTGCTGACCCTCGCCCTGCCCGGCTCGGTGTACGTGTACCAGGGCGAGGAACTGGGCCTGCCCGAGGCGGAGATCCCGGCGGACCGGATCCAGGACCCCATGCACTTCCGCTCCGGTGGCACCGACCCCGGCCGCGACGGCTGCCGGGTCCCCCTGCCCTGGACCGCCGACGCCCCCCACTACGGCTTCGGCTCGCCCGTCGAACCCTGGCTGCCGCAGCCCGCGGACTGGGCCCGTTACGCCGTCGACCGCCAGGCCGCCGAACCCGGCTCGATGCTCGCCCTCTACCGCGCGGCCCTGCGCCTGCGCCGCACCGAGGAGGGCTTCGGGGACGGCCCCCTGACCTGGCTCCCCGCCGAGGACGGCGTCCTGTCCTTCGCCCGGGAGCACGGCCTGCTGTGCGTGGCCAACCTCTCCGGCCGGCCTGCCGCCCTCCCGCCCCACCACCGCGTCCTGCTGACCAGCGGCCCCCTCGCGCCGGACGGAGCGCTGCCGCCGGACACGGCGGTGTGGCTGAGGACGGAGACGGAGACGGAGAGGGACGCGGACAAGGATCCGGGCACGGATGCGGCTACAGGCTGAGCGCGTCCTCGGCGTTGTCCATCCACGGGGTCACGGAGTTCTTGTCGGGGGAGACGTAGAGGCCGGGAGTCGATGCCTTGAGCGGCGTCTGCTTCAGGTCGGAGTCGGTGGTCATCGTCATGGCGATCGAGTTCACCGTCTTCCCCTTGCCGTCCTTGAGCCCGCCCATCAGTCCGGCGTACGCGGACTTGCCGGGCTCGAGTCGCAGGGCGTCCTCGATGGAGGGCGCCTTCAGCCGCTCCGTGGCCGCTCCGTCCAGGTCGCCGAAGGTCACGACCGGGTGCCCGATCACCCGGCAGGCCTTGCCGCTCTTGTTGGTGACCTTCAGCAGGTAGCTGGAGGTGGTGGCGTCCGCCTGGTTCGCGGTGAACGTCACGTCGTAGGTGCTGCACGGGAAGACGTCGTAGTCGGGGTCGGCCGACTCGGTGGCGGTCGGGGTGGCCGGCTTGGCGGTCGTCGTCGGCTTCGGCGTGGTCGGCGGCGTCGTCGGGGCGGCGGTCGCCGTCGGGCTCGCGGTCTTCGTCGGGGTCGCGCCCGGGCCCCCGCCGCTGCCGGCGGCGCCGTCCTCTGAGGGCCCGCAGGCCGTCAGGAGGAGCGCGGCGGAGGCGGCGGTGACGGCGAAGGTGGCTCTGCGGATGGTGCTCATGGTGGTCTGCCCCCGAGGTGAGAAAGCGCGGCGTGCGCTCGACTGAGCTCAGCTTCCCGCGGATTCTTCACGGTTCGGTGACGGTGGCTTCCCGAGTCCACCACAGCCGTCGGCGGGCGCCCCCGCCTTGATAGGCAAGTGGATGCTTGCATATGGTGGAGGAGTGACAGAGGATGTGTTCAAGGCGCTGGCCGACCCCAACCGCAGGCGGATCCTCGACGGACTCGCCGAGCGGAACGGTCAGTCGCTGTTCGAGATATGCGCACGGCTCACGACGCGGCACGGCCTCGCCCTGTCCCGGCAGGCCGTCAGCCAGCACCTCGCCGTGCTCGAGGCCGCCGGGCTCGTCACCACACGGCGCGAGGGGCGCTACAAGTTCCACGATCTGAACACCGAACCGCTCGAGCACATCGTGACCCGGTGGCTCGGGCCGAAAGACCCGGAGAACACGCCATGAGGATCCATCTGAGCAGCGTCCTCGTCGACGACCAGGACAAGGCCCTGCGCTTCTACACCGACGTCCTGGGATTCGTGGCCAAGCACGACGTCCCCGTGGGCGAGCACCGGTGGATCACCGTCGTCTCGCCCGAGGACCCCGAAGGCACCGAACTGGTCCTCGAACCGGACGCCCACCCCGCCGTCAAGCCCTTCAAGGCGGCCCTCGCCGAGGACGGCATCCCCTTCACCTCGTTCGCCGTGCAGGACGTCCGCGCCGAACACGCCCGCCTGCGCGGCCTCGGCGTGCAGTTCACCCAGGACCCGGTGGACATGGGCCCGGTCACCACCGCCGTCTTCGACGACACCTGCGGCAACCTCATCCAGATCGCCCAGACCAACTAGGACCGGTGCTCCTGCCCGGGCACCGGGCGGAGCCCATGGGAGTCGGCGCGGGCGGATCGCCTAGGATCTCGCCTCATGGTCAAGACGACGCGCAGATACGCCGCATTTCTGGGATCCGCCCTCCTGGCGCTCGCCTCGTGCCTGGTGGCGGCGGCCCCCGCCCAAGCCGCGATGCCCTTCGGAGAGGTCGACGCGGCGACCGTCGCGACGTTCCAGCTGCGGGCCGGGGACACGTTCACCAAGAACGACGAGGCGATCAAGGCCGTCGAGGCCCAGGGCGCGGTGACCGTCCGCAACTCCACCCAGGTCCTCACCTCCGGCGGGCGCACCGGGCGGAACGGCCTGTGCCACACCACCGGGCTCGCCGCGTCCCTCAACCCCGGCGGCTTCTGCTGGGACAAGGGCGACGACACCTCCAACTCGTACACGGACGCCGGCGGCTGGACTCCCCAGGGCCTGACCGGTTCGTACGACGCCCAGCCCGACGGCAAGGTGGACGGGCGCACCGCCTTCCTGGCCTCCTGGCACTTCAGCCGGGGCATGCAGGCCGGCGGAGCGCACGTCGCCAACGAGTTCAGCCGGGTCAGCCTCGTCGACTCCGCGGACGGGCAGATCCGCTACAACCACCTGCTCCTGGTCCGCCCCACCGTCGACGCGAACGGCAAGGGCAGCTTCACCGGTGTCTCCAGCCACAGCGACGGCGTGGTCTGGTACGGCAACAAGGTGTTCGTCGCCAACGGGCGCTGGCTCCAGGTGTACGACCTGCGGCACATCTGGCAGGTCAACTCCAGCACCGAGGCCGTCGGCGTCGACGGCTCGACGTCCTCGGCCCGGTGGAGCAGCTACGCCCTGCCGATGATCGGCGAGTACGTCACCACCGACGACGGCGGTGCCTGCTCGGTCGGCACCGGCGACCGGCCCTGCCTCAACTCCCTGAGCCTGGACCGCACCGGACAGGACGGCCTCGTGTCCGCCGAGTTCAAGCCGGGCGCGGCGGGCGGCCGGGTGATCCGCTGGGCCCTCAACGCCGACACGGCGCTGCCCTACGGCCACGCCACGGTCGCGTACTCCTCCCCGATCTGGGCCATGCAGGGCGCCGCCACCGACGGCACCGACTGGTTCCTGGCCGGTGACTGCCCCTCCGGAGTGGGCGGCGGCTCGGGCGACCCCTCGGGCGCCTCGTACTCCTGCATCCACAAGGCGCGGGCGAACGCCGCGCCGCACGTCATGACGACGGCGCCCGTGTACACCCAGAACCTCGGGTACGCGCCGTCGACGGGCCGGATCTGGGGGCTGAACGAGCGGATCAACTCGACCAACGGCGTGCGGGTGGTCTTCTCCGTCGACCGTGGCTGAGGGGGCGCGTCCGGGGCGGGCGCGTCTCCCCCTGTCCCGGGTAGCGGCCCGTGACCTCGACGCCCTGGACCTGCTGGGCCTCCTCGACGACCGACCCGACGACGGCGCGGCCGTCCGCCCGCCGCCGGGCCGGTCGTTCCGTGATCCGGCCGATGTGACCTAGCGTTGGCCGGAGTCGCCGAGGAAGTGGGGGGTTACGAGATGTGGTCGACGGTGACCTCGACGGGTCTGCCCGCGGGGGACAGGTTCGAGTGGTTCTCCGACCTGGTCACGCGCAAGCTCGCGCCGATCGCGATCAGGCAGGAGCTGAGCGACCCCTTCGAGGGCGACGCGACCGTCCTCGACCTGGGTCGCGTGACGGTGTCGACCTTCACGTACACCCCGCTGCGCTCGCAGCGCACACCGGCGCTCATCCGGCAGAGCGACCCGGAGGAATACCACCTGGCGCTGCTCGCCCAGGGCACGACCTGGTTCTCGCAGCAGCGCACCCAGTCGGAGCAGACGGTCGGCGACATGGTGATGTGGGACACCTCCCGGCCCTTCGAGTCCGGCAGCCCCAACAACGTCCAGCAGATCCGGGCCGTGGTCATCCAGGTGCCGAAGAGCGCGGTGCCGCTGCGGCCGGACCGCGTCGAGCGGCTGCTCGCCCGGCGCCTCGCGGGCAACACGGGCATGGGCGCCGTCCTCGCCCAGTTCCTCGGCACCGTCGCCGCCCACGGAGCGGACTTCGCGCCGCACGAGCTGGCCCGCCTGGACGGCGTCGCCCTCGACCTGTTCGCCGCCTGCGCGGCCACCCACCTCGACGTCGTCGACGAACTCCCCGGCGAGGCCCGGGCCGAGGCCCTGCTGGCGCAGATCGACGCCTTCGTCGACCACAACCTCGCCGACACCGCGCTGACCCCGGCGGCCATCGCCGCCCACCACCACATCTCGGTGCGCCGCCTCCACCTGCTCTTCCGCGGCCGGGAGGAGACCGTCGCCGCCTCCATCCGGCGCCGCCGGCTCGAACGCTGCCGCGCCGACCTGGCCCGCCCCGAACTCCTCGGCCGCCCCGTGCACGCCATCGCCGCCCGCTGGGGCTACCCCAACGCCGCCGTCTTCAGCCGCGCCTTCCGCGCCGCGTACGGCATGAGTCCCACGGACTTCCGCGGGCAGGCGGTGCACCGCTGGCGTACGCGCGACGCGAAGTGAGCGCGGCGGCCCCGGCGCGCACGGAACGGCGGTGGCGCGTGGTGGCGCCGGGGCGTCATCTCATCGCGTAGGGTCGGAAGATGGCGAAGTACTTCGACGTCCACCCGCAGACCCCGCAGTCGCGCACCATCGGCACGGTGGTCGACCGCCTCCGTGCCGGGGACCTCATCGCGTATCCGACCGACTCCTGCTTCGCGCTGGGCTGCCAGCTGGGCAACCACGACGGTCTCGAACGGATCCGGTCGATCCGGCGCCTCGACGACCGCCACCATTTCACCCTGGTGTGCGAGAACTTCGCGCAGCTGGGCCAGTTCGTGCAGATCGACAACGACGTCTTCCGTGCCATCAAGGCGGCGACACCCGGTCCGTACACCTTCATCCTGCCCGCCACCAGGGAAGTGCCGCGCCGCCTGCTCCACGCGAAGAAGAAGACGGTCGGCGTCCGCATCCCCGACCACGTCGTCGCGCGCACCCTGGTGGCCGAGCTCGGTGAGCCCCTCCTGTCGAGCACCCTGCTGCTGCCCGACGAGGACGAGCCGATGACGCAGGGGTGGGAGATCAAGGAGCGGCTCGACCACGCCCTGGACGCCGTCCTGGACTCGGGCGACTGCGGCACGGAACCGACCACGGTCGTCGACTTCTCCAGCGGCGAGGCGGAGATCGTACGGCGCGGAGCCGGGGACACCACGCGCTTCGAGTGACGGGGCGCGCTCGCGCGCTCCGTGGGTCACGCGTCCGTGTAGAGGAACTCCGGTCCGTACGTCCTTCCGCTGCCGTCGGAGAGTTGGCGTGTCCTCAGCTTCAGGGCGGCGATCTTGATGCGGGACATCTCGATGACGGCCGCCGTCATCAGGTCGTCCGCCACGGTGGCGTCGTCCGTCTGCCAGACCTTCTCCAGGGCGCGCAGCATCGTGCTGTACGCACGGTTGGCCTGGTCGAGGAGCACCTTGGTGTCGGGGTCGGGTATCGCCGCGCCCGAGGTCACCCAGCCTCCGGGCGGCACGGTCGCCATGGGGAAGGCTTCGGGCATCGGAATCTCGTCCCCGGTGAAGTCCCAGCGATCCGGGTTCTCGGAGACCTTGATCAGTCTGCGGCCGCGGAAGATCTCCCGGAAGACGTAGTAGTGGGCGAGCTCCGGGCTGGGGCCGGGGTGCGGGTTCGCTGGTGACGCCGTGGTTCCCTCGCCCTGTTCCTTGATCACGGCGATGGCCTGTTCGACGTCGGCGAGCGACGTGATCGCCACGATGCTGTTGCCCTCCCCGTGGTGGGCCATGTCCTTGACCAGCTGCCGGCCGCCCGTGATCAGGTCGGGCCGGGCCCGGAAGGCGTCCAGGATCGCGGAGTAGAACGCGCCGATGGAGGTGTGCGTGCGCGCCTCGGCCAGGGGTTCGTCCGGCTCCTCGATCCGGGAGAACAGCTCCGCGGTCTCCTTCGACATGCCGCTCAGCGAGACGACCAGCCCGGGTCGGACTCCGCCGGGCAGCGGTCCGGGATAGACCGGCACCACGTCCTGGCCCGCGAGCCGGGGGGCGCCGCCGATCGTGGCGAGCAGATTTCCGACGAGTCCCAGATGGGACATCTCGTCGAAGACGATGCGCTTGATGGCCTTCGGCACCTGCGCGTTCTGATCCTTGACGGACCACATCGCGCACAAATACGGCGGCAGCGTGGCGAGTTCCAGCATCGCGGCCTGCTGCAGGGCTTCCTCGAGCCAATGCGCGTCGCGGCGCTCGCCGCGTTCCTGCATCAACTCGACGATCCGGTTGCTTCGGTATCCGGGAAGTGTGGTCATCGAGAATCCCCTTGGAATGGGGCGCATTGGGACATGTCCCACGTTACGTGAGTGGGGGCGGGATGGCGCGCCCTCGACCGGGGCCCACTCGTTCCGCGGGCCTTGTCAGCCGTACGGAGGACCCCTTTCGGCGCCGGGCAGAAAGGGCTTTCTGCCAAGGTCACCTTCGAGGTCACCGGCTCGACGGGCACGCCGGAGGTCGCCGAGTTCGGGACCTACGCCGACTGACTCCTCTCCGCCTCGGGCTCGAGCGCGCCCTCGCCCTCCGTGTCGAGGTGGGGCAGGATGCGGTCGAGCCAGCGCGGGGTCCACCAGGCGTGCTTTCCCAGCAGGGTCATCACGGCGGGGACCAGCAGGAGCCGGACGATGGTGGCGTCGATGAGGACGCTGGCCGCGAGGCCGAGGCCGAGCATCTTGACGACGATGTTGTCCGAGACGATGAAGGCCGCGAAGACACTCACCATGATGAGCGCGGCGCAGGTGATCACCCGGGCGGTGATCTCCAGCGCGTGCGCGACGCTCGCCTTGGGGTCGCCGGTGCGCAGCCAGGCCTCGCGCACCCGCGACAACAGGAAGATCTCGTAGTCCATGCTCAGGCCGAAGACGATCGCGAACATCATCATCGGCACGTAGCTCTCGATGGGCACCTTGCCGGAGACGCCGAGGGCGGGGCCGCCCCAGCCCCATTGGAAGACGGCCACGACGACGCCGTAGGAGGCGGCGATGGACAGCACGTTGAGGACGGCGGCCTTGACGGCGACCAGGAGTCCCCGGAACACGATCAGGATGACGAGGAAGGCCAGCGCGACCACGACCGCGATGATCAGCGGCAGTCGGCTGGAGACGATGTCGAGGAAGTCCACCTGGGCGGCCGTGGTGCCGGTGACGTACCCGTGCGCGCCGGTCCCGGCCACCGCCTGCGGCAGTACGTCGTCCACCAGGTGGTTGGTGAGCTCCGTGGTGCGCTCGTCCTGCGGGGAGGCGACCGAGTAGGCGGTGCCGATCAGCACGTCGCCGTCCGAGGTGGCGCGCAGCGGGGTGATGGAGGCGGCGTCGGGGACGCCGGTGAGGGACTGCTGGAGCTTGGTCGCGAGCGCCGGCCGGTCGCCGGCCGGCACCGCCGACTGGTCCACCACCAGCGTCAAGGGCCCGTTGGCACCGGGTCCGAAGGCCGTGGAGATCAGGTCGTAGGCGCGCCGGTCGGTGAACGACTCGGGATCGGCGCCGTCGCCGATGTGGCCGAGCTGGATGAAGAGCAGCGGGAAGGCCAGGACGAGCAGGGCCACGACGCCGCAGACGAGGAAGGTCCAGGGACGCTTCTCCACCCGCTGCGCGTAGCGGTGCCAGGTGCCGTGTGCCGGGGCGCCCGGCTCGGCGTCGGTCTCGGCGACGGGTTTGCGGACGTGGTAGCGGTCGATCCGGCGGCCGACGAGCCCGAGCATGGCGGGGACCAGGGTGACGGCGGCGATGACGGCGGTGACCACCGTGAACGCGGCCGCCAGGCCGAGTTTGCCGATGAAGGTGACACCGGAGACCCACAGCCCGGACAGGGCGATGATGACGGTGCACCCGGAGACCAGGACCGCCCGGCCGCTGGTGGTGGTCGCCAGGCCGGCCGAGTCGGCGGGATCGCGGCCGTCCATGAGGTTCTGGCGGTGACGGGTGATCAGGAACAGCGCGTAGTCGATGCCGACGCCGAGGCCGATCATCGTGGCCAGGGTCGGCGAGACCGTGCCGAAGGTGAACGCCGCCGCCATCAGACCGAGCAGCGCGAGTCCGCAGATCACCCCGATGAGTGCGGTGACCAGCGGCAGGACGGCCGCGATGACACTGCCGAAGCCGATCAGGAGCACGACGATCGCGACGGCGAAGCCGATGGCCTCGCTGGTGCGGTCGTCGGCCTCCGGTCTGGCCAGTTCGCCGAGCGGGCCGCCGTACTCGACGGTGATGCCCGCGTCGCGCAGCGGCTGTACGGCCTTGTCGACGCCGGTCAGGTACTCGGTGCCGAGGGTGGACGGCGGGACGCTGAAGCGCATGGTGATGTACGCGGTCTTGCCGTCCGTGGACAGCGGGCCGGTGTCGGGCGTCGAGGAGGGGGCCGGCGGGGGCGTGCCCGGCGGTGGCAGCGGGTTCTGGGCGGTGAGGACGTCCGGGAGCTTCTGCAGCGCCTCGACGGCCGAGTTCACCGCGGCGGACTCGGCCGTGAGCGGCCCGGAGGGACGGTTGAGAACGACCTGGGCCCCGTAACCGCCGGCTGCCGGATCGTGTGCCTTCAGGACGTCCAGGCCCTCCGCGGACTGCACCCCGGGGAGGGCGAAGTCGTCCGAGTACTCGCCGCCCACCGCCCGGTTCACGATCTGGAGTCCGACGAGGGCCGCCAGCCAGAGCACGATCACCACGACGAAGTGCCGGGCACACCAGTGCCCGAGCCGGTAGAGGGCGCCCTTCTGCGTCGAACCGCTGCCCTTGGCCGGGCTTCCTGCGTTCATGGCACCGCCGAGTCCGGATAGGAGTGTCCCCGAGCGGAAGAAACCGCGCTCACTGTGCCGACGGCGTGGTGGCCGTCGCTGTCGAGTGTTCGCTCTCCGCGTGGCGGCGGCACCTCGGGTGCCGCCGAACGGGCTGCGTCCGGGAGCCGCCCGCCGGGTGGCCGTATCCCGGGCCGTCGTCGACGGCGCCCGCGGTCGAGCGGCCGCATTCCGCGCCGTCGCCGATAGTGGAAGGGTGAAGCGCTATCCGCTCATCGCCGATCACGGCCTGGTGGGCGATCTGCAGACCGTCGCGCTCATCTCGGACGAGGGCGTGGTCGACTGGTTCGCGGCCCCCCGCTTCGATTCGCCGGGCATCTTCGCCGCGCTGCTCGACCACGACCGGGGCGGGTACTTCAGGCTCTCCGTCGACGCGCCCGACGTGACGGTGAAGCAGCTCTACTACCCCGACACGGCCGTGCTGGTCACCCGTTTCATGTCGCCCGACGGCGTGGGCGAGCTGATGGACTGGATGCCGCCCGACCGCACCGGCCGCCCCACCGACCGGCACGCGATCCTGCGGGTGATGCGGTGCACCCGCGGCACCGTCACGTTCACCCTGGAGTGCCGGCCGCGCTTCGGCTTCGGCAGCAACCCGCACGAGACGAGCGTCGACGGGCGTACGGCCGCCTTCCGGGCCCCCGGAATCGCCGCGTTCCTCCAGACGAACGTCCCCCTGGCGCAGGACGGCTTGTACGACGTCCACGGCAGCCTCACCCTCCACGAAGGCGGTGTGGCCGGCGCCGCCTTCACCGTGGCGGGGCCGGAGGAGCCCGCCCCGCCGCTGCCGCAGCCGGGCGAGGTCGAGGCGGCGCTCTGGGAGGCCGTCGACTTCTGGCAGAGATGGGTGCGTACCGCGCACTACCGCGGCCGCTGGCCCGACATGGTGCACCGCTCGGCCATCACCCTGAAGCTGCTCACCTATCTGCCCACGGGCGCCCCGATCGCCGCGGCCACCCTCGGCCTGCCCGAACTCGTCGGCGGCGAGCGCAACTGGGACTACCGCTACACCTGGATCCGGGACGGTGCGCTCGCCGTGCGGGCCCTGCTCGACCTCGGTTTCGTGGACGAGGCGGCCGCCTTCACCGGCTGGCTCACCGACCGCGTCACCGAACGGGCCGGCGCGCCCTCCGCCGGGGGCCGCCCACTGCAGATCATGTACCGGGTGGACGGGGACCCGTGGCTGCCCGAGGAGATCCTGGAGGACTTCGAGGGATACCGCGGCTCCGCGCCCGTACGCGTCGGCAACGGGGCGGCCGACCAGCTGCAGCTCGACATCTACGGCGAGGCCCTCTACGCACTCGCGCAGGGGCGCGGCCTGGACATCCGGCCCACCTACCGGGGCTGGCAGGCCGTGTCCGCGCTGCTCGACTGGCTGGCCAAGTCCTGGGACGGGCCGGACGAGGGCATCTGGGAGACCCGGGGCGGGCAGCGGGACTTCACCTTCAGCCGGGTGATGTCCTGGGTGGCCTTCGACCGGGGGCTGAGCCTCGCCGACGAGTTCGGCCGGCCGGCTGCCCGGGAGGCCTGGCGGGCCGCACGCGACGAGATCTTCACGCAGATCATGCACCGAGGCTGGAGCGAACGGCGCCAGGCCCTGGTCCAGTACTACGGCGGCGACGTCCTCGACGCCGCCCTGCTCCTCATCCCCCGGGCGGGCCTCCTGCACCCCACCGACCCCCTGTGGCTGAGCACCCTCGACGCCATCGAACGCGGACTCGTCCAGGACAGCCTGGTCCACCGCTACGACCCGGGCGCCTCCCCGGACGGGCTTCTGGGCTCGGAGGGCACGTTCAGCCTGTGCACCTTCCTCTACGTCGACGCGCTGGCCCGCGCGGGGCGGGTCAGGCAGGCCCGCTTCACCTTCGAGAAGATGCTCACGTACGCCAACCACGTCGGCCTGTTCGCGGAGGAGATCGGCCCGACCGGCGAGCAACTGGGCAACTTCCCGCAGGCGTTCACGCACCTCTCGCTGATCATGGCGGCGACGACCCTCGACGAGGCCCTGGACGTCCTGGCGCCCCGCGGGTGACGCGGACGCTTTCCGGCACAGGGATTCCCGGGGGCCGGCCGGCCTGCCTTCCGGGCCCCCTGAGCCGGGCGCTACCGCGCCGGCCCCACCAGGTCGCCGGGATCCGTGTTGGCGCCGCACAGGACGATGCAGACCTTCTCGCCGCTCGCGGGCCGCCAGCCGGGCGAGGTGAGGGCGGCGTACGCGGTGGCGGCGGCGTGTTCCACGGCGATGCGGTGCCGGTCCCACAGGTCGCGGCGGGCGCGGACGATCTCGGCGTCGGGGACCAGGACGGAGCGGACGCCGTCCTGGCGGGCGGCCTGCAGGGCGGCGGCGGAGGCGCGGCGGGCGCCGAGCGAGTCGGCGGCGACGGAGTCGACGGTGACGTCGACGAGGCCGTCGGCCTCCAGCGCGGCGTTGAGGGCCCGGCAGTTCTCCGGTTCGACCGCGATCGTGCGGATCCCGTGGTGCCGGGCCGCGGTCGCGACCCCGGCGAGCAGGCCGCCTCCGCCGACCGATACGACGACCGTGTCGAGACCGGGGATCCGCTGGTGGATCTCCTCCATGAGGGTGCCGGCGCCCGCGGCGATGAGCGGGTGGTCGTACGCGTGGGAGGCGAGCGCACCGGTCTCGGCCGCGAAGGTCTCGCAGGCGGCCAGGGCGTCGGCGTACTCGGTGCCGACGAGCCGCACGTCGGCGCCGTAGGAGAGAAGCCTGTCCACCTTCACCTCGGGGGCGGTGGTGGGCAGGAACACGGTGGCGCGGACGTCCTGCCGGCGGGCGGCCCATGCACAGGCGAGCCCGGCGTTGCCGCCGGAGGCGATGGTGACCCCGGCGGCGGGCAGGGTGCCGGCTTCGCGGTGGGCCAGGAGGAAGTTCTGCGCGCCGCGGGCCTTGAAGGAGCCGGTGTGCTGCAGGTACTCCAGCGCGAAGTGGACCTCGTCGGCGGGGGCGATCGAGACAGGTCGGATGTGCGCGGCGATGCGGTCGGTGGCCGCCTTGACATCGCCGTAGGTGAGGGACGAAGGGTGCTGGTGGGAGGCCGATTCGGTCATGCGGAAAGGCTAGCCGCGCAGAGCCGTATCGGACGTGCGAAGTCGGCCAACGCCCCTTGGTTCAGCCACTTTCGGTCAAGTTTCCGGCTCGGTTCCGCGCCCCGTCTGTCACCTTCGCGCCTTCCGGCCGCCGAATGGACCTGAGTATTCAGGCACCCCGGTGAAACGTGACGGTCGTCACCGTGGACCCATGCACCCTTGACGGTTCTAATGGGCGGGCCCTTTCGGTCCTGCTGTCCGAATGGGCTCCACGGGGGCTTGCGAGGGGGTCAAGGAATCGGAAGAGGGCATGCCGCCCGGAGCGGTGGCTTCGCCGTGCCTTCGTCGCGGCCGGCCGTGCCTTTCACCGGCTCATTTCCCTTTGCTCCTTCAACTCTCCCGGCTTCAACAAACGATATCCGGGCCGCACGATTTCCGCCGGAACCCGGCGGATGTCGACCGATGAGGCCGCGTACGTCGCTCCGGCGACGCCGCGGATCAGCAGGCTCCTCATGAGAGGGAAAGCAATGACGGACAACAGTCGTACGAGCCGGTCACCCCGGGCCGACGACCGGTTCGAGAAGTTCCCGCTGACCGAGATCCAGTACGCCTACTGGGTCGGCAGAGGATCCAACTTCGTGCTGGGCAACGTCGCCCCGCACGCGTACTTCGAACTCGAAGGGCGACGACTCGATCCCGAGGTGCTCTCCCGCAGCTGGCGGACCCTGATCGAGCGCCACGACATGCTGCGCGCGATCGTGGACGAGGACGGTCAGCAACGCGTCCTCGCCTCCGTACCGAAGTTCGAGGTCCGATGTACCGACCTGCGGTCGGTGCCGCAGGAAGAGGCCGAGCAGGTTCTGACCGGCATACGCGAGGAGATGTCCCACCACGTCTACACGGCCGCCGACTGGCCGCTGTTCGACATCCGGCTCT
The DNA here is from genome assembly GCF_044541845.1 of Streptomyces sp. NPDC085481. Classification (NCBI taxonomy): domain Bacteria; kingdom Bacillati; phylum Actinomycetota; class Actinomycetes; order Kitasatosporales; family Streptomycetaceae; genus Streptomyces; species Streptomyces sp. NPDC085481. The sequence continues at coordinate 132,149 of NZ_JBITTJ010000016.1, forward strand.
CCCGGCTGCCCGACCACGACCGGCTGCACGTCAGCGTGGACCTCCTCATGGTCGACCTGGCCAGCCTCACGCTGCTGTTCAGCGAGTGGAGTGCGCTGTGCCGGGACGCCGAGCTCGAACTGCCGCCGGTCGACGTGACGTTCCGCGACTACGCGCTGGCCCTGGAGCGCGGCTCCCAGGCGCCGCGCCACCGCAACGCCCTCGACTACTGGACCTCGCGCGCCACCACGCTCGCCCCGCCGCCGGACCTGCCGCTGGCCAAGTCGCCCGTCAGCATCCACAAGCCCCGCTTCACGCACCGCGAGTTCCACCTCCCCGAAGAGGACTGGAAGCGTCTGCAGGAGCGCTGCGAGGCACGCGGCCTCACCCCGACCGCCGTCCTCGCGGCGATCTTCTCGGAAGTGCTCGCGGTCTGGAGCGGCACCCGGCGCTTCACCCTCAACCTCACCCTGTTCAACCGTCTGCCGCTGATCCTGGAGCGGAACGAGGCCGGCAAGCGGGTCGTCCACCCCCACCTGCGCCGCATGGTCGGCGACTTCACCTCCATCTGCCTCCTGGAGATGGACGCCTCCTCGGGACGCTCGCTCACCGAGCGCGCCGAGGACACCCAGACCCAGCTCCAGAAGGACCTGCGGCACCGCCAGGTCAGCGCCCTCCAGACGCTGCGCGAACGGCGCAGGCTGGGACTGCAGAGCGGCTTCGAGACGATGCCCGTGGTCTTCACCAGCGGCCTCGGCACCGCGGCCGACGTGTCCGGCGCCATGGACTACTTCGGCGACATCTCCTACCGCGTCAGCCAGACCCCGCAGGTCTGGCTCGACCACCAGGTCGTCGACTTCACCGGGTCCCTCGACCTGACCTGGGACTGCGTGGAGGAGCTGTTCCCCGAGGGGCTCCTGGACGACATGTTCGCCACGTACTGCGGGTTGGTCACCCGCCTCGCCCACGAGGACGAGCTGTGGGGCGAGGACCTGTCCGTCACCCTGCCCGCACACCAGCTGACGGGGCGCCAGGACGCCAACGCGACGGAGGGCCCGCGCCCCGGGGGACTGCTCCACGAGCCGTTCCTCGACCAGGCCGCCGCCCACCCCGAGCGGCCCGCCGTGCTCACCTCCACCCGGGAGATCGGCTACGGCGAACTCGCCGCCCGGGCCGACGCCGTACGCCGGCAGGTCGAGGCCGCCGGCGCCGGCGAGGCGCTGCGCGACCGCCTGGTCGGCATCACCCTCGACAAGGGTCCGGACCAGGTCGCCGCCGCGTACGGCGTGATGATGGCCGGCGCCGCCTACCTCCCGGTCGGCCCCGCCCTCCCGGCGCAGCGCCGGGCCGGCATCCTCGCCGACGGCAAGGCGCCCGCGGTCGTCACCGACAGCGCCCTGGACGCCGCTCTGGATTGGCCCGACGGCGTGCCGCGCCTCCTCGTCGACGGAGCCGGGACCCCGGGCGGCGGCGACGGCGTGCGCAGGCCTTCGGGACCCGCCCGGCCGGACGACCTCGCGTACGTCCTCTACACCTCCGGCTCGACGGGCACGCCCAAGGGCGTCATGATCGAGCACGGCGCCGTACTGAACACCGTCGTCGACATCAACGAGCGCTTCGGCGTCGGGCCCGAGGACCGCGTCTTCGGCCTCGCCGACCTCGGCTTCGACCTGTCCGTGTACGACCTCTTCGGCAGCCTCGCCGCCGGCGCCGCGCTCGTGCTGCCGGACCCCGACATGCGCTCCGAACCCGCCCACTGGGCCAAGGTCATGGGCCAGCACGGCGTGACCGTGTGGAACTCCGTACCGGCGCAGATGCAGATGCTCGTCGAGCACCTCGAAGCGGGCGGCGAGGTCCCCGAGAGCCTGCGGCTCGTGATGCTCAGCGGTGACTGGATCCCCGTGGACCTGCCCCGCCGCATCCACGACCTGTGGCCGGACGCCGAGATCATCAGCATGGGCGGTGCGACCGAGGCCTCCATCTGGTCCATCTACCACCGCGTCGACGAGGTCCCGCAGGGCGCCAAGAGCGTGCCGTACGGCGTTCCGCTGCTCAACCAGACCTTCCACGTGCTCGACGAGCGCATGGAGCCCTGCCCCGTGTGGACGGCCGGCCAGCTGTACATCGGCGGCATCGGCCTGGCCCGCGGCTACTGGGCCGACGAGGAGCGCACCGAGGCGAGCTTCGTCACGCATCCCCGCACCGGCGAACGCCTCTACCGCACCGGTGACTTCGGGCGCTACACGGCCGACGGGACCATCGAGTTCCTCGGCCGCCGCGACGGCCAGGTCAAGATCAACGGACATCGCGTCGAGCTCGGCGAGATCGAGGCGACCCTGTCCCGGCACCCGGGCGTGGACGCCTCCGTGGTGGTGAAGTCGGCCGACGGCGGCGGCGCCGCGCGCCTCTTCGGGTACGTCGTGCCCTCGCCCCGAGACGAGACGCTGTTCGTGACCGAGCAGGCCGAGCCCGAGGCGAGCCGGAACACCTGGCAGGCGCTCGGCTCCACGGCGGGCCGGCCCGGCGAGGGCCCCGCCCCCGAGCGACTGCGGGCCGCGTGGGACGTGCTCGACGAGGTGTACACCGTCGCCACCGCCGCGGCCTTCCGGTCCTTCGGCCTCCCGCACGAGACGGGCGCCGCCTTCGACCCGGCGGCGCTGCGCGGAGCGGGCGTCGCCCCGCGCTACGAGCGCTGGCTGGCCCGCGCCGTCGCGGGCCTCGAGGCGACCGGCCACCTGAGCTCGGGACCCGACGGGCTCACCGTCGCGCGGGAGCTCCCGGCAGCCCTGCCCGCCGAGCTGCACGCCCGCGCGCGCGATGTCCTCAAGGAGGTCCTCGGCATCGACGAGGACGTCACCGACTGGATGCTGTCGCTCGCCGGCGGCCTCGCGGACGTCCTCACCCAGAGCGTCCACTCCGCCGAGCTGTACGCCTCCGACCGCACCCCCGGCGTCTACGACCGGCTCTTCGGCCCCACCTACGCGGCCGCCGCCGACGCCGTGCGCGCGCTGGCCGAGCAGTGGCCCGCCGACCGGCCGCTCAAGGCCATGGAGGTGGGCTCCGGTTACGGGTCGCTGACCCGGCACCTGCTGCCGCTGCTGCCCGATGACCGCACGGAGTACGTCTTCACGGACATCTCGCGCTACTTCACGGACCGGGCCAAGACCCTCTTCGCCGACCACCCCGCCGTGCGCTACGACCTGTTCGACCTCGACCTGCCGCCCGCCGTCCAGGGCTTCGGCGACCAGGCGTCGGACCTCGTCGTCGCCGCGAGCGTGCTGCACGACATGAAGCGGATCCGCCCCACCCTGCGCAACCTGCGCTCCATGACGGCGCCCGGCGGCATCCTGCTGATGGTCGAACAGACCACCTTCCACCCGTGGTTCGACCTCGTCATGGGCCTCCAGCAGGGCTTCGACAACTTCGAGGACACCGAGCTGCGCACCCGCCACTGCCTGCTCTCCCGCGAGCAGTGGACCGCCGAGCTCGCCGCCGCCGGCTTCGACCGCGCGGAGGTCCTCACCACCCGTGGGGGTCCCGCCTCCGTCGGATTCGACGTGATCGTCGCCCAGGCACCGGACACCCGCCGCCGCTTCGCCCCCGACGCGCTGCGGGCCTTCGTCGCCGAGCGACTGCCCAAGCACATGGTCCCGGCCCAGATCCTGGGCCTGGACGAGCTGCCGCTCAACGCCACGGGGAAGGTGGACCGCGCGGCGCTCGCCAAGGCGGGCGCCCGTGGCGCGACCCGCGGCCGGCCGGCGAAGCCGCCGCGCACGGACCGGCAGCGCAAACTCGTCGAGATCTGGCGCGAGGTGCTCGGCCTCAGCCAGGTGGACCTGGACGACGACTTCCTCGACGCGGGCGGCGACTCGCTGCTCGCCGCGCGGCTCGTCTCGCACCTCCAGTCCGCCTTCGACGTCTCCGTGCCGGTCGGCACGGTCCTCCAGTACACGACGGTGGAGGCGCTCGACGGTTACCTCGAGCAGCTTCTCGGACCGTCCGAGCTCATGCCCGGGGAGAAGTGATGAACCAGACGCAGCAGGCAGGCCCCGACCGGGCGCCGCGGACGACGCCGGAGGCGGCGAGGCGCCCGGACGCCGACGCCGTCGTGGCGTGGGTGGCCGGCTTCCTCGCGGAGATCCTCGACATCTCCGCGGACGAGATCGACCCCACCACGCCCCTGGACGAACTGGGCGTCGACTCGGCGACCACGCTCGTCATGTGCGCGGGCCTCGCCGAGGAGTTCGGCATCCCGGTCCGCCCCCGGGACGTCCTCGACCACTTCACGGCGGACGCCGTGGCCCGGCACCTGACGGCACCGCTGCCCGCGGGAGTGTGAGCCCGTGAGCACCCCCACACCGCCCCGCTGGATCCTCGGCGGGGCACCCCGGCCGGCCGCCCCCAAGCTCTACTGCTTCGCGCACGGGGGCGGCTCGGCCGCCGAGTACCTGCGCTGGGCCAGGGACCTGCGGACCGCCGAGCCGTGCGCGGTGCAGCTGCCCGGACGCGGCTCGCGGACCCGCGAGCCGGTGATCACGTCGATGGGCGCGCTCGTCGACGCGCTCCTCGACGGGGTACGGCCGGACGACGAACCGTTCGTGTTCTTCGGCCACAGCTTCGGCTCGCTCGTCGCGTTCGAGTTCACCCGGGCGCTCAGGGCGGCCGGGCGGCCGCTCCCGGCGCACCTCGTCGTCTCGGGCTACCCGGCCCCGCATCTGCCGCGTGCCGCGTCGCAGCTGCACCGGCTGGGCGACCGGGAGCTGCTCGAGGCCGTATCGGGGCTGCACGGCGGCATCCCGGAGGAGATCATGACCTCCGAGGACCTGGTCGCCCTGGCGGCCCGGGCCCTGCGCGCCGACTACGAGATCCTCGAGACGTACGCGCACCGGCCCGGGGAACCCCTGTCCGTGCCCATCACGGTCCTCGGCGGCACGGAGGACCGGGTCACCGCCGAGCAGCTGGACGCCTGGCGGGAACTGACGGACGCGGAGGTGACCGTACGGCGTTTCCCGGGCGGCCACTTCTACCTGCGGGAGCGGCCGGCGCCCGTGCTGCGGGCGCTGTCCGGCGCCCTCGCCTCGGTGGCCGCGCGGGAGAGGAACGCCTCGTGCTGACCTTCGCGGCCGCCTCCCTGGTCCTGATCATGATCCCGGGGCCAGACCAGGCGCTGATCACCCGCAGCGCGCTCGCGGGCGGGCGCCGGGCGGGGCTGCTCACGATGGTGGGCGGCGTCCTCGGTCTGGTCGTGCACGTCGGTGCGGCCGTGCTCGGCATCTCGGCGGTGCTGCTCGCCTCGGCGACCGCGTTCACCGTCCTGAAGGTGGTGGGCGCGGTGTACCTGGTGTGGATGGGCGTCGCGACGCTGCGCGGCGCCCGCCGCACCCTGCGCGAGCAGCCCGAGGACGAGGACGCGGAGGGTCAGGGTGCCGTCGCCGGCAGACACGTCCGGCACGGCTTCCTGTCCAACGCGCTCAATCCGAAGGTCGCCCTGTTCTTCGTGACCTTCCTGCCGCAGTTCCTCCCTCCGGAGGGGCAGGTGTTCCCGAGGGCGATGGCGCTGTCGCTGGTGTTCGCCGCGCTGTACCTGACGTGGTTCAGCCTGTACGTGTTCACCGTGGACCGGCTCGGGAAGGTGCTGCGCAGGCCACGCGTACGCGCCCGTGTCGAGCAGGTCACCGGCCTGCTCCTGATCGGCTTCGCGGTCCGGCTCGCGCTCCAGTCGCCCTGAGCCGCCTGCCTGGCCGGTCCGCATCGGCCGGGGTCACCGACGCTGTCGGCGGCCCCGGCCGATGCCGTTGCCGGCGGGCGACCCGATCCCGTCTCAGTCGAGGAAGACCCCGTCCCGGGCCACGACGCCGCCGTGCACGACCATGTCCCGCCGGGGCATGTCCACGACGACCTGGGGCAGGCATTCGCCCCGTACGAGCACGAAGTCGGCCGGCGAGCCGGGCCTGAGGTCGGCGTGGGGGAGGCCCATGACGTCCGCGCCGCCGTCGGCGGCGACGCCGTAGCAGTCCGTCAGCTCCGGGCCGGCCCCGTCAGACCGCCGCCGCTTCGGCGGCCTTCTCGGCCTTCTCGGCCTCCTCGGTGACGGGGGTGCTCGCCTGGGCGGTGCGCGGACCCTGTGCGGCGCGCAGGCCGAAGCGGGCGATGACCGCGACGAGCGCGAAGGCCGTGGCGCCGATCCAGAAGGTGAGCGTGAAGCCGGACTCCGCGGGCAGCGCCGGGACGCCGGCCGGCAGGTGCTCGATGGTCTGCGAGGCCAGGATCGTGGTGACGACGGCGCTGCCGATCGCGCTGCCGGTGGAGCGGGAGATGGAGTTGATGCCGTTGGCGATGCCGCTCTGGTGGTGCGGGACGCTCGACATGATGACGGCGGGCATGGCCGCGTAGCCGAAGCTGACGGCCGCACCGACCACGACACCCGCGCCGATCACCGAGAAGGTGTGGCCGTGGTCGAGGGCGAGCCAGCCGAAGCCGAGCGCGCCGAGCCCGGCGGCCAGGGTGAGCGCCGTGCGCGGGCCGCGGTGGCGGACCAGCTGGCCGCCGATGGGGGAGGCGAGCAGCGAGACGATCGCGCCGGGCAGCAGGAACTGCACGGAGGCGCGCAGGATGGACGCGTCGAAGCCGTAGCCGGTGAGGGCCTCCGGCATCTGGACGAGGTAGGAGACGCCCAGGAAGTTCGCGAACATGCCGAAGCCGACGAGGATGCCGGCCAGGTTGGCCATGAGCACCGGACGGTGGACGAACATCTTCATGTCGACGAGCGGCTCGCGGACCTTGAGCTCGGTGAAGACCCAGACGACGGCCATGACGGCCGCGCCGGCGAAGCTGCCGAGCGTGCGGGTGGAGGTCCAGCCCCACTCGTGGCCCTGCGAGACGGGCAGCAGGACGAGCAGCAGGGTGATGCCGAGGGTCAGCGCGCCGAGGAAGTCGGTGCGGCCGCCGGTCTTGTGCCGGGTCGCGGGGACCAGGAAGAGCACGGCGAGCAGGGCGAGTACGGCGAAGCCGGTCGCCATCCAGAAGGCGTTGCGGTAGTCGGCGCCGGAGCCGGAGGTCAGCAGGCCGGTGGCGACGAGCGCCAGGCCGCTGCCGAACGCGAGGGTGCCGCTGACCAGCGACATCGCGCCGGGCAGCCGCTGCGGCCGGACCTCCTCGCGCAGCACGGACAGCGCGAGCGGGAAGATCGCCGTGGCGGCGCCCTGCAGGACCCGGCCCACGATGAGCAGCGGCAGCGAGCTCGCCAGGGCGGCTATCACGGAACCGGCGACCATGACGCCGAGGACGGCCACGAGCGTGGGCTTCTTGCCGTGCTGGTCGCCGAACCGGCCGAGCAGCGGGGTGAAGACGGCGGCGGAGAGCAGCGTGGCGGTGGTCACCCAGCTCACGTTGGCGGCCGAGGTGCCGAGATCGGTGCGGATCAGCCCGAGGATCGGGACCGGCAGGGTCTGCATCATCGACACGACCATGGCGGCGAGGCTCAGCGCGAAGACGATGACCGTCTCGCGCCTCTGCCCGTCGGTGGACGGCTGCGTGGCGTTGCTCATGGCGTGGAGGACCTTCTCAGTGCTTCAGGGCGTAGATGTTTTATGTCGTCAAGTACTTCACCGAAGGTAGACCTCAATAGTTAAGAAGGTCAAGTAAACAATTGATAATGTGAAGGATCTTGAGTACGCTCGAAGCATGAGCACGACGGCCACCGAGACCCCCACCAAGCTCCAGCTCCTGGAGCTCCTCGCCGCCATCGGCACGGCCCAGTGGCGCGACTTCGCCGCCGCCGCGGCCCACCACGGGCTGACGTCCACGCAGGCCAAGCTGCTCGCCCAGCTCGACGGGCCGCTCCCGATGCGCGCCCTCGCCACCCTGCTGGTGTGCGACGCGTCGAACGTCACCGGGATCGTGGACCGCCTGGAGTCCCGAGAGCTGGTGCGCCGCGAGCCGGACCCCGCGGACCGCCGGGTCAAGAACGTGGTGGCGACGGACAAGGGCCGCGAGACGATCCGGCGCGTCCGAGAGGAGATGCAGACGACCCACGGCGCCCTCGACACCCTCAGTGAGGCCGAGAGCGCCCTCCTGTACGGCCTGCTCGGGCGGCTGCGACCCGGCATGGAGAAGACCGCCTGACGCCGGCGGCCCGGCGGGCGCGGTTCAGCCGCGCCTCAGTCGCCGTCCGGACTCAGTCGCCGTCCGCCCCGGTCTCCATGGCCTTCAGGGCCTCCTTGGCCCGCTTGTCCATCTCCTCCGCCGGGACGTCCTCCACGTGCGTGGCGACGTTCCAGCGGTGACCGAACGGGTCCTCGAACTGCCCGGTGCGGTCGCCGTAGAACTCGTCCTTGACCACCGACAGCTCCTTGGCGCCCCGCGCGAGGGCCTTGGCGAAGACCGCGTCGACGTCCTCGACGTACACGTGCAGCGTGATGGGCGTGCCGCCGACCGACTTCGGCGAACGGAACCCCAGCTCCGGGTACTCGTCCGCCAGCATGAGGACCGAATTGCCCAGCTTCAGCTCCGCGTGGCCGATCCTGCCACCGGGCGCCGGCATCCTCATCCGCTCGGTCGCGCCCAGCACGGAGACGTAGAAGTCGATCGCGTCCGCGGCCGGGTCGGCGCACAGATACGGCGTGACGCGCGGATATCCCTCGGGAACGGGCTGAACGGCCAACGGAGTCCCGCCTTTCCGGGCAGTGGCGGTCACGGCCGACCGCCGTCCGCGACCACAGATATCCCGAACCCGTGGGGCCGGCCCCCGCGCCGCGCGGCAGCCGCCCGACGGATACCCCGAACAGCAGGTCCTTCGGCGCCCGCCGCAGTCCGGCCGGTCCCCGCCGGGCTCACGGGTCCGCTCCGACGTCGAGGCGGGGAGGGTCGGGCCAGTCCTCCGACAGGCCGAGCCCGACGACGCTGCCCAACGGCTCCCCGTACGTCCGCCCCGGCTCCCCGCTGGTGAGGAACCAGCACTCGAAGTGGTCGTCGAGCACGCCCTGGGCCGAGGGCAGATAGACGGTGAACAGCGGGTCGTCGGCGATGCCGAGGCCGTGCAGTCCGGCGACCCGGGGCGCGTCGCCCACGACGAGCCGGGCGCGGGCCCGCCGGCCGACCGCGATGTCCGCCTTGCCGTCGAGGTAGACGGAGGACTTCATCAGCATCCCGCGGAACGCGCAGTAGTTGACCGCGCCCACCCGCAGCGGCAGCGCGGTCGCCGGCGGCCGTTCGATCTCGACGTACATCCCGAGCCGTCCGTCGACCTCGTACTGGCTGGAGACGGCCGATGCGCCGACCTTGAAGTCGAGGCTGGCCCGGTGCTTCGGCATCCCCCAGATGCCCTTGCCGCCCTTGACCGAGATCTCGCTGCTGACGGGCAGGTCCACCACGTACTGCCCGGTGCCGAACGTGCCGCGCAGCAGCCCCGGCAGCAGCGGCGGGGCCGGCCGCGGCCCGTGGGTGCAGGCGATCGCGATCGAGTACTCGATGTACCGGCCGATGTCCGTGCGCAGGTAGTCGACGACCGTGATGACGAGCAGCCCCTTGCCGCCGGGCAGCGCCACGGGATGCAGCTCGTCGCCGGGCAGCAGCCGCGCCGCCGCCGCGCGGTCGACGGTGAACCCGGCCATCAGGGCGGGCGTGTCGACCGAGTCGACGGGCAGTTCGAAGGGGATGCCGTCGACCAGCGCGTGCCGTCCGGCGAGCCTGCGCTGCCGGCGCGGCACCGGTGACGGCACGGCCGACAACCCCAGCCGGGCAAGGCGCAGGATCCGGTTCATCGGGCGAGCTCCTCGAGGATCAGCGGGTACGTGTCCGTCGCCGCACGGCGGCCCAGGAACACGTCCAGGTGGCCGTAACCGGGCAGCATGTGCAGGCTGTCGCGGCCGGGCCGGTGCCTGTTCAGGAAGTCGTACGTGCGCTGCTGGCTCTCGGCCAGGAAGCACCGGTTGTCCTCCCCCGCCAGCAGCACGATCCGCGCGTCGGTTCGCGGCGCCCGGTCGGCGAAGGCCCGGGGGAGGGTCTCGATGCCCTCCGTCGAGACCAGCTGACCCGCCCGGACGCACCGGTTCATCTGTGCGAAGAAGCTCATCGGCACCTCGGCGAACTCACCGCGGATCCAGTCGTGCGTCGCCTCGTCGAGGTTCGCGTGCGACCAGAGGGCCGGCCGGCCGCTGCCGTACGTGAAGCTGACCATCCGGCACACCGAGTTGCGGCACTCCGGGTGCGTGGCGCGCACGAACCACACCATCAGCCGGGACAGCGGGCCGGCCGGCCGGTCCCCCCAGGCCGGCGAGATGGCCGGCATCACCCGGCCGACGACCGGCGCCAGACGGGCGAGCTTGAACGTGGAGAGAGGCGGGACGACCGGGTGCAGCGACACCGCGTTGCTGACCACCGTCTCCACCTCGGGCAGCAGCCCGGCCGACAGGGCCATCATGAAGGACGTCGACCCCTGACAGTGCACCACGGCCTTGAGCCGGTCGGCGCCCGTCGCCGCGAGCACGTGCGCGACGGCGGCGGGATGGTCGTACGCGGCGGCCTGGTCGAGCGTCCAGGGCACCGGATCGAGGTCGATCGACGCGCGCCAGTTCAGCAGCCACACGTCCCAGCCCCCGTCGATCAGGGCGTCGACGAACGTGCGGCGCAGCGGCGGCCGGAAGAGCTCGGCGCGCACGCCGGCACCGTGCACGACGAGGACCGGACCGCGGGTGGGCGGGCGACCGCCCCGGACGTGGACGAGGGTCAGCGGACGTCCGTCGAGCGCGGTGAACGGGCGGACCTCGGTGACGTGGTCACGGCGGGTCGTCGGTGGATGCGACTGGGGTGTGCCGGTCATGGCGTTCACGCTTCCCGGGAGATGACGACGGGGTCCTCGATCAGGCGTACGGCCGGCTTCACGGCGGGCTCGGGCCGCTTCCCGCCGAAGGGCGCGTCGACCAGCCTCCAGTCGCGGCAGATCGACTCCAGGACCAGCGGGTAGAGGGTGAGATCGCCACCCGGCGCGATGCGCAGGCGCAGGAAGCCCTTGTGGTCCTCGATCGACTGGCCCGACATCTGCCACTCCGCGACCTCGCCGCCCCGCGCGGACAGCACCCACAACGCGAACACGCCCGAGCCCACGACCGACCCGAACACGGCCGCGACGGCCAGGCACACGAACAGCACCACCCAGCCGTCCCAGGACGCAGGGAACGGAATCGCCACCGTCACGACCAGTGCGGCCAGCGCGACCACGATCTGCGCCAGCACGGCGACCGCCGGGCCCGAAGGCGGGGAGGCCCGCCGCCGGCGCAGCAGCCGGCCGAGGAACCCGAGCACCAGCAGCCCCGCCGCCACGCCCAGACACACCGCGCCGAAGCCCCAGAAATCGCCGACCCCGGCCCGGCGCACGGCGTCGACCGGCCGCAGCACGCCCTCCGCCAGCGCGAACAGAAAGCTCATCAGGAGGAAGAGGATCACGTGCCCGGCCGCGGTCAGCTGGGCGAAGCCGCCGTTGCGCCACGGCAGCCAGTGTCCCGACCACGGCACCGCGATGCCCCGGGCGAGTCGACGCGACCGCGCCGCGTCGGGGTACGTCGTCCCCATCCGGGCGAACTCGACCGGCGGCTCGTCCTTGTCGCGCAGCCGCGCCCCGTGCGGCGGCAACGGCACCACCGCCGGCAGCCGGTGGGTCGCCGCGAGGTACGCGCCACCCAGGCCGCACGTCACCATCTGGCGCCGCCGCGGATCCGGCGCCGGCACCTCGGCATCGTGCGGGTCGCCGGGCAGCCGCTCGGCGTACCGGGCGTAGTGGTGGCGGTCGCCGGTCAGCCACAGCCGTACCGACGCGTTCGTCGCGACCCGCTCGCCCGAGGCCGGATCGACGCGGGTGCGGATGACGTTGCGGTCGAACCAGTGCAGGGCGTTGAAGGCGTCGGCGTCGCTCTCCGCGCTGTCCAGCCAGGTCGGCTCGGCCGAGCAGACGATCACGCCGTCGCCGTCCTCCAGGTTCGCCGACAGGTGCTTCTCGAAGTAGCGCAGCTGGGGGTCGTCGAAGTACGAGCCCAGCTGGCTGTCCAGGCCCACGAGCCACCAGCGTTCGGGCAGGCGCACACAGAAGTAGCTGCGGGTCTGCCGGGTCTGCCAGGCGCCGATCGACCGCTGCTGGGTGAACATCCGCAGGAAGGCCGTGAGGCCGTCGTACCAGTCGTGGTTGCCCGGCAGCGCGACCATCAGCGGCCGGTCCGGCGCCTCGGACAGGGCGGCGCGGTAGGGGCCCTTCATGCGGTCCTCGTAGCCCTGGGCGGAGGCCGCCGGGTACACCTCGTCGCCGCCGAGGACGAGGAGGGAGCCACGGGGGAGCGAGAGCGGCGGGCGCCCGACCGCGAGTTCCTCCTCCGCGAGCGTGCACGCCACCGAGCTCGTCGCGTCGAAACCGTCGCCGAGGTCGGCCACGAAGTCGAACCAGAACTCCCGCGGGGCGGGCCTGACGAGCGGCGCCTCCAGGAGGTCCGCCTCCAGCACCTCCTGGAACTCCCGCTTGTCCGCGTAGCCGGCGAAGACGGCCGCGAGAACGGCCTTGACCGCCGTACGGGCCAGCTGCCGGGGGGCCAGCCACCGCACCTGCTCCTGCGGCGTGAAACCCAGCTCGTCGGCGTGTCCGCGCAGCTCGCGCACCTTCACGCGCGCTCCCCGGTCGGCGTGAAATGGGAGCCGTACACACTCCACAACTCGCCCAGGAACAGCCGGCCGAAGCTCTCCATCGCGCGCGCGGGATGCGGCCCCGAGGCGCGGAACGTCGACAGCTGCCGGACGAAGTCGCCGGCGAGGATGACGACGACGCCCGCGCCGAGCACCGGGGCGTCGGTGTCGCCCTCGCCGGTGGTGTCCCCGGTGTCCCCGGTCGCGTCCGCCGGCACGTGTCCTGCGAGCATCCGGACGTACAGGGTCGACGTATCGCTCCAGACGTCGAACCCCGGGTCGTCGTGCACCTCCTTGTGTCCGACGAGCGTGAGCGGATTGCCTCCCGGGTCGCGCAGGTGCAGCCGGTACAGCATCCGGCGCCGGTCCGGCGCGTCGGCGCGGGTGAACAGGTCGAACCAGCCCGCCTCGACCGGCAGCCTGCCGCCGAGCAGGTCGCACTCGACATGACCGGTCGCGGCCGCCGGGTGCCGGGGGTCCGCGACGAACCGGTCGACGTCGTCCGCGGTGATCGTGAGCCGGAACATCAGCCGCTGGTTCCGCTCCCGGCCGATCGCCTCGCCCTCCTCGGGGTCGGCGACGTCGAGCGCGAGGTATCCCTTCATCTCCTCGGTGAACGACAGACTCGTGGGGCGCTCGCCGTCCGCCGCCGCCCCCACCGTGGGCGCCGTCGCGGACCGTGGTGCCAGGGGCTGTTCGAGGATGCGGTCGCAGGCGCGGTCGGCGAAGGCGGCGATGGTGAGCGACGGGTTCGCGCCCACCGGTCCGGGCAGGACGGAGCCGTCGAGCACGTACAGCCCCGGGTGCCCGAAGACCTCGCCGTACGCGTCACAGACGCCCTCGGCGGGATGACGCCCCATCGGCGCGCCGCCGAGCGGGTGCACGGTGACCACGCGACGGGTCCACCACAGCGGGTTGTCGTGGAACTCGCCGCCGAGCGCCGCGGCGACGCCGGCCATCGTGTGCCGTACGCGTGCGAAGTAGCGGCGCGAGGTCAGCGTGGTCCAGTCGATGTCGAGATAGCCCCGGCGCAGGCTCATGCGGCCGTCCGGGAGGTCCCGTCCCATGCCCAGGAGCGGCAGCGAGGAGTCGGAGAAGACCCCGGGCCCGAGGAGCTGCGCGAGCCGGCCGCTGATGTTGCTCTCCGGGGTGAGACCGAGCCGGGACCGCAGGCGGTGGAGGCCGAACCCGACGGTACGGCGGGTGCTTCCGGGTACCTGCGCCGCCTCCGCGAGCCAGTCCACGAAGGCCGGGTAGCCGGCGTCCTCGACGTAGTGGCCGCGTCCCGTCGAGCCGTCCCCGTCGAGTTCGTCCCCGACGCGGATGGCGCTGGTGATGACCGGGCCCGTGCTGCTCGCGAGCCCGCGCGGCCCGCTTCCCGCGGAGCCGCCGGTCGCCTTGAGGACCAGGCCGAGCAGGTCGCCGTTGCCGCAGAAGCGGCTGCCGAGCGCGGGGCCGATGCCGGGCAGCGCGGAGCGGTTGCGCAGGAGGAGGTAGGTCGATCCGAACGTGCCGGCGGCGAGGACGAGGCGCTTGCAGTGGATCGTGCGCATCGGCAGCCGGCCGGTGGGGGTGCGGTGCCCCTCGCGGGCCGGGTCGTGGACGACGTAACGGACCTCGTATCCGCCACCGGGCCGGGGTGCGAAGCCGCGTACCTCGCAGCGGGTGCGGATGTCGGCGCCGCGCCCGCGCGCGGCCGACAGGTAGGTGTGGTCGAGGGTGTTCTTGGCGCCCAGGTTGCAGCCGAGGTCGCACTCGCCGGTCAGGCGGCAGGTCTCACGGGGCAGGCCGTGGATGTTGCCGTACGCCGGCTCGGGGAGGGGCGCGCCGGGGACGGGCTCCTCGCCGGGCGCGGAGGCGAACGACACGGCGAGCGGCGGCCGGGACACGTGCAGGCCCAGCAGGTCCGCGGCCTCCCGCATGGCGGCGGTCTTCGGCGTGTCGTCATAGGGGTACGGCGTGGCGCCGAGCATCCGCTCGACCTGGTCGTAGTGCGGATCGAGGTCCGCGCGGCCGATCGGCCAGTTCTCGTACCCCCCGCCGGGCAGCGGCGATTCGCGCACGAACCACTTCTCGTCCTTGCGCAGCAACACGTTGGCGTAGATCAGCGATCCGCCGCCCAGGCCGCTGGAGACGATGCCTTCGAGACCTCGGAAGGACCAGATGTCGAACAGCCCGTGCAGGCCCTCGCTGGGGTCCCAGAAGTTGCGGGCCATCCCGGCGGGCGTCCGGGGGAAGCTGCCGGGAGGGTACGGCTTGCCGCGCTCCAGGACCACGACGGACCGACCGCCCCCGGCGAGCCGGTACGCGGCGACGGAGCCGCCGAAGCCCGAGCCGACCACGACGACATCGACTTCCTGCTCGTTCGTCATCGGCGATCCCCTTACGGGCGACGGTGACATACCGCCCCGGAAAGGACGCTAGGGTCCGCCGCGCCGGTGCACCATGCGGACGGTGCGTCCGGGGGACACGACGGGGCGGTCACCGGCCCCCGGCAGGGTCCGGAGACCACCCCGTCCGGCGTGAGGTGACGCGGACGGACACGTCACCTCACGGCCACGGACTCACCTCACGGCGCGTCGCTCACCGTGCCGGCGAACTCCGGCCCCCGGACGGGCTCCCACGCCTCGTCGTAGGTGGTCAGCACGGCCCGCAGCGATTCCTTCGGCTCGCCGACCCCGTCCTTGGCGATGGGGATGCTCACCTCCGTACGCGTCCGACCGGCGGGGATGACGACCCCCACGCCGCCCTCCAGCGCCTGGGACACCGGCAGGGGAGGATCCGGCACGTTGCCGACGTGCTCTTCCAGCCACTTCGGGTCGATGTCCGCGGTGGACAGCTCCGTGCCCCCGGTCACCGGGAGGAACTCGATCGCGCCGTAGATCTCGGCGTCGGCGGGCCCGGACAGCGTCACCCGCCAGGTCAGGGCCCCGCCCTCGGTCACGTCGGCCGCGACCGGCGTGACGCCGACCCTGGGCATGGGGTCGTCGTTCTTCGCGGTGACCCCGCCGCGGTGCGCACCGACCACGGTGCCGCGCACCGCCTTGACGAAGGCGTCCTGTGCCCTGTCGTAGCCGAACCGGGTGTTGCCCGCGACCTCGACCGGCAGGACGATGTCATGGCGTCCCGGACGCACCGTGACCAAGCGGGACGTGACCTCGTCGGTGCCCGGCTTGGGGACGAACAGGCGGACCTGGCCGCTGCCCTTTCCGGAGACCCGCACCGGAATGCGGTAGGTCCGGACACCGGAGTTCCCCTCCTTGACCGTCAGGCGGCCGATGTCCACGCGGGTCAGCGCGGCCGGGCTCACCGCCGGCGTCCCGGGGCGCCAGCCCCACGCGTCGATGAGCCACGCGCGGCCGGACCGGCTGCGCGGGGTCAGTTCGAGGGCGGTGACCTTCTTGAGGTTCAGTCCGGCGCGGGCGGCGGCGGACAGCGGTACGCGGATCTCCCGCCCCCAGTACGAGGCGGTCCGTTCGCTGCCCGGCAGTCCGTCGACGCGGGTACGGCCCAGCTGCGCGCGGCGGCCCGACGCGTCGGTGACCGCGATGTCCAGCTCCGTGCCCGCGCTGTTGGGCGGGACGATCAGTCGCAGAGCGAGGGCTTCGGAGCCGGCCAGGGAGACCGGCCTCGCCGAGCGCACCGCGACCGGTGCCCCCGGGTTCGACCACTGCATCGCGACGGCGTCGCGGCCCGGCTCGGAGGGGGCCTCCCAGTACGCGAAGTGCGGGGAGGTGCCGCCCTCTTCGGGGTTCAGGCAGGCGCGGGCGGCGTCCGTGTCGACCTGGGCGCAGATCCGGGCGCCGCGGCCCGACACCGTGACCGAGGAGCCCGGCAGGAACGCCGCCGTGCGGTTCGCTCCGACGGCGTCGGTGAGGACCCGGGCCGGGTCGGCCGAGGGCGCGCGGCGGCCGGAGCCGTCGAGGAGCGGACGGACCCGGTCGTCACCGCCGACGAACAGCCGGGCCGCCGCGGCGATGTAGGTGGCGCCCGCGGTCTGCTGCTGAGGGGCGGTCAGGCGGGTCTTCGTGCCGGGGGAGCAGACCGGGTCGGGGGTGTCGTCGGACGAGAAGTCGTCGAAGGCGGGCGCCTTCGCCTGTCCCGGCGTCCACTCGCTGTTGAAGAAGTTGTGGTTGGCGCCGACCACGTAGACCGCGCTGTGCAGGGCGGAGCCTCGGCTGACGCCGCGTGTGCCGTCGGCGTAGACCTGGCCCTGGAGGTCGGAGACGTCGCCGTCGCAGCCCGGCAGCAGGGTCGCGGAGGGCACGTCGGGGACCGGGTTCTGGCCGAAGACGGTGGGCCCGATCAGGACGTTGCCGCGGATCTTCCACCGTACGGGGCCCCGGTAGCCGTCCTGGTCGGCGGGCGGTGCGTAGAGGCTGTCGAGGGCGGCGCGGTTGACGCCCTCGCCGCCGCGGGAGTGGCCGACGAGCAGGACCCGGGAGAGGTCCGCGGGCGCCACCTTGCGTACGGCGGCCGGGGCGGCCTTGCGGTACGCGGACCAGTCGGCCCAGCGGGCCAGGTGCAGTCGCACCAGGGAGGAACGGGCCTGGGCGCCGCCGTCGTCGGCGAGGTAGTCCTGGCCGTTGATGCCGTTGGCGGATATGGACAGCGTCACGTAACCCTGGGAGGCCAGGAGCTGCTGGGCGCTCAGGTACCCCTGATGGCTCGGTATGGGCTTCATGCCGGCCGGGCAGGGCCACGCGCCGTTGGAGTCCTCGGTCCCGGGTGTGTAGCAGGTGCCGTGGCGGCCGTGCAGGAAGAGGGCCACCGGCCGCCTCCCGGGCGCGTCGGTCGGTCCCACGACCGTGGCGCGCATCTCCACGGGATGGGCGAAGCCGGGCAACGACACGGACTTCAGGTCGTATTCACCGCTGACGGTGCGGTAGCGGCCGGGCACTCCGGGGTCGACCGGGTTCGCCGGAAGCGGCGTCTCCTGCCGCGTGCCGGGGGCGAGGGGGCGGTGCCGGGGGGAGCGGGCGGTGGCCCCTTCCGTCGCGTCGATCCGCCGGCCGCCGGCCGTCACGCGCAGCTCCGAGCCCTTCTCGATCCGGACGTCGCCCAGGGGCAACCGGAAGGAGCGGCCGTCCTGTTGGGCCACCGGATGGCCGAGCAGCCGGTCGCCGTCACGGAATTCGACCCGGGCGTCGCCCATGGGCACGGGGTCGGACGACGTCCAGACCAACTGCCTGCCGGCACCGGTTCCGATGACCCGCCAGCCCTCGGGGAGCCCGGTGTTCCCGAGCCGGCTTCCGGGGGAGGCCGTCGACGGCGATTCCGGTGACGGCTGTGACGGCTGCGACGGCTGCGCGTAGGCCAGTGCGGGGGACGCGGTGGCCAGTGCGAGTAACGCCGCGGCGGTGGTGACGCCGCGTGTGACACGTATCAAAACGGTCTTCCTCTCTCTCGCTTCGGGAGGACGGAGACCGCTGCGTCCGGGTTGCCTCATCCGGCGCGAACAATGCGACAGCGGATTGCTAAATGCGGATAAAGGTAAGGATGTCCGCTTCATCACCTTCGAGGGGGAAATTCAAAGAAAAGGCATTAGGTTCCCGGAATCAGTGATGTGAGTCACGGCGGAACGGGCCCGGTCGGCGCCGGCGCGACACCAAGTGTGCAGTGGCGGAGAAGAGTTGGCGGTCGCGGTGAAAGGTCAAAGGAAAGATCCTTTCCCTTTCTGTCGGAGATCAATTCGCGTTCATGAATTCCGACCTTGTTCTCGATGTTTGTTTTCGCTTACGGTCACCCCGTCATCCGGACGGAACGCCGAATCCTGCCGCCGCCCGGAAAACCGCACTCACCACACTTCCGGCAGGAGCGGGGGACCCAGGTTCGCCGCCGTCCCGGTCTCCGGGGCGACTCGGGGTGAAGCCGCGCACCGCGGCCGGGCATCTCCTGCCCGAACCCGACAGCTCACCTCGCAGGCGAAGGAGAGGAACTCGCCATGCGTGGAAACGGGAAGCACCGCCGCCCCAAGAACGCCCCGCTCGCTCGCGGCCTGGCCGCCGTCGGCATCACCGGCAGCGCCGCACTCGCCCTGCCGCTGATCGCCTCGACCAGCGCTGGTGCGGCCACCCCGCAGGAAATTCACTCCGTCGCAGTCGAAAAGGCGACGGTCGTCACGGCGGCAAAGAAGGCCGGCCTGGTGCGCTATTCCGTGGTCGCCGGCGACTCACTTTCCAAGATCGCCCAGAAGCACTCCGTGAGCGGCGGCTGGAAGAAGCTCTACAAGGACAACCGCGCCGCCGTGGGTGCCGACCCCGGTCTCATCCGCCCCGGTCTGAAGCTCACGATCGACACCAGGGCCGCCTCGCGTCCGGCAGCCGCGGGTGCCGCGGCGGCCGCCCGCCCGGCCGCGTCGGTCAAGGCCGCGTCGGTCAAGGCCGCGTCGGTCAAGCCGGCGGCCGTCCAGGCGACCGCGGCCCAGGCCGCCGCTCCGGCGAAGGCCTCATACCCGGACAATCTGGACGGATGGATCCGCGAGTCCCTCGACATCATGGCCCAGTACGGCATCCCGGGCTCGTACGACGGCATCCACCGCAACATCATGCGCGAGTCCTCGGGCAACCCGCTGGCCATCAACAACTGGGACTCCAACGCCGTCGCCGGCACCCCCTCCAAGGGCCTCCTCCAGGTGATCGACCCCACCTTCCAGGCCTACCACGTCACCGGCACCGCCAACGACCCCTACGACCCGGTCGCGAACATCACCGCCGCCTGCAACTACGCGGCCGACCGCTACGGCTCGATCGACAACGTCAACGGCGCCTACTGAGCCGGGAGCCGCCGTAGTGCCTCCACCTGACCGACGGCCCGGCTTCCGGGCACCATGGGACAGGAGAGGAGTCGCGACGATGGCTGAGCGCACGGTGGAGACGGGCGGCATCACGCTGTGCACCGAGTCCTTCGGTGACCGGTCGGATCCGCCCGTCCTGCTCATCGCGGGCCTCGGCGCGTCGATGCTCTGGTGGGAGGACGGCTTCTGCCGGATGCTCGCCGAGGGCGGCCGCTTCGTGATCCGTTACGACCACCGCGACACCGGCCGGTCGGTCACCTACCAACCGGGCCGTCCCGGATACACCGGCGCGGACCTGGTCGGTGACGCCGCCCGCGTGCTCGACGCCTACGAGATCCCGGCCGCGCACGTCGTGGGCGTCTCGGCCGGCGGGGCGCTCGCGCAGCTGCTCGCGCTGGACCACGCCGGTCGCGTCCTGTCACTCGTCCTGATCAGCACGTCCTCCGCCGTGCCCGGCGACCGCGCGCTTCCTCCGCCGACCGAGGAGTTCCTGCGCTTCGTCTCGACGGCGCGCGTCGACTGGTCCGACGCCGACTCGGTGATCGACTACACGGTCGCCTACGCGCGCGTGCTCGCGGGAGGCCGCCGCCCGTTCGACGAGACCGCCGCCCGTGGCCTGGTCCGCCGCGACGTCGAGCGCGCGCACGACTTCGCGGCGGCCCGCAACCACGACGCGCTCCCGGACGGCGAGCACGCGCCGGGACCCCTCTCCGCGATCGCCGTGCCCACCCTGGTGCTCCACGGGACGGCCGATCCGATGTTCCCGCTCCCGCACGGCGAGGCGCTCGCGGAACGGATCCCCGGGGGACGGCTCGTGGCACTGCCGGACGCCGGTCACGGGGTCGACCGGGCCGACTGGGCGACGGTCGTCCCGGCGATCCTCGCGCACACCGCCTAGGGTCCGCCCCTAGGGCACCGGTACCTCGTCCACGAACGACGTGCCGGCGGTCCGGTACGCGGCGATCTTCGCGGCCACCTGAGCAGGGGTGAGCACCTGGTCCTTGACGTGCAGGACGTAGTCGACCTGCTGGTCGTAGGCGCGCGGGGTGGTGGAGGGCTGGCCGGCGAGGTCGATGAGCCACTGGTTGAAGTTGATCGACATCGGCCGCTCCGGGAGGTAGGCGGCGCCGTGGGTGCCGAAGACCTGGCCGTCGATGGAGTAGGTGATCGCGTCGTCGTCGATGGTCACGACCAGGTCGTGCCAGCCGGCGAAGCTCCGGCGGCTCTCGCTGTGCTGGTTGACCGCCTGCCAGGGGTCGGGGGCGTAGGTCTCCCACGAGGTCGTGTAGAGGATGTTCGCCGGCTCGCCCCAGCCTCCGTTGGGCAGGTACTCGAAGTCGTACTCGGCGTAGTCGTCGGCCATCGGGGCCTTCAGGTCGTTGATCGTGAAGAAGGTCTGCACGACGCGGTCGCCGTCGGGGCCGGACTTCGGGGCGTCGGAGAACCTGACCCGGGCGGCGTACGTGCCGTTCCTGAACTTCATGGACCTGGTGAGGACCTCGGTCTGCCGGGTGGACTCGCCGGTGCCGGCCGTGGAGGTCTCCAGGTTCATCACCGTGCTGCCGCCCTGGGCGCTGAACGTGACCTTGGACGGGTCCCATGTCGCGCCGGGCACGCCCGGGCCGCCGGAGTCGGAGCGGACGCTCCAGCCGTGGGCGGACAGGGCGGGGTCGGTGTGCGAGGTGTAGGTGAAGTCGTCGAACAGGGTCTGGCCGCCGCCGGGCGGGTCGGTCGGGTCCGTGGGCGGGTCGGTGGGCTCGGTCGGGCCGTTGCCCTCGGGCGCCACGCCCCACACGGTGGTGCCGGCGACCTGGGCGGTGACCCTGGTCCAGTCGGCGTAGGCGCTCTGCCCGCCGCCGAAGGAGTAGTCGTCGCCCTGGTTCAGCGGCTGCCAGGTGGCCTGGTGGAAGCGCAGCTGCAGGTCTCCGGTGTCCGCGCCCGGTGCCAGCGATCCCGCGGCGGGGGTGAAGCCGATCTCCAGATACCGGTCGGCCGTGGCGGTGGGCTTGCCGAGCGTCCCGAACGTTCCGGTGACGGCGGAGCACCCCCGTACCGCCCAGGAGCAGGCGAAGCGGTAGGAGGCGCTCGGGGAGTCGGCCTTGAAGTAGTACCGGATCCTGACCTGGCTCAGCTGGACGGTGGACGATCCGGTGTTACGGACCTTGAACCACGGCTCGCTCTGGTCGGCGGTGGCTCCGCCGGCGCTCGTGCGGTACTGGACGGCCAGGCCGTCCGAGGCGGAGACGGAGGCCGAGGCCGTCGCGGTCGTGACGGGAAGCGCGGCCAGCGCGGCACTGCCCAGGACGGCGGTCAGGGCTAGAGCCGCGCGAGTTCGACGGCCGGCGGTACGGGTACGCATGCGTGTTCCTTTCGGTCCGGCAGCACGTGACTTGACCAGTTGTGCGTCAAGGTTTACCAGTTGGCGCGAGATGAACGTGGCATAGACCAATCCAGCCGTCAACCCCTCACATTTCCTGGTTGGTTGAGCCTCGATGCGGCTAGACTGACCTGACCAGTACGCCAGTTGCCCTGACCAGTCGCAGTCCCGACGACGAACGAGAGTCCCGGATGGAGATCGACGCCGCCGCCTCAGGTGCGATGCTCAAGCGCGAGCGGGTCCGTTACGCGATCCTCGAACTCGTCGAGGCGCGGCGGCCCGGCGACGCCATCCCCTCCGAGCGGGTCCTGTGCGCCGAGCTCGGGGTCTCGCGGCCCACCCTGCGCGCCGCCGTCGACGAACTCGTCGTCGCGGGACTGCTCGTACGCGAGCACGGACGGGGCATGTTCGTCGCCGCGGAGAAGATCACGCAGGAGCTGATCTCGGACCGCAACGCCTTCAGCCTCCCGCAGGCGGGCGGCGTGTGGACCAGCAGACTGCTGGAGCTGCGCACCCTGCCGGCGGGCGCCCGGGTGGGCCGCAAGCTGCGGATCTCACCGGCGGCGGAGATCCGCTACATCGCCCGCCTCCGGCTCGTCGACGGCGCGCCCATGGCCATCGAACACCTGCACCTGAGCGCGGACCTGGTGCCCGAACTGACCAGCGACGAACTGGAGCAGGGCGATCTGTACGAGCACCTGCGCGACCGGCACGACGTCCAGGTCAGCGAGGCGGTGCAGTCGATCGAGCCCACCGTGGTGACGCGCGCCGAGGCCGAGCTGCTCGACGTGCCCGAGCTGTCCCCGGCGCTGCTCTTCGAACGGCTCACCACGGACACCCGCAACCGGCCGGTGGAGTACGTGCACTCGCTCTACCGGGGCGACCGCTACCGCATCGTCTCCCGGCTCGCCCTCGGCCCCCGCGCCGAACCCGCCCCCTCGGCGGGCGAAGGTCACCACCCCGGAATTCCCCCGGGCGACTTCAGCAAGGGCGATCCCGTCACTTTCTCCACCCGCGGCGTGGTGCAGCAAGCCCTCTGACCGGCATGGCCCGTCCGCGTTGCGCCCGTCCGCGGCACGGCCCGTCCGCGTCACGGCCGCCCGCGGCACGGCCCGTCCGCTCACAGCCATCCGCTCCGCTGTGCCTGCAAGGCCATCTGGAAGCGGTTCGCCGCGCCGAGCCGGGCCATCAGGATCTGCAGGCGGCGGAACAGCGTACGGCGGCTGATGCCCATCTCGCGGGCGATGACCTCGTCGCTCGCGCCGCCCGCGAGGAGCCACAGCAGGCGCCGGTCGGCGGGGGCCAGGCCGCCCGGCCGGGTGGTGCGGCCGTGAAAGGGGAGGGCGTTCAGCCAGGACTGCTCGAACAGGGCCACGAGCGCGGAGAACAGCCCGCACGGCTGCACCACCAGCATCGTGTTGACCACGTCCACCTCCTTGATCGACAACGACACCAGCGCGTACGCCTCGTCGATGATCAGGAGCTTGACCGGCACCGACGGTAGCACCCTGGCCTGCTCGCCGGCCTCGATGCACGGTTCGATGACGTCCTTCAGGTGCCCCGGGTGCTCCAGGGACTCCCGGGAGTACACGACCCGCTGCGTCACCCCCCGGGCGAGCGTGGCCAGCGCGTCCTCCGTGGCGCCGACCAGGGGGACGTACGGAGGCGACTCGAACTGCCGGATCTGCTCGCGGGCGCTCGCCCAGGCGTGCCGCATCCGGGGGCCGATGGCGTCGCCGGTGACGACCTCGACGAGATGGTCGTTGTACGCGGCGAGCCGGTGGCGCCGGAACGACTCGAACGCGCCCCCCACGGCGATCCGCGACTCCTCCAGCTCCGCCGCGCGGTGCCGGGCCAGGATCTCCAGGCCCGCGGCCGGCGGCACGGGGGCAACCATGTCCGCGTCCTCGTCGGCGGCGCTGGCCAGACCGGCGTCGACGAGCGCGCCGTACGCCGCGGTCAGGTCCGGGCCGGCCAGTCCGGCCGCGGTCCCGATCGCGCCGAGCGGGGCGGGCGATCGGTCGAGGAGTGCCAGATAGACCCGGACCGCCGTCTCATCGATGCCCAGAAGCCGCAGGGCCTCGCCGAGTTTCGCGTTCGTCATACGTCGCATTATCGACGGTCCGCGCAGCGGTGTGGCCGATCAGTGCCACTGACACTTCCGGGCACCTGGTGCCCCGCTCAGGGACTACCGTCCAGAGGCGTCGCCGAGGAACGCCGGCGGCGAATCCACCGGGAAGCACCACCGGAAACCAACGAAACAAGGGGGCACATCGTGGCAAAGGGCCGCAAGAACGGTCTGTACGCAGGCATCTCCGACGAGCTGTCCGCCCTGATGCGCACGGGCTGGGCGGACACCGAGCGGCACGACCTGACGCTCGACGAGCAGGCTCCGTACGCCGCTCTCCGCCGCGCCGCGCTCTCCGCGCGCTTCCCCGGCGAGCGCCTCGTCATCCCCTCGGGGAACCTCAAGGTCCGCTCCAACGACGACACGTACCCCTTCCGGCCGTACTCCGGCTACGTGCACATGACCGGAGACCAGGCCCGCGACGGCGCGCTCGTCCTCGAACCCCGCGCGGACGGCGGCCACGACGCCTACTGCTACCAGCTGCCGCGCGACAGCAGGGACAACGACGAGTTCTGGACCGGTGCCCACGCGGAGCTGTGGATGGGCCGGCGCCGCTCCCTCGCCGAGTCGGCGGCCGTCCTCGGTCTCGCCTGCCGCGACGTCCGCTCCGCAGCGCCCGACCTGGCCGCCGCGGACGTACCCACCCGGATCGTCCGCGGCATCGACCCCTCCCTCGAAGCCGCCGTCACCACCGACGAGGCCCGCGACGACGAACTCGAAGAGGCACTCAGCGACCTCCGCCTCGTCAAGGACGAGTGGGAACTGGCCGAGATGCGCAAGGCCGTGGACTCCACCGTCCGCGGGTTCACCGACGCGATCGGGGAGCTCTCCCGTGCCGTCGCCTCCTCCGAGCGCTGGATCGAGGGCACCTTCTTCCGCCGGGCCCGCCTGGAGGGCAACTCCGTCGGCTACGGCACGATCTGCGCCGCCGGCGACCACGCCACGATCATGCACTGGACCGCCAACGACGGCCCGGTACGCCCGGGGGAACTGCTGCTGTTCGACGCCGGCGTGGAGACGCACACCCTCTACACCGCCGACGTCACCCGCACCCTCCCGATCAGCGGCACCTTCACCGACGTGCAGCGCAAGGTCTACGACGCGGTGTACGAGGCCCAGGAGGCGGGCATGGCCGCCGTCAAGCCGGGCGCCCACTACCGCGACTTCCACGAGGCGTCCCAGCGCTCGCTGGCGGAGCGGCTGGTCGAGTGGGGCTTCATCGAGGGCCCCGCCGACCGCGCGTACGAGCTCGGCCTCCAGCGGCGCTTCACCATGGCCGGCACCGGCCACATGCTCGGCCTCGACGTACACGACTGCGCGCACGCCCGGAACGAGGAGTACGTCGACGGCGTCCTGGAGCCCGGCATGGTGCTCACCGTCGAACCCGGCCTGTACTTCCAGCCGGACGACCTGACCGTGCCCGAGGAGTGGCGCGGCATCGGCGTCCGCATCGAGGACGACCTGGTCGTGACGGACGCCGGCCACGAGAACCTGTCGGCAGACCTGCCGCGGTCCGCCGACGAGGTGGAGGCGTGGATGGCCCGCTTCGCGGGCTGACCGTCAGGACGCGCCGCCCGCGCTCGTGCCGCGGGCACCGCCGGTCGCCGGGGCGTCTGCCCGGTACGCGCGTGCCGAACCGTCGCCGACGCGAGCGGCACGCGCGTGCGGCGCGTCAGGAGGAGCTTCGTCAGGAGGTGCGTCGCTTCATCGCGTCACGCATCTTCTCCATTCCCTCGCGCGCCTTGCCCTTCATCTGATCGGCCTTGCCCTCGGCCTCGAGGCGTTCGTTTCCGGTCGCCTTGCCGGCGGTCTCCTTGAGCTTGCCCTTGGCCTTGTCCATCGAGCTCTTGCGCATGATCGGGTTCCTCTCCGGTGTCTCAGTCCCCGTCGCCCTCGAGCGCGCGGACGATCGCCGACGAGAAGGCATCCAGGTCCTTCGGCCGGCGGGAGGTGATCAACGGGTGGCCTGCGGAGGTGTCGACGACGACCTCCTGGTCCAGCCAGTTGCCGCCCGCGTTCTCGACGTCCGCGCGGAGCGACGGGTACGAGGTGAGCTTGCGGTCCCTGACCACCCCGCTGTCCACGAGGAGCCACGGACCGTGGCAGATCGCGGCCACCGGCTTGCCGGCGCCGGCGAAGGCGGAGACGAGGCGCTGCGCCTCGCTGTCCGTCCGCAGCCGGTCGGCGTTCAAGGTGCCACCCGGCACGACCACCGCGTCGAAGTCGTCCGCGGAGGCCTTCGCCAGGGTGGTGTCGGGCTGGACGACGGCCCCCGGCCTGCGGTCGGAGACCAGCGTCAGGACGGGCTCGTCCCGCGGCGCGGCGACCGCGACACGGGCGCCCGCGTCCCGCAGGACGGCGATCGGCTTCCTCAGCTCGTCCTGTTCCGTTCCGTAGTTCGTGGTGAGGACGAGTACGTTCTTTCCTTCGAGCGTCACGACGCGCAGCTCCCTCCTCGTACGCGGCGACTTCGTGCTCAGTGGCCCAGAGAGCGCTTCAGCTCCGCCTTGTTCATCGAGGACCGGCCGTGCAGGTTGCGCCGCTGGGCCTCCGCGTAGAGCTGGTCGTACGTCGGTCCCTCCGAGCCGCTGTGCGAGCGCTGCCCGCCGCGGCGCGAGGACGACATGTCCTCCAGGGAGCTCTTGCTCGCGGTCTTCGACTCCCCGGCCCGCGCGCGTTCCTTGTTCACGGTGCGGGCGGCGATCTCCTCGGCGCGCTTCCTGCTCTCACCCCTTTCCAGCGCGCTCTCCTTGATGTGCTCGTACTGCCGCTCCCGCTTGCGGTTCGATCCACGCGGCATGGTCCTGCTCCTCTCCTCGGCCCCTGACTTGCCGCTGCCCCCTTCACGGGGGTTCATGCGCGGTTGCCGGTACGCCGCCCGATCCTCAGCCCCTGAGCAGGAACACCGCCGTCAGCGTGGCGAGCCCGGCCATCAGCCAGGCCACGTAGTCGCCCACGTGCCCGGAGTGCTGCCGCCGCACCGGCACCACGAGCACCCGGTCCACGGCGTCCCCGTACGCGCGGGCCCGCTGGGCGAGCCGCCCCGTGAGCGCCGGCCCCCACAGCGCGGCCGCCGCCATAGCCACCGCGAGCCCGGCCGACAGGGCGCCGAGCGCGACGCCGGTCACCGTCCAGGTCACCGCGGGCGCGGGCTCCGGAGCCGGCGCGGGCCCCTGGCCGCTCACCACGGCCAGGTAGCCCGCCCGGTCGCAGAACACCGCGGCGGCGGCAGCCGTACGGCGCCACAGCGCGGGCACCAGGCCCACGGCCAGGCAGCCCGCGAGCAGCAGGGCGGGCACCACGACCATCGGGCGCGGCACCGCGCGGCGCGGGTCCCGCACCTCCGGTTCCTCCCCGGAGCCCGTGGTCTCCGGACCGGGGCGCCGGCGCCGTGGCGGAACCCCGGCGCCCGCGAACACCCGCCCCGCCGCCCGCAGAACGGCGCCCGCCGTGACCGCGGGGACCAGGACGAACAGGGCGAGCAGCCAGGGCGACTCGTGCGCGGCGTGCTCCACGACGGACTTGCCGAGCCCCGTGCCGAACGGCGGCAGCCCCGCGAGCGCGAGACCACCGACGGCGAACAGCGCGCCGGTGAGCGGCATGTCGCGGGCCCGGCCGCGCAGCCCGTGCTCGTCCACCGACGCGTGCCGGTCGAGCAGCACGCCCACCAGGCAGAACAGCGCCGCCTTGGCGCCCGCGTGCCCCGCCACGTACAGCGCGGTGCCCGCCGTCGCCTCGGCGGTGAGCAGCGCACCACCGCACAGGAACAGGCCCATGTGCCCCACCGTGGAGAAGGCGAGCAGCCGCTTCATGTGGCGTTGCTGCCAGCACAGCAGCGCCCCCACCACCGCGGTGACGGCACCGGCCGCCAGGAGGGTGCCCCGCAGGACGCCCGCCGGGATCCCGCCGCCGCCCGAGAACACGGTCCAGTGGATGCGCAGCAGACCGTACAGGCCGAGTTCCACCATCACCCCGGACAGCAGCAGACAGACCGGCGTCGGGGCCTCCGCGTGCGCGTCCGGGAGCCAGAAGTGGAACGGCACCGCCGCCGCCTTGACGAGCATCGCGCAGGCGATGAGCGCGGCGGCGGCCCCCGCCAGGGCGTCGGCGGGGTGCCGGTCGAGCTCCTCGCCGATCCGGGCGAAGGCGAGTTCGCCGGTGCGCGCGTACAGCATCCCGATGCCGAGCAGCGCGAGGTATCCGGCGAGCGATCCGGTCACCGCGAACGCGAGCGCGCCCTGCAGCGGCCGCGGCTCCTCGACCCGGTAGCCGGTCAGGGCGTACCCGGCGACCCCCATGAGCTCGAAGAACACGAAGGCGTTGAACAGGTCTCCGGTCAGCGCGAAACCCGTTGCCCCGGCTTCGAAGAGCAGCAGCAGCGCGGGGAATCCGCCGCCGTGGCCGCGGGCGCGTTCCGGCTCCTCGAAGTAGCGCCAGGAGTACCCGAGCGCCGCGAGGACCAGTACCGCCACCAGGACGGCCAGGCCCAGACCGAGGCCGTCGGCGGCGAGCACGATTCCCACGCTCCGTCCTCCGACCGGGGTCCAGCCGCCCGCCCAGGACACCGTCAGGCCCCGGCTCCCGGTGCCGCACGCGAGCCACAGGGTCAGCAACAGCTGGCCGGCGGCGCAGGCCGTCGCCAGCGCGTCCGTGCCGGTCCGCGGCAGCCACCGGCCGAGCACGGCGAGCACCGCCGCGGCCAGGAGCGGGCAGGCCACGGCGAGGGGCAGCAGTTCCGAGGGGCTCACGCGCGTCCCGGCCGGTCAGCCCCGCAGCCCGGTCAGGGCGTCGGGGTCGGTGGTCCCGTGCCGCTTGGCGGTCTGCAGTACGAGGGCGAGCAGCAGGGCGGTGAGCGCCGCCCCGACGACGACGTCGGTCAGGGCGAGCGCCTGGGCCACCGGGTCCACGACGGGCGTCCCCGGCGGGATGTCGGTGAAGTACGGCGCGGTGCCGCCGCGTCGGTAGCCGACGGCCAGCAGGAGCACGTACGTGCCGGACTGGACCACCCCGAGGCAGCCGACGGCGTGCACGGCGTTGCGGCTGGTGACCAGGCCGTGGACGCCGACCAGCATGATCCAGCCCGCGGCGAGGTACGGCAGCACCGCGAGCGGGGAGTCGGGGGTCGGCGGCGCCGTCAGGAGCGGCGTCAGGAGCGTCGTCAGGTGGGGCGTCAGGTGGGGTGGCGTCATTCGGACTCGATCTCCAGGGCCTGGTCGATGAAGCCGGCCAGCAGGACGACCAGGGCGGAGCCCACCTCGAGGCCGACGGCCACGTTGAGCAGCGGCACGAGCCCGCCCGAGGTCAACTGGCCCAGGGTGCCGAGCGGCAGGACGTTCTCCAGATAGGCGGCCGCCTCGACGAGCCCGGCGAAGCCGAGTACCGCGAAGGCCCCCGCCGCGACGGCCTCGGTGACGTCGAGGACGTCGCGCGGGCGGACCTGCTCCAGGACGCGGTAGTCGGCGGCGAGATAGGCCACGTGCAGCCCGGTGGCCAGGACGACGCCGCCCTGGAAGCCGCCGCCCGGTGTCAACTGGCCGTGCGCGACGACGTAGACGCCGGTGACGAGGGCGACCGGCAGCAGGACCGTGCCGGTGAGCCGGACGGTGGGCTGCAGCCGGCCGGGGCGCGGCCGGGACTCCTGCTCGTCGCG
This sequence comes from Streptomyces sp. NPDC085481, assembly GCF_044541845.1. Taxonomy (NCBI): domain Bacteria; kingdom Bacillati; phylum Actinomycetota; class Actinomycetes; order Kitasatosporales; family Streptomycetaceae; genus Streptomyces; species Streptomyces sp. NPDC085481. The sequence continues at coordinate 161,742 of NZ_JBITTJ010000016.1, forward strand.
GGTCCTGCGCAGCAGCAGCACGGCGCCGAGGACGGCGGCGAAGAGCACGGACTCCTCGCCCAAGGTGTCGAAACCGCGCAGGTCGAAGGTCACGGACGCGACCGCGTTCGCCGTCCGCTGCTCCAGCGCGGCGGGCACGGCCAGACCCGCGTACGGGTGGAACGCGCTGCCCAGCGGCGGCAGTTCGAGGCAGGCGACGACGTACCCGGCGGCGAAGACGAGGGCCGCCGCCCAGAAGAGGCCGGCGCGGGTGGTACGCCTCACCGCTCGTCTCCCGAGGCCGCGTCGCCGTGCCCCTCGTCCTCGCGGGCCGCGCGGCGCCGGATCGTGCGCATCGTGAGCAGGATCAGCAGCGGAGTCACCGCCGAGCCGACGGCCAGCTGGCTCAAGGCCACATCGGGGGCCTGGAACAACAGGAACAGCAGCGACAGCAGCAGACCGAGCGCGCTCAGGACGACGGCCTGACGGACCGGGTCGCGGGTGCGGACGGCGGCGGTTGCCACCGCGGCGGCAAGCACCACGGCGATGCAGCCGAAGACCTCGGCAGGGTTCGGGCCGGCCGGCGTCACGGCGGATCCTCCCGCGGCACCCTGCCCTCGTACTGTGCGGTGGACCGGCCGAGCGCAAGGGTGGTCAACGTCCCCCCGACGCCGATGATCACGGCCGTCACCACCAGTGCCGCCGCCCGGCGGCCGGGCCCCTCGTCGACGGCCAGGGCGAGGACCACCAGCGGCGCGCCCAGCGAGGTGGCGGCGGAGAGGGCGTGCAGCCGCGCGTACGGCCCGGGCAGCACCCGCAGGGCGAGTACGGCGAGCAGCAGGACACCGACCCCGGCGACGAGCAGGACGGTGGCGCAGATCGTACGGGCGGCCACGTCAGCCCCCCTCGTCCGGGTGCGGCGCGGCGGCGGCCCGGCCTTCGGCCGGCGGCCCGCCGAGGAAGCGCGTGAAGACCAGGACGCCCACCGGGCCGAGGACCGCGAGGACGAACCCCGCATCGCCGTACGCGTCGCGGCCGAATCCCCGCGCGGCGAGCAGGAACATCACCGTGACCAGTGCGCCGGTGAGGCTCAGCCCGGCCAGGCGGGCCGGGGGAGTGCCCCGGCAGACCGCGGACAGCGCCGGCGGCAGCCCGAGGACCAGCAGCACCCCGACCGCGATCAACCAGCCGTTCCAGTCCCCGGCCGGCGTCCCGCTCATGTGCGCCCGCCGCTGGTCAGGGCGGACTCCAGGGCGCCGGGGCCGCCGGGCAGGGTGTGCACCAGCACGGTCCGGTCCGGGCCGAGGTCCACGACGTACAGGCCGGGGGTGGCGGACAGCAGCCCGCACGCCCAGGCCGGCCCGGTGCCCTGGTGCCAGTGGAGGGTACGGAACCGTCCCGTGACCCGGTGCCCGCGCAGGACCCGGCCGACGGCCACGGTGAGCCGCCAGGTGCCGGAGAGGAGCGCCCCGGGCCACAGCAGCAGCGCACGCGCCAGACGGGCCGTCCCGCCGACGCGGGCGCCCGCGGCGACCCGTACCCGACGGGCGGCCAGCGCGGCGAGCAGCGCGCCCGCCGCCGCGACGGCCACTTCGGGCCAGGTGACCGTACCGATCAGCAGGATCTGGAGCAGCAGGGCCGCCGCCCACCAGGACCCGATCTCCACGACCGTTCGCCCCACGCAGCCTCCCCTCCCGCCGCGGACCCGCCGCCCCCGGTCGTCCGATCTCTACCGCGTCCGGCCACCCGGCCCGGGCGCCCCGCGCCGCTCCCGGCCACGGCTGTCACCGGTCCGGAGTAGCGGGCTCGCCGTCATGCCGCCGACGGCCGGCTCGCGGAATCGTGGTCCGCCGGCCAGGGCTCCGGCGCGCCCGACAGATGCTCGATGCGGATGCGGTGGCGTTCCTCGGCCAGTGCGCGGCCGTCCTCGTCGACGACCCGGCCCGTCACCTCGTACGTTCCGCAGCTCGCCTTGCCCACCGGCAGCCGCTCCGAGGGCAGGCGGACCTCGTACGGGCCTCCGGCCCGGAAGCCGCCGAGCGCCGTGCGCGTGCTCGCGACCTTCGCCCCCGCCCGGGCGCGAGTGTCCTCGAAGGCGAGGCCGTCGATCTCGTCGCCGAGCCGGAAGGTCAGACCGACGCTGACCACCACGCCCTCCGGCAGCACGATCGGCTCGTCCGCCGCGGGGCCCTCCTGGGGCACCTCGATGCGCCCCGCCTCCTCCGTGTACAAGGAGACATCCAGCAGTTCGAAGCCCTTCACGGCGGGCTCACCGCCCTTCGCCTCAAGCGGGTCCCCCGATGGGCATGTGCCCCGGCGTGCGCGGATTACGCGTGGCGCGACCAGGGAGGCGCGACGATCGCCCGCCGTGCCTCCCTGAGGAGGACAAGGCGGGCGGGAAACTGCCGTCGTCGGCTCACCAGCGGTACCAGCGGGCTCCCGAGCCCCGCATGAGGAAGCCCAGCAGCCACAGCACGAGCACGGCGATCGCTATGTACCACAGGACGTCGAGAGCGAAGCCGGCCCCGAACAGCACCAGGATCACCAGCAGGACGAGAAGCAGCGGAATCATGACGGAACCTCCTCGGTCTCACATGTGGCCAGGGTCCACGGGCTCGGGGGATGACGGCGGGCCGGGGGGCCGGCCGGCCGCCGCGGCGGACGGGTCGGCGGTGGCCTCCGTGCCGCGGCCGGACGCGTCGCCGGGGCCGGGTCCGTCCGCCTCGGCGGGGCGCAGCCGGCCGCGCCAGGCGCCGGTCGCCCGGTCGCGGTCCTCGATGAACTCCTTGAACCGCTGCAGATCTCCCTCGACCCGGCTGTCGAGCACGCCCATGGCCACGCCGGCCTTCTCGGTGAAGCCCTCGGCGTCGACGTCCAGCGCCAGCGTCACCTCCGTGCGCGCGTCCTCCAGCCGGTGGAAGGTGACGACGCCCTTCTGCTTCACGTCGCCGCCCACCGTGCGCCAGGAGATCCGCTCGTCGGGGAGCTGGTCGACGATCTCGGTGTCGAACTCCCGGGTCACGCCCGCGATGTTGGTCCGCCAGTGACAGTGACGGTCGTCGACCTGTCGCACCTCCTCCACCCCGTCCATGAAGCGGGGGAACTCCTCGAACTGCGTCCACTGGTCGTAGACCTCGCGCAGTGGGGCGTCCACCCTGATCGTGTCGTGCACCATCGCCGTCATCTCCCTCGGTCGGCGGGACTGGACGGCTGCGCGATTACCCGGACCCGGCCGTCGTAACCGTGCACGCCCGCTCGGCACCCCCGAGCCGGTGCTCCGGGGTGAGCCGCGTCTCACCCGAGCCGTCGAGCCTTGCTATGCAACGAGGTGCATAGCAGGATCGAGGACATGGCGCTCGAACACGCGATCCTCGTATCCCTCCTTGAGCAGCCAGGGTCCGGCTACGAGCTGGCCCGGCGGTTCGAGCGGTCCATCGGCTACTTCTGGACCGCCACCCACCAGCAGATCTACCGCGTGCTCAAGCGCATGGAGAGCGACGGTCTGCTCGCCGTCCGCGAAGTGCCCCAGCAGGGGCGGCCGGACAAGAAGGACTACTCCGTCGCCGCCCCCGGCCGCGCCGCCCTGGCCCGGTGGCTGCACGAGCCGATCGAGCCCGAGAGCATGCGCCACGACCTGGCCGTCAAGATCCGCGGGGCCGCGTTCGACGACCCGGCCGCTCTGATCCGCGAGGTCGAGCGGCACCACCAGGTGCACAGCGACCGGCTGGCCCACTATCTCGCCGGCGAACGGCGCGACTTCACCGGGCCCGACGCCCCGGCACCGCTCGACGCCGGTCAGGAGCTCCAGCACGTCGTGCTGCGCGGCGGCATCGCGTACGAGCGGATGACCATCGCCTGGCTCGACGACGTCCTCGCCACCCTGAACCGGCTCGGCGGCCCGTCCGCGCCCGGTGCCTGAGCGACTCCCGCCCACCCCTCGACCCCTCGGAAGGCGAACCTCCATGGCCGACACCCTGCTGTTCAACCCGCGCACCTACGACCCCGCGCACTTCGACCCGGAGACCCGCAGGCTGCTGCGGGCCACCGTCGACTGGTTCGAGGAGCGCGGCAAGCGACAGCTGATCGAGGACTACCGGACCCGGGCCTGGCTCGGCGACTTCCTCGCCTTCGCCGCCAAGGAGGGCCTGTTCGCCACCTTCCTGACCCCGTCCGGCGCCGCCGGCGGTGACGACCGGCGATGGGACACCGCCCGGATCGCCGCCCTCAACGAGATCCTCGGCTTCTACGGTCTCGACTACTGGTACGCCTGGCAGGTCACCATCCTCGGCCTCGGCCCGGTCTGGCAGAGCGACAACGCCGCCGCCCGTGCCCGCGCCGCCGAACTCCTCGCCCAGGGCGAGGTGTTCGCGTTCGGCCTGTCCGAGAAGTCCCACGGCGCCGACATCTACTCCACCGACATGCTCCTGGAGCCCGACGGCGAGGGCGGCTTCCGCGCCACCGGCTCCAAGTACTACATCGGCAACGGCAACGCCGCCGGACTCGTCTCCGTCTTCGGCCGCCGCACCGACGTCGAGGGCCCCGACGGCTACGTCTTCTTCGCCGCGGACAGCCGCCACCCGGCCTACCACCTCGTCAAGAACGTCGTCGACTCCTCCAAGTACGTCAGCGAGTTCCGCCTGGAGGAGTACCCGGTCACGGCCGAGGACGTCCTGCACACCGGACGCGCCGCGTTCGACGCCGCCCTGAACACCGTCAACGTCGGCAAGTTCAACCTCTGCACCGCCTCCATCGGCATCTGCGAGCACGCGATGTACGAGGCCGTCACCCACGCCCGGAACCGCATCCTCTACGGCCGCCCCGTCACCGCCTTCCCGCACGTCCGGCGGGAGCTGACCGACGCCTACGTCCGGCTCGTCGGCATGAAGCTGTTCAGCGACCGCGCCGTCGACTACTTCCGCTCCGCCGGCCCCGACGACCGCCGCTACCTCCTCTTCAACCCGATGACGAAGATGAAGGTGACCACGGAGGGCGAGAAGGTCATCGACCTGATGTGGGACGTCATCGCCGCCAAGGGCTTCGAGAAGGACAACTACTTCGCCCAGGCGGCCGTGGAGATCCGCGGCCTTCCGAAGCTGGAGGGCACGGTCCACGTCAATCTGGCGCTGATCCTCAAGTTCATGCGCAACCACCTCCTCGACCCGGTCGCGTACGAGCCCGTCCCCACCCGCCTCGACGCGGCCGACGACACGTTCCTCTTCCGTCAGGGCCCGGCCCGCGGACTCGGCTCGGTCCGTTTCCACGACTGGCGCGCCGCCTACGAGCGGTTCGCCCACCTGCCCAACGTCGCCCGCTTCCGCGAGCAGGCCGACGCCCTCTGCGAGTTCGTCACCACGGCCGCGCCCGACGAGGAGCAGAGCCGTGACCTCGATCTCCTCCTCGCCGTCGGCCAGCTCTTCGCCCTCGTCGTGCACGGGCAGCTCGTCCTGGAGCAGGCGGACCTGACCGGCCTCGACGAGGACGTCCTCGACGAACTGTTCGCCGTGCTCGTACGCGACTTCTCCGCGCACGCCGTCGAACTGCACGGCAAGGACTCCGCGACCGAGCCGCAGCAGCAGTGGGCCCTCGCCTCGGTCCGGCGCCCGGTCGTCGACGAGGCGCGCACGGGACGCGTCTGGCAGCGCGTCGAGGCCCTGTCGGGCGCGTACGAGATGCAGCCGTAGGGGTCGGCGCTCCTCCGCCCACCCGGTGACAGGGCGGCCACCCGCCGGCCTGTCACCGGGACCCCCTACGATGACCGCCCATGAGCACGAGTGACGACCGAAGACCCCTGGTCGACGGACGGTTCCGCCTGATCTCCCGCCTCGGCAGCGGCGGCATGGGGACCGTCTGGCGAGCGCGCGACATCGCCCTGGACCGCGACGTCGCCCTCAAGGAGGTCCGCCCGCCCGACCCCGCCGTCGAAGCGGCGAACCCCGGATTCGCCGCGCAGATGCGCGAACGCGCCGTCCGCGAGGCCAGGGCCCTGGCGCGGCTGTCGAACCCGCACGTCGTCACGATCCACCACATCGTCGAACCGCAGGACGGCTCGCACCCGTGGATCGTGATGGAGCTCGTCGAGGGCCGCTCCATGGCCGAGCGCCTCGCCGAGGGCCCGATGCCGGTTGCGGAGGTCCTCGCCGTGGGCCGCGAGGTCCTGTCCGCCCTGCGGGCCGCCCACAGCGCCGGCATCCAGCACCGCGACGTGAAGCCGGCCAACGTGCTGCTGCGCCCCGACGGCAGCGCCGTGCTCACCGACTTCGGCATCGCCGTGTTCAGTGAGGCGACGACCCGGCTCACCTCCACCGGCGACCTGATCGGTTCCGCCGAGTTCATCGCCCCCGAGCGGGTGCGGGGCGAGGAGGGCAACCCGGCCTCCGACCTGTGGTCGCTCGGCATGCTCCTGTACGTGGCGACCGAGGGCCACCACCCGCTGCGCCGCGCCACCAGCCTCGCCACGGTGGTCGCGGTGCTCGACGACCCGATCCCGGCACCCGTGAGGTCCGGCGCCCTCGCACCCGTACTCGCCCGGCTCCTGGTACGCGATCCGGCGCTGCGGCCCGACGGGGCCCGGCTGGAGGAGCTGCTGGCGGCGGCCGTGGGGACGCCGTCCGGCCCGTACGCCCCGCCGAACCCCCATCCCCACCCCCATCCCCATCCTCACCCCGCCTACGGGCCCGCTCCCGTGCCCACGGCGCCGAGTGGAGGCTTCGGACCGCCCGTACCGCCCCACACGCTTCCGTCCCGGCCGCCCGTCCGGCCCCGTCCGGGCGGGTCCGGCCGGCGCGTGGCGGCCGTCGCCGTCTCCCTCGCGCTGACGACCGCCGTCGTGGTCGGCGTGGTGAACATGCTCCCCGACGGTGGTGGCGCGAACGACGGGGCGAAGGGCGGTTCGACGCCGAGCAGCAGTGGCGGCACCCCGAGCCGGGGGACCGGCACGGGCAAGGACTCCCCGCCCTCCCCGCTCTCTCCGAGCACGGCGCCCGCGTCCGGTGGCACCCTCCTCACGACAGAGCGGGTCCGCACCGTCATCGAGGCGTTCCGGAAGGCCACCGGGACGACGACGATGAAGGAGCTGACGATCTACGAGGAGTACGCCCTGGCGGACATCCCGACCCGGCCGGGAGCGAAGACCTACGACCACTACGAGTACCGGGACGGCGCCGTCCGCAGGACCGGCCCCGGCGGCACCATCGACTCCGGTTCCGCCGACGACCAGCCGGTCGACGTCGCCGCCATGCCCTGGGACAGCCTGCCCACGCTGATGAAGCGCGGGGAGCGCGACCTCAAGGTGGAGAACCCGAACATGCGCTACGTCATCGTGGGCCGCTGGACCTTCAACGACGACCGCCCGACGCTGCGCTACTACCTGATCAACGAGTACCTCGCCACCGGCTACCTTGCCGCCGACACCGGCGGCAAGGTCGTGTCCAGCCACCCCGCGACCTGACGACGCGGGAGCGGGGTCCGGTCAGTCGTCCAGGGCGTCCAGGACGTCGCCGAGGTCGACGAACCTGAAGCCGGTCGCGTCGCGTTCGCCGTCCTCAGGGCCGGCGTGGCCGTCCTGGACGACGAGCAGGCCGTGCGGGTACTTCGCGCCGAGCGGGGCGTTCAGGGCCGCCGCGCCGTCGCACTCCTCCGAGCCGTCGAGGACGCCGTCGGCGGCCGTGACGCGGAAGCCGCCCTCGTACTCGTCACGGTCGCCGGTCTCGCGGTCGTAGGCGGCGAACGTGTCGTCGCCCCCCCGCCAACGAACATGGCATGACCACTTCCTGCGCCGGCGTTCGCCGGAATCCACTGCGTTTCCGACCTCGCATATGTCAGGTCTCAGTCCGCAAACGCCTCATAGATGCGTACGGAATTCCTGCTACGGTACGCAGCTGCCGCCCACCGCACTGGGCCGCACCCCCTGCGGAGATCCGAGGAGATGGATCCCATGCACCCTGCTCACCACTGCCGTTGCCGCCCCCTGGGCCGGGCTCTCGCCCTCGTGGCGGGAGCGGCGCTCGCCGTGACCGTCCCGTTCGCCGCGTATGCCGACTCCGTCGGCGTCACCGTCCGCACCCCCGGGTCCACCGCCGGCCCCGCGGCCACGTTCGCCGAGATCAGCACCGACGCCGCGTGTTCCAGCGGCCTGATCTCCGGCGGCGGCATCAGCCAGACCATCGGCACCGGGACGACCTCCAACGGCAACAAGATCAACGGCACCGTGCCCAGCCCCGAGGGAAGCACCGAGTACCTCGGTTCCACCGGGGTCGTCGGCACCGACGTCACCCACTGGCTCGGCATCGGCGGCAGCGGCGGAGCGGTCAACGCCTCCTTCTCCAGCACCCCGTACGCCATGTGCTTCAGCAGCGGCCTCGTCGGCCGGTCGTCCCGCTGGTGGCGAGAGCCACTTCTCCACCACCGTGGCCGGCGTGTCATCAGTGAATCAAGGGACGGCCTGGTGGGACGACTGGATCCGGACACGGAAACCGGCCACGGTGGCCTCTGCGGGTGCGGTGATTCACCCAGGAGTCAGCGCGTCCCGTCACCCCCGCCGCTACGGGCTGCGAGCGGATCGCGACCATTCGGCTGGTGGATGCGACGCACGTCGCCGGACACGTTTCCCGGTCCAGTAGCGTCGGCCGTGAGGCAGGTCACAGAAGTGGTCCCTGTTCCGATTCCGGCTTTGTAAGGCGTGTGCTCCATGACCCTGTCCATCCGTAACCAGATCCCCGGGACCGTCACGGCCGTCACCACCGGCGAGGCCATGGCCTCGGTGAAGGTGCGCCTGGCCGGTGGCCAGGACATCACCGCCGCGATCACCGCCGACGCCGTCAAGGACCTGGGTCTGGCCCGGGGTTCCTCGGTGAAGGCGCTGGTGAAGGCCACCGAGGTCGCGCTCGCGACCGGCCGCGTCGACGGCATCTCCATCCGCAACCAGCTCGCGGGCACCGTCACCGAGGTGGCGACGGGCGGGGCCATGGGCTCCGTGAAGGTCTCCGTCGACGGCGGCGAACTGACGGCCGCGATCACCAAGGACGCCGTCGAGGACCTCGGTCTGAGCGCCGGCACGTCCGTCGTCGCACTCATCAAGTCGACCGAGATCTCCCTCGCCTCCGCCTGATCGCCCCCGGCGGCGCGCTCGTCAGCGGGCCACCACCGTCGCCTCCGTCGCCTTCACGCTCGTCCACACGGACACCCCGTCCGCGAGGCCCAGTTCGGCGGCGGACTGCGGGGTGATCTCGGCGACGAGATCGGGGGTCTGATCGGAGGTCACGAGCACGCGCAGTCTGCTGCCGCTCGTGGTGATCTCCCGTACGGTGCCCGGCCAGACGTTACGAGGGCTGCCGCCGGGCTTCTCGCGGTGCACCGCGACCGCCTCCGGCGGGATGACGGCGAGGGCCTCGGTGCCGGGCGGCAGGGGGTCGGCGGTGATCAGGGTGCCGCCTCCGGCCAGGGCGAGGCCGTCGGCCGTGGCGGTGCCGGACCAGGCGTTGCGGCCGAGCATGCGCGCGACCCACGGGGAGTGCGGGTGGCGGGTGACGTCGGCGGGGGAGGCGTCCTGCAGGGCGCGGCCCTCGTCGAGGACGAGCACGCGGTCGGCGAGGGAGACCGCCTCGACCGGGTCGTGGGTGACGATCAGGCAGACCCCGCCGAAGCCGGCGAGGTGGGTGCGCAGGGTGTGCCGTACGTGCGCGCGCGTGGTCTGGTCGAGCGCGGCGAGCGGCTCGTCGAGGACGAGCAGCCGGGGGCGGGCCGCGAGTGCCCTGGCCAGGGCGACCCGCTGGGCCTGTCCGCCGGAGAGCTGGGCGGGGCGGCGGTGGGCGAGATGGCCGACGCCGAGCCGGTCGAGCCAGCTCTGTGCCGTGCGGCGTGCCTCGGCGCGCCCGACGCCCTGGGCACGCAGTCCGTACGCGGTGTTGGCGAGGGCGCTCATGTGGGGGAAGAGGGCGCCGTCCTGCGGGACCCAGGCCACCCGGCGCCGGTGCGGCGCGAGGTCGGTGACGTCGAGGTCACCGAGCCTGAGGTCGGCGTGGGCCCGGGGAGTCAGGCCGAGCAGGGCCCGCAGCAGGGTGGTCTTGCCGGCCCCGTTGGGGCCGACGACGGCGATGGTGGTGCCGGGCTCGGCGTCCAGGGTGAGCCGGGTGAAACCGGTGACCTCGGCGCGCAACGACCAGCGCTCCCGCTCCGGCACGGGCCGGACCTCCGCGCCGGCGGGCTCCGGGACCGCCGAGGCCGCAGGGGCCGTGTCCGCCGACGGCACGGCGCGCCGGGTGCGGTCGGCGGGCGTTCCGGTCCAGCGTCCGCGCAGTGCGACGAGGACGACCATGGCGATGGCGAGCAGCAGCAGGGAGACCGAGGTGGCGGCCGCCGGCTCGTCCTGGAGCAGGAGGTAGACCTGGAGCGGCAGGGTCTGGGTGGTGCCCGGCAGGTTCCCGGCGAAGGTGATCGTGGCGCCGAACTCGCCGAGCGCCCGCGCCCAGGTGAGCGCCGCGCCCGCGATCAGGCCCGGCGCGACCATGGGCAGGGTGACGGTGAAGAAGACCCGGACCGGTGTGGCGCCGAGCGAGGCCGCCGTCTCCTCGTACCGCGGCCGGAGCCCGCCGAGGGCGCCCTCCAGGCTGATGACGAGGAAGGGCATCGCGACGAACGTCGCCGCGAGGACGGCGCCCGAGGTGTGGAACGGCAGGGTGATGCCGAGGGCGTTCTCCATCCACGGCCCGAGCAGCCCGCGCCGGCCGAAGGCGAGCAGCAGCGCGACACCGCCGACCGTGGGCGGCAGCACCATGGGCAGCAGGACCAGGGAGCGTACGACCGCCTTCCCCGGGAAGCGGACACGGGCGAGCAGCCAGGCCAGGGGGACGCCGAGCAGCAGGGACAGGCCGAGCGCCCAGAACGACACCACGAGGGACAGGCGCAGCGCCTCGACCGTACCGGGGGAGGAGAGGTGGCCGGCGAGCTCGCCCCACTCGGTACGTACCAGGATGCCGAGCAGAGGGAGGGTCAGGAACGCCACCGCCACAAGCGCTGGCAGCGCCAGCGTGAGGGGCGGACGGGCGCCTGACGTACGGCGGCCTGCTCGTTTCATGGATGATCCCGAAGATGCGGATGGACGACGAAGGGGCTGTCCGCTCCCCCGGGACGGACAGCCCCTCCCTGTGAGAGTGGTCTGAGTGAACTGACCCGGTTACGGCTTCTGGAAGCCCGCGTCCTGGAGGATCTTCTGCGCCTCCGGCGTGCTCAGCCACGCCACGAACGCGGCCGCGGCTTCGGCGTTTCCGGAGTCCTTGATCGTGGCGGCCGGGTACTCGGCTATGGCGTTCTGCGCGTCCGGGATCTCGACGGCGTCGACCTTGTCCTTGGCGCTCTCGGCGTCGGTCTTGTAGACGAGACCCGCGTCGGCCTCGCCCAGCTCGACCTTGCTGAGCACGGCGCGGACGTTCGGCTCCTGGGAGACCGGCTTCACCGTGATCTTCTGGGCGTCGAGGACCTTCTTGCTGTACTTGCCGGCGGGCACCTCGGGAGCGGCGAGGACGACCTTGAGCTTGGTGTCCGCGAGGTCCTTCAGGTCGTCGACCTTGTGCGGGTTGCCCTCGCCGGTGGCGATGACGAGCCGGTTCCTGGCGATGATCACCGGAGTGCCGGTGTCGGCCTTCACCTTGTCCATGCTCTTGGTGTCGGCGGTGACCAGGGCGTCGGCCGGGGAGCCCTGGGCGACCTGCGCCACGAGCTCCTGCGAGCCGGCGAAGGAGAAGGTGATCTTCGTGCCCGGGTGGGACTTCTCGTACGCGGCGCCGGCGGTCCTGAACACGTCGGTGAGGGAGGCCGCGGCGAGCACCGTCAGGTTCGCCTTGGGCGCGGCGCTCGCGGACCCGGACGCGGTGGACCCGCCGGTGCCCTTCTTGGTGTCGTCCTCGTTGCCGCAGGCGGCGAGCGGGACGAGCAGGGCGGCGGTCAGGACGGCCGCGGCGGCACGACGTCTGGTCGGGGTGAGATTGACGGACATCAGGTCTGAACTCCTTGGGGACGAGAAGAAGATGCGAGGGCGGGGCTAGCCGGTCGCGCCGACGGCCGCCGTCGCCCGGTACTGCGTGAGAGGTCAGGTGCGGTCGATGTGCACGCTGGTCGACTTCACGCGGGCGGTGGCCTGCATGCCGACTTCCAGTCCCAGCTCCTCCACGGCCTCCCGGGTCAGGAGCGAGACGAGACGGTGTGGGCCCGCCTGGATCTCGACCTGCGCCGCGACGTCGCCGAGCTTGATCGCCGTGACGATGCCCGGGAAGGCGTTGCGCGCCGAGGTGTACGACGCGTCGTCCTCGCCCGTGCCGCTCTGGGCGACCTCCACGGAGAAGGCGGCCAGCGCCTTGCCGTCGATGAGACGGCGCCCGCTCTCGTCGCGGTGGGTGGTGACCCGGCCCGCGTCCGCCCACCGCCGTGCGGTGTCGGGGCTGACGCCGAGCAGACGTGCGGCCTGACCGATGGTGTAGGACTGCATGTGCGACACCGTAGGGCGATCAGGCTCGCATCTGCAAGAAAGCTGTAGGTCCCTCCATCACGTGTGCGAGTGCTCTTGGAGGAACGGCCGACGTCAGGTGCCCGAACTGCCCTGACGTCTCACCCCTCGGATACGCGGGGCGGGCGGCAGGTGCCGATCCAGATGCCGGTGACGGCGCTGACGTAGCGGGCGCCGCAGCGGTCGGAGGGCACGACGAGCTGGGTGCCGGATGCGTCGAGGGCCTCGTCGTCCATCCGGGTGACGAGCAGCACGGGAGCGTCGCCGAAGTCGGCGTCGATCTCCGCCCACGACAGGACGGTGTGGTGCCCGTCCCCGCCGCTCACGGCGAGCAGGAAGTGCGAACCTGCGGGATTCGGATCCCCATGAGCCGGCTCAGCGCACCGCCTGCCGGTCTCATGTGCCAAGGGTGAGGGGGCCGTGGGAAGCCACGACGCGGCGGGGCGGTCCGCTGGATGAACAACCGAGAGGCATTCAGTCCCGGCGCCTATGCATTTACGATGGGCCAACTCGTATTCGCCTCGTAAATGTGAGGTGCGGGCTAACTCGGTGGATGCCGGCCCGCGACCGCGCAAGGAGCTCCCGTATGCACGTCGACCATCTCCTCCGGCTCGAACGCCTCGACCTCTCCCTCGTCTGGGGCGACCAGTCGCTGCTCGGCCAGGAGATCGCCGGGGTCACGGCGACCGACCTGGAGGACCCGGCCCGGTTCCTGCAGCCGGGGGAGATCGTGCTCAGCGGCCTGGTGTGGTGGAACCGGGAGGACGGCCGGGACAAGGCCGACCGTTTCGTCTCCGCGTTGCGCGAGGCCGGGGCGGTGGCGCTGCTCGCGGGTGAGGAGACCCACGGGGAGGTGCCCGGCGAACTGGCCGAGGCCTGCCGCAGCCACCGGATCGCCCTGCTCGGAGTGCCCGCGCACACCAGCTTCCGGGCCGTCACCGAAGCCGTCTACCTGCGCCAGTGGGGCGAGCTCAGCCGCCGTCCCACCGACCACTACGCGCTGCCCGAGAACGTACGCGCCGAGCTCGGCCGCGAACTGGAACGCGGCGCGCCGGCCGGCGAGCTCCTCGACCGGGCCTTCGCCCACCTCGGCATGCCCGCCTGCTACCTGCTGACCGGCAGCGGCCGTACGGTCGCCCGCACCGCCACCGCCGCCGTACTCCCCGCGCAGCGGGCCGCCGGGCTCCTGCGCGGGTCGCACGGCACGACGCTGCGCGTCGAGGCCGACGACACCGCCTTCGACGCCTGGCACCTGCACCTTCCAGACGAGAGCCAGGCGCCGCCGCGGGTCCTCCAGGAGATAGCCGAGCTGCTCGGCAGGCACCGGCGCCGCCACGACCGGCGCCAGGCCGCGCGCGGACACGCGTACGCGGAACTCATGGCGCTCGTCGGCGCCGCGTACCCCGAGGCGAACGCCGTCCAGAGGGCGCTGGGCGCGTGCGGACTGCCCGACAGCGGTCCGTACACCGTGATCGTCGCGGCACTCGAACCGGCCGAGGAGGGCAGCGGGAGCGGCGCCGCGCTCACCGAGGCGCTGCGCCATCTGCCGTCGGCCGCCTACGCGTTCGCCGTGGCCGATCGTCCCGGCGGTGAGGCGATGGCCGTCGTCGCCCGGCACGAGGAAGGACACGGCACGGAGGGCACAGAGGGCACGGAGGGTGCAGCGGACGTCCGCTCCGGGCTCGACGTCCGCGCCGAGCTGGCCAAGGTGTGGTCCCTGCTGCACGCCTGCCACCCCGAGGCGGCCCTGCACGCCGGCGTGAGCGAGCCGGCCGCGGCCCCCGCCGATCTGGGACGCGCCGTCGGGCAGGCCCGTTACGCCCTCGCCTCCGCCCGTACGGTGCACCCCGGCACCGCCCACGTGTCGGGCGTCGGTGACCTCTCCGGTCTCCAGCTGCTCCTCGCGGGGATACCCGGCGACGTACGGGCCGTCTACCGCGACAGCGTGCTCGGCCCGCTCCTGCGGACCGGACGGGCCTCGAACGCCGTGCTGCTGGAGACGCTGGAGGTCTTCCTGGCCAACAACTGCTCCTGGGCCAGGACCGCCGAGGCCCTGCACCTCCATGTGAACACGGTGCACTACCGCATCCAGCGCATCGAGAGCCTCACCGGCCGGGACCTGTCCCGCCTCGACCAGAAACTGGACGTGCACGCGGCCCTGTTGTGCCGCTGAGGCCTCGGCCTGACGAGCGGGTCAGGGCAGGTCGATGTGCACGTTCGTCGACTTCACCCGGGCCGTGACCGTGACGCCGACGTCGAGGCCGAGCTCCTCGACGGCTTCCCGCGTCACGAGCGAGACCAGCCGGTGCGGGCCCGACTGGACCTCCACCTGCGCGGCCACGTCGTCGACCCGTACCGCCGTCACGATCCCCACGAAGGAGTTGCGTACGGAGGTCGGGACGTCGTCCTCCGGTACGGCGAGCTGGCCGGCGCCGCGCTCCTTGGCGAAGCGCGCGAGGCTCACGCCGTCGATCACCCGGTTGCCCGAGCCGTCCCGGTCCATGCGCATCCGACCGCCGTCCGCCCACCGGCGAACGGTCTCCGAACTCACTCCCAGCAGCCTCGCGGCCTGCCCAATGCTGTACGACGGCACACCCGCACTCTAGGCCACGGCCGCCCCGGGGCTCTCAGTAGACGTCGCGGACATAGCGCCGGTCGGCGGCCATCTGCTCGACGTAGGCGGCGGCGTCGTCCTCGCCCATCCTGCCGTGGCGGGCGACCAGCTCGCGCAGGGTCACGTCGACGTCCTTGGCCATGCGGGCGGCGTCGCCGCAGACGTAGAAGTGCGCGCCGTCCTGGAGCCAGGACCAGAGGGCGGAGCCGTGTTCGCGCATCCGGTCCTGTACGTAGATCTTGTTGCGCCGGTCGCGGGAGAAGGCGACGTCGAGGCGGTCGAGGTGGCCGGAGGCCCGGTACGCCTCCAGGTCCTCGCGGTAGTAGAAGTCGGTGGCCTCGCGCTGCTCGCCGAAGAACAGCCAGTTCCGCCCGGAGTGGCCGCGGGCCAGCCGGTCCTCCAGGAAGCCGACGAAGGGGGCGACGCCGGTTCCCGGGCCGACCATGATCATGGGGGTGGCGGGGTCGGCCGGCGGGCGGAAGCCCGGGGAGCGCCGCACGAAGACCTGGACGGGACCGTCGTCGGCGCCGTCGGCGAGGTAGCTGGAGCACACGCCCTTGCGGTCCCGGCCGCGGTCGTTGGCGTAGCGCACGACCGACACGGTGAGCCGGACCTCGCTCGGGTGCGCGAGCGGGCTGGAGGATATCGAGTAGAGGCGCGGCTGCAGGCGCTTGAGGACCCCGGTCCACTCGGCGGCGGAGGCGCGCAGGGGGAAGGCGCCGATCAGGTCGGCGGCCTGGAGCCCCCAGCTCCACTTGGCGAGTTCGCCCTTGTTGCCCGGGCGAAGGAGCCGCTTGAGGTCATGGCTCCCGGTGCGCTCGGCCACGAACCTCAGCAGGTCCGGGGTGATACGCGCGATGTCCAGACGGGTGCGCAGGGCCTCGGCCAGCGCGACCGGACCCGCGCCGCCCACGTCTACCGGGTCCTCCGCATCGAGGCCGGTCAACGCCAGCCACTCGGCCACCAGACCGGAGTCGTTCGCCGGCCACACACCGAGGGCGTCGCCCGCCTCGTACGCGAGCTCGCCCCCGCGGGTGTCGAACGCGAACTGGCGGACCTCCTTCCCGGAGCCCGGGAGGCTCAGCAGCCGGTTCCCGACGAGGAGCGTGGCGAAGGGCGACGCCTTGGTGTACGCGGCCGGGCGCGCGCCCGAGCCGCCTCCGGGGGGAGCGGGAGCCGGGGGCGACGGGGCGGTCAGCGAGGCGAGCACGGCGGTCAGCCAGGCGTCGGAGCCGCCCTCGTGGTCGGGTTCGCAGTCCGTTCGGGGATGGAGACGGGTGGCGCCGAGTTCGGCGAGCCGCTCGTCCAGCCGGCGGCCGTGCCCGCAGAAGTCGTCGTAGGAGGAGTCGCCGAAGGCCAGGACGGAGAAGCGGACCCCGTCCAGACGCGGGGCGTCGGGGGCGCTCAAAGCCTGCCAGAACCCGGCGCCGTTGTCCGGGGCCTCACCGTCCCCGAACGTACTGGTCACCACCAGCAGATCGGAGCCGGGAGCGATCCGCGCGGGCTCGGCCTCCACCATGGGCACGAGCGAGGGGACGCACCCGGCCTCGGAGAGGCGGACCGCGGCTCCGGCGGCGAACTCCTCGGCGGTGCCGGTCTGCGAGGCCCACAGGACGAGCACGGGGCGCCCCGCCTTGGGGCGCGGGTCGGCGGTAGTGCCGCCGGATACGGCTCCGGCCATGTCGCCGTGGACGGCGCCGGGTATGCCGGCGCGGGAGTACATCCCGGCGAGCACCCCGTCCACCCACAGGGCGTGGGCCGGATCGAACGGCGCGGAGGCCGGAAGCACCGGGACGCGTCCGTCGGACGGCGTGCCGGAAAGCCCCGTCAGGTATCCCGCGAGATAGCGCCGCTCCGGCTCGGTGAGCGGAGGCGGGGCCAGGTCCCCGACGCCGAACACGGCCGCGAGCGAGGGCGCGTGCGCACTCGCGGCGGCGGGCGGCGCGGCAGCGGCGGGCGGCGCGGCGGCAGTAGCAGGCGGCGCGGCGGCCGCGTCCGGCACCGGCACCGGCGCGGTCGTCTTGGCGAGCGTCACCGCGCACGCCTTGAACTCCGGCTGGAAGGAGATCGGGTCGACGGCGTCGTTGGTGACGGCGTTGATGCTGAGGTATTCGCCGAAGAGGTCGTTCCAGTGGAACGGGGCGAAGCAGTCGCCCGGCCGGACCCGGTCGGTGACGACGGCGGGCAGGACGGCGCGGCCGCGGCGCGAGGCGATCTCCACGTGCTCGCCCTCGGTGACGCCGAGCGCGAGCGCGTCCTCGGGGTGGATCTCGACGAAGGGGCCCGGGTTGAGCTTCGCGAGCTTGGCGACCTTGCCGGTCTTGGTGAGGGTGTGCCACTGGTGCTGGAGTCGCCCGGTGTTGAGGACGAACGGATAGTCGTCGTCGGGGAGTTCGGCCGCCGGAAGGTGCGGCCTCCCGAAGAACCGGGCGCGTCCGCTCGCCGTGGGGAACACCAGGCGGGGGCGGCTGCCGTCCGCGCGCTCCAGGAGGTTCTGGCTGACGCCGTCGTTGAGGTAGCGGACCGGGTTGCGGTCCGGGCCGTCGCCGGTCGGGGCCGGCCACTGGACGGGGGTGGTCCGCAGCCTCTCGTAACCGATGCCGCGCAGGTCCCAGCCGGTCTGGGGGTTCCACGCCCGCTTGAGCTCCTCGAACACCTCCTCCGCGCAGGAGTACGTGAAGGCCTCGGCGAAGCCCATCTCGCAGGCGACGCGCGCGATGAGCTGCCAGTCGGGCAGCGCCTGCCCGGGCGGGTCGACGACGCCCTGCACGAGGGTCAGGTTCCGCTCGGAGTTGACCATGACGCCGTCCGCCTCCGCCCACAGCGTGGCGGGCAGGACGACGTCGGCGTACGCGTTGGTCTCGGTCCCGGCGAAGACGTCCTGGGTGATGACGAGTTCGACCGCCTCCAGGGCGGCGATGACGGTCCTGCGGTTGGCCACCGAGGCGACCGGGTTGGTGCACATGATCCAGCACGCCTTGATCGCCCCGGCCGCCATCCGCTCGAACATCTCGACCGTGCCGCGCCCTACGTCGGTACGCAGCGAGCCCTCGGGGATGTTCCACAGCCGCTCGACGAAGGCGCGGTCGGCGTCGACCAGCACCGACCGCTGCCCGGGCAGCCCCGGACCCATGTAGCCCATCTCGCGGCCGCCCATGGCGTTGGGCTGGCCGGTCAGCGAGAACGGGCCGGAGCCGGGACGGCAGACGGCGCCGGTCGCGAGGTGCAGGTTGACCAGGGCGTTGGTGTTCCAGGTGCCGTGGGTGGACTGGTTCAGGCCCATCGTCCAGCAGCTCATCCACTCGCCGGCCTCGCCGATCCACCGTGCCGCCTGCCGGATGTCCGCCTCCGCGAGACCGGTGATCCCGGCGACCTTCGCGGGCGGATAGTCGGCGAGGAAGGCGGGCATCTGCTCCCAGCCGTCCGTGTACTCGGCGATGAACTCCTCGTCGGTGTGGCCGTTCTCGACGAGCAGGTGCAGCAGTCCGTTGAGCAGGGCCAGGTCCGTGCCGGGCCTGATCCGGAGGAACAGGTCCGCCTTGTCGGCGGTGGCGTTGCGCCGCGGATCGACCACGATGAGCTTCGCGCCCGCCTTGACGCGGTCCATCATGCGCAGGAACAGGATCGGATGGCAGTCCGCCATGTTGGCGCCGATGACGAGGAACGTGTCCGCGCGGTCGAAGTCCTGGTACGAACCGGGCGGGCCGTCGGCGCCGAGCGACAGCTTGTAGCCGGAGCCGGCGGACGCCATGCACAACCGGGAGTTGGACTCGATCTGGTGGGTGCGCACGAAGCCCTTGGCCAGCTTGTTCGCCAGGTACTGCGCCTCAAGGGACATCTGCCCGGACACGTAGAAGGAGAGGGCGTCGGGCCCGTGTTCGTCCAGGAGCGCGCGCAGCCGGCCCGCGACGGCGGTCACGGCCGCGTCGACGTCCGTCGCGACCGGCTCGCCGCCCCGCTCCGTCCGTACCAGCGCCGTCGTGACCCGGCCCGGGGCGGCCATCATGTCGGCGCTGGTGGCGCCCTTCGTGCACAGCCGGCCGGAGTTCGCCGGATGGGCCTTGTCACCGGAGGCCTTCACGGCGCGCCGCAGACCGGTGGCCGGGTCGCGCGCGATGTCGAGGACCACGCCGCAGCCGACCCCACAGTACGAGCAGACCGTCCGAACAGTCCCGGCCTGCGAGTTCCGCGACGTCACCGGCACTCCTCCCCGTCGACAGCCTTCCGGCCGCCTGCCGCGTTCGGCAGGGCGGCGGGTGGGAAGTCTCCCACGCCACGACCGTAGGAACGTCCGGTTTCCGGACGATCACGTCCTCGGCGTACGGGGGGTTACGACGCACGCACGGTTCCCGCCGGGGCCTCGTGAGATCGTGCGCGGGCACGACGCACACGAGGCCCGGCGGCGGTCTCAGCTCGTCAGGCCGGCGAACATGCCGGGCTGGTAGGACCCACCCTTGTTGCGCACGATCACGCCGAGCCGGTTGGCCGCGTTGATCATGGCGACCAGATAGACGAGCGCGGCGATCTGGTCGTCGTCGTAGTGCTTGCGCACCTCGGCCCAGGTCTCGTCGGAGACTCCGGTGTGGGCGTCGGCGAGCCGGGTGCCCTCCTCGGCCAGCGCGAACGCGGCGCGCTCGGCCTCGGTGAACACGGTGGACTCACGCCAGGCGGCGACCAGGTTGAGCCGGACCGCCGTCTCGCCGGCGGCCGCGGCGTCCTTGGTGTGGAGATCGAGGCAGAATCCGCAGCCGTTGATCTGGCTGGCGCGCAGCATCACCAGCTCCTGGGTGTCCCGGGGGAGCGGCGACGACTGGATCGCCTGGCTGACGCTGGCGAACCGCTTGCCGAGCCTGGCGCTGAGCTCGTTGGTCATCAGGTTGAAACGGGGTTCCATCTCTTCGTCCTCACTCGTGGACCCGAATGCCGCGGAGCGTTCCCGCGGCGTCCTTGCGACCACGAGACGCCGGCGCCCCGATCCGTGTGACAGCGCCCGGATGTGACCTGCGCCACCGGCCCGCGGTGTCACAAAGCGGCGGCGGCCGGCGTCCTGTGCGCATGGCACGCTCGGCAGCGAACAGAGGGGAGTCGGTCATGAGCGAGTACGGCGATGCGGCCACGGAGGTGTTCGTGACCCACCGGAACCTGCTGTTCACCGTCGCCTACGAGATGCTCGGCTCGGCCGCCGACGCGGAGGACGTCCTTCAGGAGACCTGGCTGCGCTGGGCGGGCGTCGACCTCGGCACCGTACGGGAGCAGCGCGCGTACCTCGTGCGGATCGCCACGCGCCAGGCGCTGAGCCGGCTGCGGACGCTCGCCCGTCGCAAGGAGTCCTATGTCGGCCCCTGGCTGCCCGAGCCGCTGCTCACCGCCCCGGACGTCGCCGAGGACGCCGAGCTGGCCGACAGCGTCTCGATGGCGATGATGCTGGTCCTGGAGACGCTCACACCGACCGAGCGGGCGGTGTTCGTGCTGCGCGAGGTGTTCGACGTGGAGTACGACGAGATCGCGCAGGCCGTGGACAAGACCCCGGCCGCGGTCCGCCAGATCGCCCACCGGGCACGGGCGCACGTCGCCGCGCGCCGCCCGCGGGGGAGTGTCTCCGCGGCGGAGGCCCGCGGTGTGCTCGACGCGTTCCGGCTGGCGGTGGAATCGGGCGATCCGCGGCGCCTGCTCGACCTGATCGCGCCGGACGTCGTCCTCCTGACCGACGGCGGGGGAGTCGTGCGGGCCGCGCTCGAGCCCGTCGTGGGGGCGCATCGGGTGGCCGGCGTGCTCGGCAGGATCGCCGGCACCGCGTCGCTGGAGTCGGCGCAGGTCAACGGGTACCCGGCCCTGATCGTCCGGCTCGAGGGCGCCGTCGACACCGTCATCGCGGTGCGCGTCGACGACGGCCGCATCACCGGGCTCTACGCCGTGCGCAACCCCGCCAAGCTGGCACGCGTGGAGAAGGAGACCGCCGTCAGCCGCTGAGCCCGAAGGCACCCGTCGGCCCGGCGACTTGTGGAAGAGTCGCTCCCATGCCGATATCCACGATGCGGCGGCGCACGCGTGCCGCCATGGCCGTTCTCCTCCTCCCGGGTGCCGCCTTCGCGCTGACCGCGTGCGGTGAGCAGCGCGTGACGGACCCGGTGGCGGCCGGCTCGGTCCCGTCGCCCCGCCCCACGGCCGCCGGCGCCTCGCCGTACGTGGAGCCAGGAGCCGGCGACGGTGCCCCGCACTACCGCGAGAACAACGCCTACCGCCTGCCTGGCGAGATGTCCCCCGCGAGCGCCGAGGACGCGCGGGAGGAGGCCGACCGCATCGAGCCCGTCCTCAGGCGACTCTGGCAGGCCGGGACCTGGGACCCGGAGAGCGTGCGCACGGCGCTGCTCGGGATCGGGTACGAGGAGGAGCGGACCGGCCCGAAGGGGGAGCGGCTCGGCGGGACGCTCACCGTGCGCGCGATGGAGCTGCGCTTCGAGAACGACCACTACGTCAAGCCCGAAGGCGCCCAGGTCGGGGTGCGGGTCCATGACGACGCCTGCGTCACCGCGTTCGTGCAGAAGACCAATTTCGAGGTGAAGACCAACGGCCCGTTCCCCGAGACCGGCTGCTTCGAGCCGCCCGCCGGTCACTGAGGTTGTCCACAGGTTCCGGCGGCCGGGCCGGGGTGTCGGCGCGGGCCGCTAGGCTTTTGGAATGGCCCTCACCGACGCTTCCCCCGAGACCTCCGACGCCTTGCAGGTGCTGCACCGCGTCTTCGGTTACGGCTCCTTCCGCGGCGAGCAGGAGGAGATCATCGAGCAGGTCGTCGCAGGTGGCGACGCCCTTGTGCTGATGCCGACCGGCGGCGGCAAGTCGTTGTGCTACCAGATCCCGGCGCTGGTCAGACCGGGCACGGGCATCGTGATCTCACCGCTCATCGCGCTGATGCAGGACCAGGTGGACGCGCTCACCGCGCTCGGGGTGCGGGCCGGGTTCCTGAACTCGACGCAGGACTCGTACGAGCGGCAGGCGGTCGAGCAGGCCTTCCTCGCCGACGAGCTCGACCTCCTCTATCTGGCCCCCGAGCGGCTGCGCACCGAGGGCACGCAGCGGCTGCTCGACCGGGGCAGCGTGTCGCTCTTCGCGATCGACGAGGCGCACTGTGTCGCCCAGTGGGGCCACGACTTCCGGCCCGACTACCTCGCCCTGTCGATGCTGCACGAGCGCTGGCCGAAGGTGCCGCGGATCGCGCTGACGGCGACGGCGACCGAGGCCACGCACGCCGAGATCGCGGGGCGGCTGGGCCTCGAGGACGCCCGGCACTTCGTCGCGAGCTTCGACCGTCCGAACATCCAGTACCGCATCGTCCCGAAGAACAACGCGCTCAAGCAGGTCCTGGAGCTGATCAGGACCGAGCACGAAGGGGACGCCGGCGTCGTCTACTGCCTGTCCCGGTCCTCGGTGGAGAAGACCGCGGCCTTCCTGGTGGAGCACGGCATCGACGCCGTGCCGTACCACGCCGGCATGGACTCCCGCACGCGTGCGGCGAACCAGGCGCGCTTCCTGCGGGAGGACGGGGTCGTGGTGGTCGCCACGATCGCCTTCGGCATGGGCATCGACAAGCCGGACGTGCGCTTCGTGGCCCACCTGGACCTGCCGAAGTCCGTCGAGGGCTACTACCAGGAGACCGGTCGCGCGGGGCGCGACGGCGAGCCGGCGACGGCCTGGCTCGCGTACGGCCTGCAGGACGTGGTCCAGCAGCGCAAGCTCATCGACGGCTCCGAGGGCGACGAGACGCACCGCCGCTCACTGGCCGCGCACCTGGACGCGATGCTGGCCCTGTGCGAGACGGTCGACTGCCGTCGCGTGCGGCTCCTCGCGTATTTCGGCCAGTCCGGCGAGCCGTGCGGCAACTGCGACACGTGTCTGACGCCGGCCGAGTCCTGGGACGGCACGGTCGCGGCGCAGAAGCTGCTGTCCACGGTGTGGCGGCTGGCCAAGGAGCGGCGCCAGAAGTTCGGCGCCGGCCAGATCATCGACATCCTGCAGGGCAAGAAGACGGCCAAGGTCATCCAGTTCGACCACGACAGCCTCTCGGTGTTCGGCATCGGCGCGGATCTGTCGATGGCGGAGTGGCGGGGCGTCGTGCGCCAGCTGCTGGCGCAGCGGCTGCTCGCGGTGGAGGGCGACTACGGGACGCTGGTCCTGACGGATGCCAGCGGCGAGGTCCTCGGCGGGCGCCGCACCGTCCCGATGCGCAAGGAGAAGGCGCCGGCAGGACCGGCCCGAAAGGAATCCGGGTCGCGCTCCGGAAAGGGCGCCCGCGTGCCGGTCGACCTGCCCGCCGCCGCCGTGCCGGTCTTCGAGGCCCTGCGGGCCTGGCGGGCCGCGACCGCCCGCGAGCAGGGCGTCCCCGCGTACGTCGTCTTCCACGACGCGACGCTGCGGGAGATCGCGACCCTGCTCCCCACCACGGTCCAGGAGCTGGCCACCGTCGGCGGCGTCGGAGAGGCCAAGCTGACCAAGTACGGCCAGGGTGTCCTCGACGCCCTGGCGGAGGCCCACGCCGGCGAGCCCGCCCCGTCCGGCGAGCCCGCCGCGTCCGGCTCGCCTGCCCCGTCCGCCGAGGCGGCTGCGGCGGTCCCGGCGGCCCGTGCACCGAGGGCACCTTCGGCGCCGGTGGAAGAAGAGCCGCCGCCCTTCGACTTCGACGACGCCGAGCCGCCGCCGTGGGACGAGGACTGGCAGTAGCCGGACCACCCGCCGCCGGCGGGCAGGACGACGCTCCGGTCCGCCGCGTCCCGTTCACCGGAGGAGAACGCGCAAGTCGGTCGAGCGCCTGTCGGCGGAGCACAGGATGGGCTGGGAGTCCGGCAGGATGCCTGACGCCGGGTACCGGCAGCCGAGCCTTCGGAGACAGGGAAAGCGAGACACACCCATGAATGTCAGCGCGCACATCGAGGCGGTCTACACGGAGGTCTGCCGGCGTAATCCGGGGGAGGCGGAGTTCCACCAGGCGGCGGCCGAGGTGCTGGACTCGCTCGGCCCGGCGCTGGACCGGCACCCGGAGTACGCGGAGACCGGCATCCTGGACAGGCTGTGCGAGCCCGAGCGGCAGCTGATGTTCCGGGTCCCGTGGGTCGACGACCAGGGTGCCGTTCGGGTGAACCGGGGCTTCCGGGTGGAGTTCAACAGCGCGCTCGGCCCGTACAAGGGTGGGCTGCGCTTCCATCCGAGCGTCAACCTGGGGATCGTGAAGTTCCTCGGTTTCGAGCAGATCTTCAAGAACGCGCTGACCGGGATGGCGATCGGCGGCGGCAAGGGCGGCTCCGACTTCGACCCGAAGGGCCGTTCGGACGGCGAGATCATGCGGTTCTGCCAGTCGTTCATGACCGAGCTCTACCGTCACCTGGGCGAGCACACCGATGTGCCGGCCGGTGACATCGGCGTGGGCGGGCGGGAGATCGGCTACCTCTTCGGCCAGTACAAGCGGATCACCAACCGGTACGAGTCCGGTGTCCTCACCGGCAAGCCGGTGGGCTGGGGCGGCTCCCACGTCCGTACGGAGGCCACGGGTTACGGCGCGGTGTTCTTCGCCCAGGAGATGCTCGCCACCCGCGGTGACGGCTTCGACGGCCGTCGGGTGGTGGTCTCCGGGTCGGGCAACGTGGCCGTGTACGCGGCGCAGAAGGTGCAGGCGCTGGGCGGCCGGGTGGTGGCGTGCAGCGACTCCTCCGGCTACCTCGTCGACGAGGACGGCATCGACCTGGAGCTCCTGAAGGACGTCAAGGAGGTGCGCCGGGCCCGGATCTCCGCCTACGCGGAAGCGAAGCCGACCGCGCGCTTCTCCGCGCGCGGCACGGTGTACGACGTCGCGTGCGACATCGCCCTGCCCTGCGCCACCCAGAACGAGGTGCGTCGCGACGACGCCGTGGCGCTGGTCAAGAACGGGGTCCTCGCCGTCGCCGAGGGCGCGAACATGCCCTGCACGCCGGAGGCGGTGAAGGTGCTCCGGGAGGCCGGGGTCCTCTTCGGCCCCGGGAAGGCCGCCAACGCGGGCGGCGTGGCGACCTCGGCGCTGGAGATGCAGCAGAACGCGGCCCGCGACAGCTGGTCCTTCGAGCAGACCGAGGCCCGCCTCGCCACGGTCATGCGAGACGTCCACACCCAGTGCCGCGCCACCGCGGAGGCGTACGGCGGCAACCCCGAGGACTACGTACTCGGCGCCAACGTGGCCGGCTTCCTGCGCGTCGCGCGGGCGATGACGGCGCAGGGCGTCATCTGAGGTCACCGCCTGCCCCGGGGCGGCGAGGGCCGGCCGGCGAGGACCCGGGAAGCAGTGGGGCGCCGTCGGGCACGGCGCCCCAGGGCCGCGGCGACGTCGCAAGGGACCGCCTCACCCCCGAACCGTTTCAGCCCGGCGCCCCTGGGCAGCCGCCGGGCACAGAGACGAGACCGAAGGGGGCGAGGCCGATGTCGACAGGAGCGATTCTGGCCATCGTCATTCCCGTCGCGGTGGTGATCGCGCTGATCGTGCTCGCCGTCGCCCTGAACAGACGGCGCCGGCAGCGGCTGCGGGAGCAGTTCGGGCCCGAGTACGACCGCACGGTCGACGACGCCGGGAGCAGGCGGGCCGCCGAGTACGACCTCGCATCCCGTGAACAGCGCCACGAGTCCCTGGACATCAAGCCGCTTTCGAGCGGGGCGCGGGAGCGTTACGCCCGGGAGTGGCGCGGGGTTCAGGAGGAGTTCGTGGACCGGCCGGACGGCGCGGTGCACGACGCCGACCGGCTGGTGACCGCGCTCATGCAGGAGCGCGGCTATCCCACGGAGGACTCCGAGCAGAGGATGCGGGACCTCTCCGTGGAGCACGGCCGCACGCTGGAGCACTACCGGGCGGCGCACGAGATCAACGCGCTCAGCTCCACGCCGAAGCAGGCCACCACCGAGCAGTTGAGAGGAGCGATGGTGCACTACCGGGCCCTCTTCGACGAACTCCTCTCCAACGGCAACCAGGCAGGCCCGGGCCGGACCTGAAGCGGAGGCGTGACATGCGTGACCACGACACCCACGAGCAGGCGGACACCGGCCTGTCGACCGAGGACATCGCCGGCCGGCGCGACCGCGGTGAGGAACGGGAACCGGGCACCGAAGCACCACCCATGTACCCCGGCGAAAGCACCGGCACGGGCTCGGCTGCCGGCACCGCGCCGAACGCACGCACCACCGTCGACGATGACACCTCCGCCGCCGATGACACCTCCGCCCCCGACACCTCCGTCGCCACCGAGCGGGCCGACACGGAGGCGGGCAGGGCGGAACGCAGGGCAGACGAGGCGCCCGAGGACGACGACGCGCCCAAGGAGGGCGACGCGCACAGGAAGGAAGAGGCAGCCGGGGAGGACGAGGCCCCCCGCCTGCTGGACGCCGAGGACGAGGAAGCCTTCCGTACCCGCTGGCACGAGATCCAGAGCCTGTTCGTCGACGACCCCCGCGAGGCCGTGCACTCGGCCGACGGCCTGGTCGCCGACGTGATGCAGAAGCTCGCCGGCACTTTCGCCGACCACAAGAGGAACCTCGAAGCGCAGTGGAGCCAGGGCGAGAACGTCGACACGGAGAACCTGCGCATGGCCCTGCGCCAGTACCGCTCCTTCTTCAACCGGCTCCTCACCACCTGAACTCCGCGATCAGGCGCCTCGTCCGTCCGCGGACCCCGCCCGAGGACCCGAAGGAACGACGTCCGAAAGAACGACGTCCGGCCCGGGCTGATGCCCAGGCCGGACGCCTTCCGTCAGCACGCCGCAGGAGCGGTCAGCCGAGGCCCAGGATCGCGGTGAGGACCGCTCCCAGCTCCCCTCGGGGATCCGCCGACGCCCCCTCGGACCGCCAGGCGACGAACCCGTCGGGGCGGACGAGCACCGCACCGTCCGGCGTGACGCCGTGCGACTCGGACCAGTCCCTGTCGTCCGCGGGCGACAACTCCGCGTCCGGCCCGTCGCCGACGCGGTACGCCTCCAGCGGCACCGACAGCTTGCGTGAGACCTCCTCCGCCGCGGCGTGCCACCCACCACCCCCGCTCTCGGAGCTCAGCAGGACCAGGGACCGCTCGTACAGGTCGAGGGTGGAGACCCGGGCACCGGCGCGGTGCACCCACATGTGGGGTGCCCGGCTCCCGGGCTCGCCCGTCAGCCGCAGTGCGTCGGGCACGACCGCCAGCCCCTGGTCGGCCCCCTGGACCGCGCCCTGCGGATAGCGGTAGCCGAGCGCCACGTTGAGGATGCCGCCCTTGCGTCCCGCAGGGCCGCCGGCCCCCGGGGCGTACCCGGGGTGGCTGTGCTCGACCGAACGGGACGAGGCGCGGGCACTCGTCGCCTCGGCGACCGGACGGCGCTCGGCGTCGTACGAGGCGAGCAGGCCGGGGCCGGCCCATCCGCCGAGGACGGCGGCCAGCTTCCAGGCGAGGTTGTGCGCGTCCTGGATACCGGTGTTGGAGCCGAACGCCCCGGTGGGGGACATCTCGTGGGCCGAGTCGCCGGCCAGGAACACCCGGCCGTCCCCGTACCGTTCGGCGACCCGCTCGGCGGCGTGCCAGGGGGCCCTGCCGGTGATCTCCACGTCGAGACCGGGCACGCCCACGGCCCGCCGGATGTGGTCCCGGCACCGCTCGTCGGTGAACTCCTCCAGCGTCTCGCCGTCCTCGGGGTGCCAGGGCGCGTGGAACACCCAGTGCTCCTGGTTGTCCACCGGCAGCAGGGCCCCGTCGGCCTCCGGGTTCGTCAGGTAGCAGACGACGAAGTGCCGGTCGCCGACGATGTCCGCGAGGCCCCGGGACACGAAGGTGATGCTGACGTTGTGGAACAGGTCGCCCCGGCCGGTCTGCCCGATGCCGAGCCGCTCGCGGACGGGACTGCGCGGACCGTCCGCCGCGACGAGGTAGTCCGCGCGGATCGTGGTGTGCTCGCCCGTGTCGCGGCTCTTCACGTGCGCCGTCACCCCGTCGGGGTCCTGCTCGAACGACATCAGCTCGGTGGAGTACCGCAGATCCCCGCCCAGCTCCCGGGCGGTCTCCAGGAGCACCGGCTCCAGGTCGTTCTGGCTGCACAGGCACCAACCGGCGGGGCTGAAGCGGGCGACCCCGCCGCCGGGGTCGATCTCCCTGAACAGCCACTCGCCGACATCGCCCACCAGGCCGGGTGTCTGCAGGATGCCGTTGTTGCGGGCCAGGACGGACGCGGCCTCGTGGATGCGCCGCTCCACGCCGGCACCCCGGAACAACTCCATCGTGCGCACGTTGTTGCCGCGCCCGCGGGGGTGGTACGAGGTGCCCCGGTGACGCTCGACGAGCGTGTGCGGCACGCCGAGACGCCCCAGGAACAGCGAGGTGGACAGACCCACCAGAGAGCCGCCGACGATGAGGACGGGCGTGCGGTGACCGACTGCGCCGGCCTCTTCGTTTCGGTTCATTGATCGCCTCCAGCGTCATCTGTGACGCATGCCAGGGGTGGGATGCAGATTCATGCCCTCCGAGGACCGGTTCGTGCATTCGGGGCACCCGAATGACACGCAGTTCACTCATCCGCCCCGTGGGGCTCGCGCGGATCGCGGAGCACGCCAACGATCGGCACATGACGACCCCGGCCTTTCGGGCGCGGCGGTCACTCCCGACCCTCCCCGAAGAAGAGAAAGAGGTGCGCCGGATGACCACATCGGGACGCATATCGCAGTCGGCGTTCGACGGCTCCAGGCTGCGGGTGATCCTGCTCCTCGACCTGTACGAAGGAGCCCAGCAGCAGTTCCTGGAGGCGTACGAGCTGATGCGCAAGCAGGTCGCCTCCGTGCCCGGACACATCAGCGACCAGCTCTGCCAGTCCATCGAGAACCCCTCGCAGTGGCTCATCACCAGCGAGTGGGAGAGCGCGCCGCCGTTCCTCGCCTGGGTGAACAGCGAGGAGCACGTCGAGACCGTCAAGCCGAT
The DNA here is from genome assembly GCF_044541845.1 of Streptomyces sp. NPDC085481. Lineage (NCBI taxonomy): Bacteria > Bacillati > Actinomycetota > Actinomycetes > Kitasatosporales > Streptomycetaceae > Streptomyces > Streptomyces sp. NPDC085481. Next base: position 190,770 of record NZ_JBITTJ010000016.1, read on the forward strand.
GCACAGCTGCGTCCGTGACACCCGGTCGATGCGCTACAGCATCCTCCGGGAGACCGGTCCCCGGCAGCCGCTCACGGCGGACGCGGCGTCCAGGGGCGTGCAGGTGGCGGCCCGCGTGGGCGACGGTGTGGCCCGCCACGCCCTGACCTTCACCGTCAAGCCGGGCTCGGAGTCGAAGGTCGCGGAGCTGCTCGCCGGGTACGAGTCGCCCAAGGCCCAGGTCGACGAGAACACCCGGCTGCGCCGCACCTCGCTCTTCATGCACGGCAACCGCGTCGTGCGGGCCGTGGAAGTGGAGGGCGACCTCCTCGCCGCCCTGCGCCACGTGGCCCGCCAGCCCGAGGTGCGCGCGGTCGAGGAGGCCATCAACCCGTACCTGGAGCAGGACCGGGACCTCACCGACCCCGAGTCGGCGCGGGTCTTCTTCACCCGGGCGGCGCTCCCGGCCGTACAGCACGTGGTGTCCGGCCGGCCGGCCCCCGCGGGCCTGCGGCGGCACGCGCTGTACTACCCGGCCAAGGAGGGCTGCGGCATGGAGCTGGCCCGGCTGCTCGCCCACCAGGACGCGGCCGCCGCCGACGACCCGAAGAGCCCCGTGTACGGCAGCACCGTCTTCCAGCGCGACGACATCGTGGTGCGCCTCATCGACATCACGGCCGACCTCGACCTCGACCCCCTCGCCTCGCTGGGCCTCAAGGGCTCCAAGAAGGCCGCGGAGCTCGAGCGACTGCTCGACGGTGCCGCGATCGGTGTCGAGGGCTCCCTGGCGACGGACCGCAACATCAACCGGCTCCTGTCGCACGCCGACATGCTGCCCGTCACCGACCGCAGCTCGGCGGATTCCTGACCGGGCGGCCGCGGCCCGGGCCGCGGCCGTTCCCCGCCACGTCACAGTCACACTCGGAGGTATCAACCATGCTCAAGCAGCGACCCCGCATCGTGAACCTGAGCGAGACGGAGCCCAACCGCAGGCGCGGAGGTGACCTGCGGGCCATGCTCACGCCGGCCACCGTCGGCTCCACCAGCGGCTTCATGGGCCTGGCCATCGTGCAGCCCGGTGAGCGCATCGGTGAGCACTACCACCCGTACTCCGAGGAGTTCGTGTACGTCGTCTCCGGCGCGCTCGAAGTGGACCTGGACGGGGACACGTACGGGCTCCGGAGCGACCAGGGGCTCCTGATCCCCATCGACATGCGGCACCGGTTCCGCAACGTCGGCGACGTGGAGGCCCGCATGGTCTTCCACCTGGGCCCGCTCGCCCCGCGGCCGAGCCTCGGCCACGTCGACACCGAGGTCGACGAGGACGGCGAGCTCGCCGCCGCCGCCGGGCCGCACCTGTCCGTGGGAGATCCCGGGCAGTCCCCGAAGCGAAGCGGGGCCATCGAGTGACCCGGCGCGTGGCCATAACCGGCATCGGTGTGGTCGCTCCGGGAGGCATCGGAGCAACGGCGTTCTGGGACCTCCTGTCCAACGGCCGTACCGCCACCCGTGGCATCACCCTGTTCGACCCGGCCGGCCTGCGCTCCCGCATCGCCGCCGAGTGCGACTTCGACCCGCTCGCGCACGGCCTCGACCCGGAGCTGCGCGACCACGCCGACCGGTACATCCAGTTCGCCGTGGTCGCCGCCGGGGAAGCCGTACGCGACTCCGGACTCGACACCGGGACGGAGGACCCGTGGCGGGTCGGAGTCTCCCTCGGCAGCGCCGTCGGCGGCACCACCCGCCTGGAGCACGACTACGTCCTGGTGAGCGAGCGCGGGCAGCGGTGGGACGTGGACCACCGCGCGGCCGACCCGAAGCTCCACCTGGCGTTCTCGCCGAGCACGCTCGCCTCTGTCGTCGCCGAACAGTTCGGTGCCCGCGGCCCCGTGCAGACCGTCTCCACCGGCTGCACCTCCGGCCTCGACGCGGTCGGCTACGCCTTCCACACCATCGAGGAGGGCCGGGCGGACGTCTGCATCGCCGGGGCGTCGGACTCCCCGATATCGCCGATCACCATGGCCTGCTTCGACGCCATCAAGGCGACGTCACCCGACAACGACGACCCCGAGCACGCCTCCCGGCCGTTCGACGACCACCGCAACGGCTTCGTGATGGGCGAGGGTGCGGCGGTCCTCGTCCTGGAGGAGTACGAACACGCCCGTGCGCGCGGAGCGCACATCTACTGCGAGATAGGCGGCTACGCCACCTTCGGCAACGCGTACCACATGACCGGGCTGACCGGCGAGGGACTGGAGATGGCCCGCGCGATCGACAGCACGCTCGACCAGGCCCGGCTCGACCCCACACAGATCGACTACGTCAACGCGCACGGTTCCGGCACCCGGCAGAACGACCGGCACGAGACCGCCGCCGTGAAGCGCTCCCTGGGCGCGCACGCGTACGCGACGCCCATGAGCTCCATCAAATCCATGGTGGGGCACTCGCTCGGCGCGATCGGCGCGATAGAGGTCGCCGCCTGCGTCCTCGCGCTGACACACCAGGTGGTACCTCCGACGGCGAACTACGAGACCCCCGACCCCGAGTGCGACCTGGACTACGTGCCACGCACCGCCCGCCCCCGGAAGCTGAGGAACGTGCTCTCCGTCGGCAGCGGATTCGGCGGCTTCCAGTCCGCGGTGCTGCTGACGGGGCCGGGCGGGAGGTCACGATGAGCACCCACCACCCACCGCGCGCGGTCGTCACCGGCATCGGTGTGATCGCACCCAACGGCCTGAGCACCGACGCGTACTGGAAGTCCGTACGGGAAGGCCTCAGCGTCCTCGACCGGATCACCCGCGAGGGATGCGAGAACCTGCCGCTCAAGGTCGCCGGCGAGGTCCGGGCCTTCGACGCCTCGACCCTCATCGAGGAGCGGTTCCTCGTCCAGACCGACCGGTTCACCCACTACGCCATGGCCGCGGCCTCCCTCGCCCTCGACGACGCCGGCCTCTCCGGCGAGGACCCGGAGGACCCGTTCTCCATCGGCGTGGTCACCGCCGCCGGGTCCGGCGGCGGCGAGTTCGGCCAGCGGGAGCTGCAGAAGCTGTGGGGGCAGGGCTCCAAGTACGTCGGCCCGTACCAGTCCATCGCCTGGTTCTACGCAGCGAGCACCGGCCAGATCTCCATCCGCAGCGGCCTCAAGGGGCCCTGCGGAGTGGTCGCGAGCGACGAGGCCGGCGGCCTTGACGCCCTCGCCCACGCCGCCAGGGCCGTACGGCGCGGGACCGGCGCGGTGGTCGTCGGCTCCGCGGAGGCCCCGCTCGCCCCGTACTCGATGGTGTGCCAGCTCGGCTATCCGGAGCTCAGCACCGTCGAGGACCCGGACCGCGCGTACCGTCCCTTCACGACGGCGGCCTGCGGCTTCGTGCCCGCCGAGGGCGGCGCGATGCTCGTCGTCGAGGACGAGAAGCGGGCCCGCGACCGGGGAGCGGCCGTCCGGGCCACCGTGGCCGGCCACGGCGCCACGTTCACCGGCGCCTCGCGCTGGGCGGAGTCCCGTGAGGGCCTCGCCCGCGCGATCCGCGTCGCGCTAGACGAGGCCGACTGCGCCCCGGAGGAGATCGACGTCGTCTTCGCCGACGCCCTGGGCGTACCGGAGGCCGACCGCGCCGAAGCCCTCGCGATCGCCGACGCCCTCGGAGCCCACGCCGCGCGCGTACCCGTCACGGCGCCCAAGACCGGGATCGGCCGGGCCTACTGCGGGGCGCCCGTGCTCGACACCGTGGCCGCGGTGCTCGCCATGGAACACGGCGTCGTGCCCCCCACCCCCAACGTGTACGACATCTGCCACGACCTCGATCTGGTGATGTCCCGCGCTCGCCCCGCCGAGCTGCGCACGGCACTCGTCCTCAGCAGGGGACTCATGGGATCCAACGCGGCGCTGGTAGTGCGCCGCGGCGGCGACTCCGCCCGGTAGGACCGGGCGGGAAGGAGAGAAACGCATGATCACCACCGAACTGACCTTCGGCGAGCTGGCCGCCCTGATGAAGCAGGCCGCCGGCGTCACCGTCGACCCGCGGGAGCTCGAGCAGACCTCGGAAGCGCCGTTCAGCTCCCTCGGCCTCGACTCGCTCGGCCTGCTCGGCATCGTCGGCGAGCTGGAGAACCGTTACGGCACCGCGCTGCCCACCGACGCGGAGCGGTGCAAGACGCCCGCCGAGTTCGTCGTCCTTGTCAACAGCACCCTCAGGACGGGAGTCTGACGTGTCCGGTCACACCGACAACAGCATCACCATCAACGCCCCCTTCGACCTCGTCTGGGACATCACCAACGACATCGAGAACTGGCCCCGGCTCTTCAGCGAGTACGCCTCGGTCGAGGTGCTCTCCCGCGAGGGCGACTCGACGACGTTCCGCCTGACCATGCACCCGGACGAGTCCGGCAAGGTCTGGAGCTGGGTGTCGGAGCGGACCGTGGACCGGGCCGGCCGGACCGTCCGCGCCCGCCGCGTCGAGACCGGGCCCTTCGCCCACATGAACATCAAGTGGGAGTACGTCGAGATGCCGGGCGGCATCCAGATGCGCTGGGTGCAGGACTTCGCCATGAAGCCCGACGCGCCCGTCGACGACGAGTGGATGACCGACAACATCAACCGCAACTCCCGCACGCAGATGGCCCTCATCCGGGACCGCATCGAGCAGGTCGCCCGCGACCGCCGGCAGGCACCGGTCCGCGGCTGACCACCACCAGGAAGGACACTCGATGCACCACGCCCTGATCGTCGCCCGCATGGCGCCCGGTTCGGCGCCGGCGATCGCCGACGTGTTCGCCGCCTCCGACCGCGGCGAGCTCCCGCACCTGGTCGGCGTGACCCGGCGCAGCCTGTTCCAGTTCGGCGAGGTCTATCTGCACCTGATCGAGTCCGAGCAGGACCCGGCGCCCGCCATCGCGAAGCTGGCCGGACACCCCGAGTTCCGGGACACCAGCGAGAAGCTGTCGGCGTACGTCAGCGCGTACGACCCGAAGACCTGGCGCAGCCCCAAGGACGCCATGGCGCACTGCTTCTACCGCTGGGAGCGGGACGCCGGTTCCTGAGCGACGTCCGGCAGTGAAACCCGAGGCCGCCCGCCCCGCGACAGACGCGGAGCGGGCGGCCTCGGGTTTCGCCGCGCGCGGGCTAGCTCGGCACGGTGCACTCGAAGGCGTGGAGATACGCGTTGACCGCGCGGATCTCGCCGATGACGAGCCCCGCGTCCGTCAGCCGGTCGAGCATGCTCTGCCGGGTGTGCTTCGCGCCACCGACGTTGAGGAGCAGCAGGAGGTCCATGGCGGTCGTGAACCGCATCGACGGGGTGTCGTCCACGAGGTTCTCGATCACGACGACGCGGGCGCCGGGCTTCGCCGCCTTCCGGACGTTGGCCAGCGCCCTGCGGGTGCTGTCGTCGTCCCACTCCAGGATGTTCTTGATGATGTACACGTCCGCCTGGACCGGGATGTCCTCGCGGCAGTCCCCGGGCACGACACGGACCCGGGAGGCCAGCGAACCGCCCGCCCGCAGGCGCGGATCGGCGTTGCCCACCACGCCCGGCAGGTCGAGCAGGGTGCCGTGCATGCCGGGGTGACGCTCGAGCAGACTCGCCAGGACGTGCCCCTGGCCGCCGCCGATGTCCGCGACCGAGGCGACGCCCCGCAGGTCGAGCAGGTCGGCGACGTCCCGCGCGGACTGCTCGCTCGACGTCGTCATGGCCCGGTTGAACACGTACGCCGACTCGGGCGCGTCCTCGTTGAGGTACGCGAAGAACTCCCGGTCGTACACGTCCTCGAAGACGTTACGGCCGGAGCGCACCGCCTCGTCGAGCTTCGGCCAGACGTCCCACGTCCACGGCTCGGTGCACCACAGGGCGATGTACCTGAGGCTGTGCGGATCGTCCTCGCGCAGCAGCCGGGACATCTCGGTGTGCGCGAAGGTGCCGTCGGGGAGCTCGGTGAAGACCCCCTGGCAGGACAGCGCGCGCAGCAGCCGGCGCAGTGTCCGCGGCTGGGTCTTCACCGCCGTCGCCAGGTCCTCCACGGTCATGGGCGTGTCGCCCAGCGCGTCCGCCACACCCAGACGGGCGGCCGCGCGGACGGCGGCGGCGCACGCCGCCCCGAAAACGAGCTCCCGCAGCCGCATGGGCGGTGGGGGAGCCGGATCAACAGTCGTCATCTGCTGCCTTGCCTTTGCTGTCGTGCCAGGGGTGGGGGTCGGGGGAGTGGAGGGGACCGGAGTGGGTCAGCACATCCCCGCGGGCTCCGAGACCTTGCAGGTGTTGCCGTGGAAGGTGTTGCCCGTGCCGGTGTCCCGGTTGGCCACATCGGCCGTGCTGTTGCGCAGCACGACGTTGTCGCGGATCTCGTTCCGCTCGTTGAGGGCGCCCACGAAGCTCTTGAACAGCACGATGCCGCCCGACAGCGGGGAGCTGCCCACGTTGTCCTCGACCGTGTTCTCCGCCACCACCGTCTGCTCGGCGCCGGTGAGCACGATGCCCGAGCCCTGCAGGAACGGCAGTCGGGGGGTCTTCGGGCAGTACTTGTTGTTGGCGTGGACGTGGTTACGGCGCAGGGTCATCGCCCCGGCGCGCGGCGTGGACTCGTCGCCCACCACGAACACCGCCGCGCAGTTCCCGGTCGCCTCGTTGTGATGGACGGTCAGGTTCCGCAGGCGCCGCACCGTGACGCCGATCCGGTTCCCGGACACGCGGTTGTGGCTGATCACCGTGCCCTGGGTGTCGGTGGCCCCGGCCTCCGTGTCGGTGGTGTTGGAGACGAAGAGACCGGCGTCGCCGTTGTCCCGGGCGATGTTGTGGCTGAGCACGCTGCGCACGGAACGCTCCTGGGCGATGCCCCAGTTCCCGTTCTTCTCGGCGATCACCCGCTGGACCCTCAGGCGGTCGGTCCACGACGCCCACAGGCCGTTCTTGGTGAAGCCCCGGACGGTCAGGGAGCGCACGGTGACGCCCTCGACGGGGCTGTCCTTCGTCCCGGTCACGCAGATGCCGTTGCCGGCCTTGGCGCACGCGTTGTCCGGGGTCTCGGCGGGCTCGAGGACGGTGGGGAAGACGCCCGATCCACGCAGCGTCAGGTCCGCGGTGGTGATGCGGACGCTCTCACGGTAGGTGCCGGGCGAGAGCACGATGGTGTCCCCCGGCTTCGCGGCGTCCACTGCCTGCTGGATCGACGCGCCGGGCTTCACCCGGTGCACGGTCCGGTGGTGGCCGGCTGTCGGTGCGGCGGCGCCCAGCCCGGTGGCCACGACAACCGCGGCGCAGGCGAGGTGGGCGATCTGTCGTCTGGTCATATGCCGAAGCTATGAGGGGGTGTTCCGGCCTGCCACCGCTGATCCCCCGGGTGGGCAGGCCTGTCCCCCGGAAGGCTTTCGGCTAGGCCGTTCGCCCGCCGCGGACCCCTGCATTCCGCACGCCGCGCCCGCCACCGTGACCTGCGGTGACGAGAGCACAGGGGGAGAAGATCACTCCGACCGGGGGACACCTGCGCGCGCTTCTCGCGTTGCGGTGATCACGGGCGGGAGATTGCCTCGTGCACGGAGCACAGCACAGGCGCCGCGCGGACCAGCCGGCCGGGAAGGCTCCGTAGAGGAGAGAAGCATGCGTCTCGCACGTAGCGGTCTGCAGGCCGCCCTGATCGTCGCCGCCCTCACCCTGTCCACGCCCACCGCCCTGGCCGCCGTCGCGGAACCCGCCGCAGGGGAGTCCGTCGGCGACGTCCAGATCTCCCCGGGGAACGCCGCCCCCGGCACCACCGTCACCGTCACCACCTCCGCCTGCGGCGACGAGACCTACGGCAAGGGCGAGTCGGAGGCGGGCGGGCAGTTCCACCTGCTGCCGGGTGACCGGCAGGGCGTCCTGGTGGGCGAGTTCCAGGTACCCGAGGGCGCCACCTCCGGCACGGACACCGTGACCCTCAAGTGCCCGCCGCGGGTCAAACAGACCGTCACCTACCAGATCTCCGGCCGCCCGAACGGTGCCGTCGACGCCGGCTACGGCTGGGCCGCCGGGGCCGGCGGAGCCGGCGGGACCGCCGACAGGGGCACCCAGCTCGCCCTGGGCGGTCTGCTGCTCGGCGGAGCCGTCGTGGGCGGAGTGATCCGCATGCGCCGGCGCTCCGCGGCCTCGAAGACCTCGGCCTGACGACACGCCCGCTTCCGGCCCCGGCCCCCGCCCTCCGGCTCGTCCGATGAGGCCGGGGGCCGCGGGGGCTCCGGGAACCCAGCGAAGGCACCACCATCATGAGGAAAGGCTCCGGGCCGCCGAAGACCACCGGCCCGACGCCGGGGCGCAGCCCGTCGTTCACGACGCTCGCCTGGACCGCGCTCGCCGGATGCCTGCTGATGGCCCACGCACAGCGCGACGACCCACCCCCACAGCCCACGACGGCCCAGTCCCGCCCGCCCGTCGCGCGGACCGCTCCCCAGGGCGGCCGGGGAAGCGCCCCGAACCACACCGGCGTTCAGCCGCTTCCGGCCTCGGACCCGGTACGGATCCGGATTCCGGCCGTCGGGGTCGACGCCTTCCTGACCCGCCTGGAGCTGGACGCGGCGGGAACACTCAAGCCGCCGCCCGCGACGGCCCCGGCCCTCGCCGGCTGGTACGCCGCCGGAACCACGCCCGGCTCCCCGGGGACGGCCGTCGTGGCAGGACACGTCGACACCCCCTACGGCCCGGCCGTCTTCCACCGGCTCGGTGCCCTCGGACGGGGAGCCGAGATCGGGGTCGTACGCGAGGACGGACGCACGGCCCTGTTCACGGTCGACGCGGTGGAGCTCCACGCGAAGGACGGCTTCCCCGACGACCAGGTGTACGGCAGCTCCGGACGCCCCGAACTGCGGTTGATCACCTGCGGCGGCAGATGGTCCGGCAAGACCGGCTACCAGGCCAACACCGTCGTCTACGCGACGTTGACCGCGGTGAAGTAGCGACATCACTCCACGGCCGGTGAAGCGGCTCAGAGCCCGGTGACGTTGGCCTTCGCCGACAGCTCGTAGACCAGTGTCACCGTGCGGCGCCCGCCCGGCGGGAGGACGACGTCCCACCGCGCGATGCCTTCGGCGTCGAAGGCGTCGGGCGCCGGGGAGCAGGCCTCCTTGCGCAGCCGTACCTCCACCGCCGCGACCTCGGAGACCGGGATCCGCTCGCGCAGGGCGACGCGCCGCTCGCCGTGCTCCCCGGGGGCGGAGAAGCGGGAGAGGTGCAGCCGGACCGTGCGGGTGACCACGGTCCGCTGGGTGAACCCGGCGGAGTCGCGGGACTCCTCGGCCTCCCGGATCACCCGGCAGTCGTCGCGGCTGCCGAAGGCGAGCTCGCACGGGGCGCCGGGGGCGGTGAACTCCAGCGTGCCGCGCCCGCCGAACCCGCTGCCGCGGACCAGGTCCACGGGCCCGGCGAGCAGGGCGTGCCCGGACCGGTTGTCGAACCGCACCACCTGCGTTACCAGCTCGGACAGCTCGGGTGAACACGCGTACTCGCTGCTCGCGGCCGTGGTGAAGGAGGACAGCGGCACCCGGTGGGCCCGGCCGTCGCCGGGCACGCAGACCGGTGCGGGCGCGTGCAGCACCCGGGCCTCGCCGCCGTCGTCCACGCCCGGGAGACCGAGCACAGCGGCGGGCGGACCGAGGTCCCCGATCTCCTCCTCGCGCAGCTCGACGTCGACGGTACGGCGCTCGGCGGCGGAGCGGTCCCTGAGCGTCAGGCGGTCCTCGACCAGGTGCGGCGGATCGGTGGCCAGCGCCGACCGGGCCGTCGACAGCGTCAGCCGTACGTCCGACCAGTCCTCGCCGGTGCGCTGCCAGACCATCGCCTCGGTCTCGAGGGTCAGGGCGTCACCGTCGAGCACGGCCCGGTAGGCGGGCCGCCACAGCGCGCACGGAGTGAGGTGGCTCAGGCGCAGCGCGACCGGTCCGGCGACCGCGGACTCCACGGTCAGCTCGACATGGCCGACCAGTTCGGCGGGCTGCTCCTCGGACAGCCGCAGGGCCCGCCGGGTCTCGACGAGTTCGGCGCCGAGGGCGGACAGCCGGGCCTCCACGGCGCGGAGCCGTTCCGCGTACGTGTCCCGCTCGTCGTCCACCCGGTCCAGTTCGCGGGCCCAGCGCGGTCCTTCGCTCTCCCCGTGGCCGGTGCCTTCGCCGATCTCCCGCAGCACGTCGGTGGCGAGCCGCCCGAGCAGGTCGAGGCGGGCCCGCAGCCGGTCGCGCCGCTGCTCCAGGGTGAGCCGTTCCCGTTCGAGGGCGTGCTCGTGCTGCCGCAGGGCGGAGTCGTCGGCGGAGGGCGGCAGCGGGGCGCGCGGGGTCCAGTCGCGGACGATGCGGACATCGAGCACGGTCGCGGGGTGATCGGCGGTCAGCTCGGCGTGCAGGGTGCGGTCGACGGCCAGCGCGCTGACCGGTCCGAGGCGCAGCCGCTGGACCCCGGCAGCCAGGTCGAGCACGGTGGCGCGCTCGACGTGGGCGCGGTCCTCAAGGCAGGTGACGGCGGTGACGGGCAGGGCGATCGGCTCTGGGGCGGTGGACATGGTGGGGTCAGCTCCTGCGGTTGCCGCCGGCCACGGCCTTGCCGGCCGGGATGCGGATCTCGTAGCCGCCGTCGAGGGCGGTGGTGCCGCCGGCGGGCAGGTCCACCCGCCAGAGGCGTGTGCCGGGGGCGTGGTGCTCCGGCCCCGTGCCGTCCTCGGGCTTCGTCCAGTCGGCCCGCTCCTCGATCCGTACGTCCGGTTCGGAGGTGACGGGAACCCGCTCGTGGACCTCCACGGTGACGGGCCGCGCGAGCCGGTTGGCCAGCTCCACGTGGACGCGGTGGTCGAGCACGGTGGTGTTGTTGCGCAGGCCCGCGGTCGACTCGTGGAGGTTCGTGCGGCGGGTGACCCGGATGCCCTCGGCCGGCCCGAGACCCACCCGGCGGACACCGCCGGGGGCGAGTGTGGGCAGGGCGGCGGTCAGCAGGAAGTCGTCGTCGACGGTGACCTCCACAGGGCCGGCGAGGAGCGCCTGGTCGGTGGCGTTGGAGAGCACCAGCGTCGCGTACACCGTCGGCTCCACGGACGGCACGCAGAGGTACTCGGTGCGCAGGCCGACCGGGATCTCGGTGACGGTGACGGTGTGCCAGGTGCCGTCCGACGGAATGTCCGCGCGGGCGGCGGCGTCGAAGCGGTGGTCGAAGGAACCCGCCGACAGGCGGGGCCGCACGGCGTGCCCGGGCAGCGGTAGCGCGGCCACCGCCTCGGCGCGGCGGCGGTATTCGGCCGCCACGGGGTCGACGGGAGCGCCGGGAAACAGGCGGCCGCGGCGCGTGCCCTGCCCGTCGGGGCCGCTCAGGACGAGGGCGGCGTAGTCGAGCTCGGCGTCGCTCGGCTGCGGCGGACCGGCCGGCGGTGCCGGCGGTGGCGCGGCCGGCGCCGCCGAGCCGGGGGCCTGGGGTGCCATGGCGGCGGGCGCCCCGGCGAAGGACCTGCCGCCGCCACGGGGCCTGCCGCCCGGCTGCGCGGGGGCGGCGGGGCGTGCGAGGCCGGGCGCCCCGCCGCCGAAGGCCTCCGGGGCGGAGCCGTACGCGCCGCCGGGCGCCGGGAGCGCCACGGGCGGCGGCCCGCCGTAACCCTGCGACGCCTGAGGGGCCGGCGGCGGGGGCGGTGGCGGCACGGGCCCGGACGCGCGCCCGCCCGCGACGGCCCCCGCCACGGGCACGGCCGTGGCGGCAGGGGGACGCGGTCCGGCGGCGTCGTAGCCGGAGAACAGGTCGGAGAGCCCCGCCGGGGGCTCGCGCCAGCCCGAAGGCGTGGGGGCGGCCTGGGCGCGTCCGACACGGATCGAACGGAGCCTCGGCAGGTCGGTGCGCCGGCGCAGATCGGCGGTGGCCAGGGCGACGCGCACGCCGGTCCAGTCCTCGCCGGTGCGCTGGGCGACCGAGGCGCGCAGCACCAGACGGCCGCTGCCGTCGCCCTGACGGTGGGTGAGCCGGTAGGCGGGCACCCAGACGGCACCCGGTACCCCGTACTCCAGCTCCACTTCGGCGTCACCGGTGCCGGCGAGGGTGAGGACGGCGCAGACCGTGGTGTCCACGTGCGCCGACGGTGCGTCGGTGGAGGCGCGGACGAGCCGGTCCTCGGCGACGGTGAGATCGTGCGCGGCGCGCTCCACGGCCTCCTCCAGCTCGACGAGGCGGGCGTGCAGGGCCGTCAGGCGGTCGTCGACGAACTCGGCGAGCTCCAGCCACGCGTCGACCGGGGTGCGGCGGTGCGGGTCCTCGCGTTTGCGGGCAGGGGGGACCGGATGCAGGGCCCTGACCTCCTCGATCCGGCTGAGTTGCCGGTCCCTGCGGGCCTCTGCTGCCGCGTACGCGTCGAGCAGCCGCTCGGCCTCGCGCCGCGCCTCGTCGGGCGCGCCTGCGCCGCTACCGGTGGAGGGCGGCTCGGCCTCGACCTCCACCCGGGCCTCGGTGACCCGGACCCCGGGTGCGCCCGTGACACGGGCCCGCAGCGAGCCCGGATCCAGCGAGCGGGGCAGGCCCGTCACCCGCACCCGCCCGTCCGGCGGCACCACGCCCCGCGCCAGGCGCCGGCAGAGCGCGCCCTGCGCGTACACCACGACCGCGTCGAGGGTCGAACCCCACCTCTGTACCGGCTCCGCCGTCATGTGCTCCGCCCCCGTCGCGTCCGTACGGGCGAAGCCTACGCCGGACCGGTCCCCGCGTCCGCTTCGGGACCGGAGCGCGATGTCAGCGGCCCGTCGTACGGTCAGGGCATGAGCACCTCCGACGAAGTCCGTGAACTCGCCCTCGCGTTGCCGGAGACGACCGAGAAGGAGGCCTGGGCCATGCCCACCTTCCGGGTCGCCGGCAAGATGTTCCTCACCCTGCCCGAGAACGAGACGTCGATGGCCGTCCGCTGCCCGAAGGAGGAGCGCGACGAGCTCGTCCTCGCCGAACCCGGGAAGTTCTGGGTCGCGGACCACGAGGCGGCCTTCGCCTGGGTACGGGTCCGCCTCGCCGCCGTCGACGACGCGGGCGAACTCCGTGCGATCGTCGTCGACTCCTGGCGTCAGGCGGCTCCGCCCCGGCTGCTCCACGCCCACCCGGACCTCGCACCCCCGGGATGATCGGAAGGGCACGGCCCGGCCACCGACGCCAGGGCGCCGGGACGCTCAGCGGCTCGCGTCGAGCTCCGCGACGATCGAGGCGGGTGTGTGGCCGCTGCCGTCGGACTGGCGGTGGAAGTCGACGGAGACGTAGTTGGGGCGACGGCCCCCGGTGGCGGTCCGGCACTGGTCGGCGATGCGGTTCCTCAGCTTGGCGCCGTTGTCCAGGGCAGCTGTGAGGACGGTGGGCACGTTGCGGTGGTGGCTCATGGTGAACAGGCGCCGGAACCCCGGCTCCTGGCGGTCCAGGGGCACGTCGGGCCAGCGGGTGACGCACGCGAGGTCGTTGCCGAGGTCCCCGAGGCTCCAGTAGTTGCTCACCGTCCAGGACTTGTCGTACATGACGCCCAGCTGCTCGCGGTCGGACCGGTCGGAGAAGATCAGCAGGCGCTTCCCCGCGGTGACGAGGTCGGCCACCTTCGGCCAGCCGTGCTGCCGTACGCCCCAGTCGTCGGCACGGAACAGCAGCTCGGACAGGCCCCTCACCCTGCCGAGGGAGTTCCGCAGCTGGTCGGCGCTGACGTAGTCCTCCAGGAAGACCGTCACCACGTCCTGCGGATGGGAGGCGAGGAAGTCCACCACAGTCTGCATCGTGCCGTGGAAGGACTGCCGGGGCAGGGCGTACGTGGCACCGGCGAAGGTCTTGCAGTCGCCGTGGCACAGGTACACGTCGCTGGGGTAGCAGTCGCTGCCGAAGCTGATGACGCACAACCAGGTGCTGCGCTCGTACCAGTGGGTGTCCAGGCTCAGGCCACGGACGCCGATGTCGAGCTGGGCGCGCACCGACTCGGACTGGTTCACCGAACTCCAGCGGGAGTCCTCGTAGTTGGTGAACGCGTTGTGGGTGGTCAGGAAGGCGACCTCGTCCAGGCGGCGGTCGCCCCACCGCTCGGAAGCGGCGGCGGAGGCGGCGGCGGAGGTGGGGGAGGGAGAGGAGGCGGAGGCGGGGGCTCCGGCCGGGGGCGAGGCGGCGGTCGCGGTGGTCGCCGCGCAGAGGAGGGCCAGCAGGAGCAGGCACACCAAGGCGGGCAGGCCGGCTCTTCGCGGGTGGGCGGTGCGCGGGGTGTCCGTGCTCCCGGGGTGGCGCATGTCCATGTCAATCATGCGCGGGAGGGTAGCGCGGGGAGGGACGATCCGCCCGCACGCGGACGTGTTCGGCCGGTATCCGACACCGCCCGTCGCGCCGTCACGGCCCGACGCTAGGGTCGGGCGGTCAACCAGTGGTATACGAAAGGGGATTCATGTTCTCCGGCATCCGCCGACGCGTGTACGCGGCCGGCACGGCACTGATACTGGCGGCGGGCGTCCTCGCCTCCGCGCAGAGCGCGACCGCCGAGGAGGCGCAGCCGGCGGAGGTCTCCGCCGTGCCGGCGATGGGGCCGGTGTTCAACGACCCTACCTCCGCCGACCCGGCCCGACAGGACGCGATCAGGACCCGGGTGCGCGAGTTCATCGCCGCGGCCGACGCCGGCTCGACGATCCGGATGGCGATGTACCACCTGTGGGACACCACGGTCGCCCAGGAACTGTCGGACGCCCACACCGCCCGTGGGGTCGACGTCCAGGTCGTCCTCGACGAGACGACCGTCAGTGATCCGGCGGGGAACCCCGACTCGTACGACACCCTCAAGTCCGCCCTCGGAACGGACCGGACCAGGAGCTCGTTCGTGACCCTGTGCGCCAAGGGCCGCTCCTGCCTGGGGTCGAGCGCGAGCGGGATCAACCACAACAAGTTCCTGCTCTTCAGCAGCGTCGCCGGCGGAGCGGCGACGCAGGTGGTGCTGCAGATGACGGCCAACCTGACGCCGTCGAACCACTCCCGCTACTGGAACAGCGCGATCGGCTTCGCCGGCAACGCCACCCTGTACGAGGCGTACACCTCCTACTTCGCCAAGCTGGCGGCGCAGGACCGGGCCGGATGGGACTACACGTACGCCGGCGCCGGCGACTACAAGGCGTACTTCTTCCCGCGCGCAGGAACCACCGACACCACCGACACCGTCGTGAACGCCCTCGACAACGTGGGCTGCACCTGGAGCGACGCCGCGGGTACCCACCGCACCGCGATCCGCGCGGCGATGCTGAAGATCACCCGCCAGGCGGTCGCCGACAAGCTGCGGGCGCTCGCGGCGGCCGGCTGCACGGTCGACGTCGTCTACAGCGAGACCGACACCGGCACCTGGAACGCCCTCCACGGCCAGTCCCGGCTCACCACCCGTTGCTACCAGCACGACCACGACGGCGACCCCGCCACCCCGAACCGCATCGTGCACTCGAAGAACCTGATGATCGACGGCATGTACGCGGGGGCGCGCGAGAAGCTGGTCTTCACCGGCAGCCACAACTGGAGCGGCCCGGCCCTGCGCGACAACGACGAGACGATGCTGCGCATCACGACCCCCGCGGTGTACGACGCGTTCGCGGCCAACTTCGGCCAGGCACGCGCCGCCGCCCAGCCCGGTGCGTCCGACGACACCACCGCCTGCCGCTGAGCAGCCGACCCCGCCTGCGGTCCGCCACACCCAGGGGTGCCCCGAACGGAGCACGGCAACGACCGCGCCCCGCAGACGGCGCCGCGCCGGACGCGCTTCGCGTACCCCTCGCGTGCTACTCGCCGGTAGGCAATGATGGTGGTCAACCATCCATACGGCCGGGGGCTGAGGTAACGGTGACGACTTTCGAGGAACAGGCCACGGTGCACGCCTTCCGGGACGACGCCCTGGGCGAGCACGACGCCGTCGGTCTCGCCGACGCGATCCGGCGGGGCGAGGTCGGCGCCGCCGAGGCGGCCCGGGACGCGGCCGAGCGGGTTCGGGCCGTCGAAGCGCGGCTCCACGCGGTCCAGGTGCACGTCGACGCCCCGGCGCACACCACCGGGTCGGGCGGCGTCCTCGCCGGGGTGCCGACCTTCGTCAAGGACAACACCGACTACCTGGGCCTGCCCACCGGCCACGGCAGTGCGGCCTTCACCCCGAAGGCCGCACGGCGGCACGCCCCCTTCGCCCGGCAGTTCCTGAGCAGCGGCGTCACGGTCCTCGGCAAGACCCGGCTGCCCGAGTTCGGATTCAGCCCCAGCACGGAGTACGAGGGCGCCGAACCGGTCCGCAACCCGTGGAACACCGGCTACTCGGCCGGTGGCTCCTCGGGCGGCAGCGCGGCGCTCGTCGCCGCCGGGGCGGTGCCCATCGCGCACGCCAACGACGGCGGCGGCTCGATCCGGATCCCCGCCGCCTGCTGCGGACTCGTCGGCCTCAAGCCGACCCGTGGCCGGGTCGTGGCGAACGCCCAGAGCCGCCAACTGCCGCTCGACCTCGTCTCCGACGGGATCGTGAGCCGTTCCGTACGCGACAGCGCCGCGTTCCTCGCCGCCGCCGAGACCTACTGGCGCAACCCGAAGCTGCCGCCCGTGGGCCTGGTCGAAGGCCCTTCGGAACGGCGGCTGCGCATCGGCTTCCTGCTGGACTCGCCGAACGGCGTGCGGTCCGACACCGCCACCCGGGCCGCCGTCACGCAGACCGTCGCGACGCTCGAACGGCTCGGCCACACCGTGGAGCCGGTGGCACTGGACCTCGACCCCCGCTTCACCGAGGACTTCCTCACCTACTGGGGCCTGCTGTCCTTCCTCCTCGGCGTCACCGGCCGCACCCTCGGCGCTGACTTCGACCGGCACCACATGGACGGCCTCAGCCAGGGGCTGCGCGATATGTACGTCAAGAAGTGGCAGCGCACCCCGGGCGTGCTGCGGCGGCTGAAGCGTACGAGGGAGGCGTACGCGGCGTCGTTCCGCGGGCTCGACCTCGTCCTTTCCCCCGTGCTCGCCCACACCACGCCGCCGATCGGCCACCTCAGCCCGAGCGTCGCCTACCCGACGCTGATCGAACGGATCCTCGCGTACGTCGCCTTCACGCCCGTCAACAACGTCGTCGGCACACCGTCGATCTCGGTGCCGGCCGCGAGCGCGACGGAGAACGGGCTGCCCATCGGCGTCATGTTCTCCGGCCGCCCCGGCAGCGAACGGACGCTCCTGGAGGTCGCGTTCGCTTTGGAGGCGGATCAGCCCTTCCGGCGCATCCAGGACTGAGCAGGCGGGTCAGGAAGGCATGTTCTGTTCCGCCCAGACGACCTTGCCGGTGATCGTGCGGCACGAACCCCATCTGCGGCAGAGCATGTTGATCAGCTGAAGCCCCCGGCCGCCCTCGTCGCTGAGATCCGCATGCTGGATCTGGGGCAGGTCGGGGCCCGTGTCCGAGACCTCCACGACGAGGCGTTCGCCGCGCATCAGCCGCAGTTGGCCCGGTCCCTTCCCGTAGCGCAGCGCGTTGCCGACGAGTTCGGAGACGACGAGTTCGCACACGTCGGCGAGCTCCGCGAGACCCCATGTGGCGAGCTGGTCGGTCACGAGGCCCCGCGCGACGGAGGCGGCGGGGCCGTCCTTCGGCAGCTCCCACACCCGCAGATCGCCTGACGGGAACGGGGAGCCCGTCGCGACGAGATAGACGGCCTCGTCGAACCGGGCGGCGCCGGCCGGTGCGTGGTCGAGCAGCCGCCCCGCTTCGAGCTCCTTGGGGGTGAGGCCGAGCACGGCCGTGCGCAGCCGCTCCAGTTGGCTGTCCAGGTCATCGGTCCGGGACTTGAGGAGTCCGTCCGTGTACATGACCAGCTGACCGCCGTCCGGGACCCGCAGCCGCAGCGGGTCGTACGGGATCACTCCGGCCCCGAGCGGCGCGCCGGTCGGCACGTCCACGAAGGAGGCCGCGCCCGGCCCGTCGACCAGCAGGGGCGGCAGGTGCCCAGCGCTGGCGAGCGTGTACGACGAGTCGGCCGGGTCGTAGACCGCACACAGACAGGTGGCGACCTGCTCGTCCTCCAGGTCGCGGGTGGCCAGGTCGAGGCGCGCCAGGATGCGCTCCGGGGCCAGGTCCAGGGTCATCAGCGTGCGGGAGACAGCCCGCAGCCGGCCCATGGTGGCGGCGGCGGGCAGCCCGTGCCCCATGACGTCGCCGACCACGAGGGCGGTGCGTCCACTGGGCAGGGCCACCACGTCGTACCAGTCACCGCCCACGCCGTGACCGGCGGTCGAGGGCGCGTACTCGGCGTGCACCCGCAGGCCGGGCGTCGACGGAGTCGCCCGTGGCAGCAGGGTGCGCTGCAGCGAGACGACGTGCTCGCGCTCGCGCCCGTACAGCCGGGCGTTGTCGATGAACACGGCCGCCTTGGAGGCGAGCTGTTCCGCGAGGGCCAGATCCGTGGAGGAGAACGGCGGCGTTCCGGGGCCGCGCACGAAGTCGGCGCTCCCGAGCAGCAGCCCGCGGGCGATCAGCGGCACGGCCAGGTAGCTGTGCACACCGGCGGCCCGCATCTTCGTGGCCGCGCTCGCGGTGGGCGCCACGCGGGCGAAGTCGTCGTCCTTCATCCGGCTGAGCAGGACCGGCTTGCCCTGCCGGAGGCAGTAGCGGTGGAGCAGCGTCTCGTGCTGCATCTCCTCGTGCAGGAACGTCTCACCCACCGGTGTCGGTTCCAGTGACGAGAGCTCGTCGACGGCGCACAGCGCCGTGGCCCGCATCGCGGGGATGCCCGTCCCCGTCCAACGGGCGCCCTCGTCGCCGCGCAGGACGCTCTCCAGGATGTCGACGGCGGCCCCGTCGGCGAACAGGGGCACGGTGAACTCGGCGAGCTCCTGCGCCGTGCGCTCCAGGTCCAGGGTGGTGCCGATCCTGGAGGTTGCGGAGTTCAGCCAGGCGAGCCGGCTGCGCGTGGTGAACCGGTCGGGCGGCACATGGCCCCGGCCACGGCGAAAACGCGGGCTCGCGCCGCCGGCGCCGTACGCCGGCGCACCGCTGCCCGTCGAGGCCCGCCCGGTCCGGCGCCGCTTACGGCTGCCGCCGTTCACTCTTTCGGCCTCCAGTCACGTCTCGACGCTCCTTGGTGCACAGTGTGCCCCGGAAGGGGCGGGGACGCTTGCCGAATGGGCGGGCGGAGAACTCGCGGGCCGGGGACCCCGCGGTCGCTGACCGGCGCGCGGTCAACCGGCGGCCGGGGGGAAGTCCTGTTCCGCCCAGATGGTCTTGCCCTGCCGGCTGTACCGGCTGCCCCAGCGGGTGGTGAGCTGGGCCACCAGATAGAGCCCACGCCCGCCCTCGTCGGTCAGCCGCGCCCGGCGCATCCGGGGGTGGGTCGCGCTGGGGTCGGAGACCTCGCAGATCAGGCGGCCCGCGCGGATCAGCCGTACGTCGATCGGCCCGCCGGCGTACCGGATGGCGTTGGTGACCAGCTCGCTCAGCACCAGCTCGGTGGTGAACACGAGCTCGTCGAGTCCCCACGCGTGCAGCCGCGTCGTGGCGGCCTCGCGTACGGTGCCGACCGCCGCGGGATCGGCGTCGATCGTCCAGGAGAAGGCGTCCTCGGCCGGTATGGCGCGGGTACGGGCGAGCAGCAGCGTGACGTCGTCCCCGAGCCCGTCGGCGGGGCGGCCCGCGACGATCTCGCGGCCGAGCTCCCGCAGGGAACCGGTGAGGGCACCGGGCCGGGCCAGGTGACCGGCGAGCTCGGTCATGCCCGCGTCCAGGTCGTCGTCCCGCCCCTCGATCAGTCCGTCGCTGTACAGGGCGAGGACGCTGCCGGGGGCCAGGTCGGCCTCCGTCGTCTCGAACGGCAGACCGCCGACACCCAGCGGCGGACCGGGGTCGACCGGCAGGTACGACACATGGCCCTCCGGGTCCGCCACGGCGGGCGGCGGATGGCCGGCCGAGGCCACCACGCACTGCAGGGACACCGGGTCGTAGACCGCGTACACGCAGGTCGCGCCGGTGGGGGAGGAGGGGTGCCGGATGCGCCAGCTGTCGCCCTGGTCGTCGTCGGCGTCCGCGCCGCTCTCCCCGTCCTCGATGTCCGACTCGTCCGGTTCGGCGAGCAGTTGGCCGACGAGGTCGTCGAGGTGGGTGAGCAGCTCGTCGGGTTCGAGGTCGAGGTCCGCGAGGGTGCGCACGGCCGTGCGCACCCTGCCCATGGTGGCCGTGGCCGCCAGGCCGTGCCCGACCACGTCCCCCACGACCAGGGCGACCCGCGCGGAGGACAGCGGGATCACGTCGAACCAGTCTCCGCCGACGCCGGTGGTGGTGTCGGCGGGGAGGTACACCCCGGAGGTGGTCGCCGCGGCCGTCTCGGTCTGCGTGGGCGGCAGCATGCTGCGCTGGAGGCCGACGGCGGCGCGGCGCTCGCGGGTGAAGCGGCGGGCGTTGTCCAGAGCGAGGGCCGCACGGTCGGCGATCTCGCGCAGCAGGTCCCGGTCGGCGGCCTCGTACGTTCCACGGTCGGCGTGCCGGCCCAGGGACACGCGGCCGAGCACGATGCCCCGGGCGCGCAGCGGGGCCGTCATGGTGAACGGATAGCCACCGGCGGTGGCGCCGGCACCGCCACCGGCATGGGCATCGGCATCGCCGCCGGTGTCGGAGCCTTCCCGGTCGGCGACGAGGCCGGCGTCCGTCGTGGCGGGCTCGATTCCTTCCGCGGGCCGCCCAGCCACCGCCGTACGGCGCAGCAGCAGCCGCCCGTCCTTGTCCGGCACCGGTTCCTCGCCCAGGGACACCGCGTCCGCGATCTCCACGACGGCGATGTCGCCGAGGCCGGGCACCAGTGCGCCTGCCAGTTCCCGGCCCGTCTCCCGGACCGACAGCGAACCGCCGACGCAGGTCGTGGCACGGTGCAGCAGCGCCAGGCGCTCGCTCGAACGGCGCAGCTCGGTCACGTCGGTGAAGAGGGCCGTGACCCCCAGGACCCGCCCGTCCGGGCCCTGCAACCGGAACGCCGAGATCGTGATGACCACTCCTGCCCGCGGATCGTCGAGGGTCCGCAGGACCTCCTCCACCCCGATCATCGGCTGCCCCGTGCCGAGGACCTCGCGCAGCTTCTCCTCGATCGCCCCCGCGTCCCCGGGCCACAGGAAGTCGCCCAGACGCCGGCCGGTGAGATCGGAGGGCACCCCGGTGTACGGCAGGAGGTGCGTGTTGGTGCGCAGCAGCCGCAGCCCCGTGTCGAAGACGGCGAGTCCCACCCGGTCCTGGAGGAACAGCTCGCTGACGAACGCGCGGTCCTGATGCCAGCGGGCGGCCAGTGACGCCGGCGCGGCCAGCACCAGGCATCCCGCTCCCACCCCCTCCGTCCCGCCCGGCGCGCCGTCGTCCGCCAGCCCGAACGCCTGGAACACGACCGGCAGCTCCTCGCCCCCGCTCGTGCGCAGCACCGCCTCGCCAGCCCGGGCCCCCCGCTCGTACGCCTTCACGAGCGCCGGCCAGGACGCGGGGTCCGCGAGCAGCGCGCGCGCCGGACGGCCGACCACGTCGGCGCCCGTCCGGCCGAGCAGCGTCCGGGCCTCCGGTGTCCAGCCGCTGATCCGTCCCCGGCCGTCGACCAGGACGCCGGCCGTCCCCTCGGAGAAGGGCAGGAGGCCGTCGCCCGGGACGGGTGTGTCGTTCACGGTGCCGCCTCCTTCGGGCCTTCGTCGATGCCGGACAGCGGCCGGGCGCGGGCGATCAGCAGGGCGACGTCGTCGTGGCCGTCGGTGCCGCGGAGCGCGTCCAGGAGCAGGTCACAGGTCTCCTCCAGGGGGAGGGACGGCCGGTCGAGCAGGTGGGTGAGGGTGGCGAGCCGTACGTCGATGTCCTGGTCGCGGGTCTCCACGAGGCCGTCGGTGTACAGCACCAGTTCGTCACCGGCGGCGAACGGGATCTCCTCGTTCCGGAAGGCGACGCCGCCGACGCCCAGCGGCGCCCCCGTGGAGAGGTCGAGCAGGCGCGGTCCCCCGCCCGCGGGCACGTGAACGGGCGGTGGGTGGCCGGCGTTGGCGATGCGAAAGCTCCCGCGGTGGGGGTCGTACACGGCGTACACGCAGGTGGCCATCGCGTCGTCCAGATCGACGACGGTACGGTCCAGCTGGGTCAGGACCACGGCGGGGGACAGGCCGAGCCCGGCGAGCGTGCGGGCCGCGGTGCGGACCTGCCCCATGGTCGCCGCGGCGTTGATGCCGTTGCCCATGACGTCGCCCACGACCAGGGCCGTCCTGTCGTCCGCCAGCGGGATCGCGTCGAACCAGTCGCCGCCGACCTCGACGGCCGCGGACGCGGGCTGGTAGCGGTAGGCGACGTCGAGCCCCTTCAGCCGGGCCGGACCGTGCGGCAGCAGATGGCGCTGGAGGGCCAGGGCGGCCTGGCTCTGGCGCCGGTACCAGCGGGCGTTGTCGATGGCCACCGCCGCGCGCGCCGCCAGTTCCCCGGCCAGCAGGACGTCGTCCCGGTCGAACGGCAGCGAGTTCCGCGCGCGCTTGAGGTCGAGCACGCCGAGGACGACACCGCGCGCACGCAGGGGCACGGCGAGGTACGAGTGGATGCCGGCCTGCCGCAGGAGTACGGCGGCGGTCGGGGAACGCGCGATACGGGCGAGGTCACCCTCGGTGACATGCTCGACCAGGACCGGGCGGCCGGTCCGGGCACACTGGGTGACCAGCCGTTCGGCGCCGTAACGGGCCGGTTCGCCCACCGGGTCCGCGGCCTCGTGCGCCGGCGTGGCATACGCGGCCTTCACCGCGAGGGCGCGGAACACGGCCGGCCCCGAGGCGCTGGTCCCGCCGGGGTGCGGACCGGTCAGGATCTCCTCCAGGACGTCGACGGCCGCGATGTCGGCGAACTCGGGCACCACCAGATCCGCCAGTTCGTGCGCGGTCAGGTCGAGGTCGAGCGTGGTGCCCACGCGCTCGGAGGCGTCGGCGATGACCGCGAGACGGCGTCTGGCCTGGGCGGCCGCCTTGGCGGCGTGGTGCTGGTCGGTGATGTCCACGACGGAGGCGGCGACCCCGACGATCCGCTGGCCCGCGAGCTCCAGGCGGTACAGCGACATCGACCAGACCTGCTCCCTGCCGCCGGGGCGAACGGGACCCCGCACGCTCCTGGAGAGCAGGGGATGCCCCGTCTCTAGCACGTCCCGGAGCGCCGACTCCACCGCGTCGCCGTCGGGCGAGTCGACCACCTCGCGGAACGTGCGGCCCAGATGTCCGGCGACGGTCCGGCCGTCGATCCGCTCCAGCGCGGGGTTGACCAGCACGAACCGCAGTTCGGGGTCGAGCACGGCCAGGCCGATCGGGGAGTGGGCGACCAGCCGCGAGGACAGGGCGAGGTCCCGTTCCACGAGTCTCACGGTGGCCTGGTTGGCGGCAAGGCCGAGCGCGTACAGACGCCCCTGGTCGTCCTGGAGCCGGGTGCTGCGGAACTCCACCAGGACCGTACGGCCGTCCTTGTGCCGTACGGGGAAGACGTCGGCCCAGGGCCCGCCGCCCGCCATCACGCGGTCGAACATCGACAGCATCAGGGCCCGGTGACGTTCCTCGACGAGCAGCCGGGCCGCCGGTCGGCCCAGCGCCTCGGCCGCCGGATATCCGAAGAGCGCCTCCGCCTGAGGGCTCCACAGGACGATCCGGCCGGTCGCGTCGAGGACGACGGCGGCCACTCCGAGTACGTCGAGCAGCCCGCCGGGTTCCCCTGCGGGCTCACCGCTCGCCGGGTCCGGGCCGGCCGGGGGAAACGCCGCCGCGCTCATCCAGACCGCATCCCTCCTCCGCCCCGCCGCCACCGCGCGCCCACGGAGCGGGTGCACGGGTCCCCTCCATCATCGCGCCGCAGGAGCGGACCGCCAGTCGTCAGGGGCGGACAGCGGAGTCGGCTGCGGGGTTCCGGCCGGCACTCGACGGCCGCCGCGACCGGTGCGGGGCCCGGGCAGCGCTGCGAACGGGTCTCCGGAGGGCCGTCGCCCCCCCGTACGTCGCCCGGGCTCACACGTGCGTGTGACACGTTCCGATTACGCCGTTCGAAATCCGGAGTGTCCCGCAACTGGGCGCCGTCCTCGCGTGCGCCTCCCTGAGGCCCCCGCCGAACAGCCCAGTCCCCGATTTGCCTCCGCAGAAATGACTACGTATGGCCATATTCTCGTCCTGCGTTTCCGAGCTCTGCTTGTCGGCTCGTCCGGTCATCTGCAATCCGGCCGTTCACACGAGTGGGGCCGTGAGGTCATTCCGCATCTCATTTCCTGGAGAAATTCATGCGCGTTGCCGTGACCGGTGGCGGTGGATTCCTTGGGTCACACCTGTGCGAGGCGCTCCTGCGGCGCGGCGACTCGGTCGTGTGCCTGGACAACTTCTCGACCGGCGACCCGGAGAACATCGCACACCTGCTGTGCAACCCGGCCTTCGAATTCCAGCACGCCGACGTGAGCGTGTCCGTGGAGATCGCGGGCCGCGTCGACGCCGTCGCCCACCTCGCATCCCCCGCGTCCCCGCCCGACTACCTGCGGCAGCCGCTGGAGACCCTCGCGGTCGGCAGCCGCGGCACAGAGAACGCCTTGCGTCTGGCGCTGCGTCATGACGCCCGGTTCATCCTCGCGTCGACCAGCGAGATCTACGGCGATCCCCTGGTCCACCCGCAGGAGGAGACCTACTGGGGCAACGTCAACTCCCTCGGGCCGCGCAGCGTCTACGACGAGGCGAAACGATACGCCGAGGCGGTCTCCGCCGCGTACCGCCGCACGCACGGCCTCGACGTCGGCATCGCTCGGATCTTCAACACCTACGGGCCCCGGATGCGGCCGCACGACGGCCGTGTGGTGTCCAGCTTCCTCACCCAGGCCCTCACCGGTGAGCCCCTCACCATCTACGGCGACGGCCAGCAGACCCGCAGCTTCTGCTACGTCGACGACCTGATCCGCGGACTCCTCGCGCTCCTCGACTCCTCCGAGATGGGCCCGTTCAACCTCGGCAACCCGGTCGAGCGCACCGTCTCCGAACTCGCCGAGATCGTCCTGGAGATGACCGGCTCGCCGTCCGAGGTGAAGTACCACCCGCTGCCGGCCGACGACCCGGTCCGCCGCCGCCCGGTGATCACCCGCGCCCGCGACGTGCTGGGCTGGGAGCCGGAGGTCGACATCACCGAAGGCCTGCGCCGGACCGCCGCGTACTTCGGCGCCCGCCCGGACCGGCTCGGCGCGGCGGCCGCGGCGATCCGCGGCGGCCAGGACCAGACGGTCCCGCTGGCCACGGTGACGACCCCGGCCGCCACCCTGCAGTCGATCCCCGGCCCTGCCTCCGCCGCCACCGGCCTGGCCTCCGCCGCGCCAGGGGCGTCCGCCTCGGGCGCCTGATCCCCGCGCGCGGCAGGGCGGTCCGCCCAGGGCGGGTGACGGCGCCACGCTCGGGCGGTCCGCCTCGGGCGGGTGAGGGTGCGCCCGCCCCGCCGTGCCCCCGACGCCCGTTGCACCGACCCCCGGCCCGCTTTCGTACCACCTGGAGAACCCGCTGTCATGACGTCGCTGGAGCAAGCTCCCGTCCACCCGGCCGGGACCGTGCAGGATCCCCCGCTCGCCGCCCCGGCCCCCGGCTCACCGGAGGAATGGGACGCGCTGGGCGGGGAGATCCGAGCCCTGTCGAAGGGTGCGGTGGCCTCCATCGGCCCGGACGGCCCCGTCCTCGCGAGGCCGGCGCGCGGGCTCACCCACCTCCCCTCCGCTTCCGTGCGGGCGTTCTCGCGTTCCGACCGCGTCCTCGTTGTTCTGCTGTCCCTCGGCTGGACCGCCTGCCTGGTCTGGTTCTGGGCCTGGTGGCTCGAGCCCTCCCACCGCATCGGCTGGCTCGGCCTGGTCGTCAACAGCGCCCTCCTGCTGTACCTGACGTACCTGCCGGTGCACTTCCTCATCGCGCTGATCCGGATGCGACGCATCAATCCGGCCGTCGAAGTGCCCGCCCTCCGCACCGCGTTCGTGGTCACCCGCGCCCCGTCCGAGGGCTGGGACATCGCCCGTACCACCCTGGAAGCGATGCTCGACCAGGACTTCCCGCACGACTACGACGTCTGGCTGTGCGACGAGGACCCCAGCGAGGAGATCCTCGCCTGGTGCCGGACCCACGACGTCCACGTCTCCTGCCGGCGGGGCCGTCCCGACTACCATCGGTCCGACTGGCCGCGCCGCACGCGGTGCAAGGAGGGCAACCTCGCCTTCTTCTACGACCACTGGGGCTACGACCGCTACGACGTGGTCGCCCAGCTCGACTGCGACCACGTGCCGCGTGCCGGGTACCTCGCCGAGGTCGTCCGCCCCTTCGCCGACCCGGCCATCGGCTACGTCGCGGCCCCCAGCGTGTGCGACTCCAACGCCGACGGGTCCTGGGCGGCCCGTGGCCGGCTGCAGCGCGAGGCCATGTTCCACGGACCCGTGCAACTCGGCCACTCCGCCGGCCTCGGCCCCGTGTGCATCGGCTCGCACTACGCCGTCCGCACCCGGGCGCTGCGGGACATCGGCGGTATCGGCCCGGAGCTCGCCGAGGACTTCTCGACCAGCTTCCTGCTCACCTCCGCCGGCTGGCAGGGAGGGTTCGCGATCGACGCGGAGGCGCACGGCGAGGGCCCGCTCACCTTCGGCGCGATGATCACCCAGGAGTTCCAGTGGTCCCGGAGCCTGGTCGTGATGCTCCTGGGAATGCTGCCGCGCCACCTGGGCCGGATGTCCCCCAAACTGCGGGTGCGTTTCGCCACCGCCCTGATGTACTACCCGCTGCTGGCCATGGCCACCGTCATGGGCATCCTGCTGCCGCCGATCGCGGCGATCACCGGCGCTCCCTGGATCAACGTCAACTACCTCGAGTTCCTGGCGCACTTCTGGAGCATGTCCGTCTGGCTGGTCCTGCTGACCCTGCTCTGCCGCCGCCGCGGTCTGCTGCGCCCCAAGGACGCCCCGGTCTTCAGCTGGGAGATCTGGCTCTTCGGTCTCTCCCGCTGGCCCTACGTCGCCTGGGGCGTGCTGGCCGCGGTGACGCAGCGGCTGCGGCCCCGTCAGATCACGTTCAAGGTCACGCCGAAGAAGCGCGACGGCATGGAGCGGCTCGCGCTGCGCACGGTCGCCCCGTACCTGCTGATCACCACGTTCCTGTCGGGCTCGGCCCTCGTCGGCCAGTTCACCGGTCCCGCCGTCGGCTACGTGTTCCTGTGCCTCCTCGGCTCGGCCTCGTACACGGCCGTGACGCTCGCGATCGGCGCGCTGCACGTCAAGGAGACCGCGCGCGCGACCGGCGTCCCCGCGTCCCGCGCGCTGCGCACGGCCGCACTCCCGCTCGTCGCGGGACTGCTGACGCTGCTTCCCCTGGCGCTCGCGGTCGCCGTCTTCCCCACCTATCTCACCGGCTTCTACGCCTGGTGACGGCCCGCCCCGCGCGGCCGATCGAGAAATGAGGTTCCCCGTGCCCCAGACGGTCCTGGTCACCGGCGGCGCCGGTTTCATCGGCAGCCACACCTGTGTCGAGCTGCTTCGCTCCGGCCACGAGGTCGTCGTGCTCGACGACCACTCCAACAGCTCCCCCGAGGCCCTCGAACGCGTCGCGAAGATCGCGGGCCGCCCGATCGCCGCGGCCCACGTCGCGGACGTACGCGACCGGGGCTCCCTGGACACCGTCTTCGCGAGCCACCCGATCGACGCGGTCATCCACTTCGCCGCGAAGAAGGCCGTCGGCGAGTCGGTGCGGATCCCGCTCACGTACTACGACATCAACGTCGGCGGCACCACGGCCCTGGTCTCCGCGATGCACGACCACGGGGTGCACCGGCTGGTGTTCTCGTCGTCCTGCTCGATCTACGGCGACGCGACGACGGTGCCGCTGACCGAGGACTCCCCGGCGGCGCCCACGAACCCGTACGCCACCACCAAATGGACCTGCGAGCAGATCCTCGCCGACCTGTGCCGGCACATGCCCGGACTGCGGGTGCTGGCCCTGCGGTACTTCAACCCGGCCGGCGCCCACCCCTCCGGGCTGCTCGGCGAGGACCCGCGCGGCGTGCCGAACAACCTCATGCCGTTCCTCACCCAGATCGCCGTGGGCCGCCGCGACGAGCTCAGCGTCTTCGGCGACGACTACCCGACGCCCGACGGCACCGGGATCCGCGACTACATCCACGTCGTCGACGTCGCCGAGGGGCACCGCGCCGCTCTCGACCACATCGACGACGAGGAGCCCGGGATGCGGGTCTTCAACCTCGGCACCGGGCGCGGGGCCTCCGTCCTGGACCTCCTGCACACCTTCGAGGAGGTGTCGGGACGGCCGGTCCCGCACCGCATCACCCGGCGCCGGCCCGGGGACGTCGCGGAACTCGTCGCCGACCCGGCGAAGGTCACCGCCGCCTGGGGCTGGACCGCGCGGCGCGACCTTGCCGCGATGTGCCGCGACGCATGGAACTTCCAGCAGCAGAACCCGTACGGCTACGCACCCTGACCCGCCCCGCACACGCCGGGCGCACCCTTGGCCCCCTCGGCCCTCTCCCCACCTCCCCGCCCAGATCAGGAGATCAGCGCATGCGGTTGACCGTCATCGGAACGGGATACCTCGGAGCCGTGCACGCCGCGTGCATGGCCGACATCGGACACGACGTCCTCGGCGTGGACGTCGACGTCGAGAAGATCACGGCCCTCACCGAAGGCCGACCACCTTTCTACGAACCGGGACTCGACGACGTCCTGACCCGGGCCCTCGCCTCCGGGCGCCTCCATTTCACCACCAGCCTGCGCGAGGCGGCGGCGCACGGCGAGGTCCACTTCGTCTGCGTCGGCACCCCGCAGCAGGCCGGCTCGCAGGCGGCCGACCTGCGGTACGTGGACGCCGTCGTCGACGGGCTCGCTCCGCACCTGCCCGCGTCCTGCCTGGTGGTCGGCAAGTCCACGGTCCCGGTCGGCACGACCGACCGCCTGACCACCCGCATCGCGGGCCTCGCACCCGCGGGGGTGCGCGCCGAGGTGGCGTGGAACCCCGAGTTCCTGCGCGAGGGCTTCGCCGTCGAGGACACCCTGCGGCCGGACCGGCTCGTCGTGGGCGTGACCAGCCCGGAGGCCGACGACACCCTGCGCAGGGTGTACGCCCCGATGCTCGACGCGGGAGTCCCGTACCTCAGCACCGACCCCAACACGGCCGAGCTGGTGAAGGTCGCGGCCAACTCCTTCCTCGCCACGAAGATCTCCTTCATCAACGCGATGGCCGAGGTCTGCGACGCCGCGGGCGCGGACGTGGCCACCCTCGCCGACGCCCTCGGCCACGACTCCCGCATCGGCCGGCGGTTCCTCAACGCCGGCCTGGGTTTCGGCGGCGGCTGCCTGCCCAAGGACATCCGGGCGTTCACCGCCCGCGCACAGGAGCTCGGCGCGGGACCGGCGGTGGCGTTCCTCGACCAGATCGACGAGATCAACCAGCGCCAGCGGACCCGGACCGTCGCGTTCGCCCGCCGGATGGTCGGCGGCGACCTGACCGGCCGCCGGGTGACCGTCCTTGGCGCCACGTTCAAGCCGGACAGCGACGACGTACGCGACTCGCCGGCGCTCGCCGTCGCGGCCGCCCTGCACCGGCTGGGCGCCGACGTACGGGTCCACGACCCGGAGGGCGCCGCGAACGCCCAGCTCGCCCACCCGGAGCTGCGCTGCGGCTCGGACCTGCTCACGGCCTGCCGGGGTGCGGAGCTCGTCCTCCACCTCACCGAGTGGGGTCAGTACCGCGAGGTCGACCCGGACAAGCTGGCCCGCGTGGTCCGCGAGCCGCTCCTCATCGACGGGCGCAACGCGCTCCCGCACGACGAGTGGCGGGCCGCCGGCTGGACCGTCAAGGCGCTGGGCCGTCCCGCGCCGACGGACCGGAGGCCGTCCGCTCGGGCGGGCGAGCGGTTGAGGGCCACGATCGCGTCCCCGGCCACGGAACGCGACCGCGACGCGGCCGTCGCGTCGGTGCTGCCGGCCGGCCGGAGGTAGACCTGCTCAGGCACGCACCGGCTCTGCCCCGCTCTCCCGGCCGTCGACGGTGAGGACGGGGCAGAGCCTCGTACTCGGTCAGTCGGCGGCGGAGGGCTGCGCGGCCCCGACCGCCGGCGCCTGAGGCCGGCCGGGGAGCCGGTTGCCGAAGTAGTCGACGGGCCCCAGGTCGAAGCCCAAGGCCTGCGGGCCCAGGCCGGCGGGTACCGCACCCGCGCAACGCGGCACCAGGTGTCCGGCGCCAGCCCCGTCGGTGAGCGGGGCGTCCAGACCGTTCAGGCAGGGGTCGTCGTTCGAACCCGTCGGCTCGCCGTCGAGCATCTCCTGGCCGGCGGCGTTACGCCATCCGCCGAGCGTCGTGAAGCGCTGGGAGCCCCACCCCAGCACCCAACGGCCGGTGCTGTAGTAGTCGTTGCCCTGGAGCCGGAGGGTGCCGATGCCGTACCCCGACTGGGCATCGACCAGGGGGCCGCCGTCGGTCGCGAAGATGTTGTTGTGGACGCGCACGTCGCGCATGCCGTCGCGCAGCCGCAGCGCCGGCGGCCGGGTCCCCGCGACCTGCGCCGAGGGCAGCTCCTCCGTCCGCATGACGACCGTGTTGTGGTAGATGTCCAGGTTCTTCATACGGGTGCCGTAGGCGACGATGCCGCCGTACTCGGGCAGCTTCCGCGCGTCGTCCCAACTCATGTTGAAGCGGACGATGTTGTTCCTGTGAGCTCCCGTCGGATGCCCGGAGTAGACGAGGAAGCCGGGCCCGTCGTTGCCGTACGCGAGGTTGTACTGCATGACCGAGAACGACACGTTGTTGTCGAGACCGAATCCGCCGCCGTCGACGCGCGAACCGGTGCGGTTGCGGTACGACCTGTTGTTCTCCAGCACCACTCGGGTGGAGTCGTACGCCCAGATGCCCTCGGGTCCCTCCTCGGCATCGGGGGCGGACGCCGACCCGTTGTCGTGGGCCACCGAGCGCACGACCGTCGCGTCCCGGACGCTGCCGAGCGCGATGCCGCTGCCGGTGTTGCGCGCCCTGTTGTGCGGGTCACCGGCGTTGGCGTACGCCTTGACCCGGTCGATCCGGAGCTTCTCGTGCGCGTAGGCAGGGTGGGCGGCCACGAACTCCGGTCCGTAGAAGACGAGTCCGGCCTCGAGGTTGTGATGCACGGAGACGTCGGTGATCCGCACGTCGCTGAAGCCCCCGGCGGCGTCCTCCTCCGCGCCGACGCTGATCCCGTTCTGGAAGCCGCTCGCCTCCACGTTCGTGACCCTGACGTGGTCGAGCCGCCGGCCGCCAGGGAGGGTGTTGCGGAAGGCGATGCCGGCGCCCTCGCGAAGCGACGTGCGGTCACCGACCAGCGCGACGTTCCGGATCTCCACGCCGCCGGTGTCGTGCACGGTGATGCCGGATCTGCCGCGCGGAGCGATCGTGGCGCGACCGGTGCCGTACGACTCGATCACGACCGGCTTCTTCGCGCTGCCCGCCTCACCCTCCTCCAGGGTGAGGCTCCCCGGGAACCGCTCACCGCCCTCGAGCCGGAGCCGGTCACCGGGCCGGAAGCGCGCACCGTTCGCATGGTCGAGGGTCCGCCAGGGCTTCTCCGCCGACATGCCGTCGTTGTCGTCGTCGCCTTCGGGACTCACGTAGAAGGTGTACGGACCGCCGGTGGCGGGCCGGGCCGGCCGGTAGACCCCGGGCAGCACATCGCACCCTGTCACCAACAGCAGCACTGCGGCCGAGACTCCAGCGGCGGTCCTCGTCGTCCGGCTCCGCTTCACCGCGTTCAAGCGCACCCCTTAGGGACGTTCCCGTGCCGCATCAGGCACACAACGCCACAGGCTGCCAGAAAAGCCGCAGACGAAACGCCGACGAGGGCGCGGCATCCGAGTCACGTGTCCCCGCGCATCACGGCCGACAGCGGTGGAGAACAGCCGCAGGGCGGCGTGACGCCGACGCGGTGCCGGGGTACGCCGCCCTCGGGCGGGACGAGTTGCGGGAGGCGGCCCGGGCGGTCCTCCCGGCTACTTCGGATCGCGGTCGAACGCCGACTTCGACCAGAAGTAGCCGAGCACCGCGAGGCCCAGGCACCAGGCGACCGCGATCCAGCCGTTGTTGCCGATCTCGCTGCCGAGCAGGAGGCCGCGGAGGGTCTCGATGGCGGGGGTGAAGGGCTGGTACTCGGCGATCGGCTGGAACCAGCCCGGCATCGCGTCGACCGGGACGAACGCGCTCGAGACGAAGGGCAGGATGATCAGCGGCATGGCGTTGTTGCTTGCCGCCTCGGCGTTCGGGCTGACCATGCCCATCCCCACCGCGATCCAGGTGAGCGCGAGGGCGACGAGCGTCATCAGGCCGAAGGCCGCGAGCCACTCCAGGACGGTTGCGTCGGTGGAGCGGAAGCCGATGGCCACGGCGACGGCGCCGACGAGGACGACGCTGGCGACCGACTGCAGGACGCTGCCGACGACGTGTCCGATGAGCACGGACCCGCGGTGGATCGCCATCGTGCGGAAGCGGGCGATGATGCCCTCGGACATGTCGGTGGAGACGGAGACCGCGGCCCCGATCACGGTGCCACCGATGGTCATCATCAGGATGCCGGGTACGAGGTACGCGATGTACCTGGACCGGTCGGCGCCGCCGCCCATGCCGGCGCTCATCACGTCGCCGAAGATGTAGACGAAGAGCAGCAACAGGATGATCGGCGTCAGCAGCAGGTTGAGGGTGAGGGACGGGTAGCGCCGGGCGTGCAGGAGGTTGCGGCGCAGCATCGTGGTCGAGTCGCGGACGGC
>NZ_JBITTJ010000017.1:0-157752 GCF_044541845.1 Streptomyces sp. NPDC085481
GCACGCCGCGCCACCAGGGCGCCGGCCAGGTGCGAGAGCGCCAGGTCCCCGCCCGCCGCCACGAAGGAGGCCAGCCGCTCCGCCTGCCCCGCCAGCGCACCGGCGCTCCGCGCCGACACCACCAGCGGCACCACTCCACCGGCCGGGACCGTCACCGGCTCCGGCTCCTCGGGCACCTCCTCGGGCGCCTGCTCCAGGATGAGGTGGGCGTTCGTCCCGCTGAGCCCGAACGACGACACTCCCGCCCGGCGCGGCCGGTCCGCCTCCGGCCATTCCCGCGCCTCGGTCAGGAGCTGGACCGCACCCGCCGACCAGTCCACCTGCGGTGTCGGCTCCTCGACGTGGAGGGTGGGCGGCATGACGCCGTGCCGCAGCGCCTCGACCATCTTGATCACACCGGCCACACCGGCCGCGGCCTGCGTGTGGCCGAGGTTCGATTTGACGGAGCCAAGCCACAGCGGGCGCTCGGGATCCCGGTCCCGGCCGTAGGTGGCCAAGAGGGCCTGGGCCTCGATCGGGTCGCCGAGCACGGTCCCAGTGCCGTGCGCCTCCACCACGTCCACCTCGGCGGCGGACAGGCCGGCCGAGGCCAGGGCCTTGCGGATGACGCGCTGCTGCGAGGGGCCGTTGGGGGCGGTGAGCCCGTTGGAGGCGCCGTCCTGGTTGACCGCGCTGCCGCGCAGGACGGCCAGGATCCGGTGCCCGTTGCGCCGGGCCTCCGACAGCCGCTCCAGGACCACCACACCCACGCCCTCGGCCCAGCCCGTACCGTCCGCGGTCGAGGAGAAGGGCTTGCAGCGGCCGTCGGGGGAGAGTGCCTTCTGCCGCGAGAACTCGACGAAGGTGTGCGGGGTGGCCATCACGGTGGCGCCGCTGGCGACGGCGAGCGTGCACTCGCCCTGGCGCAGCGACTGGGCGGCCAGGTGGATGGCCACGAGCGAGGAGGAGCAGGCCGTGTCGACGGTCACGGCCGGACCCTCGAAACCGAACACGTAGGAGACCCGGCCCGAGGCCACGCTCATCGCCGAGCCGGTCGCCGTGAAGCCGCTCAGCTCGGGCGGGACGGCGCCGCCGATGCCGTAGCCCTGGGTCATGACGCCGGAGAAGACGCCGACCTCCCGGCCCTTGAGGGCCAGCGGGTCGACGCCGGCCCGCTCCAGGGCCTCCCAGGAGGTCTCCAGGAGCAGCCGCTGCTGGGGGTCCATGGCAAGCGCCTCGCGCGGGGAGATCCCGAAGAACCCGGCGTCGAACCGTCCTGCCCCGTAGAGGAATCCGCCCTGGTCTACGTAGGACGTGCCGATGTTCTCGGGATCGTCGTCGAACAGTCCGCGCACGTCCCAGCCGCGGTCCTCCGGGAAGCCGGAGATCGCGTCCCTGCCCTCCGCGACCAGGCGCCACAGGTCGTCCGGGGTGACGACGCCGCCGGGCAGGCGGCAGGCCATGCCGACGATGGCGATGGGCTCGTCGGGGTCGACGGCGAGCGTCGTGGGGACGGTGGCCGCGGCGCCCGCGGCCGTGTCGCCGAGCTCGGCGACCAGGTAGCGGGCGAGGGCGAGCGGTGTCGGGTAGTCGAAGACGACGGTGGTGGGCAGGTTGAGGCTGGTGGCCTCGCGGAGGCGGTTGCGGAGCTGGACGGAGGTGAGCGAGTCGAAGCCGGCGTCCTTGAACGCCTTGTCCACCCTGACGTCGGCCGCGCCCGCGTGGCCGAGGACGGTGGCGACGTGGGTACGGACGAGTTCCAGGAGCAGCGCCTCCCGCTCGGCGGGCGCGAGCCCGGCCAGCCGCGCGGCCAGGCCGGACGTGGCCCGGGCGGAGCGTCGCCCGGCCGGTACGAGGCCGCGGAGCAGGGACGGTACGCCCATGCCGGTGGCGGCCTCGGCGCGTACGGCCCGCAGGTCCAGCTTGATCGGGACGGCGACGGCCTCGGCGGCGCCCAGGGCGGCGTCGAACAGCTCCAGGCCCTCTTCCGGTGCGAGCGCCAGGAAGCCGCCGCGGTTGACCCGCGTCTGATCGGCGTCGCTCAGCCGCGCCGCCATGCCGGTGGCCTGTTCCCACAGGCCCCAGGCCAGCGACTGGCCTGGCAGGCCGGCCGCCCGGCGCCGGTGGGCCACCGCGTCGAGATAGGCGTTGGCCGCCGCGTAGTTGCCCTGCCCAGCCGAGCCGAACACGCCGGCAGCGGAGGAGAAGACGACGAACGCCCGTAGCTCCGGGACCAGTTCGCGGGTCAGCTCGTCCAGGTGACGTACGGCCGTCACCTTCGGACCGAAGACGTACGCGAGGCGCTCCGGCGTCAGCGCACCGATCACCCCGTCGTCCAGGACACCCGCCGTATGCACGACACCCGTCAGCGGATGCGCCACCGGTACGGACCCCAGGAGCGCCGCCACGGCGTCCCGGTCCGCTACGTCACAGGCGACGACCGTCACCGACGCACCCGACTCCCGGAGAACGGCGGTGAGTTCGGCGACGCCCTCAGCGTCCGGGCCACGGCGGCTCGCCAGCAGGAGGTGCCGTACGCCGTGTTCGGCGACCAGTCGCCGGGCCACCAGGGCGCCGAGCGAACCCGTACCGCCGGTGACCAGGACGGTGCCCTCGGCGTCGAAGGCGGCGGCATCGGCCGTCGGCTCGGCGACGGCGGCGCGGACCAGGCGCGGCGCGCTGAGCACCGAGCCGCGAACGGCGACCTGGGGCTCGCCGGTGGCCAGTACGGCGGCCAAATCCCGCTCCGTGGCGTCCTCTTCGGTGTCGAGGAGAACGAACCGCTCGGGGTTCTCGGCCTGGGCGACCCGGACCAGACCCCACACGGCGGCACCGGCCGGGTCCGTCACGGCGGCGTCCCCGCCGGCGGCGACGGCGCCCCGGGTCCGTACCACGAGACGGGAGGTCTCCAAGGCCTCGTCAGCGAGCCACGCCTGGAGGACGGCGAGGACACGAACGGTCAGCGCGAGTACCTCGTCACCCGAACCGTCCCCGAACGCGTCCAGGACGGCGACCGGCGGGACGGTGGCCTCGACGGCCGAGGTCAGCGCGGCGACGTCGGCAGCGTCGCCGATACGGGCCCACGGCTCGGCCGCCGGGGAGGCGACGCTCGGGGCGGGCAGCTCGGTCCAATCCACGCGGAACAGCGAGTCACCGCCCCCCTGCGTCCCCGCCGCCGCTGCCAGTCGACCGGCGTCGACCGGGCGCAATGCCACCGCATCCGCCGCCAGGACCGGTCCGCCGGTCTCGTCGGCGGCCGACAGGGACAGCGCACCCCGCCCGGACCGGGCGAGCCGCACGCGCAGTACCGCCGCGCCCGTGGCGTACAGCGCGAGCCCTCGCCACTCCAGCGGCTGCCACAACCGGCCGCCCTCGGCCGTCATGGCCTGCGACAGGCCGGGGTGCAGCGCCGCGTCGAGCAGAGCGGGGTGGATGCCGAAGCGGCCCGCCTCGTCGTGGTACTCGTCCGGCAGGACGACCTCGGCGAACACCTCCTCGCCGCGCCGCCAGACCGCTCGTACGCCCTGGAAGGCGGGGCCGTACGCGTAACCGTGGGCGACGAGGTCGGGGTAGAGGTCGTCGATTCCGGTCTGCCGGGCGCCCGCAGGGGGCCAGACGGTGAAGTCGAAGTCCGCGGCCTCGGGGGCCCCGGGCGCCGTCGGCGCGAGGGTCCCGGACGCGTGCCGGGTCCAGGCCTCGGCCGCCTCGGCCTCGGCTCCTTCCCGGACGGAATACACCTCGACGGTGCGTGCGCCGTTCTCGTCGGGGCCGCCCACGGCGACCTGGACGCGGATACCGCCCTGCTCGGGAACGACGATCGGCGCGTCGACGACCAGTTCGTCGAGCGTGCCGCAACCGACCTCGTCGCCCGCGCGGACGGCCAGCTCGACCAGGCCCGTACCGGGGACGAGGACGACACCACCGACGGCGTGGTCGGCGAGCCAGGCATGCGTACGGAGCGACAGCCGGGAGGTGAAGACCAGACCGTCCGACTGCGGGAGTCGTACCACCGCGCCGAGCAGCGGGTGTCCCGCGCCCGTCAGACCCAGCGCGGCCGCATCCGTCCCCGCCGCCATCATCTGGAGCCAGTAGTGCTGGTGGTCGAAGGCGTACGTGGGGAGGTCGACCCGGCCGGCGTCGGCACCGGCCGGAAGGCACTCGGCCCAGTCGACGGAACCGCCGTGGACGAAGACCTCGGCAGCCGCCGAGAGGAGTGTCTGCGCCTCCGGTCGGCCGTCCCGCAGGGCCGCGACGCACACGGCACCGCCGTCGACGCTCTCTTCCACGACGCTCGACAGCGCGGCGCCCGGGCCGAGCTCGACGAAGACGACAGCGCCGTCACCGTCGCCGGCACCGGCGGCAGCCGTGGCAGCGTCGGCGAAGCGGACGGTACGACGGACGTGGTCGACCCAGTACCGCGGATCGGTGAGCTGCCCCGGCTCGGCAGGTCGACCGGTGACGTTCGAGACGACGGGGACCTTGGGCTCCGACCACGTCACGCCGGCGAGCGCGGCGGCGAAGTCCTCGAGCATCGGCTCCATCAGCACCGAGTGGAACGCATGCGAGACCGTCAGCCGCTTGGTCTTACGACCCTGCTCCGCCAGCTTCGCCGCCACAGCCAGCACGGCATCCTCGACACCCGACAGAACCACCGACGCCGGCCCGTTCACCGCCGCCAGATCCACACCCTCACCAAGCAGCTCGGCGACCTCGCCCTCCGACGCAGCCACCGCGACCATCGCGCCACCAGACGGCAACGCCTGCATCAACCGGCCCCGAGCCGCCACCACAGCAGCCGCATCCGCCAACGACAGCACCCCCGCGACATGGGCCGCAGCGATCTCACCGATCGAATGCCCCATCACCGCATCCGGCCGCACACCCCACGACTCGACCAGCCGGAACAACGCCGTCTCCACCGCGAACAAACCGGCCTGCGTAAACACCGTCTGACTCAAGTCACCAGCATCACCAAGGATCACGTCCCTGACCGAATGCTCCACCCACCCCGACAACTGCGCGTCCAACAAGGCGCACACCTCGTCGAAAGCCTCCGCGAACACCGGGAACCGGCCGTACAACTCCCGGCCCATCCCCACCCGCTGCGAACCCTGCCCCGGAAACACCAACACCGTACGAGCAGCCGAAGCCCGGCTCCCCGTCACCACCCCCGCAGCCGACTCCCCCCGCGCCAGCGCACCAAGCCCCGCCAGCGCCTCCTCCCGCGAACCCGCCACCACCACCGCACGCTCGGACAGCACCGCACGCTCCGCGGCCAGAGCCGCCGCCACGTCCGGCAGCGCCCCCGTCTCCTCGGTGCCGACGAGCGCCGCGAGCCGTTCGGCCTGACCGGCCAGCGACCGGGCACTCTTCGCCGACACCACCAACGGCACCACGACGCCGTCGGTCGTCACCGGCCCGGGCTGCGCGCCCTCCGTCTCCGGTGCCTGCTCCAGGATCAGGTGGGCGTTCGTACCGCTGACGCCGAAGGACGACACACCGGCCCGCCGCAGCCGGTCCACCTCCGGCCAAGGCCGGGTCTCCTCAAGCAGCC
Organism: Streptomyces sp. NPDC085481; assembly: GCF_044541845.1. NCBI lineage: Bacteria > Bacillati > Actinomycetota > Actinomycetes > Kitasatosporales > Streptomycetaceae > Streptomyces > Streptomyces sp. NPDC085481. The sequence goes on from NZ_JBITTJ010000017.1 coordinate 5,534, forward strand.
GGACCGCGCCGGCCGACCAGTCCACCTGCGACGACGGAGCATCGACGTGCAGCGTCGCCGGCATGACCCCGTGCCGCAACGCCTGCACCATCTTGATCACGCCCGACACACCCGCAGCCGCCTGCGTATGCCCGACATTCGACTTCAACGACCCCAACCACAAAGGCCGCTCAACCGACCGATCCTGACCATAGGTCGCCAGCAACGCCTGCGCCTCGATCGGGTCGCCAAGGACCGTACCCGTGCCGTGCCCCTCCACCACATCCACATCACCCGCCGACAGACCCGCCGCCGCCAGCGCCTTACGAATCACCCGCTGCTGCGACAACCCGTTCGGCGCCGTCAACCCGTTCGACGCACCATCCTGATTCACCGCAGAACCACGCACCACGGCCAGCACCCGATGCCCGCGCTCCAGTGCCCGCGAGAGCCGCTCGAGCACGACCACACCCGCGCCCTCGGCCCAGCCCGTACCGTCCGCGCCGTCCGCGTACGACTTGCAGCGCCCGTCCGAGGCGAGCCCCCGCTGCCGCGAGAACTCCACGAACGTGTGCGGGGTCGCCATCACCGTCGAACCGCCGGCCAGGGCGAGCGAGCACTCGCCCCGGCGCAGCGCCTGAGCGGCGAGGTGGATGGCGACGAGGGACGAGGAGCACGCTGTGTCGACGGTCACGGCCGGACCCTCGAACCCGAAGACGTACGAGATGCGACCGGAGGCGACGCTGCCGGCCGCGCCCGTCCCGGCGAAGCCCTCCAGCTCGGGCGGCACATTGCCGCCGAAGAAGTAGTCGACGCCCATGATGCCGTTGAAGACACCGACATCCGTGCCCTTGAGAGTTCCCGGGTCGATCCCAGCCCGCTCCAGGGCCTCCCACGAGGTCTCCAGGAGCAGCCGCTGCTGCGGGTCCATCGCCAGCGCCTCACGCGGCGAGATCCCGAAGAACCCGGCGTCGAACTCCCCCGCGCCGTCCAGGAATCCACCCTGGTTCACGTACGACGTGCCGGCCTGGTCCGGGTCGGAGTCGAACAGGCCGTCCAGGTCCCAGCCACGGTCCTGCGGGAAGCCGGACACGCCGTCCCGCCCCTCGCTGACCAGCCGCCACAGGTCCTCCGGGCTCGCCACACCACCCGGCAGACGGCAGGCCATGCCCACGATCGCGATCGGCTCGTCCGCGCTGCGCGCGACCTGCTGTCGCAGGTCGTGCAGCTCGGCCGTGACGCGCTTGAGGTACTTGAGGAGTTTGTCGTCCGTGGCCATGTTCGATTTCCTCACCGGGGTCGGGCAGTGGCGGCAGTCAGTGAAGGCGTGGTCGGTCAGGAGATTCCGAGTTCGTCGTTGATGAAGTCGAGAACCTCATCGGCGGAGGCGGATTCCAGTTGCTCTGCCACGGTGGAGTTCTCCGTCAGCTCGCCGGCTCCGCCGTTGACCTTCGCCACGAGCCCCTGGAGACGGAGCAGGACGTCGGCCCTCTTGGACTCGTCGGAGAGCAGTCCGGTGATCAGTGATGCGATGTCCTCGATCTTGGAGTTCACCAGCGACAGGGCGTCGTCGGTGGTTCCGATCTCGCCGTGCAGGTAGCGGGCGAGCGCCAGCGGGGTCGGGTGGTCGAAGACCACCGTCGCCGCCAGCTTGAGGCCGGTGGCCTCGCGGAGCCGGTTGCGGAGCTCGACCGAGGTGAGCGAGTCGAAGCCGGCGTCCTTGAAGGCCGTCTCCGGTCCGACGCTCTCCGCGCCGGTGTGGCCGAGGACGCTCGCCACGTGGCCCCGTACCAGGTCGAGCAGCAGGGTCTCCTGCTGCTCGGGCGCGAGGCCGGCGAGCCGGCGGGCAAGCCCGCCGTCGTTGTCGCCGGCCGTACGGGCGGCCTGCCGGCCGGGGTTGACCAGACCGCGCAGGAGCGGCTGCGTCGGGCGGCCCGCGGCCGCGTCGGCGCGCAGCGCCCTCAGGTCCAGCTTGATCGGCACGGCGAGGGCCGCGGGGGTCCGCAGAGCCGCATCGAACAGCCGCATGCCCTCGGCGGGGGCGATGGGCAGGACGCCGCCGCGGCTCATGCGGGCCTGGTCCGCGGCGCCCAGGTGGGCGGTCATGCCGCTGTTCTGCTCCCACAGGCCCCAGGCGAGCGACGTGCCCGGCAGGCCGGCCGCCCGGCGCCGGTGAGCCACCGCGTCGAGGTAGGCGTTGGCCGCCGCGTAGTTGCCCTGACCCGCGGAACCGAAGAGACCGGAGGCCGAGGAGAACACCGCGAACATCGACAGGTCCAGGTCCCGGGTGAGCTCGTCGAGGTGGCCTACGGCCGTCACCTTCGGGCCGAAGACGTACGCGAGGCGCTCCGGGGTCAGCGCGCCGATCACGCCGTCGTCGAGGACTCCGGCCGTGTGGACGACGCCCGTCAGCGGGTGCTCCGGCGGTACGGACCCGAGGAGCGCCGCCACGGCGTCCCGGTCGGCGACGTCGCACGCCGCCACCGTCACCGAGTCGGCGCCCGACTCCCGTAGCTCGGCGACCAGTTCCGTCACGCCTTCGGCATCCGGGCCACGTCGGCTCGCCAGGACCAGGTGACGGGCGCCGTACCCGGTCACCAGATGCCGGGCCACGAGCGCGCCCAGCGAACCCGTACCGCCGGTCACGAGGACGGTTCCTTCGGCGGCCAGGGCCACACCGCCGTCGGCACCGACACCGGCACGGTCGTCGGCACCGACACCGGCACCGGCACTGGTAGCGGCACGGACCAGACGCGGCGCGGACAGCGCCGTCCCGCGCAGCGCGAGCTGTGGCTCGCCCACGGCCAGCGCCCGGCCGAGCACCGTGGTGAACGGGTCCTCGGCGGCCGGGTCGAGGTCGAGCAGGACGAACCGGTCGGGGTTCTCGGCCTGGGCCGTGCGCATGAGGCCCCAGACGGCGGCCGCGGCCGGGTCGGCGACGTCGCCGTCGGGGCCGGCGGGGACGGCGCCACGCGTCACGACCACCAGCCGCGAGTCCTCGAAGGCCTCGCCGGCCAGCCAGGCCTGTACGACGGCGAGCACCCTGCCGGTCAGCGCCGGCACCCCGTCGGTCCCCTCCGCAGCCTCCGTACCGTGGGCCTCCAGTACCGCCACGGCCGGCGGCGCGGCGGCGGCCAGGGCGGCCACCTCGTCGGCGCTCGTGACCGGCGTCCAGGCGGGCGCCGGCTCGGCGGCCGCCCGAGCCGTGGCCGTCAGCTCGGTCCACTCCACCCCGAACAGGGCGTCGCGGCCGTCGTCGGTGATCGCCGCGGTGTCCAGCTGCTCGACGTCCACCGGCCGGAACGTCACCGACTCCACGGTGAGGACGGGGCCGCCGGTCTCGTCGACGGCGGTCACCGATCGCGCGTCCTGGCCCTGCGGCGCGATCCGCACCCGCAGCGAGGAGGCTCCGGTGGCATGCAGCACCAGCCGGTTCCAGGCGAACGGCAGCACGTTGCGGCCGTCGTCCGGCTGCGCGAACGCCTCCGTGTGCAGCGCGGCGTCCAGCAGCGCCGGGTGCAAGCCGAACCGGGCGGCGCTGTCGCGCTGTTCGTCCGGCAGCGCGACCTCGGCGAACAGTTCCTCGCCGCGCCGCCACACCGCGCGCAGGCCCTGGAAGGCCGGGCCGTACGCGTAACCGTGGCCGAGCAGCTCCTCGTAGAACCCGGCGACGTCGAGGGGCACGCGCTCGGCGCCGGCCGGCGGCCAGACCGAGACGTCGAAGCCGGCCGCGTCCGTGCTCTCGGCGCTGTCCACGCCCGCCGTCGGGGCGACGCCCAGGGTGCCGGTGGCGTGTCGGGTCCAAGCGTCCGGGCCGATCTCGCCGGCCCCGTCCTCGCGGGCCGAGTAGACGGCGACGCTGCGCGTGCCGCGCTCGTCGGGGCCGCCGACGGCGACCTGGACGCGCACACCGCCATGGGCGGGGACGACGAGCGGCGCCTCGATGACCAGCTCCTCCAGCACCCCGGCGGCCACGACGTCGCCGGCGCGGACGGCCAGCTCGACCAGGCCGGTACCGGGGACGAGCACGACCCCACCGACGGCGTGGTCGGCCAGCCAGGCGTGCGTACGGAGCGAGAGCCGCGAAGTGCACAGGACACCCCCGGTCTCCGGGACCTCCACCACCGCTCCGAGGAGCGGGTGGTCGGCGGTGGCCTGGCCGAGCGACACCGCGTCGGCCGCGGGGGCGAGCTGGAGCCAGTAGTGCCGGTGGTCGAACGCGTAGGTCGGGAGGTCGAGGTGCGCGGCACCGGCAACCGGCAGAACGCTTGCCCAGTCGACCGGTCCGCCGTGGACGAAGACCCCGGCAGCCGAGGTCAGCAGCGTCTGCGCCTCGGGACGACCGTCGCGCAGAGCCGCGACGCAGACCGCCCGCTCCCCCGCGGACTCCTCCACGACACTCGACAGAGCCGCCCCGGGACCGAGCTCGACGAAGACCACCTCGCCGTCACCCGCCGCGGCCGCCACGCCGTCCGCGAAGCGGACCGTACGACGGACATGATCAACCCAGTACCGCGGGTCCGCGAGCTGCCCCGGCTCGGCCAGCCGCCCGGTCACGTTCGAGACCACCGGGAACTTCGGCTCAGACCACGCCACTTGAGAGAGAACAGCAGCGAACTCGTCGAGCATCGGCTCCATCAGCACCGAGTGGAACGCATGCGAGACCGTCAGCCGCTTGGTCTTCCGGCCCTGCTCCGCCAGCTTCGCCGCCACAGCCAGCACGGCATCCTCGACACCCGACAGAACCACCGACGCCGGCCCGTTCACCGCCGCCAGATCCACACCCTCACCAAGCAGCTCGGCGACCTCGCCCTCCGACGCAGCCACCGCGACCATCGCGCCACCAGACGGCAACGCCTGCATCAACCGACCCCGAGCCGCCACCACAGCAGCCGCATCCGCCAACGACAGCACCCCCGCGACATGGGCCGCAGCGATCTCACCGATCGAATGCCCCATCACCGCATCCGGCCGCACACCCCACGACTCGACCAGCCGGAACAACGCCGTCTCCACAGCGAACAAACCGGCCTGCGTAAACACGGTCTGACTCAAGTCACCAGCATCACCAAGGACGACGTCCCTGACCGAATGCTCCACCCACCCCGACAACTGCGCGTCCAACAAGGCGCACACCTCGTCGAAAGCCTCCGCGAACACCGGGAACCGGCCATACAACTCCCGGCCCATCCCCACCCGCTGCGAACCCTGCCCCGGAAACACCAACACCGTACGAGCCGAACCCCCAACACTGCCGGTGACGACGCCAGGGCTCGACTCCCCCCGCGCCAGCGCACCAAGCCCCGCCAGCGCCTCCTCCCGCGAACCCGCCACCACCACCGCACGCTCACCGAGCACGGCCCGCTGCGCGACCAGCGCACCGGCCACCCCCGACAGCAAGACGGCCTCACCCGACTCCGACCCCGACTCCGACCCCGACTCCGATCCCGACTCCGGTGCCGACTCCAAGAACGACGCCAGCCGTTCGGCCTGGCCCGCCAGCGAGCCGCCGCTACGCGCCGACACGACCAGCGGCAGCACGCCGTCGGCCGCGACGGTCGTGGGCTCGGACTCGGCGTCCGGCGCCTGCTCCAGGATGACGTGCGCGTTCGTCCCGCTGACGCCGAAGGCGGAGACGCCCGCCCGGCGCGGCCGGCCGCTCTCCGGCCACTGCCGAGACTCGGTGAGCAACTCCACGGCGCCGGCCGTCCAGTCGACCTCCGTCGACGGTTCGGTGACGTGCAGGGTGGGCGGCAGGACGCCGTGCCGCAGGGCTTCCACGGTCTTGATCAGGCCGGCGACACCGGCCGCGGCCTGCGCGTGCCCGATGTTCGACTTGACCGAGCCCAGCCACAGCGGCCGGTCATCCGGCCGGTCCTGACCGTACGTCGCGAGCAGCGCCTGCGCCTCGATCGGGTCGCCGAGGACCGTTCCCGTGCCGTGTGCCTCCACCGCGTCCACGTCCGCCGTCGACAGGCCCGCGTTGGCGAGCGCCTTGCGGATGACGCGCTGCTGGGAGGGGCCGTTCGGCGCCGTGAGACCGTTCGACGCGCCGTCCTGGTTGACCGCGGAGCCGCGGATCACCGCGAGCACGTGGTGGCCGTTGCGGCGTGCCTCCGACAGGCGCTCGAGGACCACGACACCGGCGCCCTCGGCCCAGCCCGTGCCGTCGGCGGTGGCGGAGAAGGCCTTGCAGCGGCCGTCGGGCGACAGCGCCTGCTGCCGCGAGAACTCCACGAAGGTGTACGGGTTCGCCAGGACGGTCGCGCCGCCGGCGAGCGCCATCGAGCACTCGCCCTGGCGCAGTGCCTGGGCGGCGAGGTGGATGGCGACCAGGGAGGACGAGCAGGCCGTGTCGACGGTCACGGCCGGGCCCTCGAAGCCGAAGACGTACGACACGCGGCCCGAGGCCACGCTGCCCGCGGAGCCGGTCGCGGTGAAGCCGCCGAGCTCGGCCGGGACCTCGCCGCCGAATCCGTAGCCCTGGGTCATCACGCCGGAGAAGACGCCGACGTCGGTTCCCTTCAGCGTCCCCGGGTCGATCCCGGCGCGCTCCAGGGCCTCCCACGAGGTCTCCAGGAGCAGGCGCTGCTGGGGGTCCATGGCGAGGGCCTCGCGTGGCGAGATCCCGAAGAACCCGGCGTCGAAGAGGCCCGCGTCGTAAAGGAATCCGCCTTGGTCGACGTACGAGGTGCCGACCCGGCCGGGGTCGGCGTCGAAGAGTCCGTCGAGGTCCCAGCCGCGGTCGGACGGGAAGCCGGACATGGCGTCCCGGCCCTCGCTGACCAGCCGCCACAGGTCCTGCGGGCTCGCCACACCGCCCGGCAGGCGGCACGCCATGCCCACGACGGCGATGGGCTCGTCGGGGTCGGCGGTCAGCACGGTCGGCGCGCCGGGTGCGGCGGTGGCCGCGGGTACGTGGCCGAAGGCCTCGTGGAGGTGGCGGGCGAGGGCGAGCGGGGTCGGATAGTCGAAGACGACGGTCGTCGGCAGGTTGAGGCCGGTGGCCTCGCGGACCCGGTTGCGCAGCTCGACCGAGGTCAGTGAGTCGAAGCCGGCGTCCTTGAACGCCTTCTCGGGCCGTACGTCGTCGGCCCCGGCGTGCCCGAGGACGGTCGCCACCTGGCTGCGGACCAGGTCGAGCAGGAGTGTCTCCTGCTCCTCGGGTGTGAGCCCGGCCAGCCGGTCGGCGAGGCCGCCGGTTCCGCGCTGGGCGGCGGCCGCGCGGGCGGTCTGCCGGCCGGCCCTGACCAGGCCGCGCATCAGCGGTTGCACCGCGCCGCCGGAGGCCGCGTCGGCGCGGGCGGCGCGCAGGTCGAGCTTGATGGGTACGACGAGCGCCTGGTCGGCATGGAGGGCGGCGTCGAAGAGGGCGAAGCCCTCGGCGGGGGTGAGGGCCTGGACGCCGCCGCGGCTCATGCGGGCCTGGTCGAGCTCGCTGAGGTGGGCGGTCAGGCCGGAGCTCTGCTGCCACAGGCCCCATGCCATCGAGACACCGGGCAGGCCGGCGGCCCTGCGGCGGGCCATCAGGCCGTCGAGGAAGGCGTTGGCGGCGGCGTAGTTGCCCTGGCCGGCGGAGCCGAAGAGCCCGGCGCCGGAGGAGAACACGGCGAACGTGGTCAGGCCGAGGTCCCGGGTCAGCTCGTCGAGGTGGCGTACGGCGGTGACCTTCGGGGCGAAGACGGCTTCGATGCGCTGCGGTGTCAGCGCTCCGATCACGCCGTCGTCCAGGATGCCGGCGGTGTGGACGACCCCGGTCAGGGGGTGCTCGTCGGAGACCGAGTCCAGCAGGGCCGCCACGGCGTCCCGGTCGGCGACATCGCAGGCCGCGACCGTCACCGAGGCGCCCGACTCGCCGAGCGCCGCGGCCAGTTCGGTCGCGCCGTCGGCGTCGGGACCGCGGCGGCTGACCAGCAGCAGGTGCCGTACGCCGTGCTCGTCGACGAGGTGCCGGGCGAGCTGGGCGCCGAGGGAGCCGGTGCCGCCGGTGACCAGGACGGTGCCCTCGGGGTCGAAGGCCGCGGGGGCGTCCGAGGCGGTGGCGCTGGTCGTGTCGCGGACCAGGCGGGGGGCGGAGAGGACCTGGCCGCGGACGGCGACCTGGGGCTCGCCGGTGGCGAGTACGGCGGTGAGGACGGGTTCCATCTCGATGCCGGTGACGTCGAGGGCGTCGTCGGCGGCGGTGTCGAGCAGGACGATCCGGTCGGGGTCCTCGGCCTGTGCGGCACGGATCAGGCCCCACACGGCGGCGCCGGCCGGGTCGGTGACGTCGGCGTCTCCGTCGGCGGGCACCGCGCCCCGGGTGAGGACGACCAGCCGGGAGCCGTCGAGGCTCGGGGCGGCGAGCCAGGCCTGGACCATGGCCAGGATCCGGTGGGTGAGCGCGAGGGCGTCGTGGCCGGCGTCGCTGCGCCTGCCGGTGCCGCTGCCGAAGGCCTCCGCCACGGCGACCACCGGGGTCGTCACGTTGGCGGCGAGGATCTCCACCTCGTCGGCGTGGAACAGCGGCACCCACGGCGGCAGCGTCTCCGCCCCCGGGGCGGGCGCGGGCAGTTCGGCCCACTCGACCCGGAACAGCGAGTCGTGGCCCGGCGCCGCGACGGCGGCCGCGGCGGTCAGCTGCTCGGCGGAGACCGGCAGGAAGGAGAGCGCGTCGAGCGTCAGGACCGGCTCGCCGGTCTCGTCGGCGGCCGTCAGGGACAGCCGGTCGGACCCGGCCGGAGCGAGCTTCACCCGCAGGGCCGAGGCGCCCGTGGCGTGGAGCGTCAGGCCGGTCCACTCGGCGGTCTGCCAGAGCCGCTCGCCCGCGTTCGCGCCCGGGTCGGCGACGGCCGCGTGCCGCAGGCCGGACTGGAGCGCGGCGTCCAGGAGGGCGGGGTGCAGCCCGAAGCGGCTCGCGTCGCCCTGCTGCCCGTCCGGGAGGGCCAGTTCGGCGAAGACCTCGTCGCCACGCCGCCACAGCGCCCGTACGGCCTGGAAGACCGGGCCGTACGCGTGGCCGAGGCGGAGCAGGTCGTCGTAGAGCTCGTCGACGCTCGCGGCCCTGGCCCCCGTGGGCGGCCAGACCACGAGGTCGCGGTCGGTGGCGGGGCGGTCGGCGGGTGCGGCGGAGAGGCGGCCGGTGGCGTGGCGGGTCCAGGCGTCCGCGCCGGTGTCCTCGGCGGCGTCGTCCTCGCGGATCGCGTAGACCTCGACCGTACGGGCGCCGGTCTCGTCGGGGCCGCCCACGGTGACCTGGACGCGGACGCCGCCCTGCTCGGGCAGGACGAGGGGCGCCTCGACGGCCAGTTCGTCGAGCGTGCCGCAGCCGACCTCGTCGCCGGCCCGTACCGCCAGCTCCACCAGCGCGCCGCCGGGCAGGACGGCCACGCCGCCGACGGCGTGGTCGGCGAGCCAGGGGTGCGTACGGAGTGACAGGCGGGAGGTGAAGACCAGGCCGTCCGACTGCGGCAGCCGCACCACCGCGCCGAGCAGCGGGTGATCGGCGGCGGCCTGGCCGAGCGAGGCGGCGTCGGTCGCGGGGGCGGTCTGCAGCCAGTAGTGCTGGTGGTCGAAGGCGTAGGTGGGGAGCTCGACCGGGGCGGTGGCGGACTCCTCGGGGAGCACACCGGTCCAGTCCACGCTGACGCCGTGGACGAAGAGTTCGGCCATGGAGGTCAGCAGGCGGCGCGGGCCGCCCTCGTCACGACGGATCGAGCCGCCGACGAGGGCCGAGGCGCCGTCGGCGTCGACGATCTCGTTGATCGGCTGGACCAGGACCGGATGGGCGCTGGACTCCACGAACACCGTGTGCCCCTCGCCGAGAAGGGCCGCGATGGCGGGACCGAACCGGACCTGGTGACGGAGGTTGCGGTACCAGTAGCCGCCGTCGAGGACGCCGGCCTCGCGGACCCACTCGCCGGTCACGGTGGAGAGGAGCGGTACGAGCGGGGCCTGCGCGCGGATGTCGGCGAAGGCGGCGGTCAGTTCGGCCTCGATCGCCTCGACGTGCCGGGTGTGGGAGGCGTAGTCCACCGCCACGCGCCGCACGCGAACACCATCCGCGGCCAGGACCTCCAGAGCCTCGTCCAGAGCCTCCGCATCACCGGCGACCACCACGGACGCGGGGCCGTTGACCGCCGCCACCTCGACCCGGTCCGCCCACCGCTCCAGACGCTCGACGGCGTCCTCTTGCGGCAGCGCGACCGACGCCATGCCACCACGGCCCGCAAGGCTCCCGGCGATCACCTGACTGCGTACGGCCACCACGCGGGCAGCGTCCTCAAGGGACAACGCACCCGACACACAAGCAGCGGCGATCTCACCCTGCGAATGACCGACCACCGCATCCGGCACCACACCCACCGACGCCCACACCGCGGCCAAACCGACCATCACCGCGAAACTCGCCGGCTGCAACACGTCGACGCGCTCCATGAGCTCCGTCGGAGCGTCGCCCCGCAGCACCTCCACCAAGGACCAGTCGACCCAAGGCCCGAGCGCCGCCGCGCACTCGGCGATCCGCTCCGCGAACACCGGCGAGGAGTCCATCAGTTCGCGGCCCATACCGACCCACTGCGAACCCTGCCCCGGGAACACCAGCACGGTCCGCCCCGAGGCGGCGGCACCGAACGACCCGCCGGTGACGACCCCGGAGTGGGACTCTCCGCGGGCCAGCGCGCCGAGCCCGGCCAGGGCGTCGTCACGCGAGCCGGCCACGACCACCGCGCGGTCGGAGAGCAGCGCCCGCCGATTCACGAGCGTCGCCGCCACAGCCTCGAGCGCCGCGGAGTCCGGTGTCGCGGAGATCTCCGAGGTCTCGGATGCCCCGGCTGTCACGGCTGTCACGGCTGTCACGGATGTCTCCACGAACGACGCGAGCCGTTCCGCCTGCCCCGCCAGCGAGGCCGCGGAGGCGGCCGACACCACCAGCGGCACCACGCCGCCGGACGCGGCGGCCGGCGCTGCGGGCTGCTGCTCCTCCGGGGCCTGCTCCAGGATCAGGTGCGCGTTCGTGCCGCTGATGCCGAAGCTGGAGACACCGGCTCGGCGCGGCCTGCCCTCCTCCGGCCAGTCGCGCGGTTCGGTCAGCAGCTCGACCGCGCCGGCCGTCCAGTCGACCTGGGGCGTCGGCTCCGTCACGTTGATGGTGGGCGGCATGACGCCGTGGCGCAGCGCCTGCACCATCTTGATCACGGCGGAGACACCGGCCGCGGCCTGGGTGTGACCGACGTTGGACTTGAGCGAGCCGAGCCACAGCGGGCGCTCCGGGTCCCGGTCGCGGCCGTACGTCGCGAGCAGGGCCTGTGCCTCGATGGGGTCGCCGAGTTCCGTGCCGGTGCCGTGCGCCTCGACGACGTCGATGTCGGCGGCGGCGAGGCCCGCGTTGGCGAGGGCCTTGCGGATGACGCGCTGCTGGGAGGGGCCGTTGGGGGCCGTCAGGCCGTTCGACGCGCCGTCCTGGTTGACCGCCGAGCCGCGGACGACCGCGAGCACCCGGTGCCCGTTCCGCCGTGCCTCCGACAGTCGCTCCAGCACGACGATGCCGACGCCTTCGGACAGGATGGTGCCGTCGGCGCCGGCCGAGAACGCCTTGACCCGGCCGTCGGCGGCGAGTCCGCGCTGCCGCGACATGCCGCGCAGGCCGATCGGGGAGCCCATCACGGCGACGCCGCCCGCGAGCGCGAGCGAGCATTCGCCCTGGCGCAGTGCCTGGGCGGCGAGGTGGATGGCGACCAGGGAGGACGAGCAGGCCGTGTCGACGGTCACCGCCGGTCCTTCGAACCCGAAGGTGTACGAGACTCGGCCGGAGGCGACGCTGCCGGCGGTGGCGGTCGTGACGAAGCCTTCGAGCTCGTCGGGCATGTTGCTGAGCGACTCGACGTAGTCGTGGATGGAGACGCCCGAGAAGACGCCGACGTTGTCGCCGCGCGCGGAGCGGGGGTCGATGCCGGCGCGCTCCAGGGCCTCCCAGGAGGCTTCGAGGAGGAGGCGCTGCTGCGGGTCCATGGCGAGTGCCTCGCGCGGCGAGATGCCGAAGAAGCCGGCGTCGAACCGGGCGGCGCTGTGCAGGAACCCGCCCTTGTGGACGTAGGCGGTGCCGGGCTTGTCGGGGTCGGCGTCGAAGAGGCCGTCCAGGTCCCAGCCGCGGTCCTCGGGGAGGGGCACCATGCCGTCGCGGCCCTCGGCCACGAGGTGCCAGAGGCCGTCGGGGTCGTCGACGCCGCCGGGCAGGCGGCAGGCCATGCCGACGATGGCGATGGGCTCGTCGGGGTCGGCGGTGACGACGGTGGGGGCGGTGGTCGCGGCGGCCGTGTTGTCGCCGAGCTCCTCGCGCAGGTAGCGGGCGAGCGCCACGGGGGTGGGGTAGTCGAAGATGAGGGTGGCGGGGAGCTTGACGCCGGTGGCGGCGCCGAGCCGGTTGCGGAGTTCGACCGCGGTGAGCGAGTCGAACCCGATCTCGCTGAACCCGCGGGTGCCCTGGGCGAGTTCGGCGGCGTTGAAGCCGAGGACGGCGGTCGCTTCGGCCTGCACGATGCCGAGGAGGACGGTCTCCTGTTCGGCCTCGGCCAGTCCGGCGAGGCGGCGGACCAGGTCGCTGCCGTCGCCCGCGCCGGCGCGGGCGAGGCGGCGGCCGGTGCGGACCAGGCCGCGCAGCAGGTGCGGGACGGTGCCGCCGGAGGTGGCGTCGGCGCGCAGGGACCTCAGGTCGAGCTTGATCGGTACGAGCAGGGCGTGTTCGGCGCGCAGTCCGGTGTCGAGGTGGGCGAGGGCCTCGGCGGGGGTGAGGGGCAGGACGCCGCCACGGCTCATGCGGGCCTGGTCGACCTCGCTGAGGTGGGCGGTCAGACCGGTGCTCTGCTGCCACAGGCCCCACGCCATCGAGACGCCGGGCAGGCCGGCGGCCCGCCGGTGGGCCATGAGCGCGTCGAGGAAGGAGTTGGCGGCCGCGTAGCTGCCCTGGCCCGCGGAGCCGAGCAGCGCGGCGGCGGAGGAGAAGACGGTGAACGACGCGAGCTGCGGGGCGAGTTCGCGGGTCAGCTCGTCCAGGTGGCGTACGGCGGTGACCTTGGGATCGAAGACGTACGCGAGGCGCTGCGGCGTCAGTGCGCCGATCACACCGTCGTCCAGGACGCCGGCGAGGTGGACGACGCCGGTGAGCGGGTGCGCGGCGGGTACCGCGGCGAGGAGCGCCTGGAGGGCCCCGCGGTCGGCGACGTCGCAGGCGGCGACGGTCACCGCGGCGCCCGATTCGCCGAGCTCGGCGACCAGTTCGGCCACGCCCTCGGTGTCGGGGCCGCGGCGGCTGACCAGCAGCAGGTGGCGTACACCGTGCTCGGCTACCAGGTGCCGGGCGACCATGGCGCCCAGGGAGCCGGTGCCGCCGGTGACCAGGACGGTGCCGTCGGGCTCGAAGGCCGCGCGCGCATCCGTGGCCGCGGTCTCGGTCTCGGCGGCGACCTCGCGCACCAGGCGGGGCGCGGACAGAGCCGTACCGCGCACGGCGATCAGCGGCTCCCCGGTCGCGAGTACGGGCCCGAGCACCGGACCAGCTCCGGCGGACCCCGCGGGGTCGAGGTCGACAAGCACCAGACGGTCGGGGTTCTCGGCCTGGGCGGCGCGGATGAGGCCCCACACGGCGGCGCCGGCCGGGTCGGTGACGTCGGCGTCGCCGCCGGCGGGCACGGCGCCCCGGGTCGCGACGACCAGGGGCACGGCGTCCAGTCCTGGGGCGGCCAGCCAGGCCTGGACGACGGCCAGGACGCGGGTGGTCAGGGCGAGCGGGTCCTCGCCGTCGTCCGTCGTCGCCGTGAGGACGGCGACCGGCGGCGGGGTCTCGCGGGCGGCGAGTGCCGTCGCGTCGCCGGCGGTGGCGAGCGGCGCCCAGGAGGCGGGGGCGGCGGCGCCCTCGGGGGCGGGCAGCGGGGTCCACTCCACGCGGAAGAGGGAGTCGCGGTTCTCCCGGCCGGCCGCGCCGGCGCCGAGTTGCTCGGCGGTGACCGGCAGGGACACCAGGGAGTCCATGGTCAGGACGAGGTCGCCGGTCTCGTCGGCGGCCTGGAACGAGAGGGCGTCGGGGCCGCTCGGAGCCACCCGTACGCGCAGGGCGGAGGCGCCCAGGGCGTGCAGGACGAGGCCGTTCCAGGCGAAGGGGAGCACCTGGCGGTCGTCGTCCGGGTTGGCGAAGGCGTTGGTGTGCAGGGCGGCGTCGAGCAGCGCCGGGTGGATGCCGAACCTGTCGGCGTTCTCGCGCTGCTCGGGCGGCAGGACGGCCTCGGCGAACAGCTCGTCGCCGCGCCGCCATACGCCGCGCAGACCCTGGAAGGCCGGGCCGTAGGCGTAGCCTCGGGCGACCAGGTCGGTGTAGAAGCCGTCGACGGCCACGGGCTGCGCACCGGCCGGGGGCCAGGCGGCGAAGTCCACGGCGGGCGCCGTGCCGCCGGCCGGGGCGTCGGCGGAGAGCAGGCCGGTGGCGTGCCGGGTCCACTCGCCCTGCCCGGCCTCGTCGGCGGCGTCCTCGCGCAGCGAGTAGACGTCGACGGTGCGTGAGCCGTGCGGGCCGGGGCCGCCGACCGCGACCTGGACGCGGACGCCGCCCTGCTCGGGCAGGACGAGCGGCGCCTCGATGACGAGCTCCTCCAGGACGCCGCAGCCGAACTCGTCGCCGGCGCGGACCGCCAGGTCGACGTAGACGGTGCCGGGCACGACGGGCACGCCGCCGATGGCGTGGTCGGCGAGCCAGGGGTGGGTGCGCAGGGAGAGGCGGGAGGTGAAGACGAGGCCGTCGGTCTGCGGCAGCGGGACCACCGCGCCGAGCAGCGGGTGGTCGGTGCCGGTCAGGCCGAGGGAGGCGGCGTCGTTGGCGGTGCCGGTGAGCTGGATCCAGTAGTGCTGGTGGTCGAAGGCGTACGTCGGGAGGTCGACGTGCCCGGCGTCGGCTCCGGCCGGCAGGACGCCGGTCCAGTCGACGTGGACGCCGCGGACGAAGAGCTCGGCCATCGAGGCGAGCAGGCGGCGCGGGCCGCCCTCGTCGCGGCGCAGCGAGCCGGTCACCACGGCGTCGGCGTCGGCGCGGTCGACGATCTCGCTGATCGGCTGGACCAGGACCGGGTGGGCGCTGGACTCCACGAACACGGTGTGGCCGTCGGCGAGAAGCTCGGCGACGGCGGGCCCGAAGCGCACCTGCCGGCGGAGGTTGCGGTACCAGTAGCCGCCGTCGAGGACGCCGGCCTCGCGTATCCATTCGCCGGTCACGGTGGAGAGGAACGGCACGGCGGGGGCCTGGCTGCGGATGTCGGCGAAGGCCTCGCCCAGGGTCTCCTGGACGGCCTCGACGTGGCGGGAGTGGGAGGCGTAGTCGACGGCGATGCGTCGCACGCGTACGCCCTGGTCCTCCAGGGTGTCGAGGGCCTCGTCGAGGGCTTCGGCGTCACCGGCGATCACGACCGAGGCGGGGCCGTTGACGGCCGCCACCTCGACGCGGTCGGCCCACCGCTCCAGCCGCTCGACGGCGTCCTCCTCCGGCAGCGCCACCGAGGCCATGCCACCGCGGCCGGCGAGGCTGCCGGCGATGACCTGGCTGCGTACGGCCACGATGCGGGCCGCGTCTTCCAGGGACAGCGCACCCGACACGCACGCGGCGGCGATCTCGCCCTGCGAGTGGCCGAGCACCGCGTCGGGCACGACACCGGCCGACGCCCAGACGGCGGCCACGCCGACCATCACGGCGAAGCTCGCGGGCTGGACGACGTCCACCCGCTCGAGGAGTCCGGCCGGGACATCGCCGCGCAGCACGTCCACGAGGGGCCAGTCGACCCACCGCTCGAGCGCGGCCGCGCACTCGGCGATCCGGTCCGCGAACACCGGGGAGGAGTCCAGGAGTTCACGGCCCATGCCGACCCACTGCGAGCCCTGGCCCGGGAAGACGAGCACGACCTTCCCGGCCCCGCCCGGCGTCGACGCGCTGCCGACGGCCACCCCGGGGGCGGCCTCGCCGCGCGCCAGCGCGCCCAGACCCGCCAGGGCCTCGTCGGGCGAGCCGGCCACGACCACGGCGCGCTCGCCGAGCACCGCGCGGCCGGTGGTCAGCGCGGCCGCGACATCGGCGAGGGCGACCGCGTCGGACGCCCCGACGAACGACAGGAGGCGCTCCGCCTGGCCGGTGAGGGAGGCGGCGGTCGCCGCCGAGACCACCAGCGGCACGGCCGCGTCGGCGGCGGGGGCCGGAGCGGTCTCCTCGCCGGGGTCCGCGGCGGGCTCGTCGACCTGCTGCGCCTGCTCCAGGATCAGGTGCGCGTTCGTGCCGCTGGCGCCGAAGGAGGAGACGCCGGCGCGGCGCGGTCGGTCGGCGCCTTCCTGCGGCCACTCCCGCTGCTCGGTCAACAGCTCCACCGCGCCGGCCGACCAGTCCACCTGGGGGGTGGGGGCGTCGACGTGACGGGTGGCGGGCATGACGCCGTGCCGCAGCGCCTGCACCATGTTGATCACGCCGGCCACGCCGGAGGCGGCCTGGGTGTGGCCGATCACCGACTTGACCGAGCCGAGCCGCAACGGCCGGTCCTCGGGCCGGTCCTGGCCGTAGGTGGCGAGCAGGGCCTGCGCCTCGATCGGGTCGCCGAGCACCGTGCCGGTGCCGTGGCCCTCGACCATGTCGACGTCGGCGGCGGTGAGGCCGGCGCTCTCCAGCGCCTTGCGGATGACGCGCTGCTGGGCGGGACCGTTGGGGGCGGTCAGGCCGTTGGAGGCGCCGTCCTGGTTGAGGGCGGAGCCGCGGATCACCGCGAGCACCCGGTGGCCGTTGCGCCGGGCCTCCGACAGGCGCTCGAGGAGGACGACGCCGGCGCCCTCGGCCCAGCTGGAGCCGTCGGCGCAGGCCGCGTACGACTTGCAGCGGCCGTCGAAGGCGAGGCCGCGCTGCCGGGCGAAGCCGACGAAACCGCCGGGCGTCGACATGACGGTCGCGCCGCCGGCCAGCGCCATGGAGCACTCGCCGCGGCGCAGCGCCTGGGCGGCCAGATGGATGGCGACCAGGGAGGAGGAGCACATGGTGTCGACGGTGACGGCGGGGCCTTCGAGGCCGAGCGTGTAGGCGACGCGGCCGGACGCGACGCCGCCCGCGGTGCCCAGGGCGCGCTCCAGGCTGAGGAAGCCTTCGAGGCCGCTGAGGTCGGGCGCGTAGTCCTGGTGCACGATGCCGGCGAACACGCCGATGTCGGTGCCGCGTACGGAGTGCGGGTCGATGCCGGCCCGCTCCAGTGCCTCCCAGGAGACCTCGAGGAGCTGCCGCTGCTGCGGGTCCATGGCGAGCGCCTCGCGTGGCGAGATCCCGAAGAACGCGGCGTCGAACCGGCCGGCGTCGTGCAGGAACGCGCCCTCGCGGACGTAGGTCGTGCCGGGGTTGTCCGGGTCGGGGTGGTAGAGGCCCTCCAGGTCCCAGCCGCGGTCCTCGGGGAAGGTGGTGTAGACGTCGGTGCCGTCCGTCACCACCCGCCACAGGTCCTCGGGGGTGCGGATGCCGCCCGCGTACCGACAGGCCATCGAGACGATCGCGATGGGTTCGGCCGAGGCCTCGGAGAGACGCTGGTTCTCCTGCTGGAGCCGCGCGTTCTCCTTGAGCGAGGCACGCAGTGCGTTGACGATCTGCTCGTCCGGCGCCGTCATCTCGGTACGTCCTCCGTCTATCCGCTGTCGGTCAAGTCAGGTGGTCAGTTGGCGTGGTTGCCGAGGGCGCGCTGTACGAGGTCGGCGACGTCCATCGCGTCGATCAGGTCGGCGTCGTCCTCGGCCGCGGGCGCCGCAGGGTCCGGGTCGGGCGCCGCCACGGGGGCGGCGCCGTCCTCGGTGTCGAGGAGGGCGAGCAGGGTGTCGAGGAGGCCGGCCTCCCGGAACCGGGCGAGCGGGACCTGCGCGAGTGCGCGCCGCAGGTCGTCCTCCCGCCCGTCCAGGTCGTCGTCGCCCGTCTCCGTCAGCAGCTCGGAGCGCAGGTAGCCGACGAGGGCGTCCGGGGTCGGGTAGTCGAAGACGAGGGTGGCGGGCAGCCGCAGACCGGTCGCCACGTGGAGGCTGTTACGGAGGTTGACGGCGGCGAGCGAGTCGAAGCCGACCTCCTGGAAGGCCTGGAGCGGGCCGATGCTCTCCGCGCTGCTGTGTCCGAGGACGGTCGCGGCCTGTCCGCAGACCAGCCGGAGCAGCAGGCGGTTCTGTTCGGCCTCGGGGACGTCCCGGAGGGAGTCCACCAGGGAGGACGTGGTGTCGCTGTTCTCGGCGTCGGGCTGGGAGGCGCGCAGGGCCGCCGCGGCTTCGGGCAGGTCGGCGAAGAGCGGGCTGACCCGGACGGAGGTGAACGCCGGGATGAACGCCTCCCAGTCCATGTCCACGACCGTCACGGCCTTCTCCCGCGCCTCCACGGCCTGTTCGAAGGCGGTCGTCGCGATCCGCGGGGCCATCGGCAGGACACCGCGCCGGCGCAGCTGGGCGAGAGCCGCCTCGTCCATGCCGGCGCCGACCTCGTCGAGGGCGCCCCAGGCGATCGAGGTGGCCGCGAGGCCGCGGCCGCGACGCCGTTCGACCAGGGCGTCCAGGACGGCGTTGGCCGCGCCGGAGACGCCCTGGCCGCCGCCGCCCCAGATGCCGGCGATGGAGGAGAAGACGACGAAGGCGTCGAGCGGAGGACGGGACCCGGTGCCGGTGCCGGCTCGGGTACCGGCTTCAGTGCCGGTTCCGGCGTCGGTCCCGGCGTCGGTCCCGGCGTCGCTGAGCAGGGCGTCGAGCCACAGGGCGGTGTCGACCTTGGCGGCGAACACCTCGGTGAGGTCGGCGAGTCCGGTGTCGGCGACGTTGCTGGTCCAGGAAGTGTCGGCGGCGTGCACGACGGCGGTGAGCGGCTGGTCCTCCGGGGTCTCGGTGATCAGGCGGGCGAGCGTCTCCCGGTCGGAGTCGGCGCAGGAGACGACGGTCGTCTCCGCCCCGGCGTCCGCCAGTGTGCCCAGCAGACCGGCGACGGCGTCGGCGGGCGCCTGAGCGGTGGTGGTGACGATGAGCCGCCGTACGCCCGAGCGGGCGAGCCAGAGCGAGGCGTGCCTGCCGAGGGCTTCGGCTCCGCCGGTCACCAGGACGGTGCCGCGGGGCTGCCACCCGCCGTCGGCGGGGGCCTCGGCTGCGGGCTTGCGGGTCAGTCGCCGGCTGTAGACGCCGGAGCGGCGGACGGCGAGCTGGTCGTCGCCGGCGGCGCTGTTCAGGGCCCCGACCAGGTACTGCGCGGTGCGGGCGTCGGCGGTCGCCGGCAGGTCGATCAGGCCGCCCCACCGGTCGGGGTGTTCGAGGGCCGCGGCGCGGCCCAGGCCCCACAGCGCGGCCGCGCCCGGCGCGGTGACGGTGTCCTGGACGCCGGTGTTCACCGCGCCCCGGGTCAGGCACCACAGCGGTCCGTCGACCCCCGCGTCCCCGAGCGCCTGGATCAGGGCGAGGGTCCGGGCGGCCGCGGCGGTGGCGTCCTGCGGGCCGTCGACGGCGAGGAGGGAGAGGACGCCGGCGGGCTCGTACGCGGCCCTGGCGCCACTGAGGTGCTCGGCGAGCCCGGCGCGGGTGAGCGCGGAGGGGTCGATCTCCAGGGGCACGACGTCGAGTCCCTGGGCGCGGAGCGCGGCGAGCAGCCCGGCGGCCCGGGAGCCGGACGCGGATCCGGGCGCGCTTTCCGCCGGGCCTCCGCCCGGGCCTTCACCCGGGCGCTCCGCCGGCAGGACGGCGAGCCAGCGGCCCGCGGGTACCCCGGACGCCTCGCGCTCCAGGGGCCGCCAGGTGACGGCGTAACGGAGTCGCTCGGCGCTGGACCGCTGCCGTCGCCTGCCGCGCCAGTCCGCCAGGACCGGTACGACGGTGCGCAGGGCGTCGCGGAGGCCGGCGGAGTCCGGGGCGAGCAGCCCGGCGAGCGAGTCGGCGTCGGTCTGCTCGACGGCGGTCCAGAACTCCGCGTCGGTGTCCTCGCCGGAGGCGCCGCTGCCGTCGGTGTCCTCGGCCTCCTGGAGCCAGTAGTGGCGTCGGTCGAAGGCGTACGTGGGGAGGTCGACGTGGCTTGTGGCCGTACGGGTGCCGGAGCCTCCGCTGCCGCTGGTGCTGCCGGTGCCGGCCCGGAGGACGGCGGCCCAGTCGACGGGGACGCCGCGGACGAAGAGTTCGGCCATCGAGGTCAGCAGGCGGCGCGGGCCGCCGTCCTCCCTGCGCAGTGTGCTGCCGACGACGGCGCGCAGCCGGACGGTGTCGTCCGCCTCGTCGACGATCTCGTTGACCGGCTGGACGAGGACGGGGTGGGCGCTGGACTCCACGAAGACGGTGTGGCCGTCGGCGAGGAGGTCGGCGATCGCGGGCCCGAACCGGACCTGGCTGCGGAGGTTCCGGTACCAGTAGCCGCCGTCGAGGACGCCGGCCTCCCGGACCCACTCGAGGATCACGGTGGAGTAGAGGGGAATCAGCGGGGCCTGGGCCCGGATGTCGGCGAAGGCCGTCGTCAAAGCGTCCTCGATCGCCTCGACGTGCCGGGTGTGGGAGGCGTAGTCCACCGCCACGCGCCGCACGCGGACGCCGTCCGCGGCCAGGACCTCCAGAGCCTCGTCCAGAGCTTCGGCATCACCGGCGACCACCACGGACGAGGGCCCGTTGACGGCCGCCACCTCCACGCGGTCGGCCCAGCGCTCCAGGCGCTTGAGCGCGTCCTCCTCCGAGAGCGCCACCGAGGCCATCCCTCCGCGCCCCGCGAGGCTGCCGGCGATGACCTGGCTGCGTACGGCCACGACCCGGGCCGCGTCCTCAAGGGACAGCGCACCGGACACACAAGCAGCGGCGATCTCGCCCTGCGAGTGCCCGACCACGGCGTCGGGAACGACACCCACCGACTCCCACACCGCGGCCAGACCGACCATCACGGCGAAGCTCGCGGGCTGCAACACATCGACGCGGTCCAGCAGTTCGGCCGGCGCATCCCCCCGCAGCACATCGACCAGCGACCAGTCCACCCAAGGCTCAAGAGCCACCGCACACTCGGCGATCCGCTCCGCGAACACCGGTGAGGAGTCGAGGAGTTCACGACCCATCCCGACCCACTGCGAACCCTGCCCCGGGAACACCAGCACCGTCCGCCCCACGGCCACGGCACTGCCGACGACCGCACCGGGCACGGACTGCTCGCGAGCCAGCGCACGCACTCCGTCGAGGGCCTCTTCGCTCGTACCGGCCACGATCACCGCGCGCTCGCCGAGCACCGCGCGCCCCGACGCGAGCGCGGCCGCGATCTCCGGCAGGGCCGAAGGTTGCTGCACGGAGCCGAGGAAGGAGGCGAGCCGCTCGGCCTGTCCGGCCAGTGAGCCGGCGCTCTTCGCGGAGACGACCAGCGGCACGACGGAGGCCACGACGGGAGGCTCGACGGACGGCTCGACGGACGGCTCCACGAGGAGCTCGCCCGCGGCGAGCGCCGCGGACTCCTCGGGCGCCTCCTCCAGGATCACGTGCGCGTTGGTGCCGCTCGCTCCGAAGGAGGAGACGGCGGCCCGGCGCGGCCGGCCGTCGGCCGGCCACTCGCGCGCCCGGGTCAGCAACTCGACGGCGCCGGCCGTCCAGTCCACCTGCGGTGTCGGCTCCTCGACGTGGAGGGTGGGCGGCATGACGCCGTGCCGCAGCGCCTCGACCATCTTGATGACGCCGGAGACTCCCGCCGCGGCCTGGGTGTGACCGATGTTGGACTTCAGCGAGCCGAGCCACAGCGGGCGGTCGGCGGGCCGGCCCTGGCCGTAGGTGGCGAGCAGGGCCTGGACCTCGATCGGATCGCCCAGAGAGGTGCCGGTGCCGTGGCCCTCGACGACGTCGACGTCCGCCGTCGACAGGCCCGCGTCGGCCAGGGCGCGCCGGATCACCCGCTGTTGCGAGGGGCCGTTGGGGGCGGTGAGGCCGTTGGAGGCGCCGTCCTGGTTGACCGCGCTGCCGCGCAGGACGGCCAGGATCCGGTGCCCGTTGCGCCGGGCCTCCGACAGCCGCTCCAGGACCACCACACCCACGCCCTCGGCCCAGCCCGTACCGTCCGCGGTCGAGGAGTACGCCTTGCAGCGGCCGTCGGCGGAGAGGCCGCGCTGGCGGGCGAACTCGACGAAGGCGTCGGGGCTGGACATGACGGTCGCGCCGCCCGCGAGGGCAAGCGAGCACTCGCCGCGCCGCAGCGCCTGGGCCGCCAGGTGCATCGCCACGAGCGAGGAGGAGCAGGCCGTGTCGACGGTCACGGCCGGACCCTCGAAGCCGAACACGTACGAGACCCGGCCCGACGCCACGCTCGACGAGGTGCCGGTCATCACATAGCCCCGGACGTCCTCGGGGACCTGTCGCAGACGGGTGACGTAGTCGTGGTGGACGATGCCGGTGAAGACGCCGATGTCACGGCCCCGGGTGGAGAGCGGGTCGATGCCGGCGCGTTCGAGGGCCTCCCACGAGGTCTCCAGGAGCAGCCGCTGCTGCGGGTCCATCGCCAGCGCCTCGCGCGGCGAGATCCCGAAGAGTCCCGCGTCGAACCGGGCGGCGTCGTGCAGGAATCCGCCGACGCGGGTGTAGGTCGTGCCGGGGTGGGTGGGGTCCGGGTGGTAGAGCTTGTCGACGTCCCAGTCCCGGTCCTGCGGGAAGCCGGAGAGCGCGTCGCGCTCCTCGACGACCAGTCGCCACAGGTCCTCGGGGGTGTCGACGCCGCCGGGCAGGCGGGTGCTCGTGGCGATGATGGCGATCGGCTCCTCCGGGTCCGCCGGCACGGCGGTGGCGGAGCCCCCCGCGAGGCCGCCGGTCTCGGTCCCGGCCGCCGTCCCGGTCGTGGCCTCCTCGCCGAGCAGTTCCGTACGCAGGTGTCCGGCGAGGGCGGTCGGGGTCGGGTAGTCGAAGACGAGGCTGCTCGGCAGGCTCATGCCGGTGAAGTCGTGCAGCCTGTTGCGGAGTCTGACGGCACTGAGGGAGTCGAAGCCGAGGTCCTTGAACGGCTGGTTCCCGTCGAACGCGTCGGCGCCCGTGTGGCCGAGGACGACGGCGGCGCTCTCCTGCACCAGGTCCATCAGCATGCGCTGCTGCTCGGCGGCGCCCAGCGCGGCGAGCCGGTCGGCCAGCGTTCCGCCGGAGCCCGCGGGCCGGTCGACGACCCGCCGGACGAGCGGCCCGTCCTCCGTCACCGGCGCCTCGGGGAGGGCGGGTTCGGCGGCTTCCGTGGACGCGTCGTCCAGGCCTCCCAGCGCCAGCGGGCCGAGCGCGGCGACCGGTTCGCCCATGTGGTCGGCGAGCTCCACGAGGTGACGGCCGCCCTCGACGGGGGTGACCCGCAGCCGGAGGGCGGTGGCCCCCTCCGCGTACACAGCGAGGTCGGCGCAGGCGATCAGATCGCGCCCGGTCGGGGCGGTGCGGCCGGCGAGCAGCCGAAGGGCGCTGTCGAGAAGTGCCGGATGGAGGGCGAACTCCTTGGCCTCTTCGGCGAGTTCGGCGGGCAGCGCGATGTCGGCGAAGAGCCGGCCGTCCGCCGCCTCCGTCAGGCCGGGTACGCCGGGCAGGCCGGGTACGCCGGGCAGGCCGTGGGCTGCGTCCGCCGGGGCAGCGGGTCCGGCGGCCGGCGGCCAGGTGCGCAGGTCGAAGGAGGGCCGGGCCTGACCGGGCCGGAGCAGGGCGCGCGCGTGCCGGGTCCAGGTGCCGTTCTCCTCGCCGGACGGCCTGCTGTGGACGGCGACGCGGCGCAGCCCGTCGCGGCCCGGGGTCTCGACGTGGACGCGGAGCTGAAGGTGCTCGTGTTCGGGCACGGTCAGCGGCCGGTCGACGGTGATCTGTTCGACGGCGCCGCTGCCCGCCTCGGTGCCGGCGTGGATCAGCAGGTCGAGGAGCACGGCGGCCGGAACGGCGCCGGTGGCGGGGTCGAGGAGCGGGGCGACCACACGCCGGTCGATCCGCCCGGTGAGCACGACGCGACTGCCCCCGCCACCGGCGTCGTCGCCCCGGTCGTCGGGGATCTCGACGGCCGTGCCGAGCAGCGGGTGCCCGGTGGCGCGGGCGCCGAGCGCCTCGGCGTCGACGGCGGTGGTCTCGGGCTCGGCCCAGTACCGCTGGTGCTGGAAGGCGTACGTGGGCAGGTCGGCGCCGATCGCGAGGGCCGGTGTGCCGAGGAGGGCGGGCCAGTCGGGTTCCGTGCCGCGGACGTGCAGTTCGGCGAGCGCGGTGAGGACCGCGGTCTCCTCGGAGCCGCCCTCGCGACTCGCCGCGGGCAGGGTGGCGACGCAGCCCCGGTGGTCCGGGCCGAGGGTGCCGAGGGCGAGGGCGGTGAGTCCGCCGCCGGGCCCGATCTCCAGGAAGGTCCCGGCACCCAGGTCGCGCAGCGCGGTGACCGCGTCGGCGAACCGCACGGTGTGGCGTACCTGGTCGGCCCAGTACTCAGGGGTGGCGAACCCGCCGTCCTCGGCGGGGGCGCCGGTGAGCGTGGAGACGACGGGGATGGTGGCGAGCCGGGGGCGCAGCCGGGCGACGACGGCGCGGAACTCGTCGAGCATGGGGGCCATCAGCGGCGAGTGGAAGGCATGGCTGACCGTCAGCCGCTTGGTCTTGCGCCCCTGTCCGGCCAGCCGCGCGGCCACGGCCAGGACGGCCTCCTCGGTGCCGGAGAGGACGACGGCGTCGGGGCCGTTGACCGCGGCGAGCGCGATCTCGCCGGTGGCCTCGGCCAGCAGCGGTGCCACCTCGGCCTCGGCCGCCTGCACGGCGACCATCGCGCCGCCCGCGGGCAGGGCCTGCATCAACCGGCCCCGGGCCGCGACCAGTTCGCCTGCCTCCGCGAGGTCGAGGACCCCGGCGGCGTGGGCCGCGGAGATCTCGCCGACCGAGTGTCCGGCGACGAGGTCCGGCCGTACGCCCCAGGAGGCGAAGAGCCGGAACAGAGCGGTCTCCAGGGCGAAGAGACCCGCCTGGGTGTAAAGGGTGCGGTCGAGCAGCGCGGCCTCGGCCGTCCCGGGCTCGGCGAACACCACCTCGTGGAGCGGGCGCGCCAGGTGGCCGTCCAGGTGCCGCTCGACGGCGTCGCACGCGGCGGCGAAGGCCTCCCGGAACACCGGGTACCGCGCGGCGAGTTCACGGCCCATGCCCGCCCACTGGCTGCCCTGTCCGGTGAAGAGGAAGGCCAGCTTGCCCTCGGCGGGAGTGCCGGTGACCGTGGTCGCGGTGGGCGCGCCGCTCTCGAGCGCACGCAGCGCCTCGGCGAGCTGCTCCCGGTCACCGGCCGGCAGGACCGCCCGGTGGTCGAGCCGCGCCCGGGTGGTGGCCAGGGCGTACGCGACGTCGGTGACCGACAGCTCGGGCCGCCCGTCGACGAACCGCGCGAGACGCCCGGCCTGGGCGCGCAGGGCTGCCGCCGTCCGGGCCGACAGGGGCACGGGCAGGAGGGCGGGAGCCGGGGGTACGGGGCGGGCTGCGGGCGCCGACTCAGGACCGGGCGCCGATTCGACGCCAGGCACGGGCCCGGCGGCAGGCACCGGCTCGACGCCACGGACCGGCTCGGCGGCAGGCACCGGCTCGACGCCGGGCCCCTGGTCCACGGCCGGTACCGGGCCGTCGGCCGCCGCCCGCTCGGAGGCGCCGGCGTCCTCCGCCTCCACCTGCTGGATCACCACGTGCGCGTTGGTCCCGCCGATGCCGAACGACGAGACACCGGCGCGCCGCGGGTGATCGCTGTCCGGCCACGCGCGGGCCTCGGTGAGGAGCTCCACCGCGCCCGCCGCCCAGTCCACGTGGGTGGAGGGCCGGTCCACGTGCAGGGTGCGGGGCAGGACGCCGTGCCGCATCGCCATGACCATCTTGATGACACCGGCCACGCCGGCCGCGGCCTGGGTGTGGCCGATGTTCGACTTGACCGAGCCGAGCCAGAGCGGCCGGCCGGCGGGCCGGTCCTGCCCGTACGTGGCGAGCAGCGCCTGCGCCTCGATCGGGTCGCCGAGCACCGTACCCGTACCGTGGCCCTCGACCGCGTCGACGTCGGCCGTCGACAGACCGGCGTCGGCGAGCGCCCTGCGGATCACCCGCTGCTGCGAGAGGCCGTTCGGGGCCGTCAGGCCGTTCGACGCGCCGTCCTGGTTGACCGCGCTGCCGCTGACCACCGCGAGGACCTGGTGACCCCGGCGGCGCGCGTCGGAGAGCCGCTCGACGAGGAGCACGCCGACGCCCTCGGACCAGCCGGTCCCGTCCGCCGCGTCCGCGAAGGCCTTGCACCGCCCGTCCTCGGACAGGCCGCGCTGCCGGGAGAACTCGACGAAGGTCTCCAGGTTGCCCATCACCATCACGCCGCCGGCCAGGGCCATGGAGCACTCGCCCTGCCGCAGCGCGCGGGCCGCCATGTGCAGGGCGACGAGCGAGGAGGAGCAGGCGGTGTCGATCGTGATGGCCGGGCCCTCGAAGCCGAACTGGTAGGCGATCCGGCCCGAGAGGACGCTGCCGGAGCTTCCGGTGAGGCGGAAGCCCTCGACTCCGGGGGCGTGGTGCGTGCGTACGGTGTAGTCGTGGCTGTTGACGCCGACGAACACGCCGACGTCCTGGCCGCCGAGCCCCGTCGGGTCGATCGCGGCGCGTTCGAACGCCTCCCAGGACGTCTCCAGGAGCAGCCGCTGCTGCGGGTCCATCGCGAGCGCCTCGTTCGGGGAGATCCCGAAGAAGGCGGCGTCGAAGCCGGTCGCGTCGTCCAGGAACGCGCCGTGCCGGACGTACGTCTTCCCGGCCTTGTCGGGATCGGCGTCGTAGTGCCGGTCGATGTCCCAGCCGCGGTCGCCGGGGAACTCACCGACGACGTCGACGCCTTCGGCGACCAGGCGCCACAGGTCCTCGGGGCTCTCGACGCCGCCGGGGAAGCGGCAGGCCATCGCGACGATGGCGATCGGATCGTCGGAGCGGGCCGGCACGGCACCCCGGTCCCGGTCCTCCTCGCGCCGCTCGTTCTCGCGCCCTTCCCCGTCGCGCGCCTCCGCCTCGTCGCCGAAGAGCCGTAGGCGCAGATAGGCGGCGAGCGACGCCGGCTTCGGGTAGTCGAAGACCACGGTGGAGGGCAGGGTGAGGCCGGTCGCGGACGCGAGCCGGTTACGGAGCTCGACGGCGGTCAGCGAGTCGAAGCCGGCGTCCTTGAAGGCACGGTCGGCCCGGACGGCGCCGGCCCCGGAGTGCCCGAGCACCTGAGCGGCGTTACGGCGGACCAGGTCGACCAGCGCCTCGCCGCGCTCCCGCGTGCCCAGGGGGTCGAGCCGCCGGCGCAGGGAGCCGGTGTCGGCCGCGTGCGCGGCCCGGGCCGTCGGGCGCGGGGCGGGTGCGAGGCCGCGCAACAGCGGCGCCACGGGGTTTCCGGCGCGGGCTGCGGCCCGCAGCGCGGGCAGGTCGAACCGGGTGGCCACGAGGACGGCGGGCGTGTCGTCGCCCGCGCGCAGGGCCGTATCGAGGACCGCCATGCCCTCGGCGGCGGAGAGTCCGATCATGCCGAGGCGCCGGGTGCGGTGCAGGTCGGCGGTGCCGAGGTGCCGGGTCATGCCGCTGGCGTCGCTCCAGTAGCCCCAGGCGAGCGAGACGGCGGGCAGACCGAGCCGGCGGCGGTGGAGGGCGAGCGCGTCCAGGGTGGCGTTGGCCGCTGCGTAGTTGGCCTGTCCGGGGTTGCCGAGGACACCGGCGGCGGACGAGAAGAGGACGAACGCCGCGAGGTCCGTACCCCGCGTCAGCTCGTGCAGGTGCAGAGCGGCGTCCAGTTTCGGCCGCAGGACGGTGTCGACGCGGTCCGGGGTCAGGGCGGTGACCACGCCGTCGTCGAGGACGCCGGCGGTGTGCACGACGGCGGTGAGCGGGTGTGCCTCCGGTACCGCGGCGAGGAGCTCCGCCACGGCGCCCCGGTCGGCGGTGTCGCAGGCGGCGACGGTGACGGTCGCGCCGAGCCCGGCGAGCTCTTCGCGCAGCGCCGCCGCCCCTTCGGCGTCCGGTCCGCTCCGGCTGGCCAACAGGAGGTGCCGTACGCCGTGTCCGGCCACCAGGTGCCGGGCGACGAGGCCACCGAGCGTCCCGGTTCCACCGGTGACGAGGACCGTGCCGTCCGGGTCGAGCGCGCGCCGGGGGCCTTCGGGGACCGAGGCGCGCACCAGCCGGGGTACGGACACCACACCACCGCGCACACGGACCCGGGGCTCACCGGCGGCCGCCGCGAGCCGCGCGGCCTGCACGGCCGCGTCCGTGGTTCTCCGGGCCTCCCTGGCCTCCCCGACCTCCGCCGCGTCGTCGTCCCGCTCGACGAGCACGATGCGGTCCGGGTGCTCCGACTGCGCCGACCGCAGCAGACCCGCCACGGCGGCCACGGCCGGATCGTCCTCGGCATCGCCGGGAATCGTCACGACGAGCCGGGTGGGCGCGAGGGCGGGCTCCGCCAGCCACGCCCGGAGCAGGTCCAGCGCGGCGGCGACGGCCGCGCGCGGGTCGCCGGAGGCGGGCGCCTGCCCGGCCTCGTACAGCAGGAGGTCCGGCACCGCGACCCCGTCCGCCGCGAGGGCGGTGACGCCGCCGGCGTCGACGACGGTCGCGATCGTGCCGCCGTCCGAGGTCATCTCGCCTGCGGACCGCTGAAGTTCGGTCCAGTCGATCCGGAACAGGGCGTCGTGGGCCGACGCTCCCGCGATCCCCTCCCGCGCGGTCGAGAACGGCTCGGCGACGACGGCGTCGGCCGTCAGCACCGGCGCGCCGGTGGTATCGGCCACCTCGAGCCGGGTCTCCCCGGCGGCCGTACGGGACGAGCGCACCCGCACCGCGGCGGCGCCGGAGGCCAGCAGCGTCACCCCGCGCCACCGGGTCGCGACCATGCCTTCGGGCACGGTCGTCCGGACCGCCGCGTCGAGCAGCGCCGGGTGCAGGCCGTAACGGTCGGCGTCGCCGACCGCCTCGTCGAGGGCGACATCGCTCGCCGGACCGTCACCGGCCGTCGGCGCGCCGCCCACGGCGCCGGCCAGGCCAGGCAGCAGCGTGCCGCGCGCATGCCGGGTCCATGCGCCGTCAAGCCCCGCGCCGTCCGCGCGGGAGTACACCTCGAGCACCCGCCGACCCTGCTCGTCGGCCTCCCCCACCGTCATCTGTACGGCCCTGCCGCCCCGCAGCGGCAGCACCACGGGCCGTTCGACGGCCAGCTCCTCGACCAGCGGGCTGCCGAGCTCGTCGCCGAACCGGACGGCCAGCTCGACGAGCGCCGCGCTCGGCACCACGACGACATCGCCGACGGCGTGATCGGCCAGCCAGGGGTGGGCGTCGACCGACCACCGCGAGGTGGTCATGAAGCCGCCGGAGTCCGGCCGGCCGACGATCGCCCCGATGAGCGGATGGTCGGCGCCGTCCTGACCGAGCGAGGCGGCGTCGAGCGCGGGCGTGGCCCGGAGCCAGAAGTGCCGGCGCTCGAAGGCGTACGTCGGGAGGTCGACGTGCCCGGCATCGGCACCCACCGGGAGGACGCCGGCCCAGTCGACGGGCACGCCACGGACGAAGAGCTCGGCCATCGAGGTCAGCAGGCGGCGCAGGCCGCCCTCCTCGCGGCGCAGCGAGCCGGTCACCACGGCCTCGGTGTCCGCCTGGTCCACGATCTCGTTGACCGGCTGGAGGAGCACGGGGTGGGCGCTGGACTCCACGAAGACGGTGTGGCCGTCGGCGAGGAGCTCGGCGATCGCGGGCCCGAACCGGACCTGGTTGCGCAGGTTGCGGTACCAGTAGCCGCCGTCGAGGACGCCGGCCTCGCGGACCCACTCGCCGGTCACGGTCGAGAGGAAGGGAAGGCGCGGAGCCTCGGCCCTGATGTCGGCGAACGCGGTCGTCAGCGCTTCCTCGACGGCCTCGACGTGCCGGGTGTGGGAGGCGTAGTCCACCGCGACCCGACGCACGCGGACGCCGTCCGCCGTGAGCACGTCGAGCGCCTCGTCGAGGGCTTCCGCGTCACCGGCGACCACGACGGAGGCGGGCCCGTTGACGGCCGCGACCTCCACCCGGCCGGCCCACTGCTCAAGTCGCCGGACGGCATCCGCCTCCGGGAGGGCCACCGAGGCCATACCGCCACGCCCGGCCAGCTCGCCCGCGATGATCCGGCTGCGCACCGCGACGATCCGCGCCGCGTCCTCAAGGGACAGCGCACCGGACACACAAGCAGCGGCGATCTCGCCCTGCGAGTGCCCGACCACGGCGTCGGGAACGACACCCACCGACGCCCACACCGCGGCCAGACCGACCATCACGGCGAAGCTCGCGGGCTGCAACACATCGACGCGGTCCAGCAGTTCGGCCGGAGCATCCCCCCGCAGCACATCGATCAGCGACCAGTCCACCCAAGACTCAAGAGCCACCGCACACTCGGCGACCCGCCCCGCGAACACCGGTGAGGAGTCGAGGAGTTCACGACCCATCCCGACCCACTGCGAACCCTGCCCCGGGAACACCAGCACCGTCCGCCCCACGGCCACGGCACTGCCGACGACCGCACCCGACGCGGTCTCCCCGCGCGCGAGCGCACGCAGCCCCGCCAGGGCCTCCGCACGCGAACCGGCCGGCACCACGGCCCGCTCGCCGAGCACCGCCCGCCGCGCGACCAGCGCACCGGCGAGCGGGGACAACGGCAGCTCCTCGGCCGCCTCCACGAAGGACACCAGCCGCTCGGCCTGCCCCGCGAGCGCACCGGCACTCTTCGCCGACACCACCAACGGCACGATGCCGTCGGCGGAGGACTGCACCGCCACCGGCTCCGGCTCCGGCTCTCCGGCCGGGGCCTCCTCCAGGACCAGGTGCGCGTTCGTCCCGCTGACGCCGAAGGAGGAGACGCCAGCCCGGCGCGGCCGCCCGACGGCCGACCACTCCCGCGCCTCGGTCAGCAGCCGGACCGCGCCGGCCGACCAGTCCACCTGCGACGACGGAGCATCGACGTGCAGCGTCGCCGGCATGACCCCGTGCCGCAACGCCTGCACCATCTTGATCACGCCCGACACACCCGCAGCCGCCTGCGTATGCCCGACATTCGACTTCAACGACCCCAACCACAAAGGCCGCTCAACCGACCGATCCTGACCATAGGTCGCCAGCAACGCCTGCGCCTCGATCGGGTCGCCAAGCACCGTACCCGTGCCGTGCCCCTCCACCACATCCACATCACCCGCCGACAGACCCGCCGCCGCCAGCGCCTTACGAATCACCCGCTGCTGCGACAACCCGTTCGGCGCCGTCAACCCGTTCGACGCACCATCCTGATTCACCGCAGAACCACGCACCACGGCCAGCACCCGATGCCCGTTCCGCCGCGCCTCCGACAGCCGCTCGAGCACGACCACACCGGCGCCCTCGGCCCAGCCCGTACCGTCCGCGCCGTCCGCGTACGACTTGCAGCGCCCGTCCGAGGACAGCGCACCCTGCCGCGAGAACTCCACGAAGGTGTCCGGCGTCGCCATCACGGTCGCACCCCCCGCGAGCGCCAGCGAGCACTCGCCCTGGCGCAGCGCCTGAGCGGCGAGGTGGATGGCGACGAGGGACGAGGAACACGCCGTGTCGACGGTCACGGCCGGACCCTCGAACCCGAAGACGTACGACACACGCCCCGAGGCCACGCTCGACGCCGTGCCCGTGGCGACGAAGCCTTCGAGCTCCGCGGGGGCCGGGCCGGTCGGCCCGTACCCCTGCCCCATCAGGCCGGAGAACACCCCGACGTCCCGGCCCTTGAGCGTCCCCGGGTCGATCCCAGCCCGCTCCAGGGCCTCCCACGAGGTCTCCAGGAGCAGCCGCTGCTGCGGGTCCATCGCCAGCGCCTCACGCGGCGAGATCCCGAAGAACCCGGCGTCGAACTCCCCCGCGCCGTCCAGGAATCCACCCTGGTTCACGTACGTCGTCCCGGTCTTCTCCCGGTCGGAGTCGAACAGCCCCTCCAGGTCCCAGCCGCGGTCGGTCGGGAAGCCGGACATCGCGTCCCGGCCCTCGCTGACCAGCCGCCACAGGTCCTCCGGGCTCGCCACACCACCCGGCAGGCGGACGGCCATGCCCACGATCGCGATCGGTTCACCTGGGTCGGCGGACCCAGGGAGGTCGGGGTCCGCCGCCGGCTCCCCGGCCGTGTCGGACAGGCCCAGGACCTTGGCCCGCAGGTGTACGGCGAGGGCTTCGGGGGTCGGGTGGTCGAAGGTCACGGTGGTCGGCAGGCGAAGCCCGGTGCGTTCGGTCAGGCGGTTGCGCAGCTCGACGACGGCGAGGGAGCCGAGGCCGAGGTCGCGGAAGGCCCGGCCGACCGGAACCGGCCCGGTTCCCGTGGGGGTGAGCACGCCGGCGGCCTGCTCGCGGACCAGCGCGCCGAGCAGGGCGAGCTGGGCCCGCTCGTCCAGCTCGGACAGGCGGGCACGCAGGGCGGCGGTGACCCTCTCGTCGGCCCGTGCGGCGGCGCCGGGCCGCTCGTCGACGAGCCCGGCGAGGAGCGTCTGCACCCGGTCGCCCGGGGTCGTCGTGGTCGGCCGGAGCGCGAGCAGGGCCGGGGATCCGGTCTCGATCAGTACGTCGAAGGCGGCGGGGACCTCCTCCGGCCGGCTGACCGCGAGGAGCGAGCCCGGCAGTCCGCGCAGCCGGCGGCTGCGGACCACGGCCTCGGTGAGGGCGGCGGTGACCGTCGTCGGCCGGCGGTCGTCGGACGCCGCTCCGAGCAGGGCGGGGGCGTCGGTCACGGCGACGTACGCGGCGAGCTCGTCGTCCGCGGTGAAGTCGCAGAGGGCCTGGGCGAGTTCGGGATCGTCGGCGGTGTGCACGACCGCGGTCACGAGGTGACCGAGCCGGGCCAGCGCCTCCCACAGCTCCAGCGGGTCCGTGCCGTCGGCGACCACCCGGACGATCTCCACCCCGTCGGGCGGCGTCTCGTCGCCCCGCCCGTCGGCATCCGTCGCCTCGACGAGCACCAGGCGCCGTGTTCCGTACGCGGCGACCAGGTGCCGGGCCAGAGCGGCGCCGGTCTCGGTGTCGGCACCGGTGACGACCACGGTGCCGTCGAGTCCCGGCGCGGCGACGCGCGGCCCGTCGATGACGGGGACGCGGACCAGGCTCGGCCGCAGCAGCTCCCCCTCCCTCAGGGCGAGTTGGGGCAGGCCGGCGGCGACGACGGCGGGCAGGACGGCGGCGTGCCCGGACTCCGGCGTACGGGCGCCGAGATCGAGGATCGTCAGCCGCGCGCCGTCACCGCCCTCGGCCTGTACGGCCCGCGCAGCCGCCCACAGCGCGAGCTCCGCGCGATCCGGCGTCCCGTCCGTCTCCGTGGCGGCCACCGCGCCCCGGGTGAGGACGACGATCCGCGACCCGGCCGCCTCGGTCCACCCGGCCGCGGAGTTCCACCCGGCCACCAGTTCCGCGTCCGGCGACGCGAGCACGGTCACGTCGGGAGCCGTGTCCCCGGCCGCGCGGAACGCGGCGGGGTCGGCGTAGTGCCGTACCTCGGCCGCGCCGGCCGCCCGCCGAAGACCGGCCACCAGGCCGTCGGCCATGCCCGCGGGTCCCACCACCGCCCAGCGCAGCCCTTCCTGAGCGACCGGCGCGACCTCCGTCCTCCCCCACTCCGCGCGCAGCAGCCCTTCGTGGTGCCCGTCCGCCGCGTACCGCAGCCGGGCCGGGAGCCCGGCGAGCAGGCGGCGGACGATCTTCCCCGAAGCGGTCCTGGGGATGGTCCCGGCCTCGTGGATCCGCTCGGGCAGCTTGTACGGGGAGAGTTCGGCGCGGCAGTGGTCGAGCAGCCCGGCGAGGTCGAGGCCGTCCGGTCCCGGCACCACCCAGGCGACGGGGACCTCGCCCAGGGTGTCGTGGGGCATGCCCGCGACCCCGGCGTCGGCGACGCCCTCGGCGCCGCGCAGGGCGGCCTCGATCTCGTCGGGGTGGATGTTCTCGCCGCCGCGGATGACGAGATCCTTGAGGCGGCCGCAGATCGTGAAGTAGCCGGCCTCGTCGCGCCGGGCGAGGTCACCGGTGTGGAACCAGCCGTCCCGGACGGCCTCGGCGGTGGCCTCGGGGCTGTTGTGGTAGCCGACCATGACGTTCGGTCCGCTGACCCAGACCTCGCCCTCCTGGCCCGCGGGCACGTCCTCGCCGGTGCGGGGATCGACGATGCGGACGCCGACACCGGGGACGGGCAGTCCGCAGGAGCCCTCGACCACGGGGCCGTCGGGCGGGTTGATCGTGATGGCGCCGCAGGTCTCGGTGCTGCCGTAGGCGTCGACGAGGGGGACGCCGAAGCTCTCCTCGAAGGCGCGGCGCAGTCCCGGGCCGGTGACGGCGCCGCCGACGAGGCCGATCCGCAGGTCGGGCAGGGAGAGGCCGGTGCGCCGGGCGGTGCTGACGAGGTGGTGGTACGTCGTGGGGACGCCGGCCAGGAAGGTGGACCGGTCCTCGCGCAGCGCGGTCAGGATGTCGTCGGCGGAGCTGCCGTCCATGATCCTGGCGGTGGCGCCGGAGACCGTGACGGACAGGACGCAGGCGATGTGGGACAGGCTGTGGAAGAGCGGCAGCGGCCACAGGACGCGGTCGTGCTCCGAGAGCCCGGGCACGGGGATGTAGCAGGAGGCGACGGAGTAGAGGCAGTTGCGCTGGGTGGAGAGCACGCCCTTGGGCCGGCCGGTGGTGCCCGAGGTGTAGAACATCCACGCGACCTCGTCGAGGCCGAGGTCGTCCGGGGCCTGGCCGGCGGGCTCGGTGACCGCGAGTTCCTCGTACGCGGCGGTGCCCGGGGCCGGGGTGTGGCCGGCCGCCCCGGCACCGGTCGCGCCCGCCACGACGACGGACACCTCACGGGAGCGCGCTTCACGAGGAGCACGGGGGTCGTGAGGAGCACGGGGAAGGAGCTGAAGAAACGTTTCAGCATGCGCGGTGCCGGTGAAGGCGAACACCGCGCCGCTGTCGGCCAGGAGGTATTCCGTCTCCGCCCGGGTGGCCTGCGGGTTGACCGGTACGCCGATGCCGCCGGCCCGCACCACGGCGAGGTAGCTCTCCACCATCGCGACCGAGTTGCCGAGGCAGAGGGCCACCCGGTCGCCGCGCCGGACGCCGAGGCCGGCCAGGTGACCGGCCAGCCTCCGCGTCCGTGCGTCGAGTTCTCCGTAGGTGACCGCGTGCCGGTCGTCCTCGAAAGCGATCTTGTCCGGGAACCGGACGGCGTTCTCCCGGAGGATGACCGGGAGCGGGGTGATCAGGTCGGGGCGCACCTTGCCGCGAACTCCTTCCGGAGATCAGGGGTTACCAGGAGACGGGCAGACTCTTCACCGAGAACACGGACCCCTTGGTCCGCAACGGGATCTCGTCGGCGGGCACGGCCAGCCTGAGGTCGGGGAAGGCCTCCAGGAGGGAGCGGAGGCCGATCCGGAGCACGAGGCGGGCCAGGTTCTGGCCCACGCACTGGTGGACGCCGTAGCCGAAGGCGACGTGTCCCGAGGTGTCCCGGTCGAGATCGAGGTGGGCCGGGCACCCGAACTTCGCGGGGTCGCGGTTGGCGGCCGGCAGGGAGACGGTGACCGTCTCGCCCTTCTTCACCGACTCGCCGCCCAGTTCGAGGTCCTCCAGGGCGGTGCGGAAGATCTCGTACTGGTTGACGGTCACGTAGCGGAGGATCTCCTCCACGGCGTCGTCGATCTTCGACAGGTCGCCGCGCAGGGCGGCCAGCTGGTCGGTGTGGTGCAGCAGTGCGAAGGTGCCGACGGCGAGCGCGCCTTCGGTGGTCTCGTACCCCGCGAAGAGCAGCAGGGCGGTGATGTTGCCGAGCTCCTCGTCGGACAGCTCGCCGCTATCGATGAGGCGGCTGATGATGTCGTCGCCGGGCTCGGCCTTCTTGGCGGCGAGGGTCTCGTGGATGAACGCGCCGACCTGCTGGAAGGCGGCCATCGAGGCCTGGGCGTCGCCGAACGGGTCGTTCATCACGGCCGGCGCCTCGGCGAAGCGGTCCCGCTGGGCGTAGTCCAGGCCGATGAGCGGGGCGAGCACCCGCAGGACCAGCGGCTTGGCGAAGGTCTCCAGGAGGTCGGCGGAGTCGCCGTGGGCGCGCATCGCGGCGATCTGCTCGGCGGCCACCTGCTCGATGACGGGGGCGAGCCGGCTGACCCCGCGGACGGTGAACTCCTTGGTCAGGAGCTTGCGGAAGCGGGTCTGCTCCGGCGGGTCCATGTGGATGAACATGCCCGGCATGGCCGGGAACTGGGGCACCGGGCCGCCGTACTTGGTGACCGGGAAGTGGCCGATCTCCAGGTTGTGGCTGAACCTGGGGTCGCCCAGGACCTGCCGGGCCAGCTCGTGGCTGGTGGCGATCCAGCCGACGTGGCCGTCGGGGTAGACCATCCGCGCCAGCGGGCGTTCCTTCCGCAGCTCGTCGAAGAGCGCGGGCGGGTCGAACTTGTCGATGCGGGCCCAGGCGTCCTCGTACGAGATCGCTTCGCTCATGAAGCTTCTCCTCCGTTTCA
Source organism: Streptomyces sp. NPDC085481 (assembly GCF_044541845.1). Lineage (NCBI taxonomy): Bacteria > Bacillati > Actinomycetota > Actinomycetes > Kitasatosporales > Streptomycetaceae > Streptomyces > Streptomyces sp. NPDC085481. The sequence goes on from NZ_JBITTJ010000017.1 coordinate 41,971, forward strand.
TCCGTGTCGCTTCGGCCATGCCTCTGCGCACGGAAAGGGGCGTCCGCACGCGCAGCGCGGCTTCCTGAAAGGGCGTACGCACGCCGGGCGGCGACGCGCCGTCGCGCTCCCGCGCGGCGGCCCGCCGTCCCCGCCGGAGAGGAGTGGAGGGGACGGCGAGCGGGTGCGGACCCCCACCGGGTCCGCGGGGCGCGCAGGAATCAGACGGACAGCTTCTTGAGCGTGTCGTGGGCGGTCGCCAGGGACTTCTCGCCCAGCGGCTTGAGCGCCTCCATGGCCGGCACGATCGCGGCGAGGGTCAGCTCGGCGTGCACGAAGGTGAGGTCGTCCGCGAGACCGATCGAGCCGAGGACGGCCCGCAGGTACGACTCCTGGTAGTCCCAGCCCTCGCGCGGGGTGCCCGGCGCGTAGGAGCCGCCGCGCGCGGTGACCACGATGACGGACTTGCCGCTGAGCGCACCGGACTCGGCGCCCGGGGGGATCATGTGGGCCGGGGTGACGAGGAGGTCGATCCAGGCCTTGACGCTCGACGGGATCGTGTAGTTGTACATCGGCACGCCGAGCACGATCGTGTCGGCCTCGCGCACCTCGGCGGCCACCGCGTCGGCGAGCGCCTGCTCCTCGGCCGTCTGGCCGTGGTCGCGGCTGGGGTCGAGGAGGTACTCGCGCACGGGGTGGCTGATGTGCGGGATGGGCTGGGCGGCGAGGTCGCGGTAGACGTAGCCGGCGTCGGGGTGGTTCTGCCGCCACTCGGTCGCGAAGTACGAGGTCAGCCGGCGCGAGGTGGAGCCCTCGGTGCGGATGCTCGCGTCGATGTGAAGAAGAGAAGACACAGAAGACCCCTGGTTTTCCTGGGTTGTTCGTGAGGACGGCAGAAGGTCTGCGAAGCGCAGAGCCGACTTCGCCGAGTCTGGCAGGGGCTGTCCGGGCGGGGGCATCCCTCAGTCTGGTAGCCCCGGGCCGAGCGGTGAGGGTCTTGTGGGGGTCTCGTCGCTCTTCGTGGCGATATCGGCGATGTGAGGTGCCGTTTCCAAAAGGAAACGGGGTCTCTCGGCCATTCTCGGCAGAATTCTGGTCATCGTTGACGGAGCGCGCGGCACCCGGAGGTCTCCTCCACACCACCGGAATCCGGCCAGGGAAACGACGACCGACCGCGATCGGCGGCAGGACGGCGCGGCACGTGGACAAGGCCGACCACCTGGCCTTCCCCATTCATTCACCCGCATTGAATCCCGCGTTCCGGATCGCCGGACATCCCGGAAAAAGGGGAACACCACCCCCACCTTGATCCGCTTGACAGACTTCGGCCCCGATCGCAACCTGAGACGAGCTCCGAGCACGCCGACCACGCCGTCTCCACGCGATTCACCCGAGGGAACAACGAGCGATCGACCGCACTTACCGAGCAGTTCGCCGCCACCAGGCGTCCTGGTACCGATTCGGAGGCACGAGTGTCATTTCAGGCATCTACGGTTCCCGACCCCTCCCTTCACGCATCGAGCGAAGTGGGCCGATTAGTCTCCGCTTCAGTGCAGTCCTGGATCGACGGCCAGTTGGCCAGGGGCATGAATCTCGCCGCGATGGCCGCGGCACGAGAGGCGGCCAAAGCAAGGGCGGATAGTCCGCCAAGGGCGAGGTATTGGTACGCGACCCTGCTGACCCGCGCCCGAGGCCTGGCGTCCGCCACGAGGATACTTACCGAGCATCAGTCACATGTCCATAGTTCCGGCAAACCCGATGGGCAACCCGACGAATTGATGTGCCGGGCGGAAACGTCACTCGCCCTGGGAGATCTGGACGCCGCAATGGAATCGGCCGAGGCCGGCCTGCGTCTTGCCCATCAGACCGGCAACCGCGGATCGGTGCCGAACGGAAACCTCGTGATGGCCGTCAGCGCGACACGGCGGCTCGATCCGAACGCCGGCCTTGTCTATGCGAACCGGCTGCGGGACAACGCCCTGTTCGGCCACTCCCGCCTGATGGCCGGCCAGTGCGCCTGGGCCGTCGCGCAGGCCCTGGAAGCCCGGGACGGACCCGCCAGCGTCGGCTGCCTGCTCAGCGACCTGATACAGGACCGGGCGATGACCCAGGAGCTGCTGGTGTCGCAGCCCGCGGCGGCCGCCTGGCTGGTACGGGCCGCGCAGCAGCTGGGCGACGAGGGCATCGCCGCCCGCACGGTCTCCCTGGTCGGCGAACTGGGCGCCCGCAACCGGACGTTCCGTACGATCCAGGCCGCGTCCGTCCACGCCACCGGCCTCCACGAGAAGAACGCCGCCGCCCTCGAGAAGGCCTCCACCCTGCACCTGGACGGCTGGGCCCGCGCCTCGGCCCTGGAGGACGCGAGTGCCGTACGGTTCACCCGCCGACCCGAGCACGCCCAGGCGGCCGACCTGCTCAAGCGCGCGGCGGACGGCTACGGAGCGGTCGGCGCGCGCCGCGACGTCCTGCGGGTGGCCAGCAAGCTCCGCGAACTGGAGGTCAACGGAGGCCGGAGCGCCCTCAGATCCGGCCGCGTCCGGCGGACGGCGAGCCAGCTGACCGACACCGAGTACGCGGTCGCCGAACTGGTCAGCCAGGGCCTCACCAACGGGCGGGTGGCCCGCCAGCTCTTCATCTCCCCCCACACGGTGGCCTTCCACCTCAAGAAGATCTTCCGCAAACTCGACGTCTCCTCCCGCGTCGAACTCGCCGGCACGTGGACCCGCCTCCCGGAGGAGCGACGCGCGACGGAACCGGCGGCCGAGGAGTCACGGCTCACGCGGGCGGGCGGTGTCGCGAGGGCGCGCGTCGCCGTGTAGGAAGCGCGCGCCGGCTCGAAGCGTCGCCAAGGGTGGGTGCCACGGCCCCGGCCCGAGGCCGGGTCCGGCGCGCGCGGCGCCGGGTCCCGGCCTCGGGTGGCGGCGGGGTCAGCCGACCGGCACGTAGCCGGACGGCGTGGTGGTGAAGGTTCCGCGCCCCTGGGTACGCCCGCGCAGGCGCGAGGCGTAGCCGAAGAGTTCGGCCAGCGGGACCGTCGCCGTCAGGACCGCCGTACCGCCGCGGGTGGTCGAGTCGGTGACGCGGCCGCGGCGGGCGGCGAGGTCGCCCAACACCGTGCCGACGACGCTGTCGGGGACGGTGACGGTGACCTCGGCGACCGGTTCGAGCAGCGTCATGCGGCTCGCCCGCAGTGCCTCGCGCAGGGCGAAGCGCCCCGCGGCGCGGAAGGCGAGCTCCGAGGAGTCCTTCACGTGGGTCGAACCGTCCGTGAGGGTGACCCGGACACCCGTCACGGGGTGAGCGCCGAGCGGGCCCTCGGCGAGCGCGTCCCGGCAGCCGCCCTCGACCGCGCGGACGAACTCCTGCGGGACCCGCCCGCCCGTGACGGTCGAGCGGAATTCGAAGTCACCCTCCGCCAGCGGTTCGACGTCGATGACGACATGGGCGAACTGGCCCGCGCCGCCGTCCTGTTTGACATGCCGGTACGTCAGCCCCGCCACGCCCTCGACGACCGTCTCGCGGTACGCGACACGGGGCCGGCCCACCGTGACCTCCAGGCCCTGGGCGCGGCGCAGCTTCTCCACCGCGACCTCCAGGTGGAGCTCGCCCAGGCCGGACAGGACGGTCTGGCCCGATTCCGGGTCGGTCCGCACCACGAGCGACGGGTCCTCCTCGGTGAGGCGGGCCAGTGCGGCGGCCAGCCGTTCGGTGTCGAGGCCGCGCCGGGCCTCGACGGCGACGGTGACGACCGGGTCGGCGGAGACCGGTGGTTCGAGGAGCACGGGTGCGTCCGGTGCGCACAGCGTGGCGCCGGTACGGGCCGTCTTCGGGCCGACGACGGCCACGATGTCGCCCGCGACGGCCTGCTGCGCCTCCGTCGTCCGGTCGGCCTGCACCCGCAGGATCCTGGCGATCCGCTCGGTGCGGCGTGCGGTGGTGTCGAGCACGGTGTCCCCCTTCCGGAGCGTTCCCGCGTAGACGCGGAGGTAGGTCATGCGGCCGGTGGGCGTGGCGCTCACCTTGAAGGCCAGGGCGGTGAACGGCGCGTCCGGGTCGGCCGGGTGTTCGCCCCGTACGGGTGGCAGGTCCGACGGCGCGGGCAGGTACGCGACGACGGCGTCGAGCAGCGGTTCGACCCCGCGGTTGCGGTAGGCGGACCCGCACAGCACCACGACGGCCTCCCCGGACAGGGTCAGGTCGCGCAGTGCGGCGGCCAGGGCGTCGTCGGTGAGCGTGCCGTGCGCGCAGAACTCCTCGAAGGCGGCGGGGTGCAGTTCGGCCACCGACTCCGCCAACTCCCTTCGTCGGCACACCGCTTCGTCCTTCAGCTCCTCGGGCACGGGGCCCTCGGTGTACGTGTCGGCTCCGGCCGCCCAGGCGTGCGCCCGCATGCGGACCAGGTCGACGACTCCGGTGAACGCGTCCTCGCGGCCGATGGGCAGCTGGACCGTCAGCGGTACGGCGCCGAGCCGGGTACGGATGGACTCCACGGCCGTATCGAGGTCGGCGCCCGCGCGGTCGAGCTTGTTGACGAACGCGATGCGCGGAACGCCGTGCCGGTCGGCCTGCCGCCACACCGACTCGCTCTGCGGCTCGACGCCGGCGACGGCGTCGAACACGGCGACGGCTCCGTCGAGCACCCGCAGCGCGCGCTCGACCTCGTCGGCGAAGTCGACGTGCCCCGGCGTGTCGATCAGGTTCAGCCGGTGCCCGTCCCAGTCACAGCTGACGGCCGCGGCGAAGATGGTGATGCCGCGGTCGCGCTCCTGCGGGTCGAAGTCGGTCACGGTCGTGCCGTCGTGGACCTCACCCCGCTTGTGGGTGGCCCCGGTGAGGTAGAGGAACCGCTCGGTGAGCGTGGTCTTGCCGGCGTCGACGTGGGCCAGGATGCCGATGTTGCGGATGCGGGTACGCATGATGGTGTCGTTCTTTCGCGTGCGAAGCGGATGCAGGCAGCGCGATTCCCGCGACGGCGGGCAGAGGAAGACGTCTCGTCTTCGTCGCGGGTCAGCGGTGCCGGCCGCGCAGCCGGCACCGGACGGACGAAGAGGCGAGGATCACGTCGTACCGAGCACGGGAGACGAGACCGACGGCGGCGATGGCAGGGGCCTGCGCGCGCATGGTCGTCTCCCTTCGCGAATTCGCCGGACGTGGCTCGATGGCTTGCGTCAGGGAGTCTAGGGATCCAGAGGCCCGGGAGAACACCGGTTTTCCCCGCTCCCCGCGCGGCCGGCCGGCCGGCGCGCTCGGGGCGGTCACCTACTCCGGCAGCCGCGTGCCCTCCGGGAGCCTGATGCCGAAGTCGTCGGCGAGGACGCGGAGGACCTCGTCCGGGTCGGCCAGGTCACGCTCCTTGCGGGTGCCGTCGGCAGCGGTCTCCGTGAGGTGGCGGGCGGTCAGGGCGAGGTGGGTGTCGGTGGTGGTGCGCTGGGCGTAGAGGCCGTGGGCGAAGGGGGAGCGCGGGTTGGTCGCGATGTGCCAGTTGATGACCTCGTAGTCGGGGGCCTCGAAGGGCTCGACCGTGAAGGAGTACTGGTCCTCCCAGGCGCCGTCCTGCTGCCCGTACGTCTGGAGCTTCCACAGCTCCAGCGGGCCGTCGTGCGGCGCGTGGACCAGGCGGTGGCGGCGCGGGGTGTCGTGGAGCTCCGTGTCCGCGGTCAGCGGCAGCGGTTCGAGCAGGGCGCCGATGCTGCCGAAGCCGACGTCGCTCACGTAGGGCACGGGCTCGCCGGGTACGTGGGTCAGCATGAGCATGTGCGTGCGCGGGCGGACGTCGCCCGGCTTGGCGCCGACCAGGACGCGGGCGGCGAGCAGGGTGACCCGGAAGCCGAGGGCGGTGAGCGCCGCGGCGAACAGGGTGTTGTGCTCGTAGCAGTAGCCGCCGCGTGCGCCGCGGACGAGCTTGGCCTCCAGGTCCGGCACCGCGAGCGACGGCGCGCGGCCGAGGACCGGGTCGATGTTCTCGAAGGGGATGCCGAGCATATGGGCGCGGTGGACGGAGCGCAGCACGTCCACGGTCGGACGGCGCTCTCCGGTCCAGCCGATCCGGGCGAGGTAGGCGTCGATGTCGATGGTCATGTCTCCACCGTACGTACGGGATCGGCCTGGGGGCACGCGCCGGGGGCGGCGGGAGTGCACATGGCGGCGGGCGCGGCGACCGGTGTCGCCCGCCGCCATGGCATCACGTACGAGGAGGAGTGCCTCCTGCCTCCCCGTCAGACCGCCGGGGTGGCGTATCCGAGCAGCGAGGCGAAGTTCCTGGCGTACGCGTCGTGGGGTGCGGCGCCTTCGAGGCGGAGCAGGGCCTCGTCGTTCTCGCGCAGGGACGACTCGTCCAGGTTGTGGGAGCCGGTGAAGGTCCACTTGGTGTCGGGGTGGCCGGCGTAGTTGCCCTCGACGAGCAGGTACTTCGAGTGCAGGAGGTAGCCGTCGTCGGTCTTGAGCTGCTCCAGCGTGATGCCGGCGCGGCCCTTCAGGGTGGCCACCTCGTTGCTCTCGGCGAACACGATCTGGACCGAGCAGCCCTGGCCTGCCAGTGCGACGAGCTGGTCGGCCACCGCGTCGCGGTGCAGGGCGAAGGCGGCGACGCGCACGATGGAGCGGTGGGTGGAGGTGCCGACGGTGGTGTTGCCGGTGCAGGAGACGTTCTTGAGGACGTCGACGACCACGTCGCCGGTCTGCTGCGGGAAGAAGTAGTACTTCTCGGTGCCGACCTTGGCGGTGGTGTAGTAGTTCGCGTTCTTCACGCCGTCGGCGAGGTCGTTGAAGTAGGCGACGTACGCCGTGTACAGCTCGGTGTTGCCGACCACGGTGTAGGCGTTGTTCCAGTACTTGGCCGTGTTGACCGCGGTCTGGTTGGCGGAGGCCTGGATGACCACGTCCTCGGCGACGCCCGCGTCGCCGATCCGCGAGAAGGTGAAGAACTTGTTGTGGTTGATCGGGTTCACGCCGCCGGTCGCGATGCACGCCCCGCCCGCGGAGCAGACCTGGACCCACGAGCGGGCGGCCCGGTCGCGGCCGAGGGTGCCGATCAGGGACTGCGCGGCGGCCGAGTCGCTGTACTTCGCGTCGAGGACGACCCGGACGTTCACTCCGCGCTCGTGCGCAGCGACGAGGGCGTTCGTGTAGTCCTGGTCGGTCAGGGCGTAGAGCGCTGCGCGGATCACCCGCTCGGGCTGTGTGGCGCCGATCGCGTCGATGATGTGGGTCTTGACGGCGTTCTGCTCCGCCGTGGTCCCCTTGGGGTTGTTGAACACCGCTCCGGTGGTGACCGGCACGGTGCCCTCGGCGGCCGCGGTGCCGGTGCCCGGCAGGAGCAGGGCGCCGGCGAGAAGGAGAGCCGCGCCTATGCGCCGGTGTACTGCTGTGAAGATCGGAATCACTCCTCTGACGACGGATCACGCGCACGGACGCGAGTTCGACCGTGCGCGGTGCGCGCCAGAGTAGACCTGACCTGCGCGCCCCTGTGCGGCGGGCGGCCGGTCCGGGAGCGGAAGGTGCGGAGCCGCCGCCGAACCGTCGCCACTGTCGTGTGCATGGCGATACGCTGCTCCGCCCGGACATGATGCTCCGTCAGATCCCGAGGAAGGCACCTCCATGCGACGACCGCTCGCACTGATGAACGCCCTGCTCGTCACCCTCGCCGCCCTGGCCGCCGGCCTCGGTGCCGCACCCGAGGCGACCGCCGCCTCTGCCCACCGGCCCGTCATCCTGGTCCACGGCTACAACGCGGACCCCGGCGTCTGGGGCGGTCTTGACGGTGCCCTCAAGGCCGCCGGCTACCGCGACGACGAGGTCTTCCGGTGGGGCTACGACACCCACCAGTCCGTCAACGAGGTCCTGGCCGGCCGCTTCGCCTCGTACGTCGACGACGTGCGCCGGCAGACCGGAGCCGCCCAGGTCGACATCGTCGCCCACTCCTTCGGCAGCCTGCCCACCCGCTGGTACGCCAAGTTCGGCGGCGGCTCGACCGTCGCGCACTGGGTCTCGCTGGGCGGGCCCAACCACGGCACGAGCATCGCCTGGGGGTGCGCCCTGTGGGATCAGGCCTGCCGGGACATGACCCCCGGGAGCTGGGTGCAGAAGCAGCTGGCTGCCGGTGACGAGACGCCCGGCCCGGTGGCGTACGCGACCTTCTGGTCGAACTGCGACGAGGTGATCAACCCCGACGACAGCGTCCCGCTCACCGGCGCCGCCAACCACCCGGCCGGCTGCCTGGACCACAACGCCCTGCTGTCCGACGCGGGCGTCCACCGGAACGTCCTCGCGTTCCTCGGCGGCTGAGGCGCGGTGCCGGAGGCCGCGGGCCCGGCGTCTTCGGCGAGGCACCCCTGGCTAGGCCCGCCCCGCCGCCTTCTGGCTCTTGCGGGACAGCGAGTCGACGACCACGGCGGCGAGCAGGACCGAGCCGGTGATCATGAACTGGACGGCGTTGCTGACGCCCATGATGTTCATGCCCGACTGGATCGAGCCGATGACCAGGGCGCCCAGCAGCGCGGACCACACCGAACCGCGTCCGCCGAACAGGCTCGTGCCGCCGATGACGGCGGCGGCGATCACGTTCATCAGGAGGTTGCCGCCGCCGGAGGTCTGGCTCGCGGACTGGATCTGTCCGGCGAGGAAGATGCCGCCGACCGCCGCCATGGTGCCGGCGATCGTGAAGACGCTCATGCGGACGAACGGCACGCTGATGCCGGCGCGGCGGGCACCCTCGATGTTGCCGCCGACCGCGAAGATCTGCCGCCCGTAGCGGGTGCGGCGCAGGACGAAGTCCAGCAGGACCAGCAGGATCAGGAAGATGAGCAGGGCGAGCGGCAGTCCCTGGTACTGGTTGAGGATGTAAGCCGCGGCGAAGGCGATCGCCGCGATGACGACCGTACGCAGCACGATCTCGGCGACCGGCCGGAACGGCACCCTGGCGGCCTGCCGGCGCTTGGCGTCGAGGAGCGAGGCGAGCAGGAAGAGTCCGACGCCGACGCCCGCGGTGACATAGGCCGCGGCCGGGCTTTCGAAGATCGTCGAGTAGAGCTTGGACACGACGCTCTCGCTGGGGATGTTGACGGTGCCGCTGCTGCCGAGCACCTGCAGCATCAGGCCGTTCCAGGCGAGGTTGCCGGCCAGTGTGACGACGAAGGCGGGCACGCCGACCTTGGCGAAGAAGAAGCCCTGGATGAGGCCGACCGCGGCTCCCCCGGCCACGGCGACGAGCAGCGCCAGCCATTGGTTCATGCCGTTGATGACGTTGAGCACCGCGAAGATGGCGGCGCACAGGCCGCTGACCGAGCCGACGGACAGGTCGATCTCGCCGAGCAGCAGCACGAAGACGATGCCGACGGCGATCATGCCGGTGCCGACGATCTGCTGACTGAGGTCGGAGAGGTTCTGCGCGGACAGGAACGTGCTGTCCAGGCTGCCGAACACCGTCCAGATGATGATCACGGCGATGATGACGGGCAGCGAGCCCAGCTCACCGCTGCGCAACTTGCGCCGGAACTCGGCGAGATAGCCGCGCACGCCCTCCTCGCGGACGATCAGCCGGCTGTCGACGGCGGGCACGGCCTCCCGCGCCGCATCCTGCGCGGCCTTGTCGTCGGGGAGACGGTCGGGGTCCTTGCCGCGGTTCATCGCTCGTCCTCCCCTCGTGCCTGCCGCTCTTCGCGTATCCGGGCCTGGCGCCGGGTGACGGCGCTGTCACTGGCCCCGGTGATGGCGGAGATGATCTCCTCGGTGGTGGTGGCGCGCTTGTCGAAGAAGCCGTTGTTACGGCCGAGGCGCAGCACCGCGATCCGGTCGGCGACCGCCATCACGTCCACCATGTTGTGGCTGATCAGGATGGTTCCGAGGCCGTGTTCACGGAGCCGTTCGACGAGGTCGAGGACCTCGGCGGTCTGCTCGACGCCGAGCGCGGCGGTCGGCTCGTCCAGGATGACGACCTTGGGGTCGCCGATCAGGGAGCGGGCGATCGCCACCGTCTGGCGCTGGCCGCCGGAGAGCGACGCGACCGGGATGCGCACCGAGGGGATGCGGATGGACAGGGTTTCGAGCAGTTCGCGGGAGCGCTGCTCCATGCGGACCTCGTCGAGCACCCCGAAGCGGCGCAGCTCCCGGCCGAGGAAGAGGTTGCCGACCACGTCGAGGTTGTCGCACAGGGCGAGGTCCTGGTACACGGTGGCGATGCCGAGGTTCTGGGCGTCGTGGGGCCGGTTGATCGAGACCTTCCGACCCTGCCATTCGATGACGCCGTCGTCCGGGGGGTTCACGCCGGCGATCGCCTTGACGGCGGTCGACTTGCCGGCGCCGTTGTCGCCCACGAGGGCGACGACCTCACCGGGGTGGACCTCCAGGTCGAAGTCCGACAGGGCCTGGACCGCGCCGAACCTCTTGGAGACCCCCCGCAATGTCAGCACAGGTGCTTCCGGCAACTTCAACCGCCTCCTCGGCGGGTGCGCCCGGTCGCGGGGGTGCCCGCTACTCGAGTCCGGCCTTCTTGCAGGCGTCGGCGTAGGTCGGCGTGCAGATCTCCTGGACCGTGTACAGACCGTCCTTGACGACCGTGTCCTTGATGTTGTCCTTGTTCACCACGACCGGGGTCAGCAGCGTGGCCGGGACCTTCTGGCCGCTGCCGCTGGTGACGGTGGTGGGGATCAGGTCGCGGGGAAGCGCCTTGCCCTCGGCGAGGTTGACGGCCATCGTGGCGGCGATGTCGGCCTCGGGCTTGTACGGCTTCTCGATGGTGATCGTCTGGGTGCCGAGCAGGATCCGCTGGATGGCGTCGAGTTGGGCGTCCTGTCCGGTCAACGGCACGTTGATGCCGGAGGCCTTGAGGGCGGTGGAGATGCCGGCGGCCAGTCCGTCATTGGCGGAGTAGACACCGACGATGTTGTCCTTGCCCAGGGCGCTGATGGCGCCGGACATCTGCTGGTTGGCGTTGTTCGGGTCCCAGTTGGGAGTGTCGTACTCCTTGCCGATCTTCACCTTGCCGTCGAGGACGGAGTGGGCGCCGGCCTTGAACTCGGCCGCGTTCGGGTCGGTGGGCGAGCCGTTGTGCATCACGATCTGCCCACTCCCGGCCTTGTCGCCGAGGGCGTCGAGCAGGGCCTTGCCCTGCAGTTCGCCGACCTTGTGGTTGTCGTACGAGACATAGGCGTCGACGGGACCCTGCGCGAGGCGGTCGTAGGCGACGATCTTCACGCCGGCCTTGTTGGCCTTCTCCACGGAGGACTGGATCGACTTGGCGTCCACGGCGTCCAGGATCAGCACCTTGTCGCCCTTGGCGAGTGCGGTGTTGACCTGCTGCTGCTGGGTGGTCGCGCTCTCGGCCGCGTTGTAGTAGTCGATCTGGGCGTCCGGAGCGAGCTCCTTGATCTTCTGCTCGATGTACGGCCGGTCGAACTTCTCGTACCGCGTGGTCTTGCTCTCCGGCAGCAGCAGTCCGATCTTCACGTCCTGCCGTGCCTCGTCCGGCTGGGCCGCCGCGCCCGTCGTGGCCACCACGCCGAACGACAGGGCCACGGTTCCGGCCACCGCTATCGCAGCTCGCAATGTACGGGTCATCGGAGGCTCCTTTCGCGCGCCCTCCTCGCCTTCACCGCGAGACATCCTGCGATAAACCGCGGGAGCGCGGGCGCACCTCGGCCTATACCTCGACATTAGCCCCAACCCGTTGAGCGGACCATTCACGCGGCTCGGGGCCCCGTGCCGTACGCCGGGTCAGGCCCACGCCGACCAGGACGACCGCCATTCCGGCGGCGACGCGCAGGCCGATCGGCTCGTCGAGCACGGCGGCGCCGAGCCCGACCGAGACGACGGGCAGCAGGTAGCCGACGGTCGCCGCGCTGGTCGCGCCCTCGTCGGCGATGATCCGGTACGTGAGGTGGAAGGTGACCCCGGTGGCGAGGACGCCGAGGGCCAGCACCGCGAGCAGTCCGGCCCGGTCGAGGTGGACCGGGGCGAGGCCGCCGGCCGGCAGGGCGAGGGCGGTCAGGGCGCTCGCGGCGAGCAGTTGGGCGGTGGAGAGGGAGAGCGTCGGGTGCCCCTTGCCGACGAGATGGCGGCCCATGTACGCGAAGCCGACGGCGTAGCTCGCGGCGGCGGCCACGATGGCGAGGGAGCCCCAGCCGATCTGCCCGGCCCGCTGCCAGGGGGCGAAGATCAGCACGACCCCGGCGAAGCCGAGCAGGAGGCCGCCGATCCGCACCGGCCGGATGCCGCGCTCCGAGCCGAGGACGACGCCCACCAGGAGGGACCACAACGGGGTGGTGGCGTTGAGGACCCCCGCCACTCCGGAGTCCACGGTCTGTTCGCCGACGCTGTACAGCGCGAACGGCAGCGCGTTGCACCAGAAGGCGGCCACCAGGAGGCGGCGCCACACGGCCCGGCCGCGGGGCAGCCCGTGCCCGGTCGCCAGGCAGAGCACGAGCAGGGTGCCGGCGCCGAGCAGGCAGCGGGCGAGGGTGACCTGGACCGGTGTGAGGACGTCGAGGGCCAGTTTGATCCACAGGAAGGTCGAGCCCCAGAGCAGCGCGAGCACGCCGATCCGGGCCCACGCCCAAGTCCTGCCCGCCGCACCCTTCACGGTCGTTCTCCTCTCGGGGGCTTCACTCCTCCTGAGACGATCCCGCGCCAGGACACGTAAGCACAATCAAAAGGTTCTGTATCTGGATTAAGCTGGGCTACATGCTCGATGTGAGGCGGATGCAGATCCTGCGGGCGGTCGTCACCACCGGCTCGGTGACCGCGGCCGCCGCGCACCTGGGCTACACGCCCTCCGCGATCAGCCAGCAGGTGGCGGCGCTCGAGAGGGAGGCGGGCGTCGCGCTGCTCGAACGTGCGGGCCGGGGCGTGCGTCCCACTGCGGCGGGCCGGCTGCTCAGCGAGCACACCGCGATCATCGGCAAGGCCATCGCCGAGGCCGAGACGGCCCTCGCCGATCTGCGCGACGGGCGCACCGGCAGCCTCTCCGTCCGCTACTTCACCTCGGTCGGGCCCACCCTGGTCGCACCCGCGCTCGCCCGGCTGCGCCGCGAGCATCCCGGCGTACGGATCGACCTGCGGCTCATCGACCCGGAGGACCCGCTGCCCGAGGTCGAGCGCGGCGACGCCGACGTGGCGATCGTGGTCCGCCCCCGGGACCGCCGGCACCAGGGGGTGCGCCTGCTGCCCCTCCTCGACGACCCGTACCTCGCCGCGCTCCCCAGCGGTCACCCGCTCGCGGGCCGGCGGGTCCTCGACCTCGCCGACCTCGCGGGCGAGCCCTGGATCGGCAGCGAGCCGCCGGGGCCCTGCCTCGACGTGGTGCTCGACGCCTGTGCCGCCGCGGGGTTCAGCCCCGGCTTCGCGGCCCGCAGCGAGGACTACGCCACCGCGCTGGGCTTCGTCGCCGCCGGTCTCGGCGTGGCGCTCGTCCCGCGTCTGGGCCTGGGCGCGCGCCGCCCCGGCGTCGTCCTGCGCCGCCTGCGCCGGCCCGAGCCGGTGCGCGCGGTCCACGCGGCCGTACGGGAGGGCGCCGCGGACCACGCGGCACTGCGCGCGCTGCTGCGGGCCCTCGACGAGGAGGCGGCCCGGTCGGCCTGAGGACCCGTCAGGACGCCTGCGTCCGCTCGAACCGGCCCGCGTAGAACAGCAGGGCCCCCTCCCCGTCGCCCGTCGCCGAGGCGAGGACCTCCCCGAGGAACAGCGAGTGGTCGCCGGCCACGTACGACTCGACCAGCTTGCACTCGAGCCAGGCCAGCGCGCCCGGGAGCAGCGGCGCGCCGGTGAGGGGGCCCGGGGTCCAGGAGATGCCGTCGAACTGGGGCAGGCCCAGCGGGCGGGACTTGTCGGCGAAGTAGCGGGCGAGCGGCTCCTGTCCGGCGCCCAGTATCGACACGCCGAAGCTCCTGGACCGGGTGAGGCTGTCGTGCATGACCGCCGTGTGAGCGACACAGCACTGTACGAGCGGCGGGTCGAGCGACACCGACCCGAAGGCGTTGGCGGTCATCGCGTGCACGTGGGGCTCGCCCACGGACAGCACGACGACCCCCGACGCGAATCTGGACATCGTCTGTCGAAACGAAGCCTCCGTCGGCCGTCCCCCGTGTGCATCGGTCACCGGTGCTCCATTCTGTGCGGTCAGTCGGACGTGAACCTGCCGGGAAGCCGCTCCCCCGCGTGGTTGCGGACGGCGAGGCCGGTGAGCTCCTTGACGAGGTCGGCGGTCACCGGGGCCGCCTTGGTCTCGCGGAACCAGCGCTGCAGGTCGTCCTGGCTCGATCCCCAGGGCGGCATGCCGGGGAAGTACGGCCGGACGTAGACGGGCGTGCCGGGTTCGCTGCGCCAGCTGTCGTCGAGAGTGCCGATGTCCACCGTGTCGTAGCCGAGGGCGTCCAGGAGCGCGGTCGTCTCGGCCTTGGCGGCCGGGTCGTCGCCCGCGAGGGGCAGGGCGCTGCGTTCGGGCGATCCGGCGGGGCGGGCGCGGGTGAGGAGGGCGAGGTAGAAGGCGTTGTTGCAGGCCTTGACGACGTGGGAGTCGGCGAGGTGGCGCTGGACCAGCGTGCTTGAGGTGACCTCGCGCCGGTCGAGCGGGGCGATGCGGCCGTCGCGCTCCGGGTAGTAGTTCATGGTGTCGATGACGGTCCGGCCCGCGAGAGCATCCGCGGGCAGCCGGTCGTAGGCGTGCAGCGGGATGGTCGCCACCACGAGGTCGCCGGCCCGTGCGGCCTCGTCGGCGGTGGCGGCCCTGGCCCGCGGGCCGAGTTCGGCGACGAGGTCGGTGAGGGTCTCGGGGCCGCGGGAGTTGCTGAGCACGACGTCGAGGCCTGCGTCGACGGCGAGGCGGGCGAGCACGCCGCCGATCATGCCGCTGCCGATCAGCCCGAGGGTCTTCGTCACGATGGAGTATCTCCAGTTCGCTCGTTGCGGTGTTCCGGTGGTGCGGTACGGGGGAGGCCGGTCATACGAAGGGGCTCACGGTGTTCTCCGCGCCGAGCAGGGCGGCGCCGTAGACCTCCATGTTGACCTGCGGGATGAGCATGCCGTGGCGGGCGGCCACGCTGGCGTCGCGCCATATGCGCTGCAGGGGGCTGGCGTCGGCGAGGCCGCTCGATCCGTGGGCGGTCATCAGGGTCTCCAGGGCGCGGTTGACGTGCCGGGCGGCGACGGCCGCGTCGGCGCGGTAGCGGGCGCGCAGGAGTTCGGCGGGGTAGACGGCCTCGGTGGCGTGGCCGTCGAGGGCGTCGGCGGCGCGGTAGGCGTGCAGGTCGGCGGTGTCGAGGGCGGTGGCGGCCTCGGCGATCTGGAGCTGGAAGGCCACGGAGTCGCTCTGGCGCGCGAAGTTGGTGAAGGCGATGCCCTTCTGCCCGGCGGACTCGACGACGTGCTTCAGGGCGGCCCGGCCGAGGCCGAGCTGGGGGCCGGCGACCATGAGGACGAGCGAGGGCACGATGGCGGCGCGGTACGAAGGGGCGAGGGAGAGGGTGACGTTGGCGCCGCCCACGACGGGGCCGAGCTTCAGGATCCGGTGGTCGGGCACGAAGGCGTCGTCGACGACGTAGCGGTTGCTGCCGGTCGACCGCATGCCGGCCATGTGCCACTCGTCGACTATCTCGTAGTCCTCACGCGGTACGAGGAAGGCCGCCGGGCCGTCCTCGAGGACGACGGAGGCGATCACCCACGACGCGTGCCATATCCCGGAGGCGTAGCTCCAGGCGCCGCTGAGCCGGTAGCCGCCGGGCACCCGGCGGACCGGGCCGCTCGGCTTGAGGGTGCCGCTGATCAGGGCGTCGGGGTCGGCGCCCCACACGTCGTCCTGGGCCTGTTCCGGGAAGAGCGCGACGCACCAGCTGTTGCCGTTCCACAGCGAGGTCAGCCAGCCGGCGCCGCCGTCGATCGCGGCGACGGCGGAGGCCAGTTCGAGGTGGGTGCGGAGCGACGCCTCGCCGCCGCCGTACCGCTTGGGCGTGGCGGTACGGAACACGCCGGTCTCCTGCAACGCCGCGACGCTGTCGTCGGACAGCCTGCGGTCGGTGTCGGCCTGGGCGGCGGCAGCGGTGAGTTGCGGCGCCAGGGCGGCGACGGCGGTGAGGACGTCGGAGCTCATCGCGGACCTCTTCCGGGTGGGGCCGCACCCCGTACGGGGTGCGGCGGTTCGGTTGTCTCGTGCTGTCTCGTTCCCTGCGGGGGGGGTGGTGCGGGCCTACTGCGGGGCGTCGCCGCGGACGACGGGCACGCCCATCAGGGAGCCGTACTCGCCCCAGGAGCCGTCGTAGTTCCTGACGTCGGGCCAGTCGAGCAGCTCGCTGAGGACGAACCACGAGTGCGCCGACCGGGCGCCCACCCAGCAGTAGGTGATGGATCCGCGCCCGGGGTCCAGGTCGCCGTAGATCCGGGCCAGTTCGGGCCCGGCCTTGAAGGCGCCGTCCTCGTCGAGGACGGCCTCCCAGCCGAGGTTGACGGCGCCGGGCATGTGGCCGGCGCGCTGGGCGACGTCGTGCGGGCTGTTGCCCGGTGTGAAGGCCTCGCCGGCGAAGCCGGGCGCGAAGATGCGGCCGGCGTACTCGTCGGGGGTGCGGACGTCGATCAGGTTCTTGGTGCCGATCGCGGCGAGCACGTCGTCGCGGGTGGCCCGGATCGAGGGGTCGGGCGTGGCGGCGCGGTAGGCGGTGGCGGCGCGGACGGTCTCCTCGGCGGTGAGCGGGAGGCCGTCGCGCTGCCACTTCTCCCGGCCGCCGTCGATCAGCTTCACCGAGCGGTGCCCGTACAGGCGGAAGTACCACAGGGTGAGGGCGGCGAGCATGTTGGAGTTGAGCGAGTAGAGGATCACCGTGTCGTCGTTGCCGATGCCCTTCGCGCTCAACAGCCGTTCGAACGCGCCGCGGTCGATGACGCCGAGCCGTACGCCGTCCTGGAACTCGTCCCACCCGATCCAGACCGCACCGGGGACGTGACCCTTGCGGTAGTCGGCATCGCTGTTACCGGTCTCGACGAACACCGTTCCCGGCTCGTCGAGACGGGCTGCCGCCCACTCTCCGGTGACGACGACGGATTCACGGGGCATGGTGCGCTCCTTTGCGGGTGGGAGGACGCGGGCGTGGTCAGGCCACCGAGACCTCGGCGTCGGGACCGGGCTTCGGGGCGGCCGCGGCGGTGCGGCGGTCCCGCTGCCAGGCGAACAGGCAGGTCAGGATGCCGAGTACGGTGATGCCGGCGGCCACCGGGTAGATGTCGCGCAGCCCGAGGCTGTCGGCGTCGATGATCCGGCCGCCGAGCCACGAGGCGAGGGCCGCCGCGAGCTGGTAGGCGGAGGAGTTCACCGCGAGTGCCAGCGTGGGCGCCTGCGAGGCGGTGCCCATGACGCGGGCCTGGGTGCCGGGCACGATGGAGAAGCCGAGCGCACCGAGCAGGAACACCATGATCGCGGAGCCGACGAGGCTGGCGCCGACCGCCCACATGCCGAGCAGGGCCGCGGTGAGGCCGGCGAGCAGGCCGACGAGCGAGGGCATCAGGGCGCGGTCGGCCAGCCAGCCGCCCGACAGGTTGCCGACCGTCGCGCCGACGCCGTACACCAGCAGCAGGATCGGCACCGCGGAGTCGCTGAAGCCCGAGATGTCGGTGAGCAGCGGGGCGAAGTAGGTGAAGACGATGAGCAGGCCCGCGTTGCCGACGACGGTGACGAGGATGGCCAGCTGGACGGGGGCCTTCTTGAGCACCCTCAGTTCGCCGAAGGCCGAGGTGCTCGTGTCGTTGGCGACGTCGGGCACGAAGCGGGTGACCATGATCAGGCCGAGGGCGCAGATGATCGCGATGGCGACGAAGGTCGCGCGCCAGCCGAAGCTGTTGCCGACGAAGGTGCCGAGCGGGGCACCGAGGATCATCGCCAGGTTCATGCCCAGGATCAGCTTGGACACGGTGGAGGCGGCCTTCTCCGGCGCCACGGTGGAGACGGCGATGACGATGGCGTTGGCGAAGAACGTCGAGGTCACCAGGGCTGTGATGAGCCGGGCGACGAGGGCGACGCTGTAGACGGGGGCGATGGCGGAGAGGATGTTGCCGATGACCGCGATCACCAGCAGGACGAGGATGAGCTTCTTGCGGGGGTACTTGGCCGTGAGGGCCGTCACCACCGGGCCACCGAAGATCATGCCGATGGCGTAGGCCGTGACGAGGAGACCCGCCGCCGGAATGGAGACGTCGAGCCCTTGGGCCACATCGGGCAGGATCCCGGCCACCACGAACTCACCCGTGGTGATGCCGAAGACGCACAGCATCAGGGACAGAAGACGGATTGACATTTTCCCTCACATCGAAATCAGTGGTTCGCTGCCGGCCGGCTGGGGGGAGGCCTCATGGTTCCGGGGCAGGTAGCGCGTAGGGGGAGGCGGGGCGCGGCCGGTCCTGGCCGGCGCGGCGTTCAGTCATGGGCCACGTCCGCGCCCGCGCGTCCGTCGTCGGTGCAGCCGGCGACGAAGGCCTCGGCGCCGCCCGGGTCGGACAGCACCGCCCACATGGCGACCGGGTCGTGGAAGCGGCTGACGAACGCGTCCGCGATCCGCTTGTCCGCGGCCGCCCGGCCGAACAGGCCCTGGACGTGCGGCGGGGGCGGCGCGAGGAACGCGTTGCTCCAGTCGACGACATGGCGGGCGTGGTCCCACAGCCGGTCCGAGGCGTCCTGGCAGAACGTGGCGTCGAGCGGGCCGTCGGCCGCGGCGATCAGGTCGGCGAGGGCGAAGGCGGTGTGCGAGCCGAGGTTGGCGCCCTGGGCGGTGAGCGGGTCGTTGGTGATCCACGCGTCGCCGATGGCGAGCGCGCAGGTGCCGTCGGCGAGGGCCGCCCAGCCGCGGCGGACGACCGGGGTGACGCCGCCCTGGGCCAGCTCGCCCGGCGCGATGAGGCCGAAGCGGTCGGTGTCCACGCGTTCGCGCAGGCTCGGCGCGTGCTCGGCGAGCAGGCGCAGCACCTCGCGCAGGAAGCCGGCCGGGTCGGCGTCGGCGTCCAGGTGGGCGGGCGCCTCCAGCGGGCCGCCGGGCACCGCCTCGAAGGCGAGGACGTGCGCCGGGCCGAGCCGGGAGAGGAAGGGGATCCGCAGGATCTCGCCGATCCCGGGCAGGAAGTGGATGTCCAGGGAGTGCGGCACGTCCTCGTGGATGCCGTGGTAGAAGCCGCTTGCCAGGATGCGCTGCGGGCCGGTGTACGGCGAGCGGGCGGCGTCCGCCGGGAACACGTCCCGCATGGACCGGTCGCCGTTGGCGACCACGACCAGGTCGTGCCGGCGGGCCGCCTCGTCGAGGCCGACGGGTCCGACGACGGCGTCGCCGCCGCGCCGGGTGAACTCGCCGAACAGGTGCGGCAGATAGAGGCGGAAGTCCACCACGCTCGACGGCGGGGTCAGCGCGGCGGCGAACTCCAGCTGCCCGCCTTCGCCGTGGAGGGTGATCTGCCAGCTGTGCACCCGGGCGTCGTCGGACTTCCAGGCGTGGACGCCGAGTCGTTCCTCGCGCGCCTGCGTCGGGGCGAAGCGGGCGGGGAAGTTCCTCGGCCGTGCGGCGGCGAGCTCCTCGGCGGTGTGCGCCGAGTACAGGGTCACCGGGATGTCGAGCTGCTGGAGGCGCAGGGCGAGCTGGAGCCCGGAGATCCCGGAGCCGATGATGCCGATGCGGGTCATGCCGTCACCTGCCCCGCGGCGGAGTCCGCGCCGAGTTCGCCGGCCAGCCAGGCGATGCTCTCCACCGTGTATCCGGCGGCCTCGGGCGAGGCGAGGGCGGACGCGGGGATCAGCACGGGCAGGGTCATGCCGGCCTCGGCGAGTTCGCCGATCCGGTCGCGCACGGTCTCCCGGCTGCCGACGATCGCGAGGTCGGTGACGAGCGCGTCGGGCACCACGGCCAGGGCCCGCTCGACCTCCGCGCGGGTCAGCCGGTGCGGCAACAGGTGGGAGAGCCCCTGGTAGTCCGTGCCGAAGGGGTGGGTGACGCCGTACTCGCGCCACTGCGCGGCGCCGGCGTGCAGCGCCAGGTACCGGATCGCCTTGGCCTGGCACAACTCCCTGGCGGCCTCGTCGGTCTCGGCCACCACGATCGGCACGCCGCCGGCGGCGACGATCCGGTCCGGGTCGCGGCCCGCGTCCTCTGCGGCCTCGCGTACGACGGCGAGCCTGCGGGCGTACTCGGCCGGGGACATCAGGTCCGAGGGCAGCCAGCCGTCGCCGTAGCGGCCGGCGAGCGCGGTCATCCGCGGGCCGCTGCCGCCCACCCAGAGCTCGGGGACGCCGCCGTCGGGTGCGCGCAGGTCCATGACGGCCTGGTCGAGGGTGAAGAACTCGCCCTCGAAGTCGTAGGGGCCCTTGCTGTCGAAGAACATCCGCAGGACGCGCAACGCCTCTTCGACGCGGGCCACTTGGCGGTCCGGGCGGATGCCGTAGGGCTGGAGGTTCTCCTGCGCGCCGGCGCCTATGCCGATGATCGGCGGCCGCTCGGTGAACTGGGCGAGGGTGAGCGCGGTCTGGGCCAGGACGGCAGGGTGCCTGCGGTGCGGGTCGGTGACACCGACCGCGAGCCGTACCGGCCCCGCCCCGGCGGCGAAGTTGCCGAGGACGGTGGCGAATTCGAGCGACAGGTCGGGGGTCGGGAGGACCGCCCCCAGATAGCTGAAGTCGGCGTCCCACGCCTGGCGCGGAAAGACGTTGATCAAGTGGTCGAACACGAGGAACGTGTCCATCCCCGCGGTGCGCGCGAGGTCGAGCAGTCCCCGACCGCCGTCGACCGGCCCGACGGCGTCCCACGCCAGTCCCACCCTCATACCCCGCTCCTCACGGCCGTGTTGTCGCGTTGCTCTGGTCGGCGCCGCCGGCCCCGGTGCTGGTTCACCGGGGGCGGCGGCGCGGTCTCCGGGTGCGCGGTCAGATGACCTCGACGCGCTGGAGGTGTCGCCTGGTCGGGCCGCTGAAGGCGTTCCGGCCGTGGATGAGCGAGAAGTTGTCGGCGATGAGGATGTCGCCGGCCTGCCAGTCGTGGTCGTAGCAGTACTGCGGCCGGTGCACGCGCTCGGCGAGGTCGGCGAGGAAGCCGTCCGCCTCGGCCGGGTCGACACCGTGCACCTCGACGTGCACCGGGTTCTTGTACGTCTCCTCCGACAGCGGCTCGGCGAACCGCAGCACCGGGATGCCGGTGGCGGGGTGCTGGGACACGAGACGCTCGGTGACCTGGCCGCCGTAGTGCACGACCTTCTCGGTGGAGTACGTCATGCTGACGCGGCTCCAGAGCTCCCGGGTCGCGTCGTCGGCGTCCTGGTAGACCCGGGAGGTGTCGGAGAAGACGGTCTCCCCTCCGACACCGGGGGTGACGTCCAGGCACTGGAAGAAGAACCAGCGGGGGTCCGCCTCGACGAAGGCGCCGTCCCAGTGGAAGGGCACGTCGCCGCTGTCGAAGAGGTAGTTCTTCGGGTTCTCCTCGACGACGAGGTCGACGACGTCACCGGGCTCCCACTTCAGGACCTCGCCCCACTGCCGGCAGTAGTCGGCGAACTCCTGCTTGGCGAGCAGCTGGAAGCCGCGCAGGACGACGACCCGGGACTCGACGGTCCAGCGGGCGAGCGTGTCGACCGGGATGTCCTCGATCCTGGCGCCGCCGCCGATCGCCTGCACGACGCGGCCGAAGGGGCGCAGCGGGGTGTGGATCAGCTTGGTGGTCTCGGTGGAGCCGCACGGGTAGCTCCGGTCGGCGGGCTGTGACACCGAATTCGACAAGGGATCGCCTTCCTACGTGGTGAGGGCCGACTGGGGGGCGACGAAGTGGCTCGGTCGGCCATTGCGCCAGACGAGGGAGGCCTCGGCCTTCTCCGCGTCCCATTTCTTGACCAGCGAGAGCCGGTTTCCGTCGTCGAGCACGACTCCGTGCCACGGCGTGAGCCAGGCGTCCCGGGTCCGCAGCAGCCGGACGCCTATCTTCTTGGAGTGCGGCGACTGCGGGTGGATGGAGAGCCGAATGGCCTCCGGGAACCGCTCCGCGACGACGTTGCTCCAGGCATTGCTGCGACTGATGGTCTGGTAGGCCCGTTCCTTGGACTCGTTGCGCAGGGCCGTCCTGGAGACGTTCTCGCCCTTGACGCCGACAGCGTCCTCGAACATGAACCGGTGGATTCCGTTGAACAGGTTCCGGGTGGCGCTGTCGTTGCGGACGCTTTCCTTCAGTTCCTCGACCGAAGGGGCGTAGTCGTCCTCCAACACCTGACGCAGTCTCGGGTAGTCGAATCCCCCGAATGCGTCGTCGAGCCCGTAGAGGTCGAGCGAGGACCAGTTGGCGGCCTCGATCATCTCGGCCAGCCTGAGCCGGTAGTTGGTCACCGCCTCGTCGGTCACGCCGACGACGTCGCCGAAGACGTGGCCGTCGGAGCAGATGGTGATCCGCGCGCCGGACGGGTGGAAGTGCTTGATGTAGTCGCACAGCGCCTGGAGGCAGCCCAGACCCATGTACTCGCCGAGGTCGGGCAGGTCACCCAGCACCTTGGTGCGGTTGGGCGACTTGGCCGGGAAGGCGGGCAGGACGAGGTGTATCGGCTGCGCCTGCCGTATGAAGTGGTCCAGCTTGGCCCGGTGCTCCTCGAGACACTCCTTGCAGGGCGCGGCTATACAGACCTCTCCGTCGACTCTCTCGCCGCCTGCTTTCTCGGTCCGCCGGAAGTGGTACAGCAGCTTGACGATCTTGTCGGATAATTCCGCGGAAGAAACGTCCCCGGTCGGGTACGCACTCAATTCGACTCCCCCGTCGCTTGGTAAGTGACACCAGAAATGGGAATGAAGAATCGCAGACGAATCCGATTCGCTTCACCCCCGGGACGCAGCCCACACTTCCACACGCCCGAGCGGGCCCGCAACAGTCGACCGATTAGATACGAGCGAGGACCGATAAAGGAAGTCTTATGGAACCCGAATTCCCCTCGGTTGCTCGGGGCAATTGCCAGTCAATGCAGGAACTCGGGCGCCGAGCGGGGGTCCGGCGCCGGCGCCCAGCCCTCGTGGTCGCGCCGGTAGGTCCACCGCGGTCCGTCGCGCAGCAGCTCGGCCAGCGCCGTGAGCAGCCGCTCGACGTGTTCGGCGGTGGTGCCGAGGCCCACGCTGGCCCGCAGCGCGCGGGCGTCGCCCCCGGCGCCGCCCACGAGTCGGTGCACGGCCTGGTGGGCGCAGAAGGCCCCGTACCGGATGCCGATCCCGTGCTCGGCGGCGAGCGCGGCGGCGATCAGCTCCTGGTCGACCGGCCCGCCCGACCGGTCCGCGACGGTGAACGAGACGACGCCGACTCTGGGATGGTCGGGACCCCACATCCCGAGCACCCGCACTCCGGGGAGCTCGGCCAGGCCCTGGCGCAGCCGGTTGGCGAGGGCCTTCTCGTGTCCGACGACGGCGTCCCAGCCTGCCGCGGTCAGGGTGTCGCAGGCGACGGCCATCGCGTGGGCGCCCACCACGTTCGGGGAACCCGCCTCGTGCCGGTGGGGCAGGTCCGACCAGGTGACGGTCTCCACCCCGGCGTCCTCCGCCACGCGCGCGGTCGCCCCGCCGCCCGCCAGGTACGGCTCGGCGTCGGCCAGCCAGTCGGGCGCGCCCACCAGAGCGCCCGCGCCGAAGGGGGCGTACAGCTTGTGCCCGGACAGCGCGACCCAGTCGACACCGAGGGCGGTCGCGTCCAGTGGCCGGTGCGGGACCAGTTGCGCGGCGTCGAGGACCACCCGGGCGCCGTGCCGGCGCGCGGCCGCGGCCAGTTCGGCCACCGGCCACACCTCGCCGGTGACGTTGGAGACGCTGGTGAGGAC
The DNA here is from genome assembly GCF_044541845.1 of Streptomyces sp. NPDC085481. Taxonomy (NCBI): domain Bacteria; kingdom Bacillati; phylum Actinomycetota; class Actinomycetes; order Kitasatosporales; family Streptomycetaceae; genus Streptomyces; species Streptomyces sp. NPDC085481. The sequence continues at coordinate 65,725 of NZ_JBITTJ010000017.1, forward strand.
GACCAGACGCGGCCCCTTGGGCGTGGCGGCGAGCGCGTCGTCGAGCTCGCGCAGCGCGTCCTCGGGCCGGGCCGGCACCCCGAGCCGCCAGACCTTGGCGTCGCCCCAGGGCAGCAGGGCGGCGTGGTGGTCGGCGGCGAAGCGGAACACGGTGGTGTCGGGTGGCAGGGCGCGGCCCAGGAGGTTGAGGGCGTCGGTGGTGTTGCGGGTGAAGAGGACGGAGGCGTCGGGCGCGGCGCCGGCGAAGCGCCGTACGGAGGCCCGTGCCTGCTCGTAGACCCGGGTGGAGACCCGGGAGGTGAAGCCGGAGCCGCGGTGCACGCTGCTGTACCAGGGGAGCAGCCGGTTCACCGCGTCGCGGACGGCGGTCAGGCACGGGGCGCTGGCCGCGTGGTCGAGATGGGCGTACGGAACCTGTCGTCCGTCGACCAGCGGTACGGGCAGACCGGCGCCGACGACGCCCGGAATCCGCTCCGTCGGCGCGTCCACAAATGAGTCCATTAACATACCGACCCTCCAATGCCATTCATTTGGCACGGCTACTCGTCTTGCACAGAACTGTCGCAATGAACGCAAAGAGATTTTCAACGCGCACGATTGAGTGAGCCGTCGGAAGGGTGTATGGGCAGCCCCGTCCGGCCGCCGGCGGAGATCGGATCCACCCCCGCACCGTCACGTGATCGAACGATCCACGGCCGGACTAGGCCAAGCAGAATGGCTCGAACAGGTGACTCGCCCCCGTGCCCCGCGCTAGAGTGGTGGTCCATGCTGCCATTTGCGCAGCGACTCGGTCAACGGTTTATCGATTAGGCATGTGCAGGCAGCGTTAAATAAAACATTATGAATCTAGGGGGATGCTGGCCATGGAGGACCCGACTCTTCACCAGCTGCGACTGCTGCTCACTCTGGCCGAGGAACTCCACTTCAAGCGGGCGGCCAGCAAGCTGTACCTCACCCAGCCCGCGCTCAGCCAGCAGATCCGCTCCCTGGAGCAGCGGCTCGGCGTGCAGTTCTTCGCCCGCACCAGCCGGCGGGTCGAACTGACCGCCACGGGCAAGGCGTTGCTGCCGTTAGTCAAGCAGGTCGTCGACGCGACCGAGAACCTGCGCAACGCGGCCTCCCGTTCGGCGATCGGCGACACCCGGCTGCGGCTCGGCGTGTGCGAGAACGTCGCCCCGCTGGAGGCCACCCGCAGCGTGCTCGGCGCGATCAGCGGCCTGTACCCCTGTCTGGGGCCGGAGATCCACGTGTTCGACTTCGCCGAGCAGATGACGGCCCTGGAGAACGGCAAGATCGACGCCGCGTTCGTGTACCTCCCGGTGCCCGAGGGCCTGCACAGCGAGCCGCTGACGACCGAGCCCCGCCTGGTCGCCGTGGCGAGCTCCGATCCGCTGGCCCGGCGCTCCTCGGTGAGCCTGGCGGACCTGGCCGATATTCCGGTGGTGAGCCTGGCGTCGGACATGTTCAAGGCCGGCCGGGACTTCTGGGCGGCCGACCCCCGCCCCGACGGCTCCGCGGTCCGCTACACCGACCACCACGTCAGCCGCTTCGAGTCGCTGCTCTCGATGGCCTCCTTCGGCGGGGCCATCGCCTTCGTGCCGTCCGTGGCGGCGCGCCTCTACCCCCGCCCGGACCTGCGCTACCTCCAGGTGCGCGACCTGCCGGACTGTACGCTCGGCGTGGTCTGGCCCGCGACGGACCACGCCAAGCCGCACATCACCGCGCTGCGGGACATCGCCAGACAGGTCCACAGCCAGGCCGTGCTCGCGGGCAGCGTGCAGAACCTCACCCGGCTCCTCGAACTGGAGTCGACCTACTGCTGACCCGTGGGCCTCCGGTCGACCAGCAGCCCGCCGGCCAGTCCCGCCAGCAGCAGCCCGCCGACCCCCCCACCAGAGCGTGGTGGAGTAGGCGCCCAGCACCGCCCTGCCGACCGATTCGGTGCCCGGAAGGTAGTCCGTCAGACGGGCGGCGAGGATGCCGGCGAGCAGCGCCAAGCCGATCTCCCCGCCGACCTGCACGGCCGTCACGACGGTCGCCGCCGCCCCTCCGGAGCGCCGCGGGCCGGGCGCGGCCGCGCTGGTGGGAGCGGTCGCGACGGCGTACAGCGGCATGAAGGCCACGCCGCTGCCGAAGCCGGTCAGCAAGAGCCCCGGCAACTCCTGCGACACGTACGGGCCGGAGGCGTCGAGACCGGTCAGGAGCAGCATCCCGAGCGCGGCGACCGCCGACCCCGCCGCGATCAGGATCCGGGGCGCGACGCGGTGCAGGAGCCGTGCGGACACCTGAGTGGCGCCGACGGCGAGGGCGACGACCAGGGGAAGGAGGAGGACTCCGGTCATCATCGGGGCCTCGCCCCGCACGCTCTGGAGGTGGAAGGTCAGGGCCGGGAGTTCGACGACGACGCCGGCTCCGGCCAGGGCCAGGGCGAGCAGGCTGCCGGCCCGGCTGCGGTCCCTGAGGAGGTCAGGGTCCAGGAGCGGATGCGGCGTCCTGGTCTGCCACCACAGGAAGGCCACGAGCAGCAGCACCCCGCCCACGACGAGGCCGAGGACGAGAGGGACGGTCCAGCCGAGCGGCTCGGCCTTGGTGAGCCCGTAGGTGAGCGCGGCCAGTCCGCCGCAGCCGAGCAGGACGCCGGGTGCGTCGCAGCGGGCACCGGTGCGGCCCGCACCGTCGTGCACCAGGGTGAGGGCACCCACCAGTACGAGGACGGCCACGAGGATCTCGGCGAGCAGGGCGGCGCGCCAGCCGAGGGCTTCGGGCAGTGATCCGCTCGGGAGCGTCGCGAACGCCACGCCTCCGCCGGCGACGGCGGTGTAGATCCCGAAGGCCCTGCGGCGCTCCTTCGGATCGGTGAAGCCGGTGGTCACCAGGGCCAGGCCGGCGGGTGTCACCAGGGCGGCGAAGACGCCCTGCAGGGCGCGGGCCACGACCAGCAGGGTCTCGCCGCCCGGGGCGAGGCTGGCGAGGCCGGAGGCCACGGCGAGGCCGGCCAGGCCGACGACCAGGGCCCGTTTGCGCCCCATGAGGTCCGCGAGGTGGCCGCCGGGCAGCAGGACGGCCCCGAAGGCCAGGGCGTACGCGAGGTAGAGCGTGTTCAGCGCGTCGGAAGCGAGTCCCAGATCGGCCTGTGCGGTAGGGGCCGATCCGGGCCGGGTCGTCGGCGATCAACTGGTCCACGAGAGCGAAGGATAGTGCAACTCTCCTTGCCGGGTCAGGCCGTTGACGGTACCGCGGGTGTCCACCTGGTGGGAAGCATGGTGGCGGATCTTGCCGCTCCCCCGAGAAAGCCGCAGGTCACAGCGGTGCGGAGGGAACGTCAGGTGGCGCAATACTGTGGCAACACCATCGGCGGCCGCTCCCCGGTACGTTCCGGGACATGCCAGCCGAACCCGCCCCCGCCTCTCCGCCCGTCGCCGCCGCGCGCCGGCGACGGCTCCGTGCGGACCGGGCACGGCAGCTCGCCGACCTGCTGCGGCACCAGATCCTGACCGGGGGCTTCCCCGGCGGCGTCCTGCCCCTGGAGGACGTCATCGCCGCGGACTACCGGGCGAGCCGCAACACCGTACGGCAGGCTCTCGACCTGCTGCGCGGCGAGCAGCTCGTGGAACGGCAGCCCGGGGTCGGGACCGTCGTGGTGTGCGAGAAGTACCCGCACGGCCTGAACCGGCTCCAGGGCCTCGCCGAGACCCTGCACGAGCACGGCCGGGTCACCAACGAGGTCCGCAACCTCGGACCGGTCGCCGCTCCCGGTCCGGTCGCGCACCGCCTCGGCCTGCCCGAGGACGCCGACGTGCTCTGTGTCGAGCGGCTGCGGCGCCTGAACGGACTGCCGCTCTCGCTCGACCTGTCCTATCTGCCCATGGACGTCGGGGCCGAACTCCTCGGCTGCGACCTGGAGAACACGGACGTGTTCCGGCTCCTCGAAGCGCTGACCGGCGGCCCGCTGGGCCATGCCGAGATCACCCTGGAGGCCGTCAACGCCGACGCGCACTCCGCCGCCGTGCTCGAGGTCCCGCGCGGGGCGGCCGTCCTGATGCTGGAACGACTGACCTGTCTGCCCGGCGGACGGCCGGTGGACCTGGAGTTCATCCGGTTCCGCGGCGACCGCATCACCATGAGCGGCGTCCTGCACCGCTCCCTCTGAGCCCTCCCTCCTTCCCCCCTTCCTGGAGACAGCCATGCCTCTGGTCCCCCAGCGCGCCGACGTGCCCGTGACCATCGACGAGTCGAAGTGCATCGACGGCTGCACGCTCTGCGTCGACATGTGTCCGCTCGACTCGCTCGCGATCCGCGAGGCCGACGGCAAGGCGTACATGCACGTCGACGAGTGCTGGTACTGCGGCCCGTGCGCGGCCCGCTGCCCCACCGGCGCGGTCACCGTCAACATGCCCTATCTGCTCCGGTGAAAGGCCCCACTCCCATGCCCGGCAAGAAGATCACCCCGCTCCTCCCCCTCGCCCTGCTGCTGCCGCTGGCCACCGGCTGCGGCGGCGCGGCCGACGCCGACGACCCGGCGGGCCAGGGCGGCGCGCGCACGGTCACGGTCACCGTCGGCTACCAGTCCAAGACCATCAACACCGTCACCGCGGGCACCCTGCTGCGCTCCCTCGGCTACTTCGAGGAGGAGCTCGCCGCCCGCGGCAGGAAGGACGGCGTCACCTACGAGGTGGAGTGGCAGGACTACGCGACCGGCGCGCCGATCACCGCGCAGATGACGGCCGGGAAGATCGACATCGGCTCGATGGGCGACTACCCGCTGCTCATCAACGCGGCCCGCGGCCGGCAGCTGAAGCAGCCGACCCGCCTCGTCTCGGTCACCGGCTACAACCTGCGCGGCGGCCTCAACACCGTGGTGGTCGCGCCCGGTTCACCGCTGAAGTCATTGTCCGACCTGCGCGACAGGAAGGTATCCACCAGCGTCGGCTCGGCCGCCGACGGCACCCTCGTGCGGGCCCTGCAGCAGGCGGGCATCGATCCGGACAAGGGCATCCGCAAACTCAACCAGCAGCCCAGCGTGGGCGCTTCGGCCCTGAACGCGGGCAGCGTCGACGCCCTGTCCCAGTTCGTCGCCTGGCCCGGCCTGCTCGCCTTCCAGGGCCGCGCACAGGCCCTGTACGACGGCGCCGAGCTGAACCTGCCGACCTTCCACGGGGTGACCGTCCGGGAGAAGTTCGCCAAGGAGCGGGCCGGAGTCCTCGACGACTTCCTGAAAGCCCAGCGTCGCGCCACCGACTACCTGCGCACCCGGCCCGTCGAGGCGGCCGAGTCCGTCGCCAAGGAGACCGGGCTCCCCGCCGAGGTGGTCTACCTCTACAACGGCGCCAACGGCATCGCCACCTTCGACCCGCAGCTGCGCCCCGAGCTGATCGCCGCGCTGAAGCAGGACGTGCCGGTCCTGAAGGCGGCGAGGCTCGTCGGCGACGTCGACGTGGACGCCTTCGTCGACCGGGCGCCGCTGGACCGCGCCGCCGAGGCCCCCGCGTACCCGAAGACCGCCGCCGCGCGGTCCGAGCTGTGGCTGAAGGGCAGCGCCACCACCCGGGGCTTCGCCAGCCCCAAGGAGCTGCTCAAGGCGGTCAAGGGCGCCCAGGTGCGCGCCGCTTACGTGCCCGACGCGGTGACCGGCACGCTGTGGTTCGCGGACCGGGCCGTCTGGGTCGCCGACGGGACCGATCTGCGGGCCTTCGTCACTCCGGCCGGCGCCCGGGCGTACGCCGCCGCCCACCCCGGCTCCCGGATCGTCGACTACGCGACCGCCCAGGGCCTCGCGTCATGAGCGCCGGCCGGCGCCTGGTCCGGGCGCTCTCCCTCGTCGCCGCACTCGGCCTGTGGCAGCTGCTGACCGTCTACGACGTCAACCTGTGGCTGCGGTTCGAGCAGTTCCCCACGGTCGGCGAGGTCGCCGCCGCCTTCGCGGACCGGGTCGGCACCGACGCGTACCTGCAGGACCTCGGCCACAGCCTGCGCCGGATCACCATCGGCTTCCTGCTGGCGACGGTGCTCGGCATCGCGGTCGGCACGGCCGTCGCCCGGTCCCGGTGGGCCGCCGACCTGCTCGGCCCGATCCTGGAGGTGGCCCGGCCGGTGCCCGCCATCGCCCTGGTGCCGGTCGCGATCCTGCTGCTGCCGACCAACGAGCAGGGCATCGTCTTCATCACCGCCACCGCGGCCTTCTTCCCGGTCCTCGTGTCGACCCGGCACGCGGTGCGGGCGCTCGTCCCGGTGTGGGAGGAGGCCGTGCTCACCATGGGCGGCGGACGGCTGCGGGTGCTGTTCGCGGTGGTGGTGCCCGGCGCCCTGCCGGGCATCTTCGGCGGCCTGTCGGTGGGCATCGGCGTCTCGTGGATCTGCGTGATCTCCGCGGAGATGATCTCCGGCGAGTACGGGGTGGGGTACCGCACCTGGCAGGACTACACGGTCGTCGACTACCCCGGGGTCTTCGTCGGCATGGCCACCATCGGCGCCCTCGGCTGGCTCACCTCCACCGCGGTCGAGATGCTCGGCCGCCGCGTCACCCGCTGGCTGCCGCAGCCCGCGACCGGCGCCCCGAGGCCGGCGTTCCGGCGCGCCGCCCGGCGGGCGGCGCCCGCCCCCGTGCCCGTACCCCCACCCGTACGCGAGAAGGAGCCGGTCACGTGAGCACCGCACCCCCGCCCGCCGCGGTCGCCCCGCCCTCCGGCGCCGAACTGACCCTGCAGGGGGCCCGGATCGGCCACCCGGGCGGTGCCGCGGTGCCGGCCGGCGTCGACCTGCGGATCGCGCCCGGCGAACTCCTCGCCGTGGTCGGCCCGTCCGGCTGCGGCAAGTCCACCCTGCTGCGCACCCTCGCCGGACTGCTGCCCCCGCTCGACGGCCGGGTCGGCCAGGACGGCGAACCGGTCGAAGGCCCCGCGGCCGACCGGGCGCTCGTCTTCCAGCACGACGCCCTGCTGCCCTGGCGGACCGTCCGCGCCAACGTCGAACTCCCCCTGGCGATCCGCCGCGTCCCGCGCGCCGAACGGCGGCGCACCGCCGCCGACTGGCTGGACCGGGTCGGCCTCGCCGGCCACGCCCACAAGCTCCCGCACCAGCTGTCCGGAGGGCAGCGGCAACGCGTCCAGCTGGCCCGAGCCCTGGCCGGCCGGCCCCGCGCGGTCCTCATGGACGAACCCTTCGGCGCGCTCGACGCGCACACCCGGGCCGGCATGCAGGACCTGCTGGTGGACATCCTGCACGGCACCGGCGCGACCGTCGTCTTCGTCACCCACGACGTCGACGAGGCCCTCCACCTCGGCGACCGGGTGGCGCTACTCCCCTCCGGCCGGGTGCTCGACGTGCCGCACCCACGGCGGCGCGAGGCCCGGCAGGCGGCCGCGACGGCCGAACTGCGCCGGCACATCCTCGACTCGCTCTGAGGGTCCCGCCCGGGACCCCGCCGAGCACCTCCTTCCGAAAGGCAGCCCATGGACACGGCCGACACTGCGGTGGACACCCCCCTCGCCATCCCCGCCCTCTCCGACGCGACCGAGCTGACCTGCGACGTCCTCGTCATCGGCGGCGGCACGGCCGGCACCATGGCCGCGCTGACCGCCGCCGGACGCGGCGCGGACGTCCTGCTCCTGGAGAAGGCGCACGTCCGGCACTCCGGCGCGCTCGCCATGGGCATGGACGGCGTCAACAACGCGATCATCCCGGGCCGGGCCGAGCCCGACGACTACGTCGCCGAGATCACCCGCGCCAACGACGGCATCGTCGACCAGTCCACCGTCCGGCAGACCGCCACCCGCGGCTTCGACATGGTCAGGCGCCTGGAGTCGTACGGGGTGAAGTTCGAGAAGGACGAGCACGGCGAGTACGCCGTCCGCCAGGTGCACCGCTCCGGCTCGTACGTGCTGCCGATGCCGGAGGGCAAGGACGTCAAGAAGGTCCTCTACCGGCAGCTGCGCCGCCGCGAGATGCGCGAGCGGATCCGGATCGAGAACCGGGTGATGCCGGTCCGCGTGCTCACCCATCCCGGGGACGGCCGGGCGATCGGGGCGGCCGGCTTCCACACCCGCACAGGGGAGTTCGTGACCGTCCGGGCGGGCGCGGTGATCCTGGCCACCGGCGCGTGCGGCCGGCTCGGCCTGCCGGCCTCCGGCTATCTGTACGGCACGTACGAGAACCCCACCAACGCGGGCGACGGCTACGCGATGGCGTACCACGCGGGCGCCGCCCTCACCGGCATCGAGTGCTTCCAGATCAACCCGCTGATCAAGGACTACAACGGGCCGGCCTGCGCCTACGTCGCCAACCCCTTCGGCGGCTACCAGGTGAACCGGCACGGCGAGCGGTTCGTGGAGTCGGACTACTGGTCGGGACAGATGATGGCCGAGTTCGCGGCCGAACTCGCCTCCGACCGGGGCCCGGTGTACCTCAAGCTCAGCCATCTCCCCGAGGAGACCATCGGCGCCGTCGAATCGATTCTGCACACGACCGAGCGGCCCACCCGCGGCACCTTCCACGAGGGCCGGGGGCACGACTACCGCACGCACGACATCGAGATGCACATCTCGGAGATCGGTCTGTGCGGCGGGCACTCGGCCTCGGGCGTACGGGTGGACGCGCACGCCCGCACCACGGTCCCCCGCCTGTACGCGGCCGGTGACCTGGCCGGGCCTGCGTACCGCACAACTACATGATCGGGGCGTTCGTCTTCGGCGACCTGGCGGGCGAGGACGCGTCGCGCTACCGGGCGTACGAGGGCGAGCTGCCCGCGGACCAGCTGGCCGCCGCACACGAGCTGGTCTACCGGCCGCTGCGCAACCCGGCCGGACCGCCGCAGCCCCAGGTGGAGTACAAGCTGCGGCGCTTCGTCAACGACTACGTGGCGCCCCCGAAGTCCGGCGCGAAGCTCTCCCTCGCGGTGGAGGCGTTCACCCGGATGGAACGGGAGATCGCCGGGATGGGGGCGCGCACCGCGCACGAGCTGATGCGGTGCGCGGAGGTGTCCTTCATCCGCGACTGCGCGGAGATGGCGGCGCGCGCCTCACTCGCCCGCACCGAGTCCCGCTGGGGCCTCTACCACGAACGCCTCGACCACCCCCGGCGCGACGACGCCGACTGGCTGCACCACCTGGACCTGCGCAAGTCCCGGTCCGGAGCGATGGAGTTCACGGCCCGGCCGGTCGAGCCGTACGCGGTCCCGGTGCCGGAGTACACCCCGACGGCGGGGCCGGAGCGGTGGCTCGGCGAGGTCGCCCTGGAGCCGACGGCCACGGCGGGGCCACGGGACGCGGCGCCGGCGGCACGCGCGGGCGGCGGAGCCGCGGCGACGGCGGGGCGCGGACCCGGGGCGACGGCCGGGCAGTCCCCCGACGTCCCCGTGACCGGCGGCCCGGGTTCCGCCGGCCCGAGCCCCGCGCTCCTGCGGCTGCTCGCGCTCGCCGAGGAGTCCCCCGACCTGGAGGCGCTGCGGCCCTATCTGACGGAAGCCGACCCGGCGGTGCGGGCGGTCGCCGTGGCCGCGCTCGCCGAGACCGTGCCGGCCGGGGCCGGGGTCGCGCTCGCCGAGCGGCTGGGGGACCGGACGCCGTCGGTGCGGCACGCCGCCGCTGCCGCTCTGCGCGAGCTGGTGGAAGTGCTGCCGGCCGAGGCCGGGTTGGGCGAGGGCCTGCGGGCGGCGCTCGGGGTGGCCGACCCGGTCGTGCGGTCCGCCGCGCTGGAGGTGCTGCGCGTGCTGCGGCTCGGGGACGCGGCGGTGTACGCCGCCGCGCTGGCCGACGCGGACATCGACGTCCGTATCCATGCCGTACGGGCTCTGGTGTCCGTGGATGCCGTGGCGGAGCTCGCGGTGGCGGCGGCCGATCCGGCCCGGGAGGTGCGGGTCGCGGTCGCCCGCGGCCTCGCCGCCGTACACGCCCCGGAACCGGCGCCACTGCTTCCGCTGCTCGACGACGCCGACCCCCTGGTGAGGGGCGCCGCCCTCGCCTCGCTCGCGACCACCGGCTGCCCGCCGCCGTACGACGGGGCCGCGGCCGGGGCGCTCGACGCGTCCGCCTGGCAGGTACGGGCCGGCGCGGCGACCGCGCTCCGGGCCGCGCCGGCCGGCCGGGCCGTGCCCGCCCTCGCCAAGGCGCTGGCCGACCCGAACGCGGACGTCCGCAAGGCCGCCGTCCTCTCCCTGCTCGCGCACCGCGACGCGGCCGAGGCCCGTGCCGCGCTGGCCACGGCCGTCGCCGACCCGGACGCGGACGTGCGCGCCCACGCCGCCCGGGCGCTCGCCTGATCCGGCTTCCTACGACGCGCTGACCCCGCTGCGGGCCAGCGCGAACACCCCGAGGACGATGAGCGCGACGCCCGCCAGCTGGGGCAGCAGCCACCAGCCGGACCGTACGTGCTCCTCGTACAGCAGGACGCCGAGGGCCAGGCTCACCGTGGCGTCGCCGAGGGTCAGGGCGGGCTGTGAGGCGACGAGCGGCCCGCCCTGCATGGCGTGTTCGAGCAGCAGGAGGGCCGCGATTCCGGCCACGCAGAAGGCGTAGGTCTGCCAGGCGGTCAGGAACGCGGCGAGCCCGCCGTCGGAGAGGATGTGCATGGACGTCTTCATGAGGGCCGCGGTGAGCGCGTAACAGATCGCCGTCGCGGCGCCGAGGCAGCCGGCGCGGGCCCGCCCGGCCGGTCTGCGCAGTCCCGTCGCCGCGAGCGCCACCACGGCGACGGCGCAGGCCACCAGGGCCGGAACCCAGCGGTCGAGCTCCACATGGGTGCGGTTGCCGGTGGGCGAGGCGGCGAGCAGCGCCGCCCCGAGTCCGGCGACGACCGCCGCGACCGCCGCCCACAGCCGGGCGGGCAGTCGTTCGCGCGTCATCAGGGAGGCGATCAGCAGCGCGAGGGGCAGTTCCAGCACGAAGAGCGGCTGGACGAGCGCCAGCGGTCCGGTCGCGAGGGCCGCCGCCTGCCCGACCCCGGCGGCGATCACGGCGAGGATGCCCGCGAGCCACAGCGGGCGGCGCAGCAGATCGAGGATGAGACCGGGCCGGAAGGAGTCCGACTGGGGGACGGTGAGCGCGGCGCGGCGCTGGAGCACCGTGGCGAGCGCGTTGCTGAACGCGGCGAACAGCGAGAAGAGGACCGGCAGGACGACGCCCATCCCCCGATCCTCTCCGGGGTGACGGCCGTCCGGGTGGCGACACCGGCCACCGCCCGTACGGAGGACCCGGTCGGGCCAATGCCGGGTGATGGTCCGGGCGAATGTGGGACCTCGGGCGTGGCCCGGCGCCGCCGGGGTGGTACGTCGTCGACCATGCAGCCAGCCACGCCACCGCCGGTGGTCCCGTTCCTCCGCACGGCCGCCGCCTACGCGTGGCGGCTGCTCGTCGTCGGCGGCCTCGTCTACGCCCTGTTCGCCGTGCTCGGGCGGTTCCACGAGATCGGTGTGGCGGTGTTCCTCGGTCTGGTGATCACCGCGCTGCTGCGGCCGGTCGCGAACCTCGCCGCGCGCGGCATCCCCCGGTCGCTGGCGGTGACGATCACCATGCTGGGCAGCATCGCCCTCGTCCTCGGCGTGCTCGCGCTGGTCGGCGAGGCGGTGGCGGGCGAGCGGACGACGCTGGTGCGGGAGTTCCGCGAGGGCGTCGACCGGATCGAGCGCTGGCTGGAGGAGCCGCCCTTCCGGGTGAACCCCGAGGCGCTGTCGGACCTCCAGGCGAAGATCACCCAGTTCCTGTCCGACCACAGGTCGACGCTGGTCAGCGACGCGGTGAGCGGGGCGCACCATCTCGTGGCGGTGCTGACGACGCTCGCGCTCGCCCTGTTCACCGCGGTGTTCTTCATCCACTCGGGGGACCGGCAGTGGGCGTGGTTCCAGGAGCAGTTGCCGCGGTCCGTGCGGGGGCGGGTGGAGACCGGCGGGCGGGCGGCGTGGCGGACGTTCACCGGGTACACGCACGGCATCGTGCTGGTGGCGGCGACGAACGCGGTCCTGGTCGGGCTCGCGCTGTGGCTGCTGGGGGTGCCGCTCGCGGTGCCACTGGCGCTCCTCGAGTTCGCGGCGGCGTTCGTTCCGCTGATCGGCTCGCCGGTCGCGCTGGCGGTGGCCGCGGTCGTGGCGCTGGCGTCGAAGGGGCCGCTGGTGGCGGCGATCGTGGTCGGGCTGATCGTGGTGATCGGCCAGATCGAGGGCCATCTGCTGCATCCGCTGGTCATGAGCTGGGCCGTACGGCTGCATCCGCTGGTGGTGGCGATCTCGGTGATCGCCGGTTCGATCGCGGCAGGGATCGTCGGGGCGGTGGTGGCGGTGCCGCTGGTGTCGGTGGTGTGGTCGGTGTACACGGCGTTGCGCAAGGCCCGCGGGGCGGCGGAGGACCCGCCGCCCGGCCCTGCGCCGGAGGTGGCGGGGCCGCCGGGCTCAGCGGCGTGAGCCGGCGAGGCTGAGGACGTTGGCGCCGACGACGGCTCCGATGGCGGCCGCCTCGATCCAGCCGAGCCGCTGACCGAGCCCGATCCAGCCGACCAGGGCGGCGAGCACGGGGTTGACGCTCATGAAGAGGCCGAAGGCGGCGGCCGGCACGTGCCGCAGGGTGAACAGGTCGACGAGGTACGGGACGGCCGAGGCGAGGACGCCGGCGGCGACGGCGTACCCGAGGGACGCGGCGGTCGGCGGATGGCGCAGCACGACCGCGAGCCCGACGGGCAGGAACATGACGGCGGACAGCGTCGCCGCGGCCGCGCTGCCCTGCGCGCCGGGGACGCGGCGGCCGACGGTGCGGTTGAGCATGATGTACGACGCCCAGCACACCGCTCCCAGGAGGCCGAAGCCCATGCCGACGTAGTCGGTGGAGGGCTGGGGTCGCATGAGGGTGATGACACCGGCGGCCGCGATGACCGCGCAGCAGGCGTCGACGCGGCGGCGGGTGGCGGCCAGGGCGATGGCGAGCGGGCCGAGGAACTCCAGGGTCACGGCGAGGCCGAGGCCGACCCGGTCGATGGCCGTGTAGAGGGAGAGGTTCATCGTGCCGAAGACGATCGCGAGCAGGATCACCGGGCGCCACTGGCTCCAGGTGAAGTCGCGCAGCCGGGGCCGTCCGACGGCGAGCAGGACGGCGGCGGCGACGTACTGCCGGACCGCGACGACGCCGACGGGTCCGAGGACGGGGAAGGCGAGGGAGCCGGTCGCGGCGCCGATCTGGTTGGACAGGCCGCTGCCGAGCATGGCGGCCACACCGGCTGGGGACGTGCGGCGCGGGGACTCGGTCTGCGTCGTCGCCGGGGCGTGGCCGGCGGGGGCGGGATGCATGGGCCGATCGTCGGGGCCGAACGGTGCTTGCGCAAAATGCATCGCCGGATCGCATCTATACGATGGAGTCATGGATGTGGAACTGCGGCAGCTGCGCTGTCTCGTCGCGATCGTCGACGAGGGCACCTTCACCGACGCCGCGCTCGCGCTCGGGGTCTCGCAGGCCGCCGTCTCCCGGACCCTCGCCTCGCTCGAACGAACGCTGGGGGTACGGCTGTTGCGCCGCACCTCGCGCTCGGTCGCCCCGACGGCCGCCGGGGTGCGGGTGGTCGCGCACGCCCGGCGGGTGCTCGCCGGGGCGGACGAACTGGTCCGGGAGGCGACGGCGGGGCAGCACGTGCTGCGGATCGGTTACGCCTGGTCGGCCCTCGGCCGCCACACCCCGGCGTTCCAGCGCGGCTGGGCGGCCGCGCACCCCGCGACGGAGCTCCACATGGTCCGGGTCAACACGGCGACCGCGGGCCTCGCGGAGGGCTCGTGCGACCTGGCCGTGCTGCGCAGGCCGCTGGAGGACCGGCGCTTCGACTCGGCCATCGTGGGCCTGGAGCGGCGGCTGTGCGCGATGGCCGCCGACGACCCGCTGGCCAGGCGCCGTTCGGTCCGCCTCGCCGACCTCAGCGGCCATACGCTGTTGATCGACCGGCGTACGGGGACGACGACGCCGGAGCTGTGGCCGCCGGACTCCCGGCCGGCGACGGAGGAGACGTACGACGTGGACGACTGGCTCACCGCGATCTCGACCGGCCGCCGCATCGGCATGAGCGCGGAGGCCACGGCCAGCCAGTACGCCCGGCCCGGGGTGGTCTACCGCCCGGTGCGCGACGCCGAGCCGGTCGCCGTGCGGCTCGCCTGGTGGCGCGACGACCCGCATCCCTCCGCCCAGTCCGTGATCGAGCTGCTCAGCGCGCTCTACCGGGCGGCCTGACGGACCATCGGGGTCGTGACGGACCGTTTCAGCCGAGCACCTGGGCGGTGCCGCCCAACAGGATCCGGGGTCCGGGCCGGCCCGGACCGGGATCCTCGGTGAGCGTGGCGGTGATCCTGGCGGGGCTGCCGAGCGCATCCCCCATGTCGACGGCGAGGTCGGTGACCTCCCGCCCGGCGAGGTGGGCGGCGAGGCAGGCGGTGCTGTTGGCGTTGGCGATGTCCTCCGGGACCCCGATCGAAGGGGCGAACATGCGGGCCGCGAGCGAACCCGTGGACGAGGGCGGGGAGTACACGTAGGCGCCGAGCAGTCCGAGGCGGTCGCAGGCCGCACGCAGCCGGTCGAGGTCCGGGGTGAGCGCGGCGAGCGCGGAGCGGGACGACACGGGCACCAGGATCCGCTCGCGGCCCACCCCCGCCACCCGTACCGCCTGGCCCGGCTCGTCGGGTGCGAGTCCCAGGGCGGGCAGCACGAGGGCGCGTTCGGCGGCGGACGGATCGCGGAGGGCGACCGGTCCCGGGTCGAAGAGCCCGGTGCCGCGGTCACCGTCGACGCGGGCCCGGCCGGGGAAGGAGCGCCCTGCCGTGCGGAGCGTGGCCCGGTAGGGCTCCGCGGCCGAAGTCCCGGCGCCGGCGCCGGCCCCCGAGCCCGAGCCGGCGCGGGCTCGGGCTCGGGCTGCGAGGAGGACGAGGGCGGCGACGGTGCCGTGACCGCACGCCGGGAGCTCCCCCTCGGCGGTGAAGAACCGCAGGTCCACTATCGGTTCGGGAAGGCCGTCGTGCACGCGCGCGTACACGGCGTGCGAGACGCCCCACTCGACCGGCACCCGGCGGCGTTCCGCGTCCGTCAGCGGCGCCTCCTCGACGACCACCGCCGTGGGGCTGCCGCCGGTGCCGTCGCGCTGGCAGGCGCGGACGAGCCCGACGGTCGGGTCAGAGGGCACGGCCGGCCCGCAGCGTCGCGATGTCGGCGGCCCCGTAGCCGAGTTCCGCCAGGATGCTCTCGGTGTGCTCGCCGACGGCCGGCACGGGGTCCATCCGCGGGGCGGTGCCGGCGAGATCGGCCGGGGGCAGCAGGGCCGGTACGCGGGCGCCGCCGGGGATGCGCACGTCCCGCCAGCGGTCCCGGGCGTCGAGCACCGGGTGCTCGAGGAAGGCGGCCATGTCGTTGACCCCGGCGTTGGCGATGACCGCCTCGTCGAGGAGTTTGCCCGCCGCGTCGCTGTCGAGCTCGGCGAACCGTTCCGCGACGATCGCGTCGATCTCCTCGCGGTGCGCGACCCGGTCGGAGCCGGTGGCGAAGCGCGGATCGTCGACGAGCTCCGGCCTGCCCAGGAACCGCTCGCACAGGGCGGCCCATTCGCGCTCGTTCTGGATGGAGAACAGCACCTCCTTGCCGTCGGCGGCGGTGAAGGCGCCATAGGGGGCGATGGTGGCGTGCCGGGTGCCGACGCGCGGGGGCTGGGTGCCACCGAAGCGGGTGTAGTAGGCAGGCTGGCTGACCCACTCGGCGAGCGCCTCGAAGAGCGAGACCTCCACCGCCCGGGCCCTGCCCGTGGTCGCGCGGGTGAACAGGGCGGTGAGGATGCCGGTGTACGCGTACATCCCGGCGGCGATGTCGGCGACCGACACCCCGGCCCTGGCCGTGCCGTGCTCGTTCCCGGTCAGCGAGACGAGGCCGGTCTGACACTGCACCAGGAGGTCGTACGCCTTGCGGTCGGCCCACGGGCCGCTGGTGCCGTACCCGGAGACGGTGCACGCGATCAGCGACGGGAACCGCTCGGCGAGCGCCTCCGCGCCGAGGCCCATGCGGGCGGCCGCGCCGGGCGCCAGATTCTGCACGAACACGTCGGCCTCGCCGAGCAGTCGCTCCAGGACCTCGCGTCCCCCGTCCGTCTTCAGGTCGAGGGTGATCGACTCCTTGGACCGGTTGAGCCACACGAAATAGCTGGACTCGCCGTGCACGGTGGTGTCGTAACGGCGGGCGAAGTCGCCCTCCCCGGGCCGCTCGACCTTGATCACCCTGGCTCCGAGGTCGGCGAGCTGCCGGGTGGCGAAGGGGGCCGCCACGGCCTGTTCGAGGCTGACGACGGTGATGCCGGCGAGCGGCAGGTCTGCGGGGAGTCCGGTCATCGGGCGACCTCCAGGTGCGGTGCTGTTCGGTGCTGTTCGGCCGGGAGCCCGGTCAGCGTATGACGGCGGCCGAAAGGGCGTGCAGCCGCAGGGCCAGCTGGATCTCCAGGGCGCGGGCCGGGGACTGCCAGTCGGGTCCCAGGAGCCGGCCTATCCGCTCGACGCGCTGGGCCACGGTGTTCACATGGACGTGCAGGTCGTCCTTGGTACGGGCGGGGCTCATCCCGCTCGCGAAGTAGGCGTCCATGGTGCGCACCAGGTCGGTGCCGCGGCGCCGGTCGTAGGCGACGACCTGGCCGATGGTGCGGTCGACGAAGCCCTCGATGTCCCGGGTGTCGGCGAGCAGCAGACCGAGGAAGCCCAGGTCCTCGGCGGCCGCGCCCTCTCCCTGGCGGCGCAGCAACCGCAGGGCGTCGAGGCAGCGGCGGGCCTCCTCGTACGCGGGGGCGACCCGCTCCGGGTGGGCGAGGGGGTCCGTGAGCGGCGCGGAGGCGCCGACGGTGACCGGCTCGCGCAGGGCGCCGCCCAGGTGTTTCGCGGTCTGCCGGGCCAGTTCGGCGGCGTCCTCGCCGGGGCCGAGGGGCAGCAGGAGCACCATGCCCCCGTCGCGGGCCGAGGCGAGGCCGTGCCGGGTGGCCGCCAGATGGGAGGCGGCCGAGCTCAGCCGCTGCCGGTCGGCACTCTCCCGGCCGGCCGCCTCCGGCTCTCCGCAGGCGCCGGAACCGGTCCCGGCGCCTGCGGCCGCTTCCGCGCCGGCCCGGTCGATGCGGGCGGCGAGCACGACATGGGGCGCGTCGGTGTCGGTCCGCAGCCGGGCGGCACGCTCACGCAGGAGCCGGCGGTCGCGCTCCGGCGCGTCGAGGAGGTCGTCGAGCAGCTCGCCCCGCACCCGCTGCTCGGCTTCGCCGGCGGAGCGGCGCGCGAGCAGCAGCAGCGAGGTCACCAGGGCGGCCCGCTCCAGCGTGCGCAGGTCGACGGGGTCGACGTCCGGACAGCCGCGCAGCACGAGGGCGCCGAAGGTCTCGCCACCGGCCGAGACGGCGGCGATCCAGTCGTCTCCGTCGCGTACGGCGTGGCCCTCGGCCGGCCTACCGGACCCCTGCCGCTCCTCCGTGAACTCGACGGTGCCGCCGAGCACTTCGGAGACGGCGGCGGCCACGTCGTGCACCCCGCCGCCGTGCAGCACCAGTTCGGTGAGCCGGTCGTGGACCTCCGAGGCCCGTTCGATCACTCCGCTGTGCTCGCGGATGATGTCGTTGGCCCGCTCCAGCTCGGCGAGTGCGGAACGCGTCTCGGCCAGCAGGTTGGCCGTGTCGATGGCGACGGCCGCGTGGGCGGCGAGGGACCCGAGCAGGGCGACCTGCTCCCGCTCGAAGACCCGGGCCCGCCGGTCGGCGGCGAAGAGCACGCCGATGACCTGGCTGCCGAGGGTGAGCGGCACCCCGAGGATCGCGACCAGGCCCTCGTCGCCGACCGCGCTGTCGATGGGCTCGGTGTGCCGGAAGCGCTCGTCGCGGAAGTAGTCGTCGGTGACGTAGGGCCGGGCGGTCTGGGCGACGAGCCCGCCGAGGCCCTCCCCCATGCCGAGCCGCACCTGCTGGAACCGGGCCGAGACCGAGCCCTCGGTGACCCGCATGTACGTGTCGCCGCGCACCGGGTCGTTGAGGCTGAGGTAGGCGACCTCGGTGCCCAGCAGGGAGCGGGCGCGCTGCACGATCGCGCGCAGCACGTCGTCGAGGTCGCGCAGACCCGCGAGGTCGTGGGCGGTCTCGAACAGCGCGGAGAGCTCCGCCTCGCGCCGCCGCCGGCCCTCCAGCTCCGCCCTGACCCGCAGGGCCAGCAGCTTGGCCTGCTCCAGCTCGGCCAGCACCTCCGGCCCCGCACCGCTCGCACGGGCGAGCAGCACGGGCCGGTCGTACGCCTCGGTGGCGGCGCCTCGGGCGAGGAGGTCCAGGTAGACGGCCTGTTCGTGGGTCATGGTCACAGGGATACCTGCCGTACGGGGGGTCGCACCAGCCCTGTGGACAACCGCCTGTGGACAACGGACACGCGCGGACCGGCCCGATCCGCCGGACCTGCCTAGTGGGCCGTCCAGCCCCCGTCCATCGTGAGCGAGGCACCGGTGACGAACGACGCCTGCGGTGTGCAGAGGTACAGCACGGCCTCGGCGACCTCGTCGGGCTCGATGAGCCGCTTGAGCGCCGAGTCCTTCAGCAGCACCTCGGACAGCACCCGCTCCGGCGGGATGCCGTGCGCGGCGGCCTGGTCGGCGATCTGCCGCTCGACCAGGGGCGTGCGCACATAGCCGGGGTTGACGCAGTTGGAGGTGACGCCGTGCGGGGCGCCTTCGAGGGCCGCGGTCTTGGAGAGGCCCTCCAGACCGTGTTTGGCGGCCACATAGGCCGACTTGAAGGGCGAGGCGCGCAGCCCGTGGACGGAGGAGACGTTCACGATACGGCCCCAGCCGCGCGCGTACATCTCCGGAAGCGCGCCCCTGATCAGGCGGAACGGCGCCTCCAGCATCACGGTGAGGACGGTGTGGAAGACCTCGGGCGGGAACTCGTGGAGGGGGCGGACGAGCTGGAGTCCGGCGTTGTTCACCAGGATGTCGGCGCCCGCGGCCGCCGCCTCCGCGGCGTCGAGGTCGGTGAGGTCGAGCAGCCGCGGCTCGACCGCGCCCGTCAGCCCCCGGGCGGCTTCGGCCAGCTCGTCGAGCCCTTCGGCGGCCCGGTCGACGGCTCTGACCCGGGCCCCCGCGGCGGCGAGCCGCAGCGCGCAGGCGCGGCCGATGCCGCCGGCCGCACCGGTGACGAGCGCGGTGCGCCCGGAGAGGTCGAGGGTGACGGCCCGGGGTACGGGCCGGGGCGCGAGGGCCTGGGCCGGTACGGGACCTGATGTGGTGGGGGCGCTCATGCTCCGCACCCTATGAAGCGGCCCACCCCCGACCGATGTGTTCCCCGCCCATAGTTCAGCCCAGGGTCGTGTTGTCGAACCATGTGGGTTCGTCGGCGAGGGCCTTCTCGATCCGGAAGTTCGAGAAGCGCTTCATCTCCGGGAGCTCGTCGAGCCCGAACCAGCCGACCTCGAGCGACTCGTCGTCGTTGACCCTGGCCTCTCCCGAGACGGCCCGGCAGCGGAAGGAGACGTCCATGAACTGGCACCGGTCGCCGTTGGGGTAGACGATCGGCTTGCGCAGGGTCTGCACGAGCACGACCCGCTCCACCTCGCAGCGCACGCCCGTCTCCTCGTACACCTCGCGGACGGCGCAGGCGGCGGGCTGCTCGCCGGGCTCGACGATGCCGCCGACGATCGCCCACATCCCGTTGTCGACGCGCCGGCCGAGCAGCACCCGTCCCCGGTCGTCGAAGACGACGGCGCTCACACCCGGCAGGAAGAGCAGCTGATGGCCGGCGGAGGCCCGGATGTCACGGATGAAGTCGGGGGTGCCCATACCCCGACCCTAGATCATCTTCGGAGCCAGGGCCCAGGCCGCCCGTCCGGACCGATCGAGGGGCCGGGCGAGAGGCCGGGCGAGGGGCCGGCGACGGTCCGGCGAGCGCCCCGGATCAGGCCGCCGGGCCGCGCCGCGCCCGTACGGACCGCGCCGCCGACCAGCCGAGACCGGCCACGGCGAGCGCGACGAGCAGCGCCTCGGGCAGCGTGCCCATGCGGGTGGCCGGGGTCAGCGAGGAGCGCAGCGGCACCTTCTCGACCAGCACGTCCGGGGTGAACATCCTGGTCTCCGCCACGATCTTCCCGTCGGGCCGGATGACGGCGCTGACGCCGCTGGTGACCGGCACGACCACGCTGCGGCTGTGCTCGACGGCCCGCACCCGGGACATGGCGAGCTGCTGGTAGGTCATCTCGCTGCGGCCGAAGGTGGCGTTGTTGCTGGGCACGGTGATCAGCTGGGCGCCGTGCGTGACGGTGTCCCGCACCGCCCAGTCGAAGGCCGCCTCGTAGCAGGTGGCGAGGCCGACCCTGGTGCCGGCGAGGTCGAAGACGCCGACCTTGGTGCCGGGTCCGAAGTCGCGGCTGACCCGGTCGACGTTGCTGTTGAAGATCCGTACGAAGGGCCGCATCGGGATGTACTCGCCGAAGGGCTGCACGTGCCGCTTGTCGTACTCGGCAACCGGGCCGCCCTTGGGGTCCCACTGGATGAGGGTGTTGCGCAGCTTGCCGGTCTCGGGCGCGATGACGGCGCCGATCACGGTCGGTGCGCCGATCTTCCGTACCGCCTGGTCGATCACCTGGTAGGCGTCGGGGTTGGCGTACGGGTCGATGTCGGAGGAGTTCTCCGGCCACAGCACGAAGTCGGGCTGCGGCTCGCGGCCCGCCTTCACGGCCTCGGCCAGCTCCACGGTGCGCTTGGCGTGGTTGTCGAGGACCTGGCGTCGCTGGGAGTTGAAGTCGAGGCCGAGGCGCGGCACGTTGCCCTGGACGGCGGCCACGGTGGCGGTGCCGTCCTCCGCGACGTCGGACACGAGCGGCACGGCGGCGACGGCGCCGGCGACCGGGACGAGCACGGCGAGTGCGGCGGCGAGCAGCGGGCCGCGCGCGAGGGGCCTGACGGCCCGGGCGGTCACGGGCTCCGCCGACTCGGCAGCCTCCGTGGATTCCGTGGCCTCAGTGGCCTCCGTGGACTCCGCGTCGGCGGTACGGGCGCGGCGGCGGAGCAGGACCTGCCGCACCACCTCGTACAGTCCGAAGCCGCACAGCGCGACGGCGAAGCCGAGCACGGGGGTGCCGCCCACGGCCGCGAGCGGCAGGAAGATCCCGTCCGCCTGACCGAAGGCGATCTTGCCCCAGGGGAAGCCGCCGAACGGCATCCGGGCGCGGGCCGCCTCGCCGAGGACCCACACGGCGGCGGCGAACACCGGCCAGGCGGGAAGCCGCGACACGGCGGCGATCCCGAGCCCGGACGCGGCGACGAAGAGCGCCTCCGCTCCGACGAGCGCCAGCCAGGGCCCGGGGCCGACCTCCTCGCCGGTCCACACCAGCAGCGGCAGCAGGAAGGCGAGCCCGGCGAGGTAGCCGAGCCCGAAGCCGGCGCGCAGCCGGCGGCCGCGCAGGGTCCAGCCGAGCAGCGCGAACGCGGGCAGCGCGAGCCACCACAGGGGCCGGGGCGGGAAGCTCAGGAAGAGCAGGAGCCCGGACAGTACGGCCCCGCCGGGCCGCAGGAGCCGGCGCGGGCCGCGGGCCCGCTCCGGCGCGGCGGCGGGTTCGGGCACGTCGACGGGGGTGATGGTGGCGCTCACGTGGCGGAGTCTACGGCGCACGGCGCGCCCGACAGATGTGCGGCCCGTCTCACGCGCCGCCCGGCGGTGCGCCGCTCAGACCGCGGGTCCGGTCGGCGTCGTGGGCGCGGGCGGGGCGGGGCGGCGCAGCAGCAGGGCGCGGATGATCTGGACGCCGGACTCTGCGTCGTCGACGGTGACGGTGAAGGTCCGCCCGTCGCCGAGCCTGAGGACCAGGCCCTCCCCCCGGCGCACGATGACGGCGGTGCCCTTCTCGGGCCGCCAGCGGTAGCCCCAGCCGCCCCACTGGCGCGGGGTGACGGAGGGCGCGAAGTCGGCGCCGACCACGTGGGAGAGCGGGATGCGGCGGCGCGGTACGCCGATGTGGCCGCAGCGGACCTCCATGGCGAGGTCGTCGACGCGGACGGCGACGTGTACGAAGGCGAGCGTGCCGAAGAGCACGAGGACGCCCGCCGCCACGCAGCCGATCACGGCCATGAGCAGCGGGGCGATGCCCGAGGTCCAGGGCGATTCGACGGCCAGCGTGATGCCGAGCGCCATGCAGGCGACGCCGGCCACGGCCGGCAGCCACTGCAGGCGGTTGGTCGCCCGGCCGGTCCAGACCGTGGGCGCGGGTCCCTCGGGACCCTGGTTCGGGGAGTGGTCCCTCATGGTGACAGCCTACGTACGTTCCGCCGCTTCGGCGCCTCGGCGCAGTCGTCCGGGCACGCTCAGTGCGCGGCGGTCGCCGTCCCCAGCAGGCGCCCTTCCGCGTAGCGGAGAGCCGCGCCCGGCAGTGTGCCGGTGCGGCCGCTCAGGAGCACGGTCAGGGAGCCCGTGGGGGCCGCGGCCGGGTCTGCTTCGACCCCGATGCGGCGGAGCGCCTGTGCGGCGACTGCCCCGGCTGAGCCGTGCAAAACGACGGGGGGCGGATCGGTGCGGGCCAGGGCCGCCCGGATCTGCTCGTCGACGAGCTCGTAATGGGTGCATCCCAGGACGACGGCCCTGACGTCCCGGGGGGTGAGCGCGGCCGCCGCGGCGACGGCACGGCGTACGGCCTCGGTGTCGTCGTGCTCGACGGCGTCGGCCAGGCCCGGGCAGGGCACCTCGGTGACCTCGGCGCCGTCGGCGAAGTCGCGGATGAGCCCGCGCTGGTAGGCGCTGCCGGTGGTGGCGGGGGTGGCCCAGATGGCGACCTTGCCGCCGCCCACCGCTGCGGGCTTGATCGCGGGCACGGTGCCGATGACCGGGATACGGGGTTCGAGGGCGGCCCGGAGCGCCGGCAGGGCGTGCACGGTGGCCGTGTTGCAGCCGACGATCAGGGCGTCGGGCTCGTACGCGGCGGAGGCGCGGGCGACGGCGAGGGCGCGCTCGGTGAGGTCCTCGGGGGTGCGCGGGCCCCACGGCATGCCGTCGGGGTCACTGGAGATGACGAGATCGGCGTCGGGCCGCATACGGCGAACCGCGACAGCTGCCGGGAGCAGGCCGATTCCGGAGTCCATGAGCGCGATCTTCACCCGGTCACCCTAGCCGACCGCCCTTGCGTGCCCGGCAATCTGGGGCAGACTGCGGCGAATGAGCCTGCTTGCGTGGATCGCGATCGGTTCCCTGACCGTCTGGGGGTGGCTGCTCCTGGGCCAGGGCTGGTTCTGGCGCACGGACCAGCGCCTGCCGGCGCCCCGCGCCGCCCCTGAGCGCTGGCCGCGCGTGGTGGTCGTCGTCCCGGCGCGCGACGAGGCGGAGGTGCTGCCGCTGAGCCTGCCCTCGCTGCTGGCCCAGGACTATCCGGGGCCGGCGGAGGTGATCCTCGTGGACGACGGGAGCACCGACGGCACCGGGCGGCTGGCCGAGGAGCTGGCGCTGGCCCAGGGCGGTCTGCCGCTGACGGTGGTCTCGCCGGGCGATCCGGAGGCGGGCTGGACGGGCAAGCTGTGGGCGCTGCGGCATGGCACGGCGCTGGCCCGGGAGCGCAAACCGGAGTTCCTGCTCCTGACGGACGCGGACATCGCGCACGAGCCGGACAGCCTGCGGCTGCTCGTCGCCGCGGCGACGGGGCACGGGCTCGACCTGGTGTCGCAGATGGCCCGGCTCAGGGTGGCGAGCTTCTGGGAGCGGCTGGTAGTCCCGGCCTTCGTCTACTTCTTCTGTCAGCTCTACCCCTTCCGGTGGATCAACCGGCGGCGCCCGCTGGCGACGGCGGCCGCGGGCGGCTGTGTCCTGTTGCGGACGGAGACGGCGGACCGGGCGGGGGTGCCGGAGTCGATCCGGCAGGCGGTCATCGACGACGTGTCGCTGGCTAGGGCGGTACGGGCGGCGGGTGGGCGGATCTGGCTGGGGCTCGCCGAACGGGTGGACAGCATCCGCCCGTATCCCCGCCTCGGCGACCTGTGGCGGATGGTCTCGCGCAGCGCGTACACCCAGCTGCGCCACAGCCCGCTCGTCCTCGCGGGGACGGTCGCGGGCCTCGCCCTTGTCTATCTGGCGCCGCCCGCGACCCTGCTGGCCGGCCTGGCGACCCGGGACGCGGCGGCGGCCTGGGCCGGGGGGCTCGCCTGGGCGGTGATGACGGGGACGTATCTGCCGATGCTCCGCTACTACCGCCAGCCGCTCCGGCTCGCGCCGCTGCTGCCGTTCACGGCACTGCTCTATCTCCTGATGACGGTGGACTCGGCGGTGCAGCACTACCGGGGGCGGGGCGCGGCCTGGAAGGGGCGGACGTACGACCGGCCGGACGCCGATGCACCGAAATCGAAATCCGCACCGCAGAGCGCTTTTCCCGACACGGGGAGTAATGACTGACGCACCCTCAAGAGGAGGCGTTATTTAAAGCATGAACATGATCAGCCACCCGGAGGGCCCGACAACCTCTTTGTCGCCGCCGGTTTTCTTTACGTCCACCTGATACCCGGACCCGTGGGTAACCCCCTCCGAGCTTGGGCTTTACAAGATCAATACGCCGAAGGGTGCCCGTTTTTGTCATGTTCGATCGCATTGGGGATCGACGGCCACTCAGAACCCGTCAATCAACCGTCTTATCGGTCTCCCCATCCGGCACAAGTGGGCTTACCTTATGAGCCATGACCTCCCCGCGCTCCACCTACGGAGGCGGTTACTACACCGCGCCGTCGTTCCCCGACACCCCGATCTACGACTCGCTCGTCGCAGAGCGGGGCACGCCTCAGATCGCCCCGATCCGAGTGCCCTTCCCGTACGACACCGGCAGCTCCTTCTCCGGAAGCAGCGGCTACCTGCCGGCGCTGCCCGCGGCGCTGCCCGCCCTCCCGGCGGCACCCACCCCGCAGCACGCCCCGGCGTACGGCGGCAACAGCGGCTACGGCTACCCCCAGCCCGCGCAGCACATGGCGCCGGCCCCGCAGATGGCCCCCGTGCCACTGCAGCACGCCCCCACCCCGTACATCCCCCAGCAGCCCGTCGCCCCGCGCGGCTACCCGGCCCACCAGGCACCGCAGCAGCAGCGCCCGATGGCCACCGGCTACGAGGCGATGCGCCCGGCGGCCCCGCGGCCGGCGCCCGCGCCGTACGACGACCCGTACAACCGTCCGTATCAGGGCCGGGGGTACTGACCTTCGGAGCGGGCGCGGCGGCTGGCAGGATGGCGGTATGCCGATTCCTGTCTTGCGCTCCGTCCATGTCCACCCGGTCAAGGCACTACGCGGGTTCACCCCCGCGGAGGCGGAGGTCCAGCCATGGGGACTGGCCGGTGACCGCCGCTGGACCGTGGTGGACGCCGCGGGCAAGGTCGTGACCCAACGCCAGCACGCTCGGCTGGCGTTGGCGGCGGCCGGGCTGCTGCCGGACGGCGGAGTCACGCTGTCCGCGCCCGGCCGCGAACCGCTGACGGTCGAGGTTCCGCACCCCTCGGCCACGATCCCGGTGGACGTCTTCGGCACCGTCGTGGAGGCGGTGCCCGCCGACCCCGCGGCGGACGCGTGGTTCAGCGCCTACCTGGACAGCGAGGTCCGCCTCGTCCACATGGACGACCCGGCCCGCCGGCGGCCCGTCGACCCCGACTACGCGCTGCCGGGCGAGACCGTGAGCTTCGCCGACGGCTATCCGCTGCTCGTCACCACCACCTCCTCGCTCGACGCCCTCAACTCCCTGATCGCCCAGGGCGATCACGCCGACGAGGGCCCGCTGCCCATGGACCGGTTCCGGCCGAACGTGGTCGTCGACGGCACCGCGCCCTGGGCCGAGGACGGCTGGCGCCGGCTCTCCATCGGCGAGGTCACCTTCCGGGTCGCCAGGTCCTGCGGCCGGTGCGTGGTCACCACCACCGACCAGCAGACCGCCGAGCGCGGCAAGGAGCCGCTGCGCACACTGGCCCGGCACCGGAAGGACGGCAGCCGGCTGATCTTCGGGCAGAACCTGGTGCCCGAGGGGCGCGGAGTCGTCAAGGTGGGCGACGAGGTCCGGATCCTGGACTGACCCCGGCGTTCGACAGGCGCGGAAACCACCCCGGGGGCACACTCGTTGGAGGAGCGGTAACCGCCGACCGGCTGTCGACGAGACGAGGGGGTGCGGAGCGTGCGTGCAGCCACCGGACTCTGGCGCTGGCGGCACAACCCGCTGCGCCGGACCACGGATCTGGTCGAGGCATGGGTCGCGTTCGCGGCGGCCGTACTGCTGTGCCTCGCCGTGCCGCTGGCCGGCTGGGCGGCGGGCGTGTCGGCCAACACCACGTTGCAGCAGGCGGTGCGGATCCAGCAGCAGGAGCGCACCCCGACCACGGCCACCGTGCTGCGGACCGCGGAGCGGGCCCCCGCCGAGCCCGGCGCCGACCGCTCCGGCGAGGAACGGCTCAGACCCGCCGTGGTGGCCCGCTGGACCGCCCCCGACGGCACCCCGCGGACCGGCACCGTGACCACCACCCGGGCCCAGGCCGACCCGGGCGACCGCTTCCCGCTGTGGACCGACCGCACCGGCCGCGCCGTCACCCCGCCGATGCACCCCGAGACCGCCCGCGTCCACGCCCTGATCGCCGGGATCACCGTGGCGCTCGTCGTGGGGGTGCTCGTGGAGGTCACCCGGCGGCTCGTCGTACAACGCCTGGTGCAGCGTCGGTACGCCCGTCTCGACCGCGCCTGGGCCCAGGTCGGTCCCGACTGGGGGCGCACGGGCACGGGCAGCTGACCCGTCAGCCCGGCGGCGCCACGCGCGCTACGGTGGGGCATCGGATCCAGGATCCGGGACCCGAATACTGGATCCCGGATATTGGATCCAAAATCCGGGATCCCGGATCAGCGTCGACGCACGTCACGAGGCGGGGGCAGAACACACCCATGGCACAGGGCACGGTCCAGGTGACGCACACCGGAACGTCGCGATGGCGGCGCCGCACGGGCGAGTACGCCTCCCTCGCCGCCGCCCTGGAGGCCGCGGGAGACGGCGACGTCCTCACCGTCGCCCCCGGCACCTACCGCGAGAACCTCGTGATCCAGCGGGCCGTCACCCTGCGGGGCGGCGACGGCGCCATCGGCTCGGTGCGGATCGCCCCCGCCGACGGCGTACCGCTGACCGTACGGGCCTCCGCCACCCTCCAGGACCTGCACATCGAGGGGCAGGACGCGGCCGCCCCCGCACTGCTCGTCGAGGACGGCACCCCCGAGCTGCTCGACCTGCGGATCGCGACCCGCTCAGCCGCCGGCATCGAGGTCCGCGGCGCGGCCCGGCCCACCGCCCGCCGCTGCACTGTCGACAACCCGGCCGGCGTCGGCATCGCCGTACTCGACGGCGCCGGCGGGGTGTTCGAGGAGTGCGAGATCGTCTCCGCGGGCCAGTCCGGCGTCTCCGTTCGCGGCGGCGCCCACCCCCGGCTCGAACGCTGCCGGATCCACCACGCCTCCGGCGCGGGCATCGCCGTCAACGGCGAGGGCAGCGGCCTGGAGGCGGTCGGCTGCGAGGTGTACGAGATCAAGGGCACCGGCCTGCAGATCGCCGACCGCGCCACCGCCCACCTCGCCGACTCCACCGTGCACCGCACCTCCGCCGACGGCATCACCCTCGACACCGACGCCGTACTCACCCTCTCCGACTGCGACATCCACGACATCCCCGAGAACGCCGTCGACCTGCGCTCCCGCTCGGTCCTCACGCTGACCCGCTCCACGGTCCGGCGCTTCGGCCGCAACGGCCTGTCCGTCTGGGACCCAGGGACCCGAGTCGACGCCAACCAGTGCGAGATCCACGACAGTACGGGCGACTACCCGGCCGTCTGGGTCAGCGACGGCGCCACCGCCGTCCTCGACTCCTGCCGCGTGCACGACGTGCCCGACGCCCTGTTCGTCCTCGACCGCGGCTCGCGCGCCGACGTCGTCGACAGCGACCTGTCCCAGGTCCGCAACACGGCCGTCTCCGTGAGCGACGGCGCCACCGCCCAGCTCGACGACTGCCGCATCCGGGAGGCCTCCACCGGCGCGTGGTTCCGCGACCACGGCAGCGGCGGCACCCTCGGCGGCTGCACCATCGACGCCGTACAGACCGGCGTCATCGTCACCAAGGGCGCCGACCCCACCATCGAACGCTGCACCGTCACCTCCCCCGCCGAGGCCGGGTTCTACGTCTCCGCCGAGGGCCGCGGCTCCTTCCACGACTGCCGGGTCACCGGCAGCGGTGGCTACGGCTTCCACGTCATGGACGGCTGCCGCACCACCCTGCGCAAGTGCCGTACGGAGCGCTGCGCGCGCGGCGGTTACGAGTTCCCCGAGGAGGGGCCGGTCGCCGAGGACTGCACCAGCGACGAGAGCCAGCTGCGCACCGCGCCGGAGGCCGGCGACGTGCTGACGGCGACCCGCTCCGGCGGCCTGCTCGGCACCGTCCCC
Organism: Streptomyces sp. NPDC085481; assembly: GCF_044541845.1. Lineage (NCBI taxonomy): Bacteria > Bacillati > Actinomycetota > Actinomycetes > Kitasatosporales > Streptomycetaceae > Streptomyces > Streptomyces sp. NPDC085481. The sequence continues at coordinate 94,119 of NZ_JBITTJ010000017.1, forward strand.
GCCCCCCGCGCCCACGCCGCCGCTCCCCCGGCCGCGCCCGCACCCGAACCTGCCACCGCCCGCCCCTCGCAGGAGGTGCTCGGCGAACTCGACGCCCTGGTCGGCCTGGAGAGCGTCAAACACGAGGTGCGCACCCTCACCAACATGATCGAGGTGGGCCGCAAGCGCCAGGAGGCGGGCCTGAAGGCGGTGTCCGCACGCCGCCACCTCGTCTTCACCGGCAACCCCGGCACGGGCAAGACCACGGTCGCCCGGCTCTACGGCGAGATCCTCGCGTCCCTCGGTGTCCTGGAGCGCGGCCATCTGGTGGAGGTGTCCCGGGTCGACCTGGTAGGCGAGCACATCGGCTCGACCGCCATCCGCACCCAGGAGGCCTTCGACCGGGCCCGCGGCGGCGTGCTCTTCGTCGACGAGGCGTACGCCCTGTCCCCCGAGGACTCGGGGCGGGACTTCGGCCGCGAGGCGATCGACACCCTGGTGAAGCTCATGGAGGACCACCGGGACGCGGTCGTGGTGATCGTCGCCGGGTACACGGCGGAGATGGAGCGCTTCCTCACCGTCAACCCCGGTGTGGCGTCCCGTTTCTCACGGACCATCACCTTCGGCGACTACGAGCCGGAGGAGCTGCTGCGGATCGTCGGGCAGCAGGCCGAGGAGCACGAGTACCGGCTCGCCGACGGCACCGGCGAGGCGCTGGTGAAGTACTTCACGGCGCTGCCCAAGGGCCCCACCTTCGGCAACGGCCGTACCGCGCGCCAGACGTTCGAGTCGATGGTGGAGCGGCACGCGGGCCGGGTCGCCGCGCTCGCGGAGACGAGCACGGACGACCTGACCCTGCTCTACCCGGAGGACCTGCCCGAACTTCCCTGACCCGCCGGCCTGTTGCCGCGCTGCCGGGGCAGCGCGGGCGGCAGCCGGTCCAGGAGCGCGGAGCGGGCCGTGGCGAAGGCCGGGTCGGCCTGGTAGTCGGAGTGGCCCAGGATCGGCTCGGGCAACGGGTGCTCGCGGGTGCGCCCGTACGCCACGGGGTCGAGGAGCACCGGGTGGTCGGCGGCCGGCCGGCCGGCCTCCGCCGCGACGCGCACGGGCCCGCCGATGGGGTCGGTGGCCCGGTGGAGGTTGCTCCAGCAGTGCACCGTGCGGTTCAGGCCGCGCAGTGCCTCGGGGCCGAAGTAGGCGGGGAACCAGCGGCCGTAGAGGCGTTCCAGCGGGGAGCCGTACGTGAGGAGGGCGACCCGGCCGCGGGTTGCGGGCGGCAGCTGCCAGACGGCTGCGGCCGCGAGGACGCTGCCCTGGGAGTGGCCCGAGATCACCAGCCGGCCGCCGGTGCCGCGGGTCCAGGAGCTCATCCGCCAGGTGAGGTCGGGCACGGCCCGTTCGGCGTAGCAGGGCGGTGCGAAGGGGTGGGCGGCGCGCGGCCAGAAGGTGCCGACGTCCCACAGGATGCCGATGGTGCGGCGCGCCGAGGGGTCCTTGTAGGCGCGGCGGCCCCAGGTGACGAAGAGCAGGAAGCCGAAGCCGATCATCCAGGAGCCGAGCGCCTGGGCGGCGGTGGCGGTGGACGCGATCGCCGGGTGGGCGCCGTCGAAGGCGCGCCCCGGCACGTTGCCGCTGGCCCAGGCCCCGGCGACGGAGGCGGCGCCGAGGAGCAGGGTGGCACCCGAGATGACGCCGACGAGCAGGGGCGCGGAGTCGGTGAGCCCGGCGCGGGCCCGGCCGGCGGCGATCTGGCCGGTGCGGACGGGGTCGGGGTCCCCGGCGCCGTAGTCCGCCTCCACGTCGGCCCGCAGGCGGCGGGAGGCGAGCGCGGTGCGGGCGACGAGCAGGGCGCCGGGGAGGAGGAGCAGCAGGAGCAGTACGGGGATGACGGAGGCCTGCCAGCTGAGCAGCACGGGCGGTCCGATGATGAGCCCCTCGCCGGTGCCGGGGGTGCCGGGGCCGTCGAGCCAGTCGGCGACCCGCTGGGCCACGCCGCCGGACATGACCCCCCCGAGGGCGCAGGCCAGCATGGCGACGGCGGGCCCGCCGAGCCCGTACAGGGCGGTGCGCGGGTCGCGGTGTGGCCGGTGGAGCAGCAGGGCGACCACGCCGAGGGCGACGACGAGTCCGCCCTGGGCGAGGGTGAGGGTGCCGAAGAGGGCGTCGCCGGGCAGGGTGCCTGCGGAGGCCCAGCCGGGGCGGGACCAGCCGGTGTGCAGGGCGGTCAGGGCGAGGAGGAGCAGGGAGGTGGCGGGCAGCCAGGAGACGAGGGCGCGTTCGATCCTGAGGTCGAGCCGGTACTCGCTGCGGCCGCGGCGGCAGACCACGACCACGACGACGACCGCGAGGACCGTGATCGCGCCCTGCACGACCCAGCCGAGCGCCTCGCGCAGCGAGCCGTCGGGCGCCCGGTCATCGTGCCCCGCGGCGGCCGTGGCGAGGGCGGCGGCGACGGTGAGGAATCCCGCGGCGGTGTGCGCGGCGCGCAGCCGGGCGACGAGCCGGCGGCCGTACCAGAAGCCGGGCCGGCCGAGCGCGGGCCGCAGCTCGGTGGCGGGGGCGGCGTCGGCGGCCTCGGTGTCGGTGGCTTCGGTGTCGGCTGCGTCCGCCGCGGGGGCGGGTGCGGGCTCCATCTCGTAACCCGTGGGCGGGCGCTGGGCCTCGTACGCGCTCCAGGTCCGGTTGGACAGGTACCAGAGCAGCCCGACGAGGGCCGTGGGGACGACGGCCGCGAGGGCCAGGCGGCGTCCGGGCTGCGACCACCAGCCGCCCCGCTCGGCGGAGAGGAAGCCCAGCCAGGAGCGCTGCCCGGCGCAGGGAGCCGAGCCGGCGCACTGCCAGGCCGTCAGGTCGAGCGCGACCTCGCAGGCGGCCGCCGTGAGCAGGACCGTGAGGGTGAGCGCGACGAGCCGGACGATGACGCCGTACAGCCGTACGAGCCGGGCGCGGCCCTGGGCGGGCGGGCGCATCCAGTGGGCGAGGTTGGCGACCATGAACGGCAGGAGCAGCAGCCACAGGGCGCGGGCACCGTTGCCGGAGGTGAGGTTGGACCAGCAGTACGCCTCGGGGACGGGTCGCTCCGCGTACCGCTCGGGGTGTTCCTCGGCGTCGACGTCGTCCCTGCGGCGGTGCATCGCGGCGGTCCGGTCGCCGGTGACCCGTACCGTGCGCGGGTCGTCCAGCATGTCGGCCGCGGTGGCTCCGCCCACGCCGTGGACGAGCAGTTCGAGCGCCGCACCCCCGCTCTTCGGGTCGGGTGTGGCAGGGGACACTTCGGTGACTCGCTCTCTGAGTGGGAGGATTCGACGGCAGGCACCAGGATCGCGGACGGGCGTGCCCCACGGCACGGCCCTCACGGAATCCGACACCCCTTCTCCTCTTTTCCCCTTTTCCTCTTCCCCTGTCCCCTTCGGAAAGGACCGGCCCCGGCGGTGAGTGACAATCAGAACCTCCTCGCGGAACAGCGGCGCGCCCTGATTCTCGACGAGGTGCGGCGGCGCGGAGGCGTACGGGTCAACGAGCTGACCCGCCGTCTCAACGTCTCCGACATGACGGTCCGCCGGGACCTGGACGCGCTGGCCCGGCAGGGGGTGGTGGCGAAGGTGCACGGCGGCGCGGTGCCGGTGGTCGAGGCGAGCACGCATGAACCCGGGTTCGAGGCGAAGTCGTCGCTCGAACTCGGCGCCAAGGAGGAGATCGCCCGCGCGGCCGCCGGCATGGTGCGGCCGGGCACGGCGATCGCCCTTTCGGGTGGTACGACGACGTACGCGCTGGCGCGCCATCTCCTCGACGTGCCTGACCTGACGGTGGTGACGAACTCGGTGCGCGTCGCGGACGTCTTCTACGAGGCGCAGTACGCGGGCTCCGGCGGGGAGGCCCGGCCGGGTGCGGCGACGGTGGTGCTCACGGGCGGGGTGCGCACTCCGTCGGACGCGCTGGTGGGCCCGGTGGCCGACCAGGCGATCCGCTCGCTCCACTTCGACGCGCTGTTCCTCGGGGTGCACGGCATCTCGGTGGAGGCCGGTCTTTCGACGCCGAACCTGGCGGAGGCCGAGACCAACCGGCGGCTCGTGCGCTCCGCCCGGCGGGTGGTGGTCGTCGCGGACCACACCAAGTGGGGGACGGTGGGTCTGAGTTCCTTCGCGACGCTGGACGAGGTGGACGCCCTGGTGACGGACCGGGGGCTGACGGCGCGGGTGCGCGAGGAGATGGCGGAGCATCTGCCGGGTCTTGTGGTGGCCGGCGAGGAGGGGCCGGAGGGCGCTGAGGGACCGGAGGGCACGGATGGGTCTGAGGCCACGGAGGGGCTGGAGGGCACCGGCGAGGGCGCAAGGAGCGTGGAGGAGCCGGAGTGAGCCGGTTCCGGATCGAGCGGACCGTGCCGCTGCCGCCGGCCGAGGTGTGGCGGCGGCTCACGGACTGGCCGGCGCACGGCGCGCAGGTCCCGCTCACTCGCACCAGGGTCCTTGACCCCGGCCCGAACGCGGTCGGCACCCGGTTCACGGCGCGGACCGGACTGGGACGGTTCGCCTTCGACGACCCGATGGAGGTCGCGGTCTTCGACCCGCCGGCCGAGGGCCGGGCGGGGGTGTGCCGGCTGGTGAAGCTCGGGCGGGCGGTTCGGGGTTCGGCCGTGTTCGAGGTGTTCCCCGACGGGTCCGGGACCCGGGTGGTGTGGGACGAGGAGCTACGGCTCCGGGGCGTGCCGGCGGTCCTCGATCCCGTGCTGAGGGCGGTCGGGCGGGTGCTGTTCGCACGGGCGCTCGACGGACTGCTGCGTAACTGACGGTTTGTCAGCTACGGTGGAGGGCCGACGACCGCCCGACGAGAGGTACGGCCCATGGCACGCCGACTCCGGCCGGTGGAGCTCGACTTCACCGAGACCGCACCCCTGCGCCTGGTGTTCACCACCGAGGTCGCCGCCCCTCCCGCGGCGGTCTACCGGTCCCTCGCGGTGGAACTCGCCAGCACCCCGGCCTGGTTCACCGCGATCACCTCCGCGACGCCGACCGACGGCGGCGCCGGCCGGACGATACGGCTGCGCGGCGGGGTCGAGTTCCGCGAGACGATCCTCGCCACCGACCCGGCGGCGCGCTACGCCTACCGGGTCGACGAGACCAACGTGCCCGGCGTGTCCGCCCTCCTGGAGGAGTGGGCCCTCTCCCCCGCGGCAGGCGGCACCCGGGTCCGCTGGACCATGGCGCTCGACGGCAACGGAGCCTGCCGGCTCACCATGAGGCTGGCCCGGCCGGGCGTCGGCAGCTCCTTCCGGAGCGCCATGCGCAACCTGGAGCGGCGGCTCACTCCGGCCAGACACCCGTCGCCAGGAACTGCTCGATAGCGGCGCTGTACGGCGCGATGTCCAGGCCCTGCGAGGCCAGCCAGTCGTCCGAGTAGTACTTGTCGAGGTAGCGCTCGCCCCCGTCACAGATCAGGGTGACGACACTGCCGGTGCGGTGCTCGGCGACCATCTGGGCGACGATCTTGAGCGCGCTCCACAGGCCGGTGCCGGTGGAGCCGCCCGCCTTGCGGCCGATCGCGCCCTCCAGGGCGCGGACCGCGGCCACGCTCGCCGCGTCGGGCACCTTCATCATCCGGTCGACGGCGCCCGGCACGAAGCTCGGCTCCATCCGGGGCCGGCCGATGCCCTCGATGCGGGAGCCGCAGTCGGACGTGGCGTCCGGGTCGTGGTGGGTCCAGCCGTCGAAGAAGCAGGAGTTCTCGGGGTCGGCGACGCACACTCTGGTGTCGAACTGCATGTAGTGCACGAAGCGGGCGATGGTCGCCGAGGTGCCGCCGGTGCCGGCCGTGGCGACGATCCACGCGGGCTCCGGGTAGCGCTCCAGCTTCAGCTGCTGGTAGATCGACTCGGCGATGTTGTTGTTGCCGCGCCAGTCGGTGGCCCGCTCCGCGTACGTGAACTGGTCCATGTAGTGGCCACCGGTGCGCTCGGCGAGCGCGGCGGCCTCCTCGTACATCTTGCGCGAGTCGTCCACGAAGTGGCACTGCCCGCCGTGGAACTCGATCAGGCGGCACTTCTCGGGGCTCGTGGTGCGGGGCATCACGGCGATGAAGGGCACGCCGATCAGCTTGGCGAAGTACGCCTCCGAGACGGCGGTCGAACCGCTGGACGCCTCGATGACCGGGGCGCCGGGGCGGATCCAGCCGTTGCACAGGCCGTAGAGGAAGAGCGAACGGGCGAGGCGGTGCTTGAGGCTGCCGGTCGGGTGGGTCGACTCGTCCTTGAGGTAGAGGTCGATGCCCCAGCTGTCGGGGAGCGGGAAGCGCAGCAGGTGGGTGTCGGCCGAGCGGTTGGCGTCGGCGTGCACCTTGCGGACGGCCTCCTTGAGCCAGGACCGGTAGCCGGGGTCGCTGCGGTCGACGTCGACGGTGGCCATGGCGATGTTGTCGGTGCTGGTCATCCGTGCCTCTCCTCGGGATGGGTGGAGGGTTGCCCCACTCCCTCGACGATACCGCCCCCACCTGCACAAATGTTCGCTTTGAGGGCCCATAGGCGTGCCTTGCAGACGGGTGTCGCGCGGGCCTCCCGGGAGGTGTGCTGGTGCCCGTGCCGGTGGCCCGGCACACTGGGGTGAGACTGCTTGCGCGAAGGGGGCGGAGCGAGATGGCGGAACCGGAGTTCTCGGCCACGGGCGTGCGGATCGACCGCTGGCCCAGGTCGCTGACCCGCGCGGGCGAGGTCCGCATCGAGGACGGGCGGCTGTCCCTGCTGACGAGTTACGGCAGCGAGATCGACAGCGCGCCGGTCGGCAAGGTCAGGGCGGGCCGCCCATGGTTCGCGAAGCCGGACGAGACGGTCGCGACCGTCAACGGCACGCGCTACCGCCTCTCCGGCTCGGAGCGACTGCTCGAGGCGCTGAAGCGGGCGACGACACGGCCGTGACACGGGACGGCCGCGCCCCTGAACACGCGACGGCCACGCCCCTGACCGCGCGACGAGCGCGGTCCTGGCCGGGACACGGAACGGCCCTGACCTGGAGCGGGTCGCCGCGAGTTGCAGCACTGTCACCACTGGTTCACTCTGGAACCACCTCACCGAGGGTTTACCGGCGGTGACGCTGCGACCCAGCCCACCGCCGTGCCACACCGCATGCCAGATCCGAATCTCCGTCTTCTTCCGGACCTCACTTCGGGGAGTCGCAGCCGTGATCAGCGAGCCCAGCAGGTACTGCACGGTGGAGCTCCAGGCCGTGCCGTCGCGGATCGGTCAGGTCCGCAGAATCGTTTCGGCGCATCTGCGCCATTGGCAGCTCGACGCATTGATCGACCATGCCACGCTCGGTGTCACCGAGCTCCTGACCAATGTTCACCGGCACGCACAGCCGGACAAGACCTGCACCGTGGAGGTCGAGCTCCTGCTCGACCGCCTCACCGTCTCCGTCCGTGACAACGACCCCCGGATACCGGGCGTCGCCGAACCGGACGCCAAGGGCGACGAGTTCGCCACCTCGGGCCGCGGCCTGGCCATCATCGAGGCGATGAGCGAGAGCTGGGGTGTCCGCCCCCACGGCGACACCGGCAAGGCCGTCTGGTTCACCCTCCAGGCCCCGCCCTCCCCGGTCGCGATCGTCCCCCGCTCCCAGAGCGCCGTCTACGGGGCCACGACCGACGGCCCGCTCGTCACGGCGGCCACCGGAGTCCTGCGCGAGCAGGGCCTGCTCGACACGCTGGCGCGCTGAGGCCCGCTCCCGGACGGTCCGTCACGCGGTCCGGTCGCAGGGCACGTTCTCCAGGAGGACGAGCGCCGGGCAGGCCATCCGGTGCGGTACGAGGCAGTACGCCCCCCGCGCGGGCTCGGCCCCGCCACCGTTCCAGGCACGGCCGTCGGGATCCACGTACCAGCGTTGCCTGACGGGCACCGCGTGCGCGGGCAGCCGCGTATCGGGTTCGAGCAGCACGTACGCACCGTAGTAGGTGGGCCGCCGATCACAGACACGCCCGCACGACGGGCAGACCGGTGGCGCGGGCGGCGCCGGGGCATCGGCGCCCTCGTCGCGGGCCTGTGCGCGGTCGTCCTGCTCCCATGCGGGTGGGTCGGCCGGCTGACGTGGTGCGTCGTGTTCCCCCATAGGCCGAGGGTCGGCGCTGCCGGCGCCCCACGGTAGAGCGCGAACCGGGCACGGGCCACGGTGACGGACGGTGCGCCCCGCACCGTGTGCCGCCCCACGAGCCGTACCGCCATCGCCCCCGCCCCACACGTCACGGCCGGGCGACGGCTCCGGCGTGGCCCCCTCCTTCGCGCGCCGTGACGCCGTCACCCGGTCAGGCCGTCACCCGGTCAGGCCGTCACTCCGTCGCGATCGCCCGCAGCACGTCCAGGCGGGCCGCTCGGCGGGCCGGGCGCCAGGCGGCGGCGACGCCCGCGGCGAGGCCGACGAGGGCGACGGCCACGAGCTGGACCGGCGGCAGGGCGAAGGCGAACGCGCTGTCGCTCGCGCCGTCCGAGGCGCGCACCAGGACCCAGCCGAGGAAGCCGCCGAGCAGCAGCCCACCGGTCGTGCCGAACGCGGCCACGAGGACGGACTCCCAGCGGACCATGGCCCGCAGTTGGGAGCGGGTCTGGCCGACCGCGCGGAGCAGGCCGAGTTCACGGGTGCGCTCGTGGACGGCGAGGGTCAGCGTGTTGGCGATGCCGAGCAGGGCGATCAGGACCGCGAGGGCGAGCAGCGCGTAGACGAGGGTCAGCATCATGTCGATGCCGGCCGCCGACGACTCGGCGTACTCGTCGCGGGTCTGCACCTCGGGGTCGCCGTACCGCTCCGCGACCCGCTCCACGGCGGCCTTGCCCGCGTCCGCGGAGACGCCGTCCCGGAAGCCGACGGCGACCAGCCGGTCGGCGTCCTGGGTGCGGTGCGGGGCCCAGGCCTCGCGGGTGAGGACGTAGTCGCCGGCGAGTTCGGACTGTTCGTAGACGGCCTTGACGGTGAAGGTGCGCACGGTGCCGTCGGCGAAGCCCAGTCGGGCGGTGCTGCCCGGGCCGAGCCCGTACCGTTCGGCCTCGGTGGACGCGACGGCGATCCCGTCCGTCCCGAGCCCGTCGAGCGAACCCCGTACGGTGCCCAGATCGAAGCTGCGGCCGAGCGCCGCGGGGTCGGTGACGGTGAGCTCGCGGCCCCGGCCGTCCACCTCCGCGACGCCGCGACCGAGCCCGACGGCGGTCTCCACCTCGGGCAGCGCGGCGACGGCGGGGGCGAGCCGCGGGCTGATCCCGCTGCCGCCGGCGCCGAAGGACGGCGTACTGATGGCGACGTCGCCCGCGAAGGAGTGCGAGACCGTCTGGTCCATCGTCGCCTTGAGCGAGGACCCGAAGACGGTGAAGAGCGACACGACGGCCACGCCGATCATGAGCGCCGTGGCCGTGGCGGCGGTCCGCCGGGGGCTGCGCAGGGCGTTGCGGCGTGCGAGACCGCGGTTGGCGCCGCGCAGCGGGCCGCCGAGGAGCCGGATCGCGTACGAGGAGGCCACCGGCCCCAGGACGACGAACGCGGCGAGCGCGAGCACCGCCCCGGCCCCGGCCAGCCACAGGGACGGCGTGGCGAGCACGCCGACCAGCACCACGCCCACGGCCAGGGCGAGGAGCCCGGCCCCGGCGACGGTGCGGGTGCGGGAGGCGGCGGAGTCGTCGACGGCCGTCTCGCGCAGCGCGGCGAGCGGCGCGGTGCGCCCGGCGCGTACGGCGGGCAGCAGGGCCGATCCGACGCAGACGGCGAGTCCGACGGCGAACGGCACCGCCAGGGACACCCCGCTGATCACCAGGGACCCTTCGGGGAACGGGAAGCCGATCGCCGGGAAGAGGGCCTGGAGCCCGGCCGCCACGCCGATGCCGACGAGCAGTCCGGCCGCGGAGGCGAGCAGCGCGACGGCGACCGCCTCGGCGAGCGTCATGCCGACGATCTGGCGGCGGGCGGCGCCGAGGGCGCGCAGCAGGGCGTTCTCGCGGGTCCGCTGGGCGACGACGATGGCGAAGGTGTTGTGGATGGAGAAGACGGAGACGAGCAGGGCGACTCCGCTGAACACCAGGAGGAAGGTGGTGAAGAGGGTGAGGAAGCGGCCGGAGATCATCTCGTTGCTCTCGTCGGTGGCCTGCTGTCCCGTGATGGCCTCCACTCCCTGCGGGAGTACGGGGCTCAGCGCGTCGACGAGTTCCTGCTGGGACGTACCGGGTCCGGCGCGGACGAGGACGGCGGAGGCTTCGCCGGCCTTGGGGGTGAGGTACTTTTCGGCGTCGGCGCGGGTCAGGCCGGTGTAGGTGACCTGGCCCATGCCGTCCTCGCCGCCGAAGGTGGCGAGGCCGACGACGGTGACGCGTACGGGGTCGGGGGTGCGCAGGACCGTGGTGCTGCCGAGGGTGAGGTGGCCGGTCTCGGCGGCGCCGCGGTTGACGACGACCTCGCCGCTCTTCTGCGGGGCGCGGCCTTCGGCGAGCGCGTACGGATTGAGTTCTGGATCCTGGATCCAGTTTCCGGCGAGGGTGGGCGGGCCCTGGCCGCCGATGGGCCGGCCGTCGGATCCGATGAGCTGACCGGCGCCCTCGATGCGGGGGGCGGCGGCGGCGACCGCCGGGACCTGGGCGATGCGGTCGGCGAGTGCGGCGTCGACGGGGCTGCGGGTGCCCTGTGCCTCGCCGGTGACGGTCACGACGCTCGTACTGCGGACGACGGCGTCCGTGCCGCTGTTGGCGTTGCCGAACAGGGTGTCGAAGCTCGCCCGGAGGGTGTCGCCCATGACGAGGGTGCCGGTGAGGAAGGCGACGCCGAGCACGACGGCGACGAAGGTGCCCAGGAAGCGGCGCCGGTGGGTGCGGAGCGAGGCGAGACTCAGTCGGAGGGTGCTCATGTCGCCGCTCCCCTGCTGTCGAGGGATTTCATCCGATCCAGTACGAGATCGGATGTCGGATATTGGATCCGATCGACGAGACGCCCGTCCGCGAGGAACACGACCTCGTCGGCGTGGGCGGCGGCCACGGGGTCATGGGTGACCATGACGACCGTACGACCGGTCTTGCGCACGGTGTCGCCGAGCAGCCTCAGCACCTCCTCGCCTGAACGGGAGTCGAGGTTGCCGGTCGGTTCGTCGGCGAAGACGACGTCCGGACTGCCGGCGAACGCCCGGGCGACCGCGACGCGCTGCTGCTGGCCGCCGGAGAGCTCACTCGGCCGGTGACGGAGCCGGTCACGCAGCCCGACCGCGTCGATCAGGGTGTCCAGCCAGGCCCGGTCGGGGGCGCTGCCCGCGAGGTCCAGAGGCAGGGTGATGTTCTCGGCGACGGTGAGCGTCGGCAGCAGGTTGAAGGCCTGGAAGACGAAACCGACCCGCTCCCTGCGCAGCAGGGTGAGCCTGCGGTCGTCGAGCGCGGACAGGTCGGTGTCGCCGATGAGGGCCGAGCCGGAGGTGAGGGTGTCGAGTCCGGCGGCGCAGTGCATGAGGGTGGACTTGCCGGAGCCCGAGGGCCCCATGATCGCGGTGAAACGTCCGACCGGGAAGTCGACGCTCACCCCGTCCAGGGCCCTGACCTCGGTGTCTCCGCCGCCGTAGACCTTGACCGCGTCGACGACGCGGGCGGCGGCGGGCGGGCCGGATGCGGTCGTACCCGTGGCGGTGGTCATGACCGCCGCCCCTTGCCGTCTGTGTTGATACGGCCGAACTGCTCCTCGAGGACGGTCAGCCGGCGCCAGTACTCGTCCTCGTCGATCTCACCGGCCGCGAACCGGTGACCGAGCAGCGCGATCGGCGACTGCTCGTCGACCCGGGAGGCGGTGGGGCCGCCAGGCCCGCCAGGACCGCGGAAGCGGTGCCAGCCGAAGCGGCGCAGGACGGTGACGACAGTGATGATCACGGCCGCCCAGACGAGCGGGAAGAAGAGAATCCACGGGCCGGGGCCCGCGTGGGCGAGAGTGTTCATCGTGGGTCAGCTCCTCGTGGCCGTTGTTCTCGATGCGTCGAGCGTCGCTCCGAAGGGGCCCGTGCGTCGTCGTACGGCCGTTGGCTTCGCACGTACGACACAGGGAGTAGGGCGGGCGCGGGCCGTACCCCGCCCGCCTCCTCGACTCTGTACCTACTGGTATGTACAGTGAGGGCATGAGCACGAGCGCCAACGCGAGCACGCCAGAACGCCTGATCGAATCCACGCGCGAGCTGCTCTGGGAGCGCGGCTACGTCGGCACCAGCCCCAAGGCGATCCAGCAGGCCGCCGGCGCGGGCCAGGGCAGCATGTACCACCACTTCACGGGCAAGCCGGACCTCGCCCTCGCCGCCATCCGCCGCACCGCCGACGAGATGCGCGCGGTGACGGAGCAGGTGCTCGGCGCCGAGGGATCGGCGTTCGCGCGGATCGAGGCGTACCTCCTGCGCGAGCGCGACGTGCTGCGCGGTTGCCCGCTGGGACGGCTGACGATGGACCCCGACGTCATCGCGAGCGACGAGCTGCGGGCGCCGGTGGACGAGATGCTGGCCTGGCTGCGCGGCCGGCTCGCCGAGATCGTCCAGGAGGGCCTGGCCGGCGGCGAGTTCGCCGCGGGGCTGCGGCCGCAGGAGGTGGCCTCGACCGTGGTCGCGACGGTGCAGGGCGGCTACGTGCTGGCCCGGGCGTCCGGCTCCCCCGCGGCCTTCGACACGGCGGTACGCGGCCTGCTGGCACTCCTGTCCCCCGGCGCACCGGTCACGCCCGCCTCCCCCCGACCCTGAGGAGCACGTCCCATGCATGCCATGCAGTACGACATCACCCTGCCCGCGGACTACGACATGGAGATCATCCGCAAGCGGGTCGCGACCCGGGGACATCTCCTGGACGACTTCCCGGGCTTGGGCCTCAAGGCGTACCTGATGCGGGAACGGGAGGACGGCTCGCCGGTGAACCAGTACGCGCCGTTCTATCTCTGGGCCACGCCGGAGGGGATGAACTCCTTCCTCTGGGGCCCTGGTTTCCAGGGCATCGTGAACGACTTCGGCCGCCCCGTCGTACAGCACTGGACGGGCCTCGCGTACGAGGAGGGCCCGGCGGCCACGCACCCCCCGCGCGGGGCGACCCGCCGCCGAACGGCGCTGGCCCCGGATCTCTCACCCGTCGAGGCGGTGACGGAGGCGGTCACGACCCACGCCCAGGAGGCGCGTGCGGAAGGCGTGGTGGCGACGGCCCTCGCCGTCGACCCCCGCCATTGGGAGCTCCTGACCTTCACCCTGTGGGCCCACACGGAGCCCCCCGCCGAGTCCGGCGAACGCTTCCAGGTACTCCACCTCTCGGCACCGGGCCGGTCGGGGCTCGGCACGGGGCGCCTGTGGTGAGCGCGGGCGGCGGGATCCGGGTGGGGCACGACTCGTGGCCGTGCCCGACCCGTTGATCCGTTCGGGGGCCGGATGGCTCCCGGCCTTCGGTCAGTCGACCGGCACCAGCGTCAGGTACGCCATGCCGAGGACCCTTCGGTAGGCGAGCCACGAGGAGCGCTGGCGGTCGACGCGGGCGCGGGTCTCGGGGGCCAGGGAGTGGTCCGGGTGGGCGGCGAGCCAGAGTTCGGTGGCGTGGCGGTAGCCGGACTCGAACTCCTCCCACTCCTCCGCGCTCGCCGTCTCGATCCAGGCGGGGCGGAAGCCCGCCTCGATGGCGAGGTCGACGAGGGCGTCGAGCTGGAAGTGGTCGTCCACCGTGGCGCCGGGCCAGATGGTGGCGAGCTCGGCGTCGGTGGGGGTGCGCTGCCAGAAGCACTCGCCGAGGACGACACGGCCGCCGGGGCGTACGAGACCGCGCAGGGCGCGGAGAGCGCCGGCCAGGTCGTGGGGCAGGGCGGGGTCGCACAGGGCCTGGCTCGAGCCCAGGCACAGCACGGTGTCGGCGGGGCCGTGGGCGGTGTCGAGGGCCGACTCCTCGACGTACTGGACGCGTTCGGCGAGGCCGCGTTCGGCGGCGAGGCGGCGGCCGTGGGCCAGGTCGTCGGCGTTGATGTCGATGCCGGTGCCCTTGGCGCCGGGTACGGCGGCGAGGACGCGGAGCAGCAACTCGCCCCAGCCGCTGCCTATGTCGAGGACCGTGCCGGGTGAGGTGGCGGCGAGGCGGTCGACGAAGCGGGCCGCCCTGGCCTCGGAGAGGGGGCCGTGGAAGACGAGACCGCTGCCGGGGGTCGGGGGCAGGTCGGCGGCTGCGTCCGCGCCGCGTGCGGGACCCGTGCTCGTGGCGGGGTCGGTGCTGGTGTCCGTGTCGATCATGAAGCTGAGCCTAGTCGGCGTGCTCCGTGCCGACCAGGGCTTTCAGGGGGTCGTCGAGCACGGGCTGCCAGGCGAGTTCGGCGGCGCCGACCAGGCTGTTGTGGTCGAGGGTGCACGGGAGGATGGGTACGCCTCCGCTGCGACCCCACAGGCTGCGGTCGGCGACGACGGCGCGAAGGCGGCTCGGGTCGGCGTCGAGGAGTTCGCGGTGGAGCCCGCCGAGGATGATCCGGTCCGGGTTGAGGATGTTGACCAGGCCGGCGAGGCCCAGGCCCAGGCGGTCGATCAACTCCTCTGTGGCGGCGCGGACTCCGGGGTCGTCGCGGTGGTCGCGGAGCAGGTCGCGGGCCTGCTGGAGCAGGGAGACCTCGGGGCCGGGCGCGCGGCCGGCGACGGTGAGGAAGGCGAGCGGGTCGGTCTCGACGTCGAGGCAGCCGCGGGAGCCGCAGTGGCAGGGGCGGCCCTCGGGGTTGACGGTGAGGTGACCGACTTCGAGGGCGAGGCCGGAACTGCCCGTGTGCAGGCGGCCGTCGAGGACGAGGGCGCCGCCGACACCGCGGTGGCCGGTGGCGACGCAGAGCAGGTCCTTCGCGCCGCGGCCGGCGCCGTGGCGGTGTTCGGCCAGGGCCGCGAGGTTGACGTCGTTGCCGGTGAAGGCGGGACCCTCGATGCCGGCGGCGCGGATCTGTTCGGCGAAGATCTCGCGTACCGGAGCGCCGGCCGGCCAGGCGAGGTGGAGCGGGTTGAGGGCGGTGCCCTCGGGCTCGGCGACCGCGGAGGGCGCGGCGAGGCCGGCGCCGACGCAGCGGCGGCCGGTCTCGCGGAGCAGGGCTGCCCCGGCGTCGACGACGGCGCCGAGGACCTGGGCGGGGTCGGCGGAGACGGTCACGCAGCCGGGCGCGGTGGCGACGATGGTGCCGCCGAGGCCGACGAGGGCGGCGCGGAAGCCGTCGGAGTGGACCTGGGCGGCGAGGGCGACGGGGCCCTTCTCGTCCACGGCGAGGCGGTGCGAGGGCCGGCCCTGCGAGCCGGCGGCGGCGCCGGGGTTGGAGTCGACCCGGATGAGGCCGAGGGCCTCCAGCTCCGCGGCGACGGCGCCGGCGGTCGCGCGGGTCACGCCGAGCTCGGCGGTGAGCACCGCCCGCGTGGGCGCCCGGCCCGTGTGCACCAGCTCGAGTGCGGGTCCGAGCGCGCTGCGCCCCCTGTCCAGTCGGGTACGGGTCGTCGTCGCCTTGCCGTTCATGTGGGCGAGTCTCCCATGATCGCCCCCTCCGGGGTCCCCGGCACCCACCTTTGGCCGGGTCCTGCCGCCCCGCACGGGCCCGCCGCTCCCACGGCCCTGCCCGCCACCTTCCCCGCTCCCCGCCTTGAATCCAGTCCCCCGCCACCCCTATCCTGAGTTTGTGCCGCTACTAAACAAAGTCCGAACGGCCGCCACCGGGGGATTCCGCGGAGACACCGCTTCCCTCCCCCTGGCCCGCCTCCGCACCGCTCTGACCCTGTTCTTCGCCCTCGACGGCTTTCTCTTCGCCGGCTGGGTGGTCCGCATCCCGGCCATCAAGCAGCAGACCGGCGCCTCCGCCGGTGACCTCGGTCTCGCGCTGCTCGGCGTGTCCGCCGGGGCCGTCGTCACGATGACACTCACCGGCCGCCTCTGCCGGCGCTACGGCAGCCACCCCGTCACCGTCGTCACGGCCGTCCTGATGTCGGCGTCTCTCGCCCTGCCCCCGCTCACCCGCTCCCCGCTCTCCCTCGGCCTCGTCCTGCTGGTGTTCGGCGCCGCGTACGGCGGGATCAACGTCGCCATGAACAGCGCCGCCGTCGATCTCGTCGCCGCGCTCCGCAGGCCCGTCATGCCGAGCTTCCACGCCGCGTTCAGCCTCGGCGGCATGCTGGGCGCCGGGCTCGGCGGACTGGTCGCCGGCGGCGTGTCGCCGACCGCGCACCTGCTCGGGCTCACGGTGGCCGGGCTGCTCCTGACGGCCGCCGCCGGGCCCGTACTGTTGCGGCACCCATCCCCCGCCCCGCCCGAGTCGCTCCCCGCGACCCCGGCCACACCGGACACACCGGCCACACCGACCGCACCGACCGCACCGACGAAGCCCACCGGGCCGGACGCGCGGCCCGCCGGTTCACGCCGGGCCGTGCTCGTCTTCGGCGTGATCGCGCTGTGCACGGCGTACGGGGAAGGCGCGCTGGCCGACTGGGGCGCCCTGCACCTCGCGCAGGACCTCACGGCGCACCCGGGCCTGGCCGCGGCCGGGTACTCCCTCTTCGCCCTGACCATGACCGCCGGCCGGCTCTCCGGCACGGCCCTGCTCGAACGGCTCGGCCAGACCCGCACCCTGGTCGCGGGCGGGCTCACCGCCGCCGCCGGCATGCTGCTCGGGGCGCTCGCCCCGACCGTGTGGGCCGCGCTGCTCGGCTTCGCCGTCACCGGGCTCGGCCTCGCCAACATCTTCCCCGTCGCCATCGCCCGCGCGGGCGCCCTCGCCGGACCGAGCGGCGTCGCCACCGCCTCCACGCTCGGATACGGCGGCATGCTCCTCGGCCCGCCGTCCATCGGCTTCCTCGCCGACTGGTTCTCGCTGCCGGTCGCCCTCACGACGGTCGCCCTGCTCGCCGCCGGGGCCGCCGCCATGGGGTACGCGTTCCGCGACACCCGTACCCACCGGGGGAATTGAGCAGCACGACTCAGACCGTGCGCCGGCCGCGTGGTCGCCCTCTGACGTCATAATCCGTGTCATGGACACCCTGAGCATCGACGCCCACATCGACGCCCTCGACGCGGCCGGCAAGGCCCTCCTGGTCGCCGCCGCCGCGGCCGGGCCGGACGCCGAGGTCGTGACCTGCCCGGGCTGGCGGGTCCGCGACCTGCTGCGGCACACGACGATGGTGCACCGCTGGGCGACCGCCTTCGTCGCCGAGGGCCTCACCTCGTACCGCCCGGACGGCGGGGAGACCGGTCTCGACGGCGACGCGCTGCTCGCGTACGTCCGCGAGGGCCACGCCCGGCTCGTCGGCGCCCTGCGCGAGGCCCCGGCCGGCCTGGAGTGCTGGACCTTCCTGCCGGCGCCGTCGCCGCTCGCGTTCTGGGCGCGGCGGCAGGCGCACGAGACGACGGTGCACCGCGCCGACGCCGAGTCCGCGCTCGCCGCCGGTCCCGGCTCGGTGGACCCGGTGCTCGCCGCCGACGGGATCGACGAGCTCCTGCGTGCCTTCCACGGCCGCGACCGCAGCCGGGTGCGGACGCCCGAGCCGCGCACCTTGCGGGTCCGTGCCACCGACACCGGGGACGTGTGGACCGTACGGCTGTCCCGGGACGCGCCCCGTACGGAGACGACGGCGGACGGGCCGGCCGACTGCGAGCTGGCCGGGTCCGCCGGCCGGCTCTACCTGACCCTGTGGAACCGGCTTCCGTACGAGGACGAGGCGCTGGCCGTGACGGGCGACGCGTCCCTCGCCCGGCTCTGGCGGGAGAACTCCGCCGTCACCTGGTCCTGACCGGCCGGACCCGCTCAGCCCAGCCAGCCGGGGCGGACCAGGCCCGACTCGTAGGCCAGGACCACGAGCTGGGCCCGGTCGCGGGCGCCGAGCTTCACCATGGTGCGGCTCACGTGGGTCTTGGCCGTGAGCGGGCTGACGACCAGGCGGCGGGCGATCTCGTCGTTGGACAGGCCGATGCCGACGAGGGCCATCACCTCCCGTTCCCGCTCGGTGAGTTCGTCGAGCCCCCTGGCCGTGGCCGGCGGCTTGGAGCGGGCCGCGAACTCCTCGATGAGGCGGCGGGTCACCCCCGGCGAGAGCAGTGCGTCGCCGTCCACCACGGCGCGGACGGCGCGCAGGAGTTCCTCCGGTTCGGTGTCCTTGACGAGGAAGCCCGAGGCGCCGGAGCGGATGGCCTCGAAGACGTACTCGTCGAGTTCGAAGGTGGTCAGCATGACCACCCTGACCGCGCCGAGCTCCGGGTCGGCGGTGATCTGCCGGGTGGCGGCGAGGCCGTCGAGGCGGGGCATCCGGATGTCCATCAGGACGACGTCCGGGCGCAGTTCCCGCACGCGGGCGACGGCCGCCTCGCCGTCCGCGGCCTCGGCCGCCACCTCGATGTCCGGCTGGGCGTCCAGGAGCGCGCGGAAACCGGCCCGTACCAGCGACTGGTCGTCGGCGAGCAGAACACGGATCACGGGGACTCCTCGGGGCGGACGGGGAGGACGGCGTGCACCCGGAAGCCGCCGTCCGGCCGGGTGCCCGCCTCGATCGTGCCACCGAGGGCGGCGGCCCGCTCCCGCATTCCGGCCAGCCCGTTGCCGCTGCCGCCGGCGTCGCCGCCGGTGGCCGGGCCGTCGTCGTCGATCCGCAGGTCCAGGGCGGCCGGCCGGTAGCCCACGAGGATCCGGGCGGTGCGCGATCCGGAGTGGCGCACCACGTTGGTGAGCGCCTCCTGCACGATCCGGAAGGCGGCGAGCTCCGTGCCGGGCGGCAGCCGTCTGCGCCGGCCCTCGGTCTCGGTCCTTACGGTGAGGCCGGCGGCAGCGGCCTGCTCGACGAGTTCGGGGAGGCGGTCGAGGCCGGGCGCGGGGGCCCGGGGCGCGTCGCCGGGGGTACGCAGGGTGTCGAGCACCTGTCGTACCTCGCCCAGCGCCTCCTTGCTGGCCGCCTTGATGGTGGTGAGGGCGGTACGCGCCTGGCCGGGGTCGGAGTCGAGGAGGGCGAGGCCCACACCGGCCTGGACGTTGATGACGGAGAGCGAGTGGGCGAGGACGTCGTGGAGCTCGCGGGCGATCCGCAGCCGTTCCTCGTCGGCCCTGCGGCGCTCGCCCGCGGCGCGCTCGGCGCGTTCCCTGGCCCACTGCTCGCGGCGGACGCGGGCGAGTTCGGAGGCGGCGAGGATCGCGACGACGAACGCGGCGACCGGGAGCTCCTGGCCCCAGGGGGCGGGGCCGTCGCCGTCGGGCGGCAGATAGCGGTACAGCCAGTGCGCGAGGAGCAGATGGCCGGCCCAGAGCAGGCCGAGCGCCCACCACGTGGCGCGGCGGTGGCCGTGGACGACGGCGGCGAAGCAGGCGACGGCGACGGTCACGAAGACGGGGCCGTACGGAAATCCCGCCGCCAGGTACGCCAGGGTCAGCGCCGACACGCCGAACACCACCGGGACGGGGTGGCGGTGGCGTAGCAGGAGCAGGGCCGCGCCGAGCAGGAGCAGGGTGCGGCCGAGGGCGTCGAGGGCGAGGCGGTCGGGCTGGTTCCGGGCGGCGAAGCCCGTACCGACCACGACGAAGACGGCGACGAGCAGCGTGGAGCGCCAGGGCAGCCCGGCACCGGGCTCACGCGCGGCCCACCCCCACGGCCCGCCGTGACCGGCGCCACCACGGAAGGGCCCCCGGCGCCAGGGCCCTCGGTCGCCCGGCGGTCCTTCGTGGCCGGGGGCCGGTGTCCTGGTCGCCTGTTCGTCCATGCCGCCACGCTAGACGGGGCCGGGGTGCCGGGGCGTCAGCCGGGCGGGGTGATCACCCGTACTCCCCGGGGAGTACGGGTGTGGCGACGGCGTGCGGAGACGGAGCGCGCAGGCTACTGCGCGGGCCGAGGCGGAGACGACGCGGTGCCGACGTGGAGCCGACGCGGGGGCCGGCCGTCCCTCGCCTGTCACGGCTTCCGGAGGAGTCCGACCTCGCGGCCGAGGCGTTCGGCGGCGGTGGCGAAGAAGGCGTCGCGGTCCTCGACGACGTTGTTGAACTGGCCGAAGACCTCGAAGGAGATCAGCCCGAAGAGCTGGGCCCAGGCGAAGACGAGGGCGGTGGCGAGGGCCGGCGGCAGGTCGGGGGCGAGGTCGGCGGCGAGGCGCTCCGACTCGGGGTGCAGGCTCGCCGGGAGCGGCGGCGGGGCCACGCCTTTGTCGTTGTAGGCGGCGCGGGCGATGGACACGAGGAGGAGCCCGGCGCGGGAGGCGGGGACGATCGTGTCCTGGGGGGCGGTGTAGCCGGGCACCGGGGAGCCGTAGATGAGGGCGTACTCGTGGGGGTGCTCGACGGCCCAGCCGCGGATGGCGCGACAGACGGCGGTCCATCGTGCCAGGTGGTCGCCGGGTGCGGCGGACCCGGTGGCGGCGTGGGCCCGTTCGGCGGCGGCGCCGACCGCGTCGTAGGCGTCGATGATGAGCGCGGTCAGGAGGTCGTCGCGGCTGGGGAAGTAGCGGTAGAGCGCGGAGGAGACCATGCCGAGCTCGCGGGCGACGGCGCGCAGCGAGAGCTTGGCGGCGCCTTCGGCGGCGAGCTGGCGCCGGGCCTCGTCCTTGATGGCGGCGGTGATCTCGATCCGGGCGCGGGCGCGGGCTCCTTGAACGGTGGTCATGAAGAGCAGTCTGCCATGTTTCGGAGCAGCGCACTGAAACGAGAGCGGTGCTCTTGCTTGTGAGCACCGACCCATGCACACTGATCTCAAGCGAGAGCAGTGCTCACACTTTGGGGCGGTGCTCACACATCCCCGTTCAGGAGGCCCCGATGTCCGCCCAGCCCGCACAGCCCGGCCAGCCCGCTCAGCCCGCCGCCCACGTCATGAAGCCCGGCTGGTTCACGATCAACGTCGTCAACCGCGCCGTCGCCTGGGTGACCCGCCGCGGCATCAGCGTCTGGGGCTCCCGCGTCCTCGCCGTACGGGGCCGCAAGAGCGGCGAATGGCGCCGCACCCCCGTCAACCTCCTGACGGTGGACAGCGCCCAGTACCTGGTGGCCCCTCGCGGCCACGTCCAGTGGACGCACAACATGCGGGCGGCCGGCGGGGGCGAGCTGCACCTCGGCAAGCACGTACAGCCGTTCACCGCCGTCGAGATCGCGGACGACGACAAGCCCGCGCTGCTGCGCGCCTACCTCAAGCGCTGGAAGGCCGAGGTGGGGATCTTCTTCGACGGTGTCGGGCCGGACTCCACGGACGAAGAGCTGCGCGCCGTCGCGCCCAAGCACCCCGTCTTCCGCATCACCCACGCGTGAGGGCGGCGCGGACCCCGTCCGCGCCGCCCTCACCCACCGGGTCGCTCCCGGCCCGGAAAGCCCAGGGCCTCAGAAGGCCCCGGGCCTCGGAAAGCCTCGTGCCTCACATACCCGAGCCTCAGGAAGCCTCGGGCACCTGCGGCTCGGCCGCGTCCCCGCCGGCACCGCCCGCAGCCTCGTCCTTGCGCGGTGCCACCCCCCGCCCCGCCTGACCCACGCCCGTCGAGGTGTCGATCCGGCGGTCTAGCAGGTCGAGCGCGCGGTGCGCGAAGCCGTTGCCGCGGACCAGGCCGGCCAGAGTGGTCGAGCCGCGCGTGATGTCGGTGAACGCGTTCCACGCGGGGCGCAGGCCCGTGATCGTCGCGTGCAGCAGCCCCGGCCGCCGCTCGAAGATCGCCAGCATCCGCCGGCCCACGGCCATCTCGACACCGAGCCCGGCCTTGATGGCGAAGGCGTAGTTGAGCGCCTGCCGGCGC
This sequence comes from Streptomyces sp. NPDC085481, assembly GCF_044541845.1. Taxonomy (NCBI): domain Bacteria; kingdom Bacillati; phylum Actinomycetota; class Actinomycetes; order Kitasatosporales; family Streptomycetaceae; genus Streptomyces; species Streptomyces sp. NPDC085481. The sequence goes on from NZ_JBITTJ010000017.1 coordinate 115,774, forward strand.
GCGTCCACCGCGTCGCCCGCCTCCGCGATCCGTACCGCCCATTCGCCGGCGAGCCGCCCCGAGCGCAGCGCGAAGGAGATGCCCTCGCGCGTCCACGGCTCAAGGAGACCGGCCGCGTCGCCGCAGACGAGGACCCGGCCGCGGGAGAGCGGCGAGTCGTCCGTGCGGCAGCGGGTCAGATGGCCGGAGGAGATGGCCGGTTCGAAGCCCGCGAGGCCGAGCCGGGCGATGAAGTCCTCCAGATAGCGCTTGGTGGCCGCGCCCTCGCCGCGGGCCGAGATGACACCGACGGTCAGGGTGTCGCCCTTGGGGAAGACCCAGCCGTAACTGCCCGGCAGCGGTCCCCAGTCGATGAGGACGCGCCCCTTCCAGTCCTCGGCCACCGACGGCGGGACCGGGATCTCCGCCTCCAGGCCGAGGTCGACCTGGCCGAGCTTCACGCCGACATGCGCCCCTATGCGGCTGGCGCTGCCGTCGGCGCCGACGACGGCGCGGGCGAGGATCGTCTCGCCGTCGGCGAGGACGACGGCGACGGTACGCCGGTCCGGGACGGCCGGACCGTGCTGCTCGACGCGGCTGACGGTGGCTCCGGTGCGCAACTCGGCGCCCGCCTTCTGGGCGTGCTCGACGAGCTGGGCGTCGAACTCGGGCCGGTTGATCAGCCCGAACAGCATGCGGCGCGAGCGGCGGGTGCGCGCGAAGCGGCCGTCGAGGGAGAACGTAACCGCGTTCACCCGGTCCTGCAGGGGCAGTTCGAAGCCGGGCGGCAGCGCGTCGCGCGACGGGCCGATGATGCCGCCGCCGCAGGTCTTGTAGCGGGGCAGCTCGGCCTTCTCCAGGAGCAGCACCCGGCGTCCGGCGACGGCCGCCGCGTACGCCGCGGAGGCTCCGGCGGGTCCGGCGCCCACCACGACCACGTCCCAGACGGTCGGGTCCCCCTCCGGGCCCCCCGCCTCCGCTCCAGCCTCTGCCGCTCCGGCGTCTGCGTTCTCGCTGCTCACGATGTGCTTCTGCTCCTGATCCGACCGGTGGTTCCTGCTCCGCACGATCTTACGGCCCGGTAGCCGGGCCCGGCCGAGCCGCCCCGTACCGCCCGCGCCGTAGGATCGGCGATGTGTTCGCCGTACAACCGAACTACGGCCGAGCACGACATCTGACACCCGTCACAACGTCGCACCCACGAGGAGCGTGCCCATGACCGCGAATCCGATCGCCGAGACCGTCGCATCCCTGATGCCCCGCGCGAAGGCGGAGCTGACGGAGCTGGTGGCCTTCCAGTCGGTCGCGGACGAGGCCGTCGCCCCGCGCAGCGAGTGCGAGGCCGCCGCGCACTGGGTGGCGGGCGCCCTGCGCTCCGAGGGCTTCCAGGACGTGGCGCTGCTCGACACCCCGGACGGCTCGCAGTCGGTGTACGGCGTGCTGCCCGGCCCGGCCGGCGCCCCGACCGTGCTGCTGTACGCGCACTACGACGTGCAGCCGATGCTGGTCGAGTCGGCGTGGCTGACCCCGCCGTTCGAGCTGACCGAGCGTGAGGACGGCCGCTGGTACGGGCGCGGCGCGGCCGACTGCAAGGGCGGCTTCGTCATGCACCTGCTCGCGCTGCGCGCCCTGAAGGCCAACGGCGGCGTGCCCGTCACGGTCAAGGTGATCGTGGAGGGCTCGGAGGAGCAGGGCACGGGCGGTCTCGAGCGGTACGCGGAGGCCCACCCCGAGCTGCTGACGGCGGACGCGATCGTCATCGGCGACGCGGGCAACTTCCGGGTCGGCCTGCCGACGGTGACGGCGACCCTGCGGGGCATGACGATGATCCGGGTCACGATCGACACGCTGCAGGGCAACCTGCACTCGGGTCAGTTCGGCGGGGCCGCGCCGGACGCGCTGGCCGCGCTGATCCGCGTCCTGGACTCGCTGCGGGACGAGGACGGTTCGACGGTCATCGACGGGCTGCCGGCGGACGCCGTGTGGGAGGGCCTGCAGTACCCGGAGGCCGACTTCCGCAAGGACGCGAAGGTCCTGGACGGTGTGGACCTGCCGGGCCGCGGCTCGGTGGCCGACCGGATCTGGGCGCGGCCCGCCGTGACGGTCATCGGCATCGACGCCCACCCGGTGGCGGGTGCCACGCCGTCGATCCCGTCGACGGCCCGCGCGCAGATCAGCCTGCGGGTGCCGCCCGGCCAGGACGCGGCGAAGGCGACGGAGCTGCTCTTCGCGCACATCGAGAAGCACACGCCGTGGAACGCGCGGGTGAGCCTGGAGCAGGTCGGCCAGGGCCAGGCGTTCCAGGCGGACACGTCGAGCCCGGCGTACACGTCGATGGCGGAGGCGATGCGGATCGCGTACCCGGGCGAGGAGATGCAGACGGCCGGCATGGGCGGCTCCATCCCGCTGTGCAACACGCTGGCCGCGCTGTACCCGGAGTCGGAGATCCTGCTGATCGGTCTGAGCGAGCCGGAGGCGCAGATCCACGCGGTGAACGAGTCGGTGTCGCCGCAGGAGCTGGAGCGCCTTTCGGTGGCGGAGGCCCACTTCCTGCTGAACTACGCGGCCTCCAAGCAGGGTTGATCCGGGCGTCACGCTCTGGGCGGAACTCGCCCAGAGCGTAGATCGTTACGGCGGGCGTGGCCGCCCCGTACCTTCGCGGCATGGACCTCGTAGAGATCACTCCTCGTCTGTACATGCTGCGCTTCTCCATCGGCCAGGCATATGTGTGGCGGGACGACACGGAACTGACCCTGATCGACGCCGGGTGGGTGGGCTCGGCGCCGGAGATCGAGTCGGCGTTGCGCGGGGCGGGCCTCGACCCGTCCCGCATACGCCGGATCGTGCTCACCCACTGCCACCGCGACCACGTGGGCTCGGCGCAGGAGCTGGCCGACCGCTTCGGTGCGGAGATCCTGGCGCACGCGCTGGACGCCCCGGTGATCCGGGGCGAGCTGCCGGTGCCCGAGCCGGATCTGCTCGACTGGGAACTGCCGCTGTACGAGCACGGGCTGACCGTTCCCGAGGCCCCGCCGACCCGGGTGGACCGCGAGGTCGCGGACGGCGAGGAGCTGGGCTTCGGCGACGGTGCGGTCGTCGTCCACACCCCGGGCCATACCGCGGGCTCGATCGCGGTCCATCTCCCCCGGCACGGCGTGCTGTTCACCGGTGACACGGTGGCGACGGACCAGGGCGTGACCTTCGGCGTCTTCCACGTGGACCGGGCCGAGGCGATGACCTCCCTCGGCCGGCTCGCGGAACTGCGGCCGTCGGTGCTGTGCTGCGGGCACGGCGAGCCGGTGACGGCCGAGGCGACGGAGCAACTGACGAAGGCGGCGGCCGGCTAGGGGGGTCGTGTCATGACCCGCCGGACAGGCCCCCGATCCCCGTCCGCCGGAACCGCGCGCGCCGGCCCCCGTCCCTCGAAACCGGCGGCGCTGAGGCCCGGCGCCGGCTGCCCGCGCCCTGGCGCCTCAGCCGACCGGTGTGCCGGCCTCCAGATTGAGGACGGTGCCGCGTTCGCGGGCACGCAGGGCCCAGCGGAGGCGTTGGTAGCGGACGGGGGGGAGCAGGTCGGCGGCCTCCTCCTCGGTGACGAAGCGCCAGGCGCGCAGTTCGGCGCCGGGCAGGAGGAGGCGGTCAGCGTCGGCGGCGGGCAGCAGGCCGCCGTCGAAGAGGAGCCGGAGTCCGCCGTAGCCGGGCGGCTGGGGGCGCTCCCAGTCGACGAGCAGCAGGCGGGGTACGGCGTCGAGTTCGAGGCCTATCTCCTCGGCGACCTCGCGCATGCCGGCGCGGGCGGGCGGCTCGCCGGGTTCGACGACGCCGCCGGGGAACTCCCAGCCGGGTTTGTACGTCGGGTCGACGAGCAGGAAGCGGTCGTGCTCGTCGAAGAGCAGGACGCCCGCGGCCAGGGTCTCGCCGGTGGGTTCGGGGGTCTGGACGATGCCGCAGGGCGCGGCGTGGCCGGCGTCGAGGGCGTCGGCGACCGCCCGCGCGGTCTCCGCGGCGGTGCGGGCCGAGTTGTCCACGACGTAGGCGTCGGCGCCGAGCCAGCCGTCGACGGCGGCCCGGAAGAGGGCGATGTGATCGTGGCACCAGCGGCGGGCGCGGGCCTTCGCACCGTCGTCGCCGGGGTGCTCGACCCGGTCGTCGATCCGCCGGCGCAGGATCGTTTCCTCCGGAGCGAGCAGGACATGCCGCACCTCGATCCGGCGGGCGGCGAGGCCGCCGAAGATCTCGTCCCGGTACTCCTGCCGCAGCAGGGTCATCGGCACCACGAGCACCCCGCCGACCTCGGCGAGCAGCGCTGCGGCGGTGTCCACGACGAGCCGGCGCCAGATCGGCAGGTCCTGGAAGTCGCTCACCTCGGCGAGACGTTTCTGCGGCACGAGCCGGCTCAACGCTCCGCCGGTGAGCTCGGGGTCGTACAGCGTGCTGTTCGGGATCAGATCGACCAGCTCGCGCGCGGTGCTCGTCTTCCCCGCACCGAACGCACCGTTGATCCAGACGATCACGATTCCCCCTCCTCGGTTGCCCCCTGTGGCTTGCCCGCAACACCCTGCCACGGAAACCCCCGCGGGGAGCAGCGGGGGAACCGGGGACGCCCCCGTCGCGTAACACATCGCGACGGACCGTCGTTGGAGACGGCGAGCACGAGGGGGTGCGGAGATGAGTCGTACGGTTCTGGAGCGGTTTCCCGCGGGAGGTCCGCGGGGCAGTCTGCCCGCCGAGGAGTTCGCGAGCGCACGGCGTGACGAGGGCCTCGCGGCGCGGGTGGTGATGGACCTGGAGACGGACGCGTTCCTGGTGATCGTGGAGCAGCGTTCGGCGGAGCGGGTACCGGGCTGAGGACAGCGCCCCGTCAGGGGGTTCAGCGCCCTACCGGTTCCTCCACCGCCGCGCGCGGGGTCACGGCCGCCGCGGCCCCGAGAAGGCCCGCGTCCGTGCCGGTCAGGGCGGGGACGACGGTCAGGTCCTGGACGAAGGAGAGGGTGGCGTAGGAGCGCAGGCTGCGCCGCAGCGGGGCGAAGAGGACCTCGCCCGCGCCGGCCACTCCCCCGCCGACGACGGCGATGTCGATCTCCACGAGGGTGGCGGTGGCGGCGATTCCGGCGGCGAGCGCCTGTGCGGCGCGCTCGAAGGAGGCGACGGCCACCGGGTCACCCGCGCGGGCCGCTGCGGCCACCGCGGCGGCGGAGGCGTCGCCGTCGGGGCCCGGACGCCAGCCGTTCTCCAGGGCGCGGCGGGCGATGTGCGGGCCGCTGGCGATCCTTTCGACGCAGCCGCGGCCGCCGCAGGCGCAGGGCTCGCCGTCGAGGTCGACGCTGATGTGGCCGATGTGACCGGCATTGCCGGTGGGGCCAGGGTGGACGCGCCCGCCGAGGACGAGACCGCCGCCGACACCCGTGGAGACGACGAGGCACAGCGCGTTGTCGTGGCCGCGGGCCGCGCCCTGCCAGTGTTCGGCGGCCGTCATGGCGACGCCGTCGCCGACGAGGGTGACGGGGCGGCCGCCGGCCGCCCGCTGGACTCGTTCGACGAGCGGAAAGGCCCGCCATCCGGGGACGTTGACCGGGCTGACCGTGCCGAGGGAGGCGTCGACGGGCCCGGCGCTGCCGACGCCGACGGCGCCCGCCGAGTCCCAGAGGGGTGAGCGGGCGAGCTCGTCGAGGACCGCCCCGACGGCCCTCATCACCGTCTCGCCGTCCTCCCGCGCGGGCGTGGGCCGCTGTGCCCGCACCAGGATCCGGCCGCCGCCGTCGACCAGCGCTCCGGCGATCTTGGTGCCGCCGATGTCGAGGGCGACGACAAGGCCGGTGACGAGGTCGGTAGGCATGGGCTCGTGTCTCCATCGGGGCAGGCGGACGGAACGTGGGTGTGACCTACAGTCTTCCCCGCTCTGACAACGTTGTCCAGGGCCTATGCTCGACAGCAACGAGATCGAGACGCACGTGATCGCGGGATCACGCACCCGACGGAGGAACCGCACACCGTGGCCGACATCGCCCGCCGCCCCGAGCACCGCTACGGCAATCGGCCCACCATGAAGGACGTCGCCGCCCGGGCGGGCGTCGGGCTCAAGACCGTCTCACGGGTCGTCAACGGGGAGCCGGGCGTCACGCCCGACACCGAACGGCGCGTGCAGGAGGCGATCGACTCGCTCGGCTTCCGCCGCAACGACAGCGCGCGCGTGCTGCGCAAGGGGCGTACGGCGTCGGTCGGTCTGGTCCTCGAAGACCTGGCCGACCCGTTCTACGGCCCCCTCAGCCGCGCCGTCGAGGAGGTCGCCCGGGCGCACGGGGCACTGCTCATCAACGGCTCCAGCGCGGAGGACCCCGACCGGGAGCAGGAACTGGCGCTGGCGCTCTGCGCGCGGCGCGTCGACGGACTGATCGTCATCCCGGCGGGCACCGACCACCGTTATCTGGAGCCGGAGATACGGGCGGGCGTCGCCACCGTCTTCGTCGACCGCCCGGCGGGCGGGATCGACGCGGACGTCGTGCTCTCCGACAGCTTCGGCGGCGCGCGGGCGGGCGTGGCGCATCTGATCGCCCACGGCCACCGCCGGATCGGCTTCATCGGCGACCGGCCCCGCATCCACACGGCCACCGAGCGGCTGCGCGGCTACCGGGCGGCGATGGAGGACGCGGAGCTGGACGTGGCCGACGCGTGGGTGTCGCTCGGGCCGACGGACCCGGTGCGGGTGGCGCGGGCGGCGGAGGCGATGCTGTCGGGTCCCGAGCCGGTGACGGCGCTGTTCGCGGGCAACAACCGGGTGACGGTGACGGCGGTACGCGTGCTCGCCGGGCGCGAACGGCCGGTCGCCCTCGTCGGTTTCGACGACATCGAGCTCGCGGATCTGCTGGGCATCACGGTCATCGCGCAGGACGCGGCTGCGCTCGGACGGACGGCGGCCGAGTTGCTCTTCCGGCGCCTCGACGGGGCCGACGAGGCGCCGTCGACGGTGGTGCTCGGGACGACGCTGATCGCCCGGGGCTCGGGCGAGATCGCGCCGCCTGAGGTCTAGGCGCCCCCAGGCCCTGTCGCACAGCGCGGCCACCGGGCCCCCTGACGACCCAGGCGCTGGCCTTCTCTTGACGCTCTTGATCATTCCGCCAAGAATCGCCCGGGAATCCACGGGGAATCGACCGGACGTGTGACGGGGAGATCATGACAAGGCTACGTACCTTCATCGTGCTGGCGGCCACGCTGCTGGGCCTGACGGTGTGGACCGCGCCCGCCGGAACGGCGAGCGCGGCCGCCGGAACGGCCTCCGGCTCCGTCGGGACGAGCGCCGCGTCCGGCACGGCGACGTACAAGATCTGGCAGTGGAACATCGCCGGCCATGCGATCAACCGCGGGTCGACCGACAACGGACTCGTGAAGGCGATCCTCGGGTCGGTGAGCTACCGGAACCCCGACTTCATCGCCCTCAACGAGGTCTGTCCCGACCAGTACCGGGCCATCCTCAAGGGCCTGCAGGACGCCGGATGGCCGCAGAGCCCGACCAACTTCGCCCGGTTCGAGCCCATGCCCGACGTGGACGCCGATCTGTGCGGGAACGACGGCGGCGGCCCCGATCAGGACCCGTACGGCGTCGCCGTGTTCAGCCGCTTCCCGCCCAGCGGCACCGACCGGATCACCCTGCCGTACGACGGGGACAAGGCCCGCAAGCTGCTCTGCACGCCCCTCGCCACCCAGCCGGGCAGCCCCAGGTTCTGCACCACGCACATCACCTTCAAGAGCGCGCACAAGCAGGCCCAACTCGACGCGGTGCGCGCCAAGATGGAGGAGTGGACGGCGGCGGGCGGCACGGTGATCACCGCGGGGGACTTCAACGTCCAGCCCCATGACCCGCTGCTCGACGCCTGGTACGCGCCGTCCGTCGCCACCGCCGCCAACGCGGGCAACACCGGTCTGTTCCGCGAACTCGACGACCTGGATCCGCTGTGCCCCGGCTGGGGCGAGCAGACCACCGAGGGCACGCTGGCCGGCGCGTGCGGGCAGCCCGCCAAGGTGGACCTGGCCTTCGCGGCGGAGAGCCGCCTGGTCTCCTACGGGGCGGACGCCCACCCCATCGCCCAGGACCGCTGCCTCAACGGTGCCGGGACCGCGTACATCGCCTGCTCCGACCACCGCATCGTCGACGCCACGGTGACCGTCACCACTCCGTAGCCGCCGGCGTGCGAGGTGACGAGGTCACAGCTCCGTGGGCTGTGACCTCGTCGCGTGCGGGGGCGGGTACGGGCCCTAGCAGACGGGCAGGCCCGGGAGGGGCTGGTCGTTGTCGCCGCCCTTGAGGTACACGACGCTGACGTAGACGTTCGTGTTGCCGCTGTCGTCGTCGGTCCTGGCCCACCAGACGTTGGTCCACTGGCCGTAGGTCTCGCGGCGGCCCAGGTCGACCTGGCAGTAGAAGTAGTTCGTCCCGGCGTTGAGGACGCCCATCTCGCCGCCGCCGTGGCTGTACGTCTTGGCGGTGCGCCACACCTGGCAGTCGTACCTGCCGCCGCCCTTGGAGAAGCACACGGGCGTGGGCTGCGGTGGCGTTCCGCCACCGCCGGTGGTCGTGGTGGAGGCGCCGGTGGTTCCGCCCCCGCCGGCCGCAGCGCCGGTGGTGCCTCCGGTGCCCCCGCCCGTCGTCGTACGGCCGCCCGCCCCGCCCGGCAGAGGCGCCTTCGTGGTTGCCGGGGCCGACGGGGACGCGGAGTCCTTCGCGCCGTCCTTCGAGGGCGTCGCGGACGCGGACGGGCTCCCGGTGGCGCTCGCCCCGGTCCCGGGGGCACCCGGGTCGAGGACCCGGCCGGGGTCGGCGCCGGGGCTCGTCGGCGCCTGCCCGCCGGCCAGTTGCTCGTGCTCCGTACCGCCTTCGCGGTCCAGCAGGGCGTACGTGACACCCCCGCCGGCCAGCAGGACGGCGGCGGTCGCGGCGGCGACCAGCACGGACGAGCGCTTGCGGCGGGGGCTCTCGGTCTGCCGCGTCGGCGTGCCCGCACCCGCGTACGGAGCGGGCGCGCCACCCACCGGCGCGCCACCCACCGACGCGCCACCCACCGGCGGGACACCCGCCTGCCCCGTCGCGGCAGACGCCGGGGGCACGGCCGGGCCGAAGCCCTCGGGGCGGGGCGGCACGGCGGTGGGCTCGGTCGGCACCCAGAGATGCGCCGGGACGGTCGGCGCTGCGACCGGGGCGGTGGGCGACCCGACCGGGCCGGCCTCCGCCGCGGTGGGTGCGCCGGGCGCCGTCGGCGTCGCCTGGGGGTTCGCCGGCGCGGGCTCGGCAGGAGTGTGCCCCCCGGCCACGGCGGTCAGCAGGCGCGCCGCCGTCCGTGCGTCGGGGCGCTGGGCCGGGTCCTTGTGCAGGAGCCGGGGCAGGACCGGACCGAGCGGACCCGCGCGGTGCGACTCGGGCAGCGCTTCCGTGACGATGGCGTTCAGGGTCGACCAGGTCGAGGTGCGGCGGAAGGGCGAGGCGCCCTCGACGGCCGCGTACAGGGTGGCGCCGAGCGCCCACACGTCGGAGGCGGGGCCCGGCTGTTGGCCCTGGGCGCGCTCGGGGGCCAGGTAGTCGAGCGAGCCGACGATCTCGCCGCTGCGCGTGAGGTGGGTGGCCGAGCCGTCGCCGGGGTCGTCCATCGCGGCGATGCCGAAGTCGGTGAGGACCACGCGTCCGCTCCGGTCGAGCAGCACGTTGCCCGGCTTCACGTCGCGGTGGAGCACCCCCGCGTCGTGCGCGGCGGCCAGTGCCTCCAGGACGGCGGCGCCGATGGCCGCGACCTCCCGTGGCTCCATGGGGCCGCGCTCGCTGAGGACGCCCTCGAGCGACGGCCCGTCGACGAGCTCCATGACGATGACGGGGCGGCCCTGATGGTCGGTCACGTCGTGGACGGCGACGACTCCGGGATGGCGGACCCGCGCCGCCGCGCGCGCCTCGCGCTGCATCCGGAGCCGCAGGTCGTCCAGCTCGGGCCCCGAGGCGTCGTTGTACGTCCGCAGTTCCTTGACGGCCACCTCGCGGCCGAGGACCTCGTCGACCGCGCACCAGACGACTCCCATGCCGCCGCGGCCGAGCCGGCGTACGACCCTGTAGCGGCCGGCGAGCCGCTCGTACTCCCCCGAAGACACCGGTGCCCCGTTCTCTGTCGGCTGTGCTGAACGCGTACAGAGTACGGGGCGCGGGTGACGGCCCCGTGCGGGCCGCCGTGGCTACTGGGCGGTCGCCGTCAGGTCGCCTCGGCGCGGGGCGGCGAAGCGGTCCAGGTCGGCGCGGGTCAGGCCGGTGAGGGCGTCGACCTCGGCGGTGTCGAGGGCGCCGCAGTCGATGCCGCGCAGCAGGTAGGAGCTCAGGGCCTTGGCGGTGGCGGGCTCGTCCATGACGTCGCCGCCCGCGTGGTTGGCGTAGGCCGACAGGCGCTTGGCGGCGGCCTGGAAGCCCTCGCGGTAGAAGGCGAAGACAGCGGCGTAGCGGGTGGGGATGTGGCCGGGGTGCATGTCCCAGCCCTGGTAGTACGCGCGGGCGAGGGCGCGGCGGGTGAGGCCGTAGTGGAGCTTCCAGGCCTCGTGGACGTGCGCGGTGGAGCCGATCGGCAGCACGTTGGTGGAGCCGTCGGACACACGTACGCCGGTGCCGGCGGCGGCGACCTGCATGATCGCCTTGGCGTGGTCGGCGGCGGGGTGGTCGCTGGCCTGGTAGGCGGCGGAGACGCCGAGGCAGGCGCTGTAGTCGAAGGTGCCGTAGTGCAGGCCGGTGGCGCGGCCCTCGGCGGCGTCGATCATGCGGGCGACGGTGGCGGTGCCGTCGGCGGCGAGGATGGCCTGGCTGGTCTCGATCTGGATCTCGAAGCCGAGGCGTCCTTCGTCGAGGCCGTGGGCCTTCTCGAAGGCTTCGAGGAGCCGGACGAAGGCGGAGACCTGCTCGGGGTAGGTGACCTTGGGGAGGGTGAGGACGAGGCCGTCGGGCAGTCCGCCGTTCTCCATGAGGCCGGTGAGGAAGACGTCGGTGGTGCGGATGCCGCGGTCGCGTACGGCGGCCTCCATGCACTTCATGCGGATGCCCATGTACGGGGCGGCGCTGAGGTCCGCGTACGCCTCGGTGATGATCCGGGCGGCGCGGGCGGCGTCGTGGTCCTCGTCGGTGCCGGCGTAGCCGTCCTCGAAGTCGACCCGCAGGTCCTCGATGGGCTCGCGCTCCAGCTTGGCGCGTACGCGGCCGTAGACGTCCTCGGCGAGGTCGTCGGCGAGGCCGAGGACGGCGGCGAAGGTGGCGGCGTCGGGGGCGTGCTCGTCGAGGGCGGCGAGGGCCTGGTCGCCCCAGGAGCGGATGGTTCCGGCGTCGAAGAGGTTGCCGGGGACGTAGACGGTGTGGACGGGCTGGCGGGTGCCGGGGTCTCCCGGGTAGCGCCGGTCGAGCTCCGCGTCCACGCCGGTGAGGGAGGCGCTGATGCCCTCGCTGACCGCGCCGGCGAGGCTCGTCGACACCTTCTCCTGCTGACCCATCCCAGATCCTCCTGTTTTCCGCTTCACGGAATCAACAATCCGTATAGCGAAGTTAGTAGTCCGGCTCCACTTGCGTCAATGGGTGTCCGAAACGGCCGGGGGCCGCGCGGTGAAGATCACCACGCGGCCCCCGGACCGTAGAAGAACCGCAGGTCAGGCCTTGCGGGCCCGGACCTCGTCGGTCAGCTGCGGCACGACGTCGAACAGGTCGCCCACCACGCCGTAGTCGACCAGGTCGAAGATCGGGGCCTCGGCGTCCTTGTTGATGGCCACGATGGTCTTCGAGGTCTGCATACCCGCGCGGTGCTGGATCGCACCGGAGATGCCGGAGGCGATGTACAGCTGCGGCGAGACCGACTTGCCGGTCTGGCCGACCTGGTTGGAGTGCGGGTACCAGCCGGCGTCGACGGCGGCGCGGGAGGCGCCGACGGCGGCACCGAGGGAGTCGGCGAGCGCCTCGATGATCGCGAAGTTCTCGGCGCCGTTGACGCCGCGGCCGCCGGAGACCACGATCGCGGCCTCGGTCAGCTCGGGGCGGCCGGTCGACTCGCGCGGGGTGCGGGCGACGACCTTGGCGCCCTGGGCCTTCTCCGAGAAGGAGACGGCGAGCGCCTCGACGGCGCCGGCGGCCGGCGCGGCCTCCACGGGGGCCGAGTTCGGCTTGACCGTGATGACCGGGGTGCCCTTGGAGACACGGGACTTGGTGGTGAAGGAGGCGGCGAACGCGGACTGCGTCGCGACCGGGCCCTCGTCACCGGCCTCCAGGTCGATGGCGTCGGTGATGATGCCGGAGCCGATGCGCACCGCGAGGCGGGCGGCGATCTCCTTGCCCTCGGCGGAGGACGGGACGAGCACGGCGGCCGGGGACACGGCGTCGTACGCGGCCTGCAGGGCCTCCACCTTGGGGACGACGAGGTACTCGGCGAACTCGGGCGCGTCGGCGGTCAGGACCTTGACGGCGCCGTGCTCGGCGAGGGCCGCGGCGGTGTCGGCGGCGCCGTTGCCGAGCGCGACGGCGACGGGCTCGCCGAGGCGGCGGGCCAGGGTCAGCAGCTCGAGGGTGGGCTTGCGGACGGCTCCGTCGACGTGGTCGACGTAGACGAGAATCTCAGCCATGGGACTTCAATCTCCTGCGGAAGGAAGGGGGACGGCCTGGGTGGGCAGCGGGCTCGCGCGAGCCTTTAGATGAACTTCTGGCTCGCGAGGAACTCGGCCAGCTGCTTGCCGCCCTCACCCTCGTCCTTGACGATCGTGCCCGCGGTGCGCGCCGGGCGCTCGGCGGCCGAGTCGACCTGGGTCCAGGAGCCCTCAAGGCCGACCTCCTCGGCCTCGATGTCGAGGTCGGAGAGGTCCAGGGACTCCACCGGCTTCTTCTTGGCGGCCATGATGCCCTTGAAGGACGGGTAGCGGGCCTCGCCCGACTGGTCCGTCACGGACACGACGGCCGGCAGCGCGGCCTCCAGCTGCTCGGAGGCGGTGTCGCCGTCGCGGCGGCCCTTCACGGTGCCGTCCTCGACCTTGACCTCGGAGAGCAGGGTGACCTGCGGGACGCCAAGGCGCTCGGCGAGGATGGCCGGGAGGACACCCATGGTGCCGTCGGTGGAGGCCATGCCGGCGATGACCAGGTCGTAGCCGGTCTTCTCGATCGCCTTGGCGAGGACCAGCGAGGTGCCCATGACGTCGGTGCCGTGCAGATCGTCGTCCTCGACGTGGACGGCCTTGTCGGCGCCCATCGAAAGCGCCTTGCGCAGCGCGTCCTTGGCGTCCTCGGGGCCGACCGTCAGCACGGTGACCTCGGCGTCGTCGGCCTCTTCGGCGATCTGCAGCGCCTGCTCGACGGCGTACTCGTCGAGCTCGGACAGCAGACCGTCGACGTCGTCGCGGTCGACGGTCAGGTCATCGGCGAACTTCCGGTCGCCCGTGGCGTCCGGCACGTACTTCACACAGACAACGATCCTCAAGCTCACGCCGGCTCTCCTACTGCTTCTCATAACTGGGCTGCGTTCTTGCTCGCAGCATAGGCGCCTGAAGGGCGGGTTTCCGATCGGGGCGCCAGACGCCCCGACCGGAATATTACTCGTCAGTACAGCCAGTTCGTTACCCCTGAGCAAGCGCTCAGCCGTGTGACCTTGACAACGCCCCCGCGGGGGCTCGCACGGGAACTCTCAGTCGCGCAGAGCGTTGAAGCGACCCTGGTGGTAGAGCAGGGGCCGGCCCGCTCCGTCCGGGTCGCCGGCGACGGCCTCGGCTATGACGATCCGGTGGTCACCGGCCGGTACCCGGGCCACCACCCGGCACACCAGCCAGGCCAGCACGCCGTCCAGCACCGGGACGCCCTCCGGGCCGCGGCTCCAGCGGGTGGGGGCGGCGAAGCGGTCGGCGCCGCTGCGGGCGAAGGTGGCGGCCAGCTCCTGCTGGTGTTCGCCGAGTATGTGGACGCCGATGTGCCCGGCCTCGGACACCACGGGCCAGCTGGAGGAGCCGGTCCCCACGCCGAAGGAGATCAGCGGAGGTTCGGCGGCGACGGAGCTGAGCGAGGTGGCCGTGAAACCGACCGGGCGCTCGCCGTGCGCGGTGATCACGGCGACGCCGGCGGCGTGCTGCCGGAAGACGGAACGGAGCAGGTCGGGCGAGGCCTGCCGGGGTGCGCCGAGGGAGGGAATCGTCGGGAGCGTGTGGAGCTCGGGCGAGACCGTCATGGAATTGTCCTTCTGCGAGGGCGGCGTGGAAGAGGTCGCGGATTCGTCAGACACCCGGACAGCGCGCGCTCGCGTTGCGGGCCAGGTCGACATGGGCCCGCCCGTAGAGAAGGAGTTCTGAGGGCACCGTGCAAGCCTGGCGATCGGTGGCTTGTGCAGTCAAGTGCGTACCGGGATGTGGGAGATGCGTCACCGCTGCGGACCCGGCTGCGGGCAGGGCTTCGGACCCCGCTGCGAACCCCGCTGCGACCCCCGCTTCGGACACCTCGTCAGACCGCCTGGCCGAGCGCGGCGATGACATCGGCCTTGCGGGGCTGCCCGGCGGCCCTGCGCACGATCCGGCCCGCCCGGTCGAGCACGAGCACGGTGGGCGTACGGACGATGCCGAGGTCCCGTACGAGGTCCAGGCGCTCCTCGGCGTCGATCTCGACGTGGCCGACGCCCTCGACCATGGCGGCGACCTCGGCGAGCGTCCTCCGGGTGGCCCGGCAGGGCTGGCAGAAGGCGGTGGAGAACTGGACCAGGGTGGCCCGCTCCCCCAGCTCGGCGCCCAGTGCCGACGCGCCCACGACCTCGGTCATTCCTCGTCCTCCTCGTGTGGTCCGTACGGTGGTACGTGACGGTCGTCCGTACGGTGTGCAGCGTCGCGCGACGCCGATCGATTCCCGCCACGACCACCGGGAGTGACGAGAATCTCCCCGTACGAAGCCGTCAGGACTGGTCACCAGCCCCCACATGGGGCACGATCTGCCCAAAGCCGAAAACCTACGGCCGCGTAACTTCGCCGGGAGAACCCTCCCCAGGCACAGACGAAGGGTTCCTACCAGATGGCAGAGCTCGTCTATCGGCCGGTCATCGGCGCCGCACTGACCATGTTCAAGGCGCTGGACCTCAAGATCGACACTCAGGGTTCGCACCACATCCCCCGCCAGGGCGGGGCGGTGATCGTGAGCAACCACATCAGCTATCTGGACTTCATCTTCACCGGTCTGGCCGCACTGCCGCAGAAGCGCCTGGTGCGCTTCATGGCCAAGGAGTCGGTGTTCCGGCACAAGGTGTCCGGACCGCTGATGCGGGCGATGAAGCACATCCCGGTGGACCGCGCGCAGGGCGAGCAGGCGTACGAGCACGCGCTGAAGGCGCTGCGGTCGGGCGAGCTCGTGGGCGTCTTCCCGGAGGCGACCATCTCGCAGTCCTTCACGCTCAAGAGCTTCAAGTCCGGTGCCGCGCGGCTCGCCCAGGAGGCGGGCGTCCCGCTGATCCCGATGGCGCTGTGGGGCACCCAGCGGCTGTGGACCAAGGGGCGGCCGCGGAACTTCAGGCGCAGCCACATCCCGGTCACCATCCGGGTCGGCGAGCCGATGGAGGCGCCGGCCGACCAGTACGCGGGGGCCATCACCCGGCGGCTGCGCGGGCGGGTCCAGGAGCTCCTGGAGGCCGCGCAGCGCGCGTACCCCGTGCGCCCCAAGGACGCGGGAGACACCTGGTGGGTGCCCGCGCACCTCGGGGGCACGGCGCCGACGCCGGAAGAGGTCAAGGACGCCGAGAAGTAGGCGCCCGGCGGTCGGACGTCACTCCGGGTCGCGGACGGTGATCCGGGCCCCGGGGCTGACCTTCTGCAGCGCCTCGGCGAGCTCCTCGCCGGCCGTGCGCAGCTCGTCGAGGGTCATCGGCGTGAGGGACTCCAGGAGGAAGACGGCGTCGGTGGTGTCGTCGTCGATCCGCGTGCGCGGGCCCTGGCGCCAGTTCCAGCGGCGGCAGGTGACGCCCGCCTCGTCGCACCAGATGACCTCGCCGGGCTCGGGGTGCTCCACGGTCTCCTCGCCGCCGGCGACGGTGACGAACTCCTCCTCGCCGGTGGCCCGGACGAGCCGCATCGCGCCCTGGATCTTGTTCAGGTCCTCGCCGCCGACCGGGATGAGGTGGGCGACGCTGATCGCGTTGTAGGCGTCGACGAGCCGGTTGATCCGGGGCAGTCCGCCGTCGGCGAGTGCCCGCTTGGCCAGCGCCTCGGCGGAGTTGCGGGTACGGGAGGGCTTGGCACCGAACGCGGAGTACGCGGCGCGCCAGGCGGCGACGTGCGGGTCCTTGTCCGGCGCCTGTCCGTCAAGACGCTCGGCCAGGCGTCGGGCGGCCTCGTCGAGCAGGGCCGAACTGGTCTCGTCGCTGGGCCCGTTGACGAGTCCGCGGGCCTCGACCGCGAGGTGGGTGAAGCCGGGCACGAGGGTGCGCACCTCGTCGGAGACGGTGAGCGTCAGGGTCATGATCCGCCGTTCGAATTTTCCGGAATTCACAGTTCCGTGGGGAGCGTCTGCCAGAGGTACGGCCGGTCGGGCGCCGCTTGCAGCGCCGCGAGAACGGCCGGATGCGGTTCAGCATAGAGCACCGGATAATCCAGTTCACTGAACTCCGGTCGAGCGGTCCACGCCAACCGCTCCTCCCCCAGGGAGAATTGGGCGTCGACGCCGGGCTTGTTCCCCCGGACGTCCTGCCGGGCCCACTCCGCCGCGCCCGGCAGCCGGACGGCGACCAGGCCGTGGACGACCGGATCGGAGCCGTCGTCGTCGGCGAGCCGCTGGTAGCAGAGGGCGGCCGGGATGCCGCGGGCCCTCAGCAGGGCCGCGTACGCGATGGACTTGGCGTAGCAGATGCCGGTGCCCTGCTCCAGGACGTCGGAGGCGCGCCAGGTGACGCGCAGATCCCCGGAGTCCTGGGAGTGGGGAATGGTGTCGCGGACGAACTCGTAGGCCGCTTTCGCGTATGAGTATGCATCGGGATGCCCTGCGGAGAGCCGTTCGGTGGCGGCCCGGACCGTCGGGTGATCATGGTCGACTGCCTCACCCACGGCCAGGTAGGCGGCGATGTCGGGGTTCTGCTGGATGAGTTCCATGCGGCGCGAGCATACGAATGCGGCCGGACGGAAGTCAATGACTTTCCATCCGACCGCATATTCATACCTCAAGGGGAGTGGCGCTATCGCGCCATCTCCTCCTTCAGCGCCTGGAGGAAGGCGTCCACGTCGTCCTCCGTGGTGTCGAAGGAGCACATCCAGCGCACGTCGCCGGCCGCCTCGTCCCAGAAGTAGAAGCGGAAGCGTTCCTGCAGCCGTCGGGTGACCTCCTGCGGCAGTCGCGCGAAGACCGCGTTGGCCTGGACCGGGTAGAGGATCTCCACCCCGTCCACGCCCCTCACACCGGCCGCGAGGCGTTGCGCCATCGCGTTGGAGTGGCGGGCGTTGCGCAGCCACAGGTCCTTGGCGAGGAGCGCCTCCAGCTGGACCGACACGAAGCGCATCTTCGAGGCGAGCTGCATGGACAGCTTGCGCAGGTGCTTCATGTGGCTGACCGCGTCCGGGTTCAGGACGACCACGGCCTCGCCGAAGAGCATGCCGTTCTTCGTCCCGCCGTACGAGATGACGTCGACGCCCACCGCGTTGGTGAACGCTCGCATCGGCACGTCGAGGGAGGCGGCCGCGTTGGCTATGCGGGCACCGTCGAGGTGGACCTTCATGCCCTTGGAGTGGGCGTGCTCCACGATCGCCCGGATCTCGTCCACCGTGTAGACGGTGCCGAGCTCGGTGTTCTGGGTGATCGAGACGACCTGCGGCATCGCGCGGTGCTCGTCCTCCCAGCCCCAGGCCTGCCGGTCGATCAGCTCGGGGGTGAGCTTGCCGTCCGGAGTGGGCACGGTGAGCAGCTTGAGGCCGCCCATCCGCTCCGGCGCGCCGCCCTCGTCCACGTTGATGTGGGCGGACTCGGCGCAGATCACCGCGCCCCAGCGGTCGGTGAGCGCCTGGAGCGCGGTCACGTTGGCCCCGGTCCCGTTGAAGACCGGGAAGGCCTCGGCCGAGGGGCCGAAGTGGCTGTGCATGATCCGCTGCAGGTGCTCGGTGTACTGGTCCTCGCCGTAAGCGACCTGGTGGCCGCCGTTCGCGAGGGCGAGGGCCGCGAGGACCTCGGGGTGGGCGCCGGCGTAGTTGTCGCTGGCGAAGCCCCGGACCGACGGGTCGTGGTGACGACGGGCGTCGGTCCTGGGGCCCAGGGCCGCTGTCACGGCTTGGGGGTCAGCCACAGGCGCTGTCCATTCACTTCCTGAGCGGGCCGGTCCCAGAGTCCGGCGATGGCGTCGGCCAGTTCCTTGACGTCGGTGAAGCCCGCGAACTTCGCATTGGGGCGTTCGGCGCGCATGGCGTCGTGCACCAGTGCCTTGATCACCAGGATCGCAGCAGCCGCCTGCGGGCCCTCGTCGCCCCCCGCCTTGCGGAAGGAGTCGGCCATGGCGAGGGTCCAGGCCTCGGCGGCCGCCTTGCCCGCGTTGTACGCGGCGTTGTTGGCCAGCGGCTTGTGCGCGCCGACCTGGCTGACCAGGGCGTAGCGGCCGCGGCCGCCGCTGCGCAGCAGGCCGTCGTGGAAGGCGATGGAGGTGTGCTGGACCGTGCGGATCAGCAGCTTCTCCAGGAGCTCCCAGTCGCGGGGGTCGCTCTCCGTGAAGGAGGGGGCGCCGCGCCAGCCGCCGACGAGATGGACGAGGCCGTCGATGCGGCCGAACTCCTTCTCGGTCTTGTCGGCCCATTCGCGCGTGGCGGCCAGGTCCAGCAGGTCCACCGTGTCGCCGACGACCGTGGCGCCGCCGTGGGCGTAGCGGGCGTCGTCGACCGCCTCGGCCAGCCGCGCCGGGTCGGCGTCGGACGCGACCACGGTCGCACCGGCCTCGGCGAGGCGCAGCAGGGCGGCCCGGCCGGCCGGCCCGGCCGCGCCCGCGACCGCGATGACCGCGCCGTCGAGCGGCCCACCGTTTCCGTTCGCGTTCATGGGCGACGCCTCCTCCGTGTCCTCCGTACGTGCGCTCACGCGGCGGCCTGCTCGGTCCGCGAAACGTCCGAGCGGATCCCCTTGGTCGCGGCGATCACGCCCTTGAGCTTCTTGGCGAGGGCCTCATAGAACATGCTGAGCGGAAACTCGTCCGGAAGCACGTCGTCGACGAGCTTGCGCGGCGGGAGGGTCAGGTCGAGGGCGTCGGGGCCCTTGGCCCAGGTGGAGCCGGGGTGCGGGGCGAGGTAGGTGGAGACCAGCTCGTACGCCTTGAACCAGTGGACGAGCTTGGGGCGGTCGATGCCGTCGCGGTACAGCTTCTCGATCTCGGCGCAGAGCTGGTTGGTGATCTCCGGAGCGCGCAGCCAGTCGATCTTCAGCTTGTTGTCGGTCCAGCGGATCACGTCGTGCTTGTGCAGGTACGCGAAGAGCAGCTGGCCGCCGAGGCCGTCGTAGTTGCGGTTGCGGTCGCCGGAGAGCGGGAAGCGGAACATGCGGTCGAAGAGCACCGCGTACTGCACGTCACGGCCGTGGGCGTTGCCCTCGGCCTCCAGCTTCACGGCCTCCTTGAAGGCGGTGAGGTCGCAGCGCAGCTCCTCGAGGCCGTACATCCAGAACGGCTGGCGCTGCTTGATCATGAACGGGTCGAAGGGCAGGTCGCCGTGGCTGTGGGTGCGGTCGTGGACCATGTCCCACAGGACGAACGCCTTCTCGCAGCGGTCCTGGTCCTCGACCATGGCGGCGATGTCCGCGGGCAGCTGGATGCCGAGGGTGTCGACGGCGGCCTCGGTGACCTTGCGGAAGCGGGCGGCCTCGCGGTCGCAGAAGATGCCGCCCCAGCTGAAGCGCTCGGGCGCCTCGCGCACGGCGATGGTCTCCGGGAAGAGGACGGCCGAGTTGGTGTCGTAACCGGCGGTGAAGTCCTCGAAGGTGATGCCGCAGAACAGCGGGTTGTCGTAGCGGGTCGCCTCGAGCTCGGCGAGCCACTCCGGCCACACCATGCGCAGCACGACGGCTTCCAGGTTGCGGTCCGGGTTGCCGTTCTGGGTGTACATGGGGAAGACGACCAGGTGCTGGAGCCCGTCCCGGCGGTCGGCGGCCGGCTGGAAGGCGAGCAGCGCGTCGAGGAAGTCGGGGACCTCGAAGCCGCCCTCGGACCACTTGCGCAGGTCGGCGACGAGCGCGCGGTGGTAGGCGGCGTCGTGCGGGAGCAGCGGGGAGAGCCGCTCGACCGCGGCGACGATGCGCTCGACGGTCCGCCCGGCCAGGTCGCGCGCCGGCGCGCCCTCGGCCTCGAAGTCGATGGAGCCGTCCGCGCTCTGCCAGGGGCGGAGCTCCTCCACGGCATTCTTGAGCTCGGGCCAGGCAGGGTGGTCGACTACAAGAGCGTCGGCGGATATCCCCCCACCGGTCACGTCCTGCACAAGAATTTCCGTCATTCCTCTTCCTCCACAGGAGAACCTTGCGTCAGGACACCGTAACCGTCCACGGATCTTTCCTACAAGGGGGTGAAGGGAAAATCTCCTGCACTACCCCCCATCGGGCCGCGTTTTTTCCTGTCCGACGGGGTAGAAAGCCGAGAAATACGGGGTTCCGCGTGGACGCTTCCGGTTTCGGCCCCAGCGATTAGGCTGCGCCCCGAGCCGCACCGGGCCCGGCGGAGCCGGGGCCGGACATCGACGGAAGCGAGAAGATCTTGAGTTTCCTCACCATCGGTCATCGCGGAGTCATGGGCGTCGCGCCCGAGAACACCCTGCGCTCCTTCGTCCGTGCCGAGCAGGCCGGCATGGACGCGATCGAACTCGACCTCCATCTCAGCAAGGACGGCGCCCTCGTCGTCATGCACGACGCCGACGTCGACCGCACCACCGACGGCACCGGGCCGATCGCCGAGAAGACCCTCTCCGAGCTGCGGGAGCTCGACGCGGGCGACGGCGAGCGCGTCCCCGTCTTCGAGGAGGTCCTGGACGCGGTGCGCGCCCCGCTCCAGGCCGAGATCAAGGACGTCGCGGCGGCCCGGGCGCTGGCCCGGGTGCTCAACGGGCGCGATCTGACCGGGCGGGTGGAGGTGCTCTCCTTCCACGACGAGGCGCTCGCGGAGATCCGCGGGCTCGTGCCCGGGGTGCGCACGGCGCTCGTCGCCGACCACTGGGGCGCCGACGTGGTGGACCGGGCGCTCGCGGTGGGCGCCGGGGCCCTGGTCCTCAACATCCGGCACCTCACCCAGGAGACCGTCGAGCGGGCGCACGCGGCGGGGCTGCGCGTCATCGGATGGGTGGTGAACACCCAGGACGATCTGCGCCTGGCGCGCGCCCTTGAGCTGGACGGCGCGACGACCGACCACCCGGAGATCCGGCGCACGGGGCGCTTCACCGCGTGAGCGGGGGCGCGCCGCGCCCACGCGGGCGCGCCCCCGGCCGGTGCGCTCGGGCGCGGCCTGGTGCGCCGGCGCGGCACGGCCGGTGCGCTCAGGCGCGGCCTCATGCCTCCGCTCAGACGAGTTCCTTGACCAGGAGCTCGAATTCCAGGTCGTCGCGCTGCGGCACGCCGAAGCGCTCGTCGCCGTACGGGAAGGGCGTCATCCGGCCCGTACGGCGGTAGCCGCGCCGCTCGTACCAGGCGATGAGCTCCTCGCGCACCGAGATCACCGTCATGTGCATCTCTCGCACGTCCCACAATTCGCGCACCCGGCGCTCCGCCTCGGTGATGATCTGCCGGCCGAGACCGGCGCCCTGGAGCTCGGGGCGGACCGCGAACATGCCGAAGTAGGCTGCCTCGCCCCGGTGTTCGAGCTGGCAGCAGGCCACGATCACGCCGTCCTGCTCCACCACCATCAGCCGGCTTCCGGGCGTGGTGATGACGGCCTCGACGCCCTCGGGGTCGGTGCGCCGGCCCTGCAGGATGTCCGCCTCGGTGGTCCAGCCGGCCCGGCTCGAGTCACCCCGGTAGGCCGACTCGACGAGCGGGACGAGCGCCGGGACGTCGTCCGTGACGGCGTCGCGGTAGGTGATCCGGCCGGTCTGCTGGGGTGCGGCGGTGTCCATGTGTGCGGGTCTCCCCTCGGGCGCTGGCGATCGGCGTACGCGATCGCCCCGAGCCTAGCGCGCCGCGCACTCCCCCCTCGTACACCCGTGCGCGCCCGTGCGCCCGCGTGGGTACGGCGGGGGCCGGGCATGCACCCGGAGTCGGGACGGCGAGGAGGGGGGTCTGCCGTGCACGGACCGGGTCCGTCCGGCTGGCTGCTCGTGGCACTGTGCGCGGCCGGCGGGGCGTACTGCCTGCTGCGGATGCGGCGCAGCGCCGGCCGGGAACGCAGGGCGGCCGGGAGCGAGGCCGTCATGGGCTTCGGGATGGCGGCGATGGCGCTGCCCGCCGCGGCCCTGACACCGCCTGGCTGGGTGCCTCCGCTGTACGCGGGGGTGTTCGGGCTCGCGGCGGTGTACGGGCTGGCCGGCGCGGTACGGCGCGGGGGCGACCATCTGCACCATCTGCACCATCTGGTCGGCTCGTTGGCCATGGTCTACATGGCGGTGGCGATGGCGGCCGCGCCCCCGCCGGCCTCGACGGCCGAGGGCCACGCAGGACACGCGGCGGCCGGCACCGGGGGCATACCCGTGGTGACGGGGGTGCTGCTCGCGTATTACGGGGTGTACGTGCTGCGCTCCGGCACGCGGCTGGTGCCGGTGGCGGTGCAGGCGGTGCCCGCGGGGCCGGCCCGGTCGGCCGGCGTCCCGGCCGGCGGGGCCTTCGCGGTCCTGCCGGAGCTGACGCTGGTGTGCCGGCTGTCCATGGCGCTCGCGATGCTGGCGATGCTCCTCACCCTCTGAGTGGCGCGCGGGGCGGGAGCGGACCGTGGCGTGCGTCACTTGATCCGCAAGGGCATACCCCCGCGTAGTACCGGCTCATAGGCTGGCGCCATGTTGGTCTCCCTCGCGCTGCTCGCGCTCGGCGTCCTGACCGCCGTCGTGGCCCCGCGGCTCCTGTCGCGGACCGACTGGGCGGAACGGGAACCCGTGGTGGCGCTGTGGGTGTGGCAGTGCGTCGTGGCGGCGGTGCTGCTGAGCTTCGCGCTGTCCATGACCTTCAGCGCGGCGGCCGCCTGGCAGGCGGTGCGCGGCCAGGTCTTCGCGGGCGCGCCGCACGCGGTGGTCGAGGCGTACGAACTCGGCGCGAACGGCCCCTGGTCGGCCGTGCTCGCCGTGCTGCTCGCCGCGGGCGGGGTGTGGACCGGGGCGATGCTGGGGCGCGAGATCGGCCGGGCGCGGGCCCGCCGCAAGCGCCGCCGCTGCGAACTGCTCGTGCGGGCGCCGGTGTTGCCCGGCGAGGAGGTCTCGGGCACGGAGCGCCTGGTGATCCTCGAAGGCGAGCGCGCGGACGCCTGGTGGCTGCCGGGCGGCACGCCACGGCTGGTCATCACCACGGGCGCGCTGGGCCGGCTGAAGGGCCGGCAGCTCGACGCGGTCCTGGCGCACGAGCAGGGACACGCCCGGGCGCGGCACGACTGGCTGTTGCATTGCGCGTCGGCACTGGCGGGCGGCTTCCCCGGGGTGCCGGTCTTCGCGGCCTTCCGCGGCGAGATGCACCGGCTGGTGGAGCTGGCGGCGGACGACGTGGCCTCGCGCCGGTTCGGCCGGCTGACGATCGCCCTCGCCCTGGTCGAACTCAACGAGGACCGTGGGGTGTTCGGGCCGGGACCGGCCACGGACGCCGACCTGCCGCAGCGCGTCAACCGCCTCCTGACGGCCACGCCCCGCCTTGACCCCGCCCGCCGGCTCCGGCTGACGGCCGTGGCGGCTCTGGTGCCCGCGGTGCCCGTCCTTGTGGCGTTCGTGCCCGCCCTGTCGGCGCTCGGCTGACCCGCGTACACGACACTCCGGGGCCGTCGGGCAGGATCGGCCCATGCGCATCTCCGCCGCCGTCTCCGGCGTCCTGGCCGTGCTGTTGCTCGTCCTGGTGGCCGTGGGGTGGCCTCCGCTGCTCGGCCTCGACCGGGACGTGGCCGACGCGCTGCACCGCCATGCGGTCGCCGAACCGGGGTTCACGCGGTTCAACCGGGTGCTGTCGGACTGGGTCTGGGACCCGTGGACCATGCGCGCGACGGCCGCCGCCGTGGTGGTGGCGCTGTGGTGGCGGCGCGAGCGTCTCCTCGCGCTCTGGGTGGCGGGCACGAGTCTGCTCGCGGCGGGCCTCCAGCAGGGGCTGAAGGAGCTGGTGGGCCGGGAGCGGCCGAGCTGGTCGGATCCGGTCGATTCGGCGCGGTACGCGGCGTTCCCCTCGGGGCACGCCATGACGGCCACAGTCACCTGCGGGCTGCTGCTGTGGGTGCTCGCGCTCCACTGGCGCGAGGGGTGGCGCGGCTGGGGCACGATCGCCGGCGCCGCCGTGGTGTCGGTCGTCGGGGTGGGGTGGACCCGGGTGTACCTGGGCGTCCACTGGCCGTCGGACGTGGTGGGCGGCTGGCTGTTCGGCTGGACCGCCGTGGCGGTGGCGATCATCACGTTCCGCCGCGTGAGCCCCGGGCGCCGACCACCGGCCGCCGATACGGACACCGGAGGCAGAATGGGAGATACACAGTGAAGCCGCCTGTTCTGGACGATCCCCCGCGTCGCCCAGAACAGACGGCATGTCCCGCTTCCGGCCACGAGGGCGCGACAGCAGGACGCGCTGAGTATATTGGCTGGGAGCCAGTCAACGCAGGAGTCCAGCATGTCCCCGCGTAGCGCATCGGTCAATGAAGAGCTTCGGAGGCGTTCGCGCGAGCGGATCCTGCAGGCGACCGTGGAGCTGGTCGACGAGCGTGGCTACGAGGCGACGACCCTGGCCGACATCGCCGCCCGCGCCGGTTCGGCACGTGGCCTGATCTCGTACTACTTCCCCGGCAAGCGCCAGCTCCTGCAGTCGGCGGTGCACCGGCTGATGCACCTGACCCTGGACGAGGCGCTGGAGCGCGAGCCGCGCACGGAGGACGGCAGGGAGCGCCTGGCGCGGGCCATCGACGCGATCCTGGGGCTGGCCCGGGACCGCCCGGTCCTCATGCGGACGCACATGGCGGGCATCCTCCAGGCGGAGGGCTTCGTGCAGTGCCCGGAGCAGCAGCGGCTCGCGGCGCTGCTGCGCGACACCGTCGAGCGGCACAGCGCCGAGAACGCCAAGAACGGTGAGAACGGTGAGAACGGTGAGAACGCCGGGAACACGGAAACGGACTACCCGCTGCTGCGGGCGCTCCTGATGGGCGCGGTGTTCGCCGTGCTGCTGCCGGGGGCGCCGATGCCGATTCCCCGGCTGCGGGCCGAGCTGTTCCAGCGCTACGGGCTCGACTGGGAGCAGGGCATGCCGCCGGACGGGGGTCCGCCCGGCGGCGGCGGGTCGATCCCTGCTAGTCGAAGTAGTCAGGCTGCGTCTGGACGTTGAGCTCGTCCAGCCGGACCTTCCTCGCCTTGTCCGTGCGCTTGTCGCTGAGCTTCAGGACGTCGAAGCCCTTGGCGATGTCGTTCGAGTAGATGTAACCGTTGTAGTAGTACGCGGACCAGGAACCGCCGGTGGTGAGGGTGGTCGCCGACACCGGGCCGCGCTCG
The DNA here is from genome assembly GCF_044541845.1 of Streptomyces sp. NPDC085481. Lineage (NCBI taxonomy): Bacteria > Bacillati > Actinomycetota > Actinomycetes > Kitasatosporales > Streptomycetaceae > Streptomyces > Streptomyces sp. NPDC085481. The sequence goes on from NZ_JBITTJ010000017.1 coordinate 141,334, forward strand.
AAGAAGGCGATCTCCTGGGGGCGGCGGGAGTCGGTGAAGTCCCAGACCGAGACACCGCCCTGGTACCAGGCCTGGACCATGATGTCCTTGCCCTTGACCGGGATCAGCGAGCCGTTGTGGGCGACGCAGTTCTCGGTGTCGGCCTGGTGGCGCGGGATCTTGAAGTAGCTGCGGAAGACCAGCTTGCGCTTGTCGCCCTTGCCGACGATGTCGTAGATGCCGTCCGCGCCGCGGTTCGGGCCGGTGGCCTCGTTGCAGGTGGCGCCGACGCCGCCGCCGAGCTCGTCGGTGAAGACGACCTTGTCCGCCTTCTGGTTGAAGGTCGCGGAGTGCCAGAACGCGAAGTTGACGTTGTCCTGCACCTGGTCGATGACCCGCGGGCGCTCCGGGTCCTTGATGTCGAACAGGATGCCGTCGCCCATGCAGGCGCCGGCGGCCAGGTCCTCACCGGGCAGCACGGTGATGTCGTGGCAGCCGGTGGTCTTGGAGACACCCGGGTTGGCGGGACCGCCGGGGTTGCCGCCGCCGTCCGGGCCCTCGCCGGGGAAGAGGACCGGGAAGTTGACGACCCTGGCCTGCTCGGGCGCCTTGCGCGGCACCTTGATGACCGAGATGCCGTCGTGCGGGGGCTGGCAGTCCGGGAAGGCCGCGTTGGGCGAGTACGAGGAGACGTAGACGTACACGTCCTTGCGCTTGGGCACCAGCGTGTGGGTGTGCGAACCGCAGTTGGTCTCCACGGCGGCGACGTACTTCGGGTTCGCGATGTCGCTGATGTCGAAGATCTTCATGCCCTCCCAGGACTCCTTGACGGAGGCCGGCTGCGACACGCTGGCGCAGGAGTTGTCGCTGCGGGAGGAGTCGGTGGACAGGAAGAGCAGGTTTCCGGAGACGGAGACGTCGTTCTGGGAGCCCGGACACAGCACCTGCGCGACGGTCCTGGGGGACTTCGGGTTGCTGACGTCGAAGATCCGGAAGCCGTCGTAGTTGCCGGCGAAGGCGTACTTGCCCTGGAAGGCCAGGTCGGAGTTGGTGCCCTGGAGGGCGTCCTTGGGGAGGTTGACGAGGTGTTCGATGTTGGGGCTGTGGACGACCTCGTCCACGCCGGGTATCTCACCGCTCTGGATGGCGGTTCGGGCGTCGGCCGCCTGCTGCCCGGTGACCGTCCCCTGCACCGTGGCGTCGCCGGGGTCGGGTGTGGCGGCCGCGGGTCCGGCGGCGAGCAGGCTGACCAGCAGTCCGGCGGCGGCGGTCGCCACACCCAGGCCTCTGATCCGTGCGCGCGGGGTACTCGTGGTACGCAACGAAGTCACTCCGTCCTCATCGATATCCGTTCGCGGTTGAACGGTGGATGGACCCCGGCAGTATCTTCCTTAGCGTGCACATCTCAACAGATGGCAACAGAGACGTAATGAAGAAACTCCAGCTCCAGCCGGTCGAAGTCGCGGAAACTGTCGAAAAGGTCGAACTGCCCGTGGAGGTCTCGTTGTTGAACCGCCGTGTCCGTGGTTCCGTCGCCCTGGCGCTTGGCGCCGCCGCCGTGTTCGCCCTGGCCGCCTGCGAGTCGGGGCCGGACGCGGGGACGTCCGCACCGCAGGCCAAGGGTTCCGGCGTGGTGGTGGCCCCGGGCAAGCCGGGCGAGCCGGCGAAGAAGCTGTCCCCCGAGGAGGCGGCCAGGCTGCTGCCCGACGAGCGGCCCAACGGCGCCGACTTCACCTACGTACAGATGATGATCGAACACCACAAGCAGGCGCTCACGATGACCGCGCTGGTGCCGCAGCGGGCGGAGTCACCGAAGGTGAAGAAGGTCGCGGAGCGGATCTCCGCGGCGCAGGGGCCGGAGATCGGGGCGATGGAGGGCTGGCTGAAGAACAACGGCGGGCCGCGCCCGCAGACCGGCCACGACCACCACTCCATGCCGGGGATGGCGACCGAGGCGCAGCTGGCCGAGTTGCGCACCGCCAGGGGCAAGGCCTTCGACACGCTCTTCCTGCAGCTGATGATCACCCATCACGAGGGTGCGGTGACGATGGCCGCGGAGGTCCTGAGCCAGGGGAACAACGTGCTCGTGGAGGAGATGGCCGGCGACGTGATCGCCCAGCAGACGGCGGAGATCAACCGGATGCGCGCCTTGTAGGGCCTGCGCGCCCACTCCCCCGCCGGGCCCCGCGGTGCCATGCTGGAATCCTCCCGGCGGGAAGGGGTGTCTCGTGCTTCGCGTCGCCGTCGTCGGCTCGGGTCCCAGTGGGGTCTACACCGCGCAGGCACTGGTCCAGCAGACGGCCGTGCCCGGGATCAGGGTCGACGTCCTTGACCGGCTGCCCTGCCCGTACGGTCTCGTACGGTACGGGGTCGCGCCCGACCACGAGAAGATCAAGTCGCTCCAGGGCAACCTGCGGACGGTCCTGGAGGACGAGCGCGTCGCCTTCCTCGGCGACGTGGAGGTCGGAGCGCACGGGCTCACCCCGGCGCGGCTCCTGGAGCTGTACCACGCGGTGGTCTACTGCGTCGGCGCCGCGCGCGACCGGAAGCTCGGGGTGCCCGGCGAGGACCTCGCGGGCAGCTTCTCGGCCACCGAGTTCGTCTCCTGGTACAGCGCGCACCCGGACGCCGTGCACGACGGATTCGGCCTCGACGGGCCCGGCGCCGTGGTCGTCGGGGCGGGGAACGTGGCCGTGGACGTGGCCCGGGTCCTGGTGCGGCGGGCCGAGGAGCTGCGCCCGACCGACGTGCCGCAGGACGCGCTCGCGGCGCTGGCGGCGAGCGGGGTGCGCGAGGTGCACATGGTCGCCCGGCGCGGGCCCGCGCAGGCGAAGTTCACCACCAAGGAGCTGCGCGAGCTGGGCGCCCTGCCGGACACCCGGGTGCTGGTCGACCCGGCGGAGCTCGCCCTCGACCCGGCCTACGCCGACCCGTCGGGCCTGCCCGCGGTCAACCGGCGCAATCTGGAGGTCGTACGGGGCTGGGCGGCCGCCCCCGCCGACGGCGCCGCCGCGGCCGGGCGGGGCATCCGGCTGCGCTTCTTCCTGCGGCCGGTGGAGATCCTCGGCGAGGCCGGCCGGGTCACCGGGGTCCGCTTCGAGCGCACGGCACCGGACGGCACCGGGGGCGTACGGGGCACCGGGCGGTACGAGGAGATCCCGGCCGGCCTCGTGCTGCGGGCGGTCGGCTACACGGGGGCGCTCCTGCCCGGGCTCCCCTTCGACCCGGCGCACGGCACGGTCCCGCACGCGGCGGGCCGGGTACTGCGGGACGGCGAGCCGTCGCCGGGGGAGTACGTGGCGGGCTGGATCAAGCGCGGCCCGACCGGCGTGATCGGCACCAACCGCCCTTGCGCCAAGGAGACCGCGACCTCCCTCCTGGCCGACGCCCCGGCCCTCGCCCGGCGCCCGGTCGCGGACGACCCGGTGGCCGCCCTGCGCGCGCTCGGGCACCGGCCGGTGGAGTGGCGGGGGTGGCTGGCGATCGAGCGGGCGGAGGCGGCGCTCGGCAGCTCGCTGGGCCGGGACCGGGTGAAGATCCCGGACTGGGCGGGACTGCGGGACGCGGCGCGGGAGGCGACGGGCTGACCCGGGGCTCGGGCGGCGGCGCGCTTCCCGTGCACCGGCACGCGCCGTTGCGGTCGCGTCCGACCGACGGGAGGGCTACCGCTCGCCGAGGCGTTCCGCCTGGGCGCCGGCGGCCGTCAGGATGCTGTCGATGAGGCCGGGGAAGAGGGCGTCGAGGTCGTCGCGGCGGAGCATGTTGAGCTTGGCGGTGCCCCGGTAGATCTGCCGGATCACGCCGCTCTCGCGGAGCACGCGGAAGTGGTGGGTGCTGGTCGACTTGGTGACCGGGAGCTCGAAGTACGAGCAGCTGAGCTCGGCACCGTCCTCGGCCAGGGTCATGGCGCGCACGATGCGCAGCCGGACGGCGTCCGACAGGGCGTGCAGCACGGGTTCGAGCCGGATGTCCTCACGCGCGGGGTGTTCGAGCACCCTGGGGTTGGTCGCGGTCGTCACGGCTGCGGCTCCACTTCTGTCCGGGTGTGCGGGCTGCCGGGCGGCTCTCGGGAATGTGTGCGGTCATTGTACGAGCATCCTCGTAGTTTGACAGGCGCCGTACTACGACGGGTATCGTACGAAGCCCCCCTCCAGGAAGTACCCGAGACGCCGAAACGGAGTCCGCCATGAGCGCCGCGCTCTTCGAGCCCCTCTCCCTCAGGTCCCTGACCGTGCCGAACCGCGTGTGGATGGCCCCGATGTGCCAGTACTCGGCGGAGCCGGCCGGCCCCGCCGCCGGCGTGGCGAACGACTGGCACTTCGCCCACTACGCGGCCCGCGCCACCGGCGGCACCGGTCTCATCCTGACCGAGGCCACCGCCGTCGCCGCCGAGGGCCGGATCAGCCCGTACGACCTCGGGATCTGGGACGACGCCCAGATCGAGGGCCTGCGGCGGATCACCGGGTTCCTGAAGGAGCACGGCGCCGTCCCCGGCATCCAGATCGCGCACGCGGGCCGCAAGGCCTCGACCGACCGGCCGTGGGGCGGCCGGGGGCCCGTCGACCCCGCCACCGGTCTCGGCTGGCAGCCGGTAGGCCCAAGCCCGGTCGCGTTCGCCGACGACCACCCCGTACCGACCGAGCTCACGACCGAGCGGATCCACGAGATCACCGGGCAGTTCGCCGACGCGGCCCGCCGCGCGCTCGCCGCCGGATTCCAGGTCGTCGAGGTGCACGGCGCCCACGGCTACCTCATCGGCGAGTTCCTCTCCCCGTACAGCAACCGGCGCACCGACGAGTACGGCGGCTCCTTCGGGAACCGCACCCGCTTCGCCCTCGAAGTCGTCGACGCCGTACGGGCCGTGTGGCCCGAGGAACTGCCGCTGTTCTTCCGGATCTCCGCCACCGACTGGCTCGACGAGCAGGGCTGGACGCCGGACGACACCGTCCGCTTCGCCGCCCTGCTGCGCGCGCACGGCGTCGACCTGCTCGACGTGTCCAGCGGCGGCAACGGCGGCGCGGCCCGGATCCCGGTGGCCCCCGGCTACCAGGTGCCGTTCGCCGCCCGCGTCAAGGCGGAGACCGGGCTTCCGGTCGCCGCGGTCGGGCTGATCACGGAGAGCGGCCAGGCGGAGAAGATCGTCGCCAACGGGGAGGCGGACGCCGTCCTGCTCGGCCGCGAACTGCTCCGCGACGCCTCCTGGGCCCGCCGCGCCGCGCGCGAGCTGGAAGCCCGGACGCACGCCCCGACGCCGTACGCCTGGGCGATCTGACGCGCCGGGCCGCGCCACGGGGCGCCGTTGTCAGTGGCCGGGTGCAGACTGGCCCGTATCCGCGACAACGGCGTCCTGGAGGTGTCGGCATGACCGACGTGCTACTGACCGTGGGCACCCGCAAGGGTCTCTTCCTCGGCCGCAGGCGAGACGGCCACTGGTCGTTCGGCGATCCGTGCTTCAACGCCCAGGCGATCTACTCGATCGGGATCGACAAGCGCCGCCCGGTCCCCAGGATCCTCGTCGGAGGGGACAGCTCGCACTGGGGCCCCTCCGTCTTCCACTCCGACGACCTGGGCACCACCTGGACCGAACCGGCGCGGCCCCCGGTCAAGTTCCCGCAGGACACCGGGGCTTCGCTGGAGCGGGTCTGGCAGCTGCACCCGGCGCCCGCGCACTCCCCCGACGTCGTGTACGCGGGGACGGAGCCCGCGGCCCTGTTCCGGTCCGCCGACGGCGGGGAGTCCTTCGAGCTGGTGCGGCCCCTGTGGGACCACCCCACCCGCAGGCGCTGGGAGCCGGGCGGCGGTGGCGAGGCGGTGCACACCGTCGTCACCGACGCGCGCGACCCGGACGCCGTGACGGTCGCCGTCTCGACCGCGGGCGTGTTCCGCTCCCTCGACGGCGGGGCGAGCTGGGCGCCCGCCAACCAGGGCGTGTCCGCGGTGTTCCGGCCCGACCCGCACCCGGAGTTCGGCCAGTGCGTGCACAAGATCGCCCAGGACGCGGGCGACCTTGACCGGCTCTATCTGCAGAACCACTGGGGCGTGTTCCGCAGCGACGACGCCGGCGGGAAGTGGACCGACATCGGCTCGGGGCTGCCCTCCGACTTCGGCTTCGCCGTGGCCGCCCACCCCCACCGCCCGGACACCGCCTACGTCTTCCCCATCACCGCCGACTCCGACCGCGTCCCCGCCGGCCGGCGCTGCCGGGTCTTCCGCACCACCGACGCCGGCGCGAGCTGGGAGCCGCTGACCCAGGGCCTGCCGGAGGGCGACCACTACGGCACGGTGCTGCGCGACGCCCTGTGCACGGACGACGGCGACCCGGCCGGCGTCTACTTCGGCAACCGCAACGGCGAGGTGTACGCGAGCGCCGACGACGGGGACAGCTGGCAGCTCCTCGCCGAGCACCTGCCGGACGTGCTGTGCGTGCGGGCGACGGTGATCGGATGAGCGGCAGCGCCCACGGGGGCCGTGGTGACCGGATGAGCGGCAGCGCCCACGGCGGCCGTGGTGACCGGCCGGCCGGACGGTGAGCGGACCCGGGTGTCCGGCTGCGCCAGTAGAGTGACGGGCGTGGCAGCACGACCGTTGAACGAAATCGTCGAGGCCGGGTGGGCGCACGCGCTCGCGCCGGTGGCCGAACGCATCGCCTCGATGGGCGACTTCCTCCGGCAGGAGATCGCCTCCGGGCGCACGTACCTGCCCGCCGGGGCCAACGTCCTCAGGGCCTTCCAGCAACCCTTCGACGAGGTGCGGGTCCTCATCGTCGGACAGGACCCCTACCCGACGCCCGGGCACGCGGTGGGCCTGAGCTTCTCCGTGGCGCCTGACGTGCATCCGCTGCCGCCGAGCCTGGAGAACATCTACCGGGAGATGCACACCGACCTGGGGCTCCCGCGGCCCTCGAACGGCGATCTGACCCCCTGGACCCGGCAGGGCGTCCTGCTGCTCAACAGGGCGCTCACCACGGCCCCGCGACGGCCGGGCGCCCACCGCGACAAGGGCTGGGAGGCGGTCACCGAGCAGGCCATCAAGGCGCTGGCGGCGCGCGGGAAGCCGCTCGTGTCGGTGCTGTGGGGGCGCGACGCCCGCAATCTGCGGCCGCTGCTCGGCAACCTCCCCGCCATCGAGTCCTCGCACCCCTCGCCGATGTCCGCCGACCGCGGCTTCTTCGGCTCGCGGCCGTTCAGCCGCACCAACGAACTGCTGCTCCGGCAGGGCGCGCAGCCCGTGGACTGGCAACTGCCGTGACCACGGGAGGCGGGCGGGCCGCGGACGACCTGGTCGTCGGCGTCGACTCGGGCGGGTCGGGCCTGCGGATCGCGCTCGCGCGCGCCGCGGACGGCCACGTCCTGGGCACCGTCGCGTCCCGCGAACCGGTACGCACCGGCCCCGGCGGGATCGACGCCGGCCATCTCCTCGACCTGCTGCTGCCCGCCGTCGCGACGCTGACGACGAAGGCCCACGGCACGGCGACGGCCCGCGGCGCCGTCGTCGCGGCCGCCGTCGGCGCGGCCGGGATGGCGACGCTCGGCGACCGGCTGCGGGCCGAACTGCCCGGTGCCCTCGAACGGGCCTGGGGCGTACGGCGGCTCGCGCTGGCCGCGGACGCCGTCACCGCGTACGCCGGGGCGCTCGGTCAGCGGCCGGGCGCCGTCGTCGCGGGCGGCACCGGTCTCGTCGCCATCGGCACCGATCTGTCCGGCTGGCGCCGGGCCGACGGCTGGGGGCATCTGCTCGGCGACTGCGGCAGCGGCGCGTGGATCGGCCGCGCCGGGCTCGAGGCGGCGATGCGCGCGTACGACGGGAGGCACGGCGGCTCGGCCGCGCTCTTGGCGCGCGCCGAGGAACGTTTCGGTCCTGCGGCCGGTCTGCCGGGCGCGCTGTACCCGAGGAGCGACCGGCCGGCCGTACTGGCCTCCTTCGCGCCGGACGTGGCGGCCTGCGCCGCCGAAGGCGACCCGGTGGCGGTGGCGGTCATCGAGCGCGCCGCAAGGCACATCGCGGAGGCCGCGGCAGCCGTCTGCCCGGCCGGGGAGGACGGCGAAGTGGCACTGACGGGTGGGCTGTTCAAGACGGGCGAGCCGCTCCTCGGCCCGCTGCGGAAGGAACTCGGCGTGCTGCTGCCGCAGGCGCGCGAAGTAACCGCCGCGGGCGATCCGCTGGCCGGAGCGGTGACGATCGCCGCCGCGCTCGCCGCAGGAACGCTGCGGCTGCCCGAGGATCCACGGCTGCTCCGACTCACCAGGTAAGCGGCGGTTCCCGTTCAGTTCGGACATAGAGGGACGGAATTCGCTCAGCCGCACCTCACCGAACTGCGCGACAGGCAAAACCAGTAGCATGCGGCGCCATGAGCTCCCCCACTGGGCCCACTCCCGGCCTGCCTGTACGAATGCCGCGACCCCGCCAGTCCGGGCGGCACCGTCGCCCTGAACCCGTGGCGGCGCCCGAGGGCGCTCCCGCGCTGGTTCTCGCCGTCCCCGGCGTGCCGTCGGCCGCCATACGCTCGCTGGCCGAGGAGGTCGTGAGCATCGCCCGCTCGGAGCTGCCCGGCCTGGAGGCCGTGATCGGCTACCTGGACGGCGACGACACCGAGTACCCCACCCTCGCCACGGTCCTCGCGCGGGCCGCGGCGCTGCGCACCGAGCGGTACGAGCTGGCCCTGGCCGCCGGCCGCGAGGTCACCGCCCCCGAAGGCCCGGCCGCGGTCGTGGTCCCGCTGCTCGCGGGCCCGGACAGCGCCCTGCTGCGGCAGGTCCGGCAGGCCGTCCTGGACAGCGGCGGCACCGCCGAGCTGACCGATGTGCTCGGCCCGCACCCGCTGCTGGCCGAGGCGCTGCACGTGCGCCTCTCGGAGGCCGGTCTGGCCCGCGCCGACCGCGCCCGGCTGTTCACGGTCGCCACGGCGGCCGACGGCATCATCCTGGCGACGGTGGGCGGCGACGAGGCGGTCCAGGCCGCCGGTATCACCGGCATGCTGCTCGCGGCGCGGCTGGCCGTGCCCGTGATCGCGGCCGCCCTCGACCAGGAGGGTTCGATCGCGGCGGTCGCCGAGCAGCTGCGCGGCTCCGGCTCGGAGCAGCTCGCGCTCGCCCCCTACCTGATCGGCCCCGAGCTGGCCGAGGGCCTGCTCGACGCGGCCGCCAAGGACGCGGGCTGCGCCTCGGCCGAGGCGCTGGGCGCGTATCCGGCGATCGGCAAGCTGGTGCTCTCGCAGTACGCGGCGACGCTCGGCATCAACCCGCAGCAGGGCTCGCCGGTCCAGTGACCTGAGGCCGTGCAGGCCGACCGTGACGGGAAGGGCCCGCACCGGATGCGCTTGGGTGCGTCCGGTGCGGGCCCCTCCCGTGTGCCGGGTTCGTGTGACCGGGCTCGTGTACCCGCGTTCGGGCCTCGGCCGGTGTCCGCCTCAGCCGAAGACGACGCAGGACGCGGCGGGGGCCGGGAGGGAGCCCGTACGGGTCGGCAGGCCGGTCTCCGGGTCGAGCGTGAACCAGGTGACGTCACCGGAGCGCTCGTTCGCCGCGTACAGGTGGTGGCCGGAGGGCGCGAGGGCGAGGTCGCGGGGCCAGTGGCCGCCACAGGGCACGGAGGCGACCAGGCGGGCGTTCTCACCGGTCTCGTAGAGGGCGAGGACGGCGAGGGTGTCGTCGCCGCGTACGGCGGCCCACAGGAAGCGCCCGCCGGGGTCGACGACGACCTCGGAGGGGTAGCTGGGCCCCACACCGCCCTCGGGGACGACGGGGGTCTCGCCGAGCGGTTCCAGGACGCCGTCCTGGGCGTCCCAGCGGCACACGGTGAGGGTGGGCTCCAGCTCGTTCAGGACGTAGGCGTGGCGGCCGTCCGGGTGGAAGGCGAGGTGGCGCGGCCCGGTGCCGGGGCGCAGGGGGGTCGCGCCGTGCGGGCGCAGCGCGCCGGTGGCGGGGTCGAGGGCGCTGACGGCGACGGAGTCGGTGCCGAGGTCCACCGCCAGCACCCAGCGGCCGCTCGGGTCGGGCAGCACCTGGTGGGCGTGCGGGGCGGCCTGGCGGTCGGTGACGGGTCCGGAGCCCTCGTGGCGCACGAGGCCGGTGGCGGCCCCGAGGGAGCCGTCGGCGGTACGGGGCAGGGAGGTGACGCTGCCGGAGCCGTAGTTCGCCGTGAGGACGTGTCCGCCCGCCACGGCGAGGTGGGTGGGGCCCGAGGCGCCGACGGGCACGGGGGCGCCGAGTAGCCGGGGCGCTGGGCCGGTGACGTCAAAGGCGGCCGCGGCGCCGGCGTCGGTCTCGGAGACGGCGTACAGCACGTCACGGGGGCCGTCGAGGGCGAGGGCGAGGAAGGACGGGTCGGCGACGGCGTCACTCGCTCCGGTGACGCTCAGCGCGCCGGTGTCCTGGTCCACCTCCGCGGCGAGCACGCCCCGGCCCCCCGCCGAGGTGAACGATCCGATGAATGCCCGCGTACGGCGTGTGTCGCCCACGGCGCCTCCCCTGTCCGGTGCCGGTCACGGCAGACCGGCCGTCGTTCCGGCCGACGGTAGCAGGCGGTCTAGACCAAGTTGGATCAGTGGGGTGCGCCGGGCAGGGACGCGGCCCCGCCCGGTCGGGCGGGAAGGTCAGGCCGCCGGGACCAGCGGGGCGCGCGGGGACGTGCGCAGCGGGGCGGCCAGGTCGACCAGGGCGCGCTCCAGGCCGTGGAGGTGGCCGAGGGCCGCTTCGGCGCCCGGGTGGTGCGGGAGCAGGCCCGCGGGCGTCACGGCCTGGACGCCCTTGCCGCGCACCTCGCCCGCCGGCGGGACCAGGGCGTGGACGGCGGCCTCGACGCGCCAGGCGGCCGCGACCAGGCGGGCGTCGTGCGAGGCGTCGGGGTCGGCGGCGACGGCGGTGAGGCCGCGGGTCTCGCGGGCGCAGTCGTCGAGCAGCGCGAGGACCCGGCGTGCGCGGGCCTTGCGGGCGCGCAGCGGGCTCAGCGGGTGCACGAGGGGCGCGAGCGAGAGCCGGGCGCGGCCGAGGAGAAGGTCGAGCTCGGCGGCGTGCGGCGCCGGGTCGGCCTCCGGGTCGCCCGCGAGTCGCCGTGCGGCGGCGGTGGTGCAGGCGTGCACGCAGCTCACGGCCCGCTGGATCCAGGCGTTGGTCGCCGCGTGCGTGGTGACGGGCAGCAGCGCCACGCCGACGGCCGCGCCCAGGGCGCCGACCGCGGTCTCCTCGAAGCGGAGCAGGAGCAGTCCCGGGTGCAGGACGCCGAGGAGCCCGTACAGCAGTCCCGCCATGACGGTGACGAAGAACATCATCCAGCTGTACGAGAGCGGCGCCGTGTAGAAGATCCCGAACACGCAGACGGCGACGAGCGCGGCCGTCGGCGCGGCGGCGCCGCCCAGCGGCAGGGCGATGAGCAGGCCGGCGGCGATGCCGGTGACGGTGCCGACGACCCGGCGGAAGCCGCGGACGAGGGTCTCGCCGCGCGAGGCGGTGTTCACGAAGATCCACCACGCGGTGCCGACCGCCCAGTACCAGCGCTCCTGCGACAGGATCTGGCCCGCGGCGAGCGCGACCGCGCAGGCCGCGGTGGCCTGGAAGGCCTGCCGGGTGGTGGGCCGGGCGAGCCCGGTGCCGGGCAGCGGGGCGGGGGCCGCGGGCGGCGGGACCCGCCGCTCGATGCACCAGGCGACGAAGCGGACGGCACCGGCCGAGCCGAGCGCGAGCAGCACCGCGGCGAACAGCTCCGGCAGCTGCGCGGGCAGCGCGTGCAGGAACTGGGTCACGAAGAACTGCATGAAGGCGAAGATGCCGAGCGCGTGGCCGCGCGGCCCCCAGCGTCGCGCGTACACGCCCACGAAGACGACGAGCAGCCAGGCACTGTCGCGCAGCAGCGGTACGCCGTGCAGGGCGGTCGCGAGGGCGAGGACGGGGAAGCCGGCGAGCGGCAGCAGGGCCGTGGTGACCATCTGGCGGCGCACGGTGGGGTCGCCCACGGTGAACAGGGCGAGGAGCGCCGCGAGTCCCGCGGTGATGGAGGCGGTCAGGGAGAGACCGGCCAGCTCGGCCACGGCGACGGCGAGGCCGGTGCCGAGGACGGCACGCGTGGCCACGCGCAGCCGTACCCTGCCCGGGTCGGGCGCCACGCACACCTGACGGAGCAGTCGGCCACCGGCCGCCAGGCCCTTCTTCACGACGGTCGTTCCGCCCCCGCTGCCGTACACACACCCTCTTCGTCGTCGCCGTGACTCGCGCGGACATGACGATGGCGCCGCGGGGCCGGGGCCCGGCCACCTCGCCGGTCCGGCGCTTGCGCGGCGCCATCTGTCCACTTCTCTCACAATAGGAAACCATCCGTCCGCCCACTGGCTCAACCGGTGGGCTGGAAGGTGGGCCATTGGTACAGTCGAAGTCCCGGAGCATCGGCCAGAAGGGGGCCAACGGACCATGACGGTGGACGAGCTCGACACCCGCATCCTGCGACTCCTCATCGAACAGCCGCGCACCAGCGTGCGCGAGTACGCGCGGATCCTCGGCATCGCCAGAGGCACCGTCCAGGCCCGGATCGACCGGCTCGAACGGGACGGGGTGATCACCGCGACGGGACCCGTGCTCTCCCCGGCGGCGCTCGGGCACCCCGTGCTCGCCTTCGTGCACATCGAAGTGACGCAGGGACATCTCGACGAGGTCGGGGACGCCCTGGCGACCGTCCCGGAGATCGTGGAGGCGTTCTCGATCACGGGCGGCGGCGATCTGCTGACCCGGGTGGTCGCGCGCGACGCGGGCCACCTGGAGGACGTGATCCAGCGCCTGATCCAGCTGCCCGGGGTGGTGCGCACCCGGACCGAGATCGCCCTGCGCGAGCGGGTGCCGCACCGGCTGCTTCCGCTGGTGGAGGCGGTGGGGCGGGGGGCTTCGTAGCGGGACGGAGGTCTCGGGACGCTCCACGCGTGGTTCCCGTGCCGACAAGGCGAGGCGGGCCCCGGTGCGCGGGCCACCGTCCTGACCGGAGCCGGCGACTGCGGCCGCGACGCGACGCCCCCGCCGCACCCCGAGCCGGCGCCGTTCACCACGATCGCCTGGCGGCTCAGCCACCTGAACGAGATGTTCGCGCTGCGCACCGACCACACGGCCGGCAGCCGCAGCCTGACCCGCGACGACTTCCACAGCCGGGGTGACGCGTCCGCCGCGCTCGCGGACTTCGAGGCGGCCACCGACGCCTGGCACGCGCTGCTGCTCTCGCTGGACGACGCGACCCTCGACACGGTGGGGTACAGCTCGTACCCGCACGGCAGCGACCCGGAGGACCTGTTTCCTGGACGTCGTGTGGTGGATGAACCAGGAACTCCTCCACCACGGCGCGGAGATCGCCCTGCTCAGGGACCTGTACCGGGCGCGGGGCGCAGCCCGCTGGCCCTGCCGTGCCGGGGCCTCGCGTGGGACGATGGGAGGGATCCGTTCCTCGCGCGAGCAAGGAGGCGACCATGTCGAGGATCAACGCCTCGGTGGACATCGACCGTCGTCCCGAAGAGGTCTTCGCCTACGTGACCGACCCCACGCACCTGCCGGAATGGCAGGAGAGCGCGGTCGCCGTGCGGCACACCGGCGGCACCATCGGCCATGTCGGCCAGCAGGTCTCGGTCACCCGGCGGATGGGACGCCGGGACGTCCACACGACCATGGAGCTGACCGAGATCGACCCGCCGCGGAGCTGGCACGTCCACGGCGTGGACGGCCCCGTACGCGGCGACATCCAGGGCACCATCGAGCCGCTCGACGGAGGCGCGCGCTCGCGCCTGACGCTGTCCCTCGACTTCGAGGGCCACGGCATCGGCAAGGCGCTCGTCCCCCTCGTCGTCAAGCCGGCGGCCCGCAAGGAGATGCCGGTGGACGAGCAGAAGCTGAAGGGAATCCTGGAGCGGGGCGGCGTCTGACAGGCGTGCGGGTGCGGATACGGGGCAGCTCCGTGCGGGTGCGGGTCAGCTCGGCATCGTACGGGCGAGCAGCACCGCCACGTCGTCCTGGGCCGGTACCGGCAGCAGGCCGGACAGCACGTCGTCGCACAGGTCGTCCAGGGGTCGGTCCGTGTCCCGTAGCGCCTCGGCGAGTTCGGTCATGCCCTGGTCGAGGTCGCGGTCCCGGGCCTCGATGAGGCCGTCGGTGTAGAGGACGAGCAGGCCGCCGGGCGGCAGGGCGACCTTCTGGGTGCCGAACTCGTGGGCGCCGGTTCCCAGCGGCGTGCCGGGAGGCCCGTCGAGGAAGGTGATCGCGCCGTCCGGGGTGACCACGGCGGGCGGGGGGTGGCCCGCGCGGGCGATGGTCCAGACGTGGGTGGCGGGGTCGTGGACCGCGTACACGCAGGTGGCCATCTCGTCCTCGCCGAGGTCGCCGACGACCGCGTCCAGGGAACGGAGCATCCGTGCGGGCGCGATGTCGTGGCGGGCCAGGGTGCGTACGGCGGTGCGGAGTTGACCCATGACTGCGGCGGCGTGGATGCCGTGGCCCATGACGTCGCCGATGACGAGACCGGTGCGGCCGCCGGGGAGCGCGACGACGTCGAACCAGTCGCCGCCGACGTCGTGGTCGCTCGCGGGCAGGTAGCGGCCGGTGAGCTCCAGGCCCTTGACGTCGGGCAGCGCGTTGTTGGTGAGGCTGCGCTGGAGGGTGAGGGCGGCCTGCCGCTGGGTGGTGTAGAGGCGCGCGTTGTCGATGTTGAGCGCGGCCCTGGCCGCGATCTCGTCCATCAGGACGCGGTCCTCCTCGTCGAAGGGTTCGCGGGTACGCAGCCGGGTCACCGAGACGGTGCCGAGCACCTTGCCGCGGGCGACAAGCGGGATGAGGCGGGCCGAGCCGATGCGGGTGGCGAGGTAGCTGCGCAGGGACTCGAGGCGCGGGTCCCTGATGAGGGCCGGGATGTCGGCGGTGAAGAGGTCCATGGCGCGGGCGTCGGTGATGACCTCCTCGTAGACGGAGTCGAGCGGTATCTGGAAGGTGCGGCCGACGCCGAGCAGCGCGGTGGGTGCGGTCGGGTCGGGGAAGGCGGCGGCGAGGCGGCGCAGCACCCCTCGCGTGGCGGCGGTGGACTCGTCGGGCTCCAGGACGGATTCGAGGAGCTGGACGTCGGCGGAGTCGGCCAGCTGGGGGACGAGGAAGGCGACGACCTCCTCGGCCGTCTGCCGCAGGTCGAGGGTGGTGCCGATCCTGGCTCCGGCCTCGGCGAGCAGGGCGAAGCGGTGCCGGGCGCGTTCGACCTCGATGTGGGCCTGCTGGCTGTCGGTGATGTCGATGAGGGAGGCGATCACCCCGAGGGGCCGGCCGGCGTGGTCGAGGAGGGGCGCGTAGGAGTTGGACCAGATGTGGTCGTGGCCGGGGTCGGCGGGGGTGCGGCCGACCCTGCGGGCGTCCACGACGGCGGTGCCGGTGTCGAGCACCTGGCGCATCAGCGCCTCCAGCGCGCCGGCGTTCACGCCGGGCACGACCTCGGTGAGCCGTCGGCCGATGTGGTCGGCGGTCGGGACGCCGTTCATCCGGGCGAGGGCGTCGTTGACGCGCAGGAAGCGCAGGTCGGGGCCGAGGGTGGCGAGGCCGATGGGCGACTGGGTGAAGAGGGACTCGAGGGCGGCGAGCGACTCGCGCATGCGCAGGACCTGCGAGGTCTCGACGGCGATCAGCATGGCGCCGGGGCGGCCCTGCGGGTCGGCGGCGGGCACGATCCACATCTCCATGACGACGTGGTGGCCGTCGCGGTGCCGTACGGGCAGGGTGCCGACGACGGTCTCGCCGGCCTGCACCCTGACGGTCAGGCGCTCGGCGAGCTCGCGGTTGCCGTCGGGGACGAGGAGCGGGGTGGCCAGACGCCCGATCACGTCCTCCGGACGGTGCCCGAGGAGGTCCTGGGCGGCCAGGGACCACTCGACGATCCGGCCCTGCGTGTCCTCCCGCCACAGAGCGATGGGGAGCAGGTCGTTGAGCACGCCCGCGTATCCGACGGCCGCCCGGGGCGGCTGCGGAACCCTGCTCGGCGACTGGTGAGTGTGCAACGCATCGACCTACGCATCAGCCTGGCCCCGAGGGGCGCAATCACGACCGCGATCATGTCCGCAATCACGACCGATTACCTATCGAATCACCCTATCCGAGACATCTCAGACGGGCGCTGTGTGGCTGGGCCGAGCGGTGAGGGGCGGGGGTTCGCCACCCGCTCCGCCGCCTCCGCTATGGGGATACCCCCCGGGGGTCGGATTCCGTAGTTCTACGGATGTGCGGGCGCGGGCCGCTCTGCCAGAGTCGGGGAACACGTCCCTGAAGCGATGCCCAGCCAGGATGTACGCCCATCCAAGATGCATGCGCATCCAAATGACCTCGAGGAATCCGAGATCGCCCCGCACAAGTCCCACACGTTCCAGGTCGATCTGCGTGGCCTGGTGGATCTGCTCTCCCACCACCTCTACTCCAGCCCCCGGGTCTACCTGCGCGAACTGCTGCAGAA
>NZ_JBITTJ010000018.1:0-151634 GCF_044541845.1 Streptomyces sp. NPDC085481
TTCTGCAGCAGTTCGCGCAGGTAGACCCGGGGGCTGGAGTAGAGGTGGTGGGAGAGCAGATCCACCAGGCCACGCAGATCGACCTGGAACGTGTGCGGTGTCTGGTCAGCAGTCATCGTCGCTGCGCCGGTGGGGGGACGAGCGACGGCGCGGGTCGGGCGATCCCGGCGGGCCGGTGATCGCGGAGAGAAGAGCGGAAGAGGCGCCATCCTAGGGGCCACGGCGCCGACGTGACCAGGGGATATCCACAGCCTGCGCGACGTCTGTCAGTGCGGTGGTGTGCAATGGATCGCGTGCCCGCCCTCGACGAACCCCTCAGGAAACTGCTCGGCGCCGCCACCGCCAAGGTGATGGCCGAGCACATGGACCTCCACACGGTCGGCGACCTCCTCCACCACTACCCCCGGCGGTACGCGGAGCGCGGCGAGCTGACCGCACTCGCCGACCTGCCGCTGGACGAGCACGTCACCGTCGTCGCCCAGGTCGCCGACGCGCGCGTACACACCTTCAACAAGGGCGGGCGCGGCAAGGGGCAGCGCCTCGAGGTCACCATCACCGACGGCAGCGGGCGCATGCAGCTGGTGTTCTTCGGCCGCACCGTCCACTTCCACCAGAAGGAGCTGCTGCCCGGCCGGCGCGCCATGTTCGCCGGCAAGGTCGGCGTCTTCAACCGCCGGCTCCAGCTCGCCCACCCCGAGTACAAGCTCCTCGACGCCGACAGCAGCACCGACACCGTCAAGGCCTTCGCGAGCGAGCTGCTGCCCATCTACCCCGCCTGCAAGCAGATCGAGTCCTGGACCATCGAGCAGTCCGTCGCGATCGCCCTGGACTCGATGGCCGCCACGCACTGGGCCGGCCTCGTCGACCCGCTGCCGCCCGCCCTGCGCGAGGACCGCGGTCTCACCGACCTGCCCGACGCCCTCACCAAGGTCCACCGGCCCCGTACCAAGGCCGACATCGCCGACGCCCGCGACCGCCTCAAGTGGGACGAGGCCTTCGTCCTCCAGGTCGCCCTCGCCCGCCGCCGGCACGCCGACACCCAGCTGCCCGCCGTCCCCCGCAGACCCGCCGAGGGCGGCCTGCTCGACGCCTTCGACGCCAAGCTCCCCTTCACCCTCACCGAGGGCCAGCAGAAGGTCTCCAAGGAGATCTTCGACGACCTCGCCACCGACCACCCCATGCACCGCCTGCTCCAGGGCGAGGTGGGCTCGGGCAAGACGATGGTGGCCCTGCGCGCCATGCTCGCCGTCGTCGACACCGGGGGACAGGCCGCGATGCTCGCGCCCACCGAGGTCCTCGCCCAGCAACACCACCGCTCGGTCACCGAGATGATGGGCGAGCTCGCCGAAGGGGGCATGCTCGGCGGGTCAGAGCACGCCACCAAGGTCGTGCTGCTCACCGGCTCCATGGGCGCCGCCGCGCGCCGGCAGGCGCTGCTCGACCTGGTCACCGGTGAGGCCGGCATCGTCATCGGCACCCACGCGCTCATCGAGGACAAGGTGCAGTTCCACGACCTCGGCCTGGTCGTCGTCGACGAGCAGCACCGCTTCGGCGTGGAGCAGCGCGATGCCTTGCGCGGCAAGGGCAAGCAGCCGCCGCACCTGCTCGTGATGACCGCGACGCCCATTCCCCGTACGGTCGCGATGACCGTCTTCGGCGACCTGGAGACCTCCGTCCTCGACCAGCTGCCGGCCGGGCGCTCCCCGATCGCCAGCCATGTCGTCCCGGCCGCCGACAAGCCGCACTTCCTCGCCCGCGCCTGGGAGCGGGTCCGCGAGGAGGTCGAGGGCGGCCACCAGGGGTACGTGGTCTGCCCCCGGATCGGCGACGAGGAGGACCGGAAGCAGAAGCGGAAGGCGAGCCCGGAGGACGAGGCCGAGAAGCGCCCGCCGCTCGCCGTCCTCGACGTCGCCGAGCAGCTGCGCACGGGGCCGCTCGCCGGGCTCCGCGTCGAAGTGCTGCACGGCAGGATGCACCCCGACGACAAGGACGACGTCATGCGCCGCTTCGCCGCCGGCGAGGCCGACGTCCTGGTCGCCACCACCGTCATCGAGGTCGGCGTCAACGTGCCCAACGCGACCGCCATGGTGATCATGGACGCCGACCGCTTCGGCGTCTCCCAGCTCCACCAGCTCCGCGGCCGCGTCGGCCGTGGCTCCGCCGCCGGCCTGTGCCTGCTCGTGAGCGAGATGCCCGAGGCGAGCCCGGCCCGCCAGCGGCTGAACGCCGTCGCCTCCACCCTCGACGGCTTCGAGCTCTCCCGGATCGACCTCGAACAGCGCCGCGAGGGCGACGTCCTCGGCCAGGCCCAGTCCGGCGTCCGCTCCTCGCTGCGGATGCTCACCGTCATCGACGACGAGGAGGTCATCACCGCCGCCCGCGAGGAGGCCACCGCCCTCGTCCTCGCCGACCCCGACCTCACCGCCCACCCCGAGCTGCGCACCGCGCTCGACGCGCTCCTCGACAAGGACCGGGAGGAATACCTGGAGAAGGGCTGACCGCCAGGCTGACCGCCATGGCGCGCCCGGAGGGCCCGGAGGGCCTGCGCCGGGCCGGCCGTCGCGGGCCCGGTCCGCTCCGGCGTTCCTCGCCCTAAGCTATTGCTCAGGCAATCGCTGACGGAGAACGAGGACCCAGATGACCCGCGTGATCGCCGGCAGTGCCGGCGGACGCCGAATCGCCGTACCGCCGGGCCACGGCACCCGCCCCACCTCCGACCGGGCGCGGGAAGGCCTCTTCTCCACGTGGGAGTCGTTCCACGGCCTCGCCGGGGCCCGCGTCGCCGACCTGTACGCGGGTAGCGGCGCCGTCGGCCTGGAAGCGCTGTCCCGTGGCGCGTCCCACGCCCTGCTCGTCGAGGCCGACCCGCGCGCGGCGAAGACGGTGCGGGACAACATCCGCAGCCTCGCCCTGCCGGGCGCCGAGCTGCGCACCGGCAAGGCCGAACAGATCGTCGCGGGCCCGGCCCCGGCGGAGCCGTACGACCTGGTCTTCCTCGACCCTCCGTACGCCGTCGCGGACGACGATCTTCGCGAGATCCTCCTCACACTCCGCTCGGGGGGCTGGATCGCGGACGACGCGCTCGTCACCGTGGAGCGCAGCACCCGAGGCGGGGAGTTCGGCTGGCCGGCCGGCTTCGCACCACTGCGGGCCCGTCGCTACGGCGAGGGAACGTTTTGGTACGGTCGCGCCGCCTCTACGTGCGAAGACGCACGATGACCGGACCGGAGAGCGAGGGACCCAAGTTGCGCCGCGCCGTATGTCCGGGGTCATTCGACCCCATCACCAATGGACACCTCGACATCATCGCCCGCGCCTCCAAGCTGTACGACGTGGTGCACGTCGCGGTGATGATCAACCAGTCGAAGAAGGGCCTCTTCACGGTCGACGAGCGGATCGAGCTCATCCGTGAGGTCACCGCCGACTTCGGCAACGTCGAGGTGGAGTCCTTCCACGGCCTGCTCGTCGACTTCTGCAAGCAGCGCGACATCCCCGCCATCGTCAAGGGGCTGCGGGCCGTCAGCGACTTCGACTACGAGCTGCAGATGGCCCAGATGAACAACGGGCTCTCGGGCGTCGAGACCCTGTTCGTGCCGACCAACCCCACCTACAGCTTCCTGTCGTCCTCCCTGGTCAAGGAGGTCGCGGCCTGGGGCGGCGACGTCTCCCACCTGGTGCCCCCGCAGGTCCTGACCCGCCTCACCGAGCGGCTCGGCGAGCAGTGACCCGTGGCCACCGCCACTGACGCTCCGTCACCAGGTCCCGGACGGGGTCCGACTGGCCTTACAGTCGTCCCGTCCGTCTCCATCCAGCTGTAGAGAGTGGCGAGCACCGGTGGACGTGCAGAAGAAGCTCGACGAGATCGTCACGACGGTCCAAAGCGCCCGCTCCATGCCCATGTCGGCGTCGTGCGTGGTCAACCGTGCCGACCTGCTCGCCCTGCTCGAAGAGGTCCGCGAGGCCCTGCCGGGCTCGCTCGCCCAGGCGCAGGAGCTGCTCGGCGGCCGTGAGCAGATGGTCGAGCAGGCCCGTCGCGAGGCCGAGCGGATCATCGAGGCCGCGCACGCCGAGCGCGGCACGATCGTCTCCGACAGCCAGGTCGCCCGGCAGTCCCAGGGCGAGGCCGAGCGGATCCTCGCCGAGGCCCGCCGCGAGGCCGAGGAGATCCGTGCCGAGGCCGACGACTACGTCGACTCCAAGCTCGCCAACTTCGAGGTCGTCCTCAACAAGACCATCGCCTCCGTCGACCGCGGCCGCGAGAAGCTGCTCGGCCGCGGCCCCGGCCTCGACGAGCAGGGGTACGCCGACGAGGACGCCCCCGAGTACAGCGCGGACCCGCAGACCCTGATCCACCGGGCCGACGCCTACGTGGACACCAAGCTGGGCGCCTTCGAGGCGGTGCTGAGCAAGACCCTGGAGGCCGTGGGCCGGGGCCGGCAGAAGCTGCACGGCCGGATCGCCTCCGACGCCCTCGGCGAGCACATGGCCGCCCAGGACGCGGCCGGCGCCTCGGCGCAGCACACCAGTGACGCCGACTACCTGGCCGGCCTCGCGGAGCTGGCCGACCCCGAGCCCGTACAGATCCCGGCCCAGCAGCAGGCCGCCCCGCAGCCGCCGCAGCACGACCCCTACGCGTACCAGCAGCCCCAGCAGACGGACCCGTACGGCTACCAGCACCAGGACCCCTACGCCGGTGCGAGCACCGGGTCCACCGGAGCGGATTACGCCGCGCACTACACCGCGCAGCCCCAGCAGGCCGACCCCTACGCCTACCAGGGCCAGTACGGCTACGAGCAGCAGCAGGTCCAGCAGCCCCCGGCCGCCGCGCTCGACGAGACCAGCTTCTTCGACACGAGCATGATCGACCTGGAGCAGCTGCGCCGCTACGAGCAGGGCTACGACCAGGGGCGGTAGGCCCGGATTGGGTCGTGAGCGAAGCGTCCGTTATCCTGGCTCTTCGGTCGCGCGTATGCCCGCGATCCATGCTGCCCACGGATGGCAGCCCCCTCACGATGTGAACGATCGAAAGCAGGAAGAGCCCTGAGCACGCGCCTCGACCACCGCAACCCCCTCGTGTTCGACACGCACGAGCTGGGGCGGCGTCCTGGCGCCCTCCAGCGGATCTCCCGCACGATCGACGCGCCCAGGGACCTGGGTGTCGCGGGGGTCGTCGGAGTGCCCGAGGGCGCTCCGGTGGAGATCGAGCTCCGTCTCGAGTCGGTCATGGAAGGGGTGCTTGTCACAGGCACCGCCCGTGCATCGGCCGAGGGGGAGTGCGTAAGGTGTCTGGAGCCCGTCGAGCTGGAGCTCGACGCGGACTACCAGGAGATGTTCTCGTACCCCGACTCCGACGACCGGGGCCGCTCCAAGGCGGCCGCGGACGACGAAGCCGAGGACGACGAGAGCATGACCCCCCTCGAGGACGGCATGTTCGACCTCGAACCTGTGCTGCGTGATGCGGTGGTGCTCGCACTGCCGATGCAGCCGGTGTGCCGGGAGGACTGTGAGGGTCTGTGTTCCGAGTGCGGAATCAACCTGAACGACAATCCGGACCACCATCATGACGCCGTCGACGCACGTTGGGCGGCACTGCAGGGACTCGCCGGTTCGCTGGGAACCGATGAGAAGGACAACATGAGCGGCGCCGAAGCTGGCGTCGACGAGAAGCAGGAGAAGTAGCCGTGGCTGTTCCGAAGCGGAAGATGTCGCGCAGCAACACGCGCCACCGCCGGTCGCAGTGGAAGGCTGCGGTCCCCACCCTGGTTTCGTGTGAGCGTTGCCAGGAGCCGAAGCAGCAGCACATCGCGTGCCCGAGCTGCGGCACCTACAACAAGCGCCAGGTCCTCTCGGTCTGAGTGGCTGGTGAGAGGCACGATGTCTGACCACGTCAACACAGCCTCGTCCCACACGCTTCTGGAAGGGCGGCTCGGGTATCAGCTCGAGTCCGCCCTTCTGGTGCGTGCACTGACGCACCGCTCGTACGCGTACGAGAACGGCGGTCTGCCCACCAACGAGCGTCTCGAGTTCCTCGGGGACTCCGTGCTCGGCCTGGTGGTCACGGACACGCTGTACCGCACCCACCCCGACCTGCCCGAGGGCCAGCTGGCCAAGCTGCGGGCCGCGGTGGTCAACTCGCGTGCGCTGGCGGAGGTCGGTCGCGGCCTCGAACTGGGCTCCTTCATCCGGCTCGGCCGGGGCGAAGAGGGCACGGGCGGCCGGGACAAGGCGTCCATCCTCGCCGACACCCTTGAAGCGGTGATCGGCGCGGTCTATCTCGACCAGGGTCTCGAAGTGGCGTCCGAGCTGGTGCACCGGCTCTTCGACCCGCTCATCGAGAAGTCCTCGAACCTCGGCGCAGGCCTGGACTGGAAGACCAGTCTCCAGGAACTGACCGCGGCGGAGGGTCTGGGCGTGCCGGAGTACCTCGTCAGCGAGGAGGGTCCGGACCACGAGAAGACCTTCACTGCTGCCGCCCGCGTCGGTGGTGTCTCGTACGGCACCGGCACTGGCCGCAGCAAGAAGGAAGCGGAGCAGCAGGCGGCTGAATCCGCGTGGCGCGCGATCCGCGCGGCCGCGGACGAGCGCGCGGCGGCGGCCAAGGCCGCGGCCGAGAACGCCGTCACGAACGACCTGGAAGAGGGCGCCGACGCCTCTTCCGCCCAGGACCAGGCCTCGGCCTGACCCTTCGCTTCCCGATGCCCCCGCCCCCTTCAGGGGACGGGGGCATCGCCCTGTCACGGCGGTTGTAGGCTGCGGTCATCAGCCGTCGAGAGTCCTGCGGAGGAGTCCCGTGCCCGAGTTGCCCGAGGTCGAGGTCGTACGACGCGGTCTTGAGCGGTGGGTCGCGGGGCGCACCGTCGCCGAGGTCGAGGTCCTGCACCCGAGGGCCGTCCGGCGCCATCTCGCGGGCGGCGCGGACTTCGCGGCCCGGCTGAAGGGGCACCGGTTCGGCGTGGCGCGGCGGCGCGGCAAGTACCTGTGGGTGCCGCTCGCGGACACCGAAGCCTCCGTGCTCGGCCACCTCGGCATGAGCGGTCAGCTGCTCGTCCAGCCCGAGGACGCGGCGGAGGAGAAGCACCTTCGGATCCGGATCCGCTTCGACGACACGGCCGGCACCGAACTGCGCTTCGTCGACCAGCGGACCTTCGGTGGTCTCTCGCTTCACGACAACACCCCCGACGGGCTCCCGGACGTCATCGCGCACATCGCGCGTGACCCGCTGGACCCGGCCTTCGACGACGCCGCATTCCAGAGTGCGCTGCGCCTGCGGCGTACGACGATCAAGCGGGCGCTGCTCGACCAGTCGCTGATCAGCGGCGTCGGCAACATCTACGCCGACGAGGCGCTGTGGCGGGCGAGGCTGCACTACGACCGGCCCACCGCCACCCTCACCCGGCCGCGCTCGGCCGAGCTGCTCGGGCATGTGCGGGACGTGATGAACGCGGCGCTCGCGGCCGGCGGCACCAGCTTCGACGCGCTGTACGTCAACGTGAACGGCGAGTCGGGGTACTTCGACCGCTCGCTCGACGCGTACGGGCGGGAGGGCGAGCCCTGCCACCGCTGCGGGACGCCGATGCGCCGGCGCCCGTGGATGAACCGGTCCAGCTACTACTGCCCGCGCTGCCAGCGCCCGCCGCGCGGCACGGCGCTCTGAGGCGCGTCCGGCGGACCAGCCCTGCGACGAGCCGGCCGTGACGCCGGCTGTGACGAACCGGCTGTGACGCCGGCTGTGACGAACCGGCTGCGACGAGCCGACGAGCGGTCTTACGGCGTGACCGCGGCCGCGCGCTCCGTGTCGTAACTCTCGCGGGCGGCCAGCACCTGGTCCATGCGGCCCTCGACCAGGTGGATCAGACCGAGCAGCCGCTCCGCGACCTCAAGGCCGAGCGGCGTGAGCCGGTAGTCGACGCGCGGGGGGTTGGTGGGCTGCGCCTCGCGGTGGACGAGACCGTCGCGCTCGAGCGCGTGCAGCGTCTGGGACAGCATCTTCTCGCTCACGCCGTCGACCCTGCGCCGCAGCTCGTTGAAGCGGAAGCTGCCCTCGTGGAGGGCGCCGAGGGTGAGGCTTCCCCACCGGCCGGTCACGTGCTCCAGCGTGCCGCGCGAGGGACAGGCCTTCGCGAAGACGTCGTAGGCGAGGTCGTCACTCATGCTCCCTACCATACGCGGACACAGCGCTGCCTGCGAGATGGCGCTATGCGAATGCTTGCGCTTTCGAAAAGTTAGTGCTCTACTTCTTGTCGTTCCCCCTGCCTCCTGTCCCACCCCTTGAGGAGCCCCCTGTGACCACGCCCGTCGTGTCCATCGCGTACCACTCCGGCTTCGGCCACACCGCCGTCATCGCCGAGGCCGTCCGGGCCGGGGCCGCCGACGCCGGAGCCACCGTCCACCTGATCAAGGTCGACGAGATCACCGACGCGCAGTGGGAGCTCCTGGACGCCTCCGACGCGATCGTCTTCGGCTCGCCGACCTACATGGGCACCGCCTCCGGCGCCTTCCACCAGTTCGCCGAGGCCACCTCGAAGCGCTGGTTCACCGACGCCTGGCTGGACAAGCTCGCGGCCGGCTTCACCAACTCCGCCTCCAAGAGCGGCGACAAGCTGCACACCCTGCAGTTCTTCCAGACCCTCGCCGGCCAGCACGGCATGACCTGGGTCAACCTCGGCCTGAAGCCCGGCTGGAACAGCTCCGCGGCCTCCGAGAACGACATCAACCGCCTCGGCTTCTTCACCGGCGCCGCTGCCCAGACCCACAACGACCTGGGCCCCGAGGGTGTCCACAAGGCCGACATCGCGACCGCCGAGCACCTCGGCCGACGGGTCGCCGAGACCGCCCGCACGTTCGCGATCGGCAAGGCCGCCGCCTGACCCCGCCGTCCCTCCCCGGTACGGGAAAGGGCCCCGTCACCTTCCCGGTGACGGGGCCCTTCGCGTACGACCGGCGGGCGACCCTCGCGGGTCAGAAACCGAAGTCCTGCGTCCACCACGGACCGCCGTCCGCGAAGTGGACTCCCACGCCCAGCGTCGTGTACGTGCAGTTCAGGATGTTCGCGCGGTGGCCGTCGCTCTCCATCCAGGACTTCATCACCGCAGCCGCGTCCACCTGGCCGCGGGCGATGTTCTCGGCGCCGAGGCTGGTGATGCCTGCCTGCGTGGCGCGGTCCCACGGGGTCGCCCCGCTCGGATCGGTGTGGTCGAAGAAGCCACGCGCGGCCATGTCCGCGCTGAAGGCGCCCGCCAGCGAGGCCAGCCGGGCGTCGGAGCTGACCGGGGTGCAGCCCACCTTGGCACGCTCGACGTTCACCAGGCGCACGACCTCCGCCTCGGCCGCCGCCTCGCGGCTGCTGAGCGGGCGGACGGTGGGCTGCGGCGCGCGGGCGGCCTCGGTGGTCGGGGCGGCCTGCGCCGGACGGCTCGTCTTCGAGGGCTTCGGCTTCGGCTTGGGCTTCGGCGTGACCTTGGGTGCCGTGGCCTTCGGGCTCGGCTTGGCGGTCGTCCTGGAGGGGGTGGGCTTCGGCGACGGCGTCGCCGAGGGGGAGGCGGCCTTGCCGCTCCCCTTGGCCACACCCGTGCCCGTACCCGCCGAGCTGCCGGCCGGGGTGGCCGAGGAGCCGCCCTGGGTGTTCAGGCTCGGGGCCTGCTGCCGCGCTTCCACGCGCTGCTCGCTCTTGCCCGCGCTGCTCACCGTGAAGGTCTCGGCCCCGGGCAGCAGGCCCGTGGCGACGGCGACCGCGCCGACCGCGACGGCCGCCGAGACACCGAGCAGTCCGGTGCGTACGGGTGCGCCGCGTCGTGCGCCGCGATGGCGTCCCATCTGGTCTGCCTCCCTGGCGTTCTGGACCGCGATCTTTGCTGATCTTTGCTTCTGTGGATGCTTCGAACGGGACTCCGCCAACCGGGTGAGCCCCGTTCGGTCGGGACTGTACGCCATGACACGCGGGGCTGACGTGCTCCTTCCGTAATCCGCCCGTTAGCGTGCAGCCATGAATGACGACGTGCGGATGACCGCCTGGGTGCGCGGCCGAGTACAGGGAGTGGGCTTCCGTTGGTTCACCAGGGCAAACGCATTGGAGATCGGCGGGCTCGTCGGCTTCGCCCTGAACCTCGACGACGGCCGCGTCCAGGTCGTGGCCGAGGGGCCGAGTGAGAATTGCCACCGTCTGCTCGACTGGCTCCGGTCCGACGACACGCCCGGGCGGGTGGACGGGGTCACTGAGATCTGGGACACCCCGCGCGGCATCTACGAGACCTTCGCGATCCGCTGAGACCCGCCGGCGATCTTGTGCGTGACGCCCCGCCCGACGGCTCCGAGCGCCCTCGGGCGACCGGGCGTCCCCCTCGGGAAAACACTCGCCGAAGCGGAAACGACCTGGTGATTGCCAAGAAGGGCTTGCCATGCCAGGCTGCGCGAGGAAGGATGATCTCCACAGCCCCTCGGGCACCGAGTTGCGAGGCGCCGCCGCTCTGAATGCGGCCGCAGCCCCCCGGTGAACCCTTGATGCGGGGCGTGATCGTGTTGACCGTCAAACTTTTTGGTGAGACTCTGGAAGCCCCGCGCACCTTAGCTGTTCGACCGTGAGAACCGGCACGACAAAGAGCACGGTCGAGCACCGCGGGTGCGAATCCCTCACGACCCACACCGCTTCGGTCGGTCACTCAGTGTGGAGGACCATCCATCATGGCAAAGGCGCTTCTCGGTTACGTCGGCGGCTCCGACCCGCGACTCCTCGCCGAGATGCGACGGCTTCAGCAGCGCGTCCAGGACCTCGAGTCCGAGCTGGTTCGGATCCAGTCCGAGAACGACGCACTCACCGCCGCCGCTTCGCACCAGGGAGAGTCGCTGCTGGACAGCATCGATCTCGACGTCACCAAGGCGGAGCCTGCGCTCACCTGAGGTTCAGCCCCGAGGGGCCAGGTGAGAAACACTTTCGCCGGTACAGCTGGATATGCAAGGGGCGCTCCGGCGTCCCTTCTTTCTTGCACACCCCCTGCGTCCCCCATGCCCCACCCTCCTTGGGGGAGGGTGTGCCCTGCACGTTCATGGGTGAAACCCATGACCGCGGGTAGAGTCCGCAGGCGTGCATCTCAAGGCCCTGACGCTCCGCGGTTTCAAGTCGTTCGCCTCCGCCACCACCCTGCGGTTCGAACCCGGGATCACGTGCGTCGTCGGGCCCAACGGCTCGGGCAAGTCCAACGTCGTGGACGCGCTGTCCTGGGTCATGGGAGAGCAGGGCGCCAAGTCGCTGCGCGGCGGCAAGATGGAGGACGTCATCTTCGCCGGCACGACCGGGCGGCCCCCGCTCGGCCGCGCCGAGGTCTCGCTGACCATCGACAACTCCGACGGCGCGCTGCCCATCGACTACGCCGAAGTCACCATCACCCGGATCATGTTCCGCGGCGGCAGCAGCGAGTACCAGATCAACGGCGACACCTGCCGGCTGCTCGACATCCAGGACCTCCTCTCCGACTCCGGCATCGGCCGCGAGATGCACGTCATCGTCGGCCAGGGCCAGCTCGACTCCGTCCTGCACGCCGACCCGATGGGCCGGCGCGCCTTCATCGAGGAGGCCGCCGGCGTCCTCAAGCACCGCAAGCGCAAGGAGAAGGCGCTGCGGAAGCTCGACGCGATGCAGGCCAACCTCGCGCGCGTCCAGGACCTCACCGACGAACTGCGACGCCAGCTCAAGCCGCTCGGCCGGCAGGCCGCGGTCGCCCGCCGCGCCGCCGTCATCCAGGCCGACCTGCGCGACGCCCGGCTGCGGCTGCTCTCCGACGACCTCGTACGCCTCAAGGAGGCGCTGAGGACCGAGGTCGCCGACGAGGCCGCGCTGCTCGCCCGCAAGGAGACCACCGAGACCGCGCTGAACGCGGCGCTCGCGAAGGAGGCCGAGCTCGAAGAGGACGTGCGCCGCCTCGCGCCGCGGCTGCAACGCGCGCAGCAGACCTGGTACGAGCTGTCCCGGTTCGCCGAGCGGGTGCGCGGCACCGTCTCCCTCGCCGACGCTCGGGTCAAGAGCGCCACCGACCGGCCCGCGGAGGAGCGGCGCGGCCGCGACCCGGAGGACATGGAGCGCGAGGCCGCCCGCATCCGCGAGCAGGAGGCCGAACTCGGGGCCGCGCTCGAGGCGGCCGAGCGTGCCCTCGAGGACACCGTCGCCCACCGCGCCGAACTGGAGCGGGCGCTCACCGTCGAGGAACGCCGTCTCAAGGACGCCGCCCGCGCCATCGCCGACCGCCGCGAGGGCCTGGCCCGGCTGCACGGGCAGGTCAACGCGGCCCGCTCGCGCGCCGCGTCCGCCCAGGCCGAGATCGACCGGCTCGCCTCGTCGCGCGACGAGGCACAGGAGCGGGCGGTCGCAGCGCAGGAGGAGTACGAGCAGCTGAAGGCCGAGGTGGACGGCCTCGACGCCGGCGACACGGAGCTGGGGGAGCGGTACGAGGCCGCCCGGCGCGAGCTCGCCGACGCGGAGACCGCGCTCGCCGCCTCCCGGGAGGCCACCGGCGACGCCGAACGAGCCCGGGCCGCGACCCGCGCCCGGCACGACGCCCTCGCCCTCGGCCTGCGCCGCAAGGACGGCACGGGCGCGCTCCTGTCCGCCGACCTCACGGGCCTCCTCGGCCCGGCCGCCGAACTCCTCACCGTGACCCCCGGCCACGAGGTCCCGGTCGCCGCGGCCCTGGGCGCCGCCGCCGACGCCCTGGCCGTGACGGGCCCCGCGGCCGCGGCGGAGGCCCTGCGCCTGCTGCGCAAGCAGGACGCGGGGCGGGCGTCACTGCTCCTGGCGGCCGCGGCCGAAGCCGGGACCGCGGCGGGCGGCGACGCGGAGGTGCCTGCTCCGGACGGCGCGCTCCCCGCCGCCCGGCTGGTCGCCGGGCCCGACGAACTCATGGGAGCCGTACGGCGGCTGCTCAGGGACGTGGTGGTGGTCGGCGGGCTCGACGAGGCCGTCGAGGTGGTACGGGCGCGGCCCGACGTGACCGCGGTGACCGCCGAAGGCGACCTGCTCGGGGCGCACTTCGCGCAGGGCGGCGCCGCCGGGGCGCCCAGCCTCCTCGAGGTGCAGGCGTCCGTGGACGAGGCGGCGGCCGAGCTGGCCGAGCTCGAGGTGCGGTGCGCGGCGCTCGGAGGCGCCCAGGAGGAGGCCGCCGGACGCAGGCGCGAGGCGGCCCGCCTGGTGGACGAGCTGGGGGAGCGGCGGCGGGTCGCCGAGCGCGAGAAGTCCGCGGTCGCCCAGCAGCTCGGCAGGCTCGCCGGGCAGGCCAGGGGCGCCGCGGGCGAGGCCGAGCGGACCGCCGCGGCCGCCGCGCGGGCCCAGGAGGCCCTGGCGAAGGCCGTGGTCGAGGCGGAGGAACTGACCGAGCGGCTCCTTGTCGCCGAGGAGACGCCCGCCGAGGAGGAGCCCGACACCTCGGTGCGGGACCGGCTCGCCATCGACGGCTCCAACGCGCGCCAGACCGAGATGGAGGCCCGCCTCCAGGTCCGTACCCACGAGGAGCGGGTCAGGGGCCTCGCCGGCCGGGCCGACTCCCTCGACCGGGCCGCACGCGCCGAGCGCGAGGCCCGGGCCCGTGCCGAACAGCGCCGGGCGCGGCTGCGCCACGAGGCGGAGGTGGCAGGCGCCGTCGCGGCGGGTGCCCGCCAGTTGCTCGCGCACGTCGAGGTGTCCCTGGTCCGCGCCGAGCAGGAACGGGCCCGTGCCGAGGCCGCGAAGGGCGCCCGCGAGGAGGGCCTGGCCGCCGCCCGTACCCGGGGCCGCGACCTGAAGGCGGAGCTCGACAAGCTCACCGACTCGGTGCACCGCGGTGAGGTCCTGGGCGCGGAGAAGCGGTTGCGGATCGAGCAGCTGGAGACCCGCTCCCTGGAGGAGCTGGGCGTGGAGCCGGCCGCGCTGGTCGACGAGTACGGCCCCCACCAGCCCGTACCGCCGTCGCCGCCGGCCGAGGGCGAGGAGCTTCCGGAGGATCCGGAGCATCCGCGCAACCAGCCGCGCCCGTTCGTCCGTTCGGAGCAGGAAAAGCGGCTCAAGGCCGCCGAACGGGCGTACCAGCAGCTCGGCAAGGTCAATCCGCTGGCCCTCGAAGAGTTCGCGGCGCTGGAGGAGCGGCACCAGTTCCTCTCCGAGCAGCTGGAGGACCTGAAGAAGACCCGGGCCGATCTCCTTCAGGTCGTGAAGGAGGTGGACCTGCGGGTTGAGCAGGTGTTCACCGAGGCCTACCGGGACACCGCCCGCGAGTTCGAGGGGGTCTTCTCGCGGCTCTTCCCGGGCGGCGAGGGCCGGCTCGTCCTCACCGACCCGGACGACATGCTCAGCACCGGCGTGGACGTGGAGGCCCGCCCGCCGGGCAAGAAGGTCAAGCGGCTCTCGCTGCTGTCCGGCGGCGAGCGCTCGCTGACGGCGGTGGCGCTGCTCGTGTCCATCTTCAAGGCCAGGCCCAGCCCGTTCTACGTGATGGACGAGGTCGAGGCGGCGCTCGACGACACCAATCTGCAGCGGCTCATCCGGATCATGCAGGAGCTCCAGGAGTCCTCACAGCTGATCGTCATCACCCACCAGAAGCGGACGATGGAGGTCGCGGACGCGCTGTACGGCGTGTCGATGCAGGGCGACGGCGTCTCGAAGGTCATCAGCCAGCGGCTCCGCTGAGGGCTCGACGGTTCAAGTGTTGAACGCAGGTCGCCATACCTTGCGTTTCAAGTCATACGACATCCCCTCTTGACTTCGAAACCTGAAGGAATAGTCTCTGCAACGTTGCTTTTACCTTCAAGTGGTCGGCGGCGTGAAGTCATGCCCCACTTGAAGGGCTCGCCCCCCACCGCACCGGCGACGCTGCCGGAGCCCCGAGGAGTCCTTGTGACCAGCACCGCGCAGGCGCCCACACCGCCGCCGTCCGAAGGCCGACAGGCCCATCCGGACCACATCGGACACGTCATCTTCATCACGGCCTCGGCCGCGATGGGCGGCTTCCTCTTCGGCTACGACAGTTCCGTCATCAACGGCGCCGTCGAGGCCATCCGGCACCGGTACGACATCGGCTCGGGCACGCTGGCCCAGGTCATCGCCATCGCCCTGATCGGCTGCGCCATCGGCGCCGCCACCGCCGGCCGGATCGCCGACCGCATCGGCCGGATCCGCTGCATGCAGATCTCCGCGGTCCTCTTCGCCGTCAGCGCGGTGGGCTCCGCGCTGCCCTTCGCCCTGTGGGACCTGGCCTTCTGGCGGGTCATCGGCGGCTTCGCCATCGGCATGGCCTCCGTGATCGGCCCCGCCTACATCGCCGAGGTCGCCCCCGCCGCGTACCGCGGCCGCCTCGGCTCCTTCCAGCAGGCCGCCATCGTCATCGGCATCGCCGTCTCCCAGCTCGTCAACTACGGCATCCTCCAGCTCGCCGACGGCGACCAGCGCGGCGAGATCGGCGGCCTGGAGGCCTGGCAGTGGATGCTCGGCGTGATGGTGGTGCCCGCCGTCCTCTACGGCCTGCTCTCCTTCGCGATCCCCGAGTCCCCGCGCTTCCTCATCTCCGTCGGCCGCATCGAGCGGGCCAAGGAGGTGCTCGCCGAGGTCGAGGGCCGCGGCGTCGACCTCGACCACCGGGTCGCCGAGATCGACCGGGCCATGCGCAGCGAGCACAAGTCCACCTTCAAGG
This sequence comes from Streptomyces sp. NPDC085481, assembly GCF_044541845.1. Lineage (NCBI taxonomy): Bacteria > Bacillati > Actinomycetota > Actinomycetes > Kitasatosporales > Streptomycetaceae > Streptomyces > Streptomyces sp. NPDC085481. The sequence goes on from NZ_JBITTJ010000018.1 coordinate 15,645, forward strand.
ACCTGCTCGTCGCCGGCAGCAAGTCCCGGCTGCTGCCCATCGTCTGGGTCGGCATCGGACTCTCCGTCTTCCAGCAGCTCGTCGGCATCAACGTCGCCTTCTACTACTCCTCGACGCTGTGGCAGTCCGTCGGCGTCGACCCGTCGAGCTCGTTCTTCTACTCGTTCACCACGTCGATCATCAACATCATCGGCACCGTGATCGCGATGGTCCTGGTCGACCGGGTCGGCCGCAAGCCGCTCGCCCTCGTCGGCTCCGTCGGCATGGCCATCGCCCTCGCCTTCGAGGCCTGGGCCTTCTCCGCCGACCTCGTCGACGGCAAGCTGCCCACCACCGAGGGAGTCGTGGCGCTCGTCGCCGCCCATGTCTTCGTGCTCTTCTTCGCCCTCTCGTGGGGCGTGGTCGTCTGGGTCTTCCTCGGCGAGATGTTCCCCAACCGCATCCGCGCCGCCGCCCTCGGCGTGGCCGCCTCCGCCCAGTGGATCGCCAACTGGGCCATCACCGCCAGCTTCCCGTCCCTCGCGGACTGGAACCTCTCCGGCACCTACATCATCTACACGATCTTCGCCGTGCTCTCGATCCCCTTCGTGCTCCGGTACGTCAAGGAGACCAAGGGCAAGGCGTTGGAGGAGATGGGCTAATCCCCGCTGCCCCTCTCCTTGACCGCGAGACTGCCCCGGCCCGAGGCCCTATGCCCTGAGCCGGGGCAGTACGGCGTCGCAGAACAGCCGCAGACTCCGCCACCCCTCCTCCAGGGGCATCCCGCCACACAGCGGATGCAGCACCAGGCTGTCGAGATCCCGCCCGAGCGCCACGCACTCCTCGGGCGTCACCACCCGGTACACACCCTCCGCGCGCAGTTCTCCCACCGTCGCCGCGGCCGACCGGACCGCCGAACGGATCTCCTTCGACTGCCACGAGGCATAGGTCCGCGCCTCGTGCAGGAAGTGCTCGCCGAACTCCGCCCAGGTCCGGTCCGGATCCTCCGACACGTGCAGCAGCGGGGTCTCCCGCGCCGGCATCATCGTCCAGCCCTCGGTGCCGTACCCGGCGCACTGCTCCTGGTAGTACGTCTCCAGCTCCGGCAGGTGCGCGCTCGGGAAGAACGGCAGCCCGAGCCGGGCCGCCCGCCGCGCCGCCGCCTTCGACGAGCCGCCGACCAGCAGCAGCGGATGCGGCTGGGTGAAGGGCCGCGGGGTGACCCGTACCGTACGGCCCTGATACGTGAAGGGCTCACCGGACCAGGCCGCCAGCAGCGTCTCCAGGAGCGCGTCCTGCAGCTTGCCCCGGCGGCCCCAGTCCACCCCGCGCTCCTCGTACTCCTCCGGCCGGTAGCCGATCCCGGCGACCGTCACCAGGCGGCCCGCGCTCAGCAGGTCCAGGACCGCGATCTCCTCGGCGAGCCGCAGCGGATCGTGCAGCGGCCCGATGATCGCCGAGACGGTGACCGCGATCCTCCTCGTGGCCCCGAAGACCGCGCCCGCGAAGGCGAAGGGGGAGGGGAGCCAGTTGTTGGCCGCGCCGTGGTGCTCCTCGGTCTGCACCGTGTCGACGCCGTGCGCGTCGGCGTGCGCCGCCATCTCGACGGCCGCCTGGTACCTGCCCGAGAGGGAGACGGGGTCCGCGTGCGGATCGACGAGGTTGAACCGTACGACTGTGAAGGGCATGGGAAGTCCCCCTCCGCGGGTGGGATGCCGGCGAAGGGGGACGGTATCTGACGTCGCGTCAGATGGAAACGGTCGCGCGCACCTCGGCCGGATCCCCGGACTCCGCGTCCCGCGCCGCCCGCTCGCGCGGCAGTACGGCGTACAGCACACCCGCCACCACGATCGTCGCCGCCCAGCCCAGACCGTTCCGGCCGATCCAGGACGAGGCCAGCGGACCGCTGAACCACTCGACCTTGGTGAACAGCAGACCCGCCACGAGCGCCACGCCCCAGGCCGTCATCGCCTGCCAGGCGAAGCCGCCCCGGTACCAGTAGGCGCTGGTCCGCGTGGTGTCCATCAGCGCCTCGGCGTCGTAGGTACGCCGGTGCAGCATGTCCACGCCGAACACGCCGATCCACGCGGAGAACGCCACCGCGAGCAGCGTCAGGAAGGAGATGAACGAGCCGATGAAGCTGGTCGCCACCACCATCAGCAGCACACCGAAGACCAGACTGATCGCCGCGTTCACGCTCACCGCCGCGGCCCGCGGCACCTTGATGCCCAGGGTCTGCGCCGTGAACCCGGCCGAGTACATCGACATCGAGTTGATCAGCAGCATGCCGATCAGGGCGATCACCAGGTACGGCACCGAGATCCAGGCCGGCAGCAGCTCACCGATGAAGGAGACCGGGTCCTGCGCCGAGGCCAGGTCAGGCGTCGACACCGCCATCACCGCGCCCATCAGCACCATCGGCAGCACCACGATCCCGGCGCCGCCGACCGTCGAGCCGACCATCGCCTTCGAGGAGGCCGTCCGCGGCAGATAGCGGGTGAAGTCCGGGCCCGACGGCACCCAGCTGATGCCGCCCGCCGCGATCGTGCCGATCCCCGCGACCAGCATCGCGGTCGAACCGGCCGGCTTGGCGAAGACCGCCGACCAGTCGGTGTTCGCCACCAGGTAGACGAGGACCAGGACCGAGAACGCGCCGAAGAGATACGTCGACCACTTGCTGCACACCCGCAGCGCGTTGATCCCGAGCCCGGAGACCAGGAAGGTGCAGGCGACGAAGAGCAGCAGCGTCACCACGATCAGCGGTGTGTTCGACTTCACGCCGAAGAGCAGGTCGAGCACGGTCAGCACCGCGTAGGCGCCGGTGACCGCGTTGATCGTCTCCCAGCCCCAGCGGGCCACCCAGATCAGCGACCCAGGAAAAAGGTTTCCGCGCTGACCGAACACCGCCCGTGACAGCGCCATGCCGGGCGCTCCGCCGTGCTTGCCCGCGATCGAGATCAGGCCGACGATCCCGTACGACAGGACCGGCGCGGCCACCGCGACGAACAGCACCTGCCAGAAGTTCAGCCCGTTGAAGACGATCAGGCCGGCGCCCATCGTGAGCAGAAGCACACTGATGTTGGCCGCGACCCAGGTCGGGAACAGCTCGCCGACCCGCCCGGTCCGCTCGGCGTCGGGGACGGGTTCGAGGCCGCGGCTCTCCAGCGTGCCGCCGCTCTGCGCGCCTTCGGTCTCGGAGGCGTGGGACATAGCAGTACTCCGTTGTACAGATGTGGGGGAACCACACACTGTACGTGCTCCGCCTCCGTGCCTTTCGTGGCCGATACTGGACGGGTTATGGAACTCATCCTTGCTGTAGTCATCGCTCTGGTCGTCGCGGTCGCCGTGACCAGCGGCCTCGTGATCAGCGGTCGCAAGAAGAAGCAGCTGCCGCCGGCCGAGCCGCCGTCCACCACGCCGACCATCACCGCTCCGCCCGCCGAACCGCACGTCGGCGACGAGGCGGAGACACCGCGGGAAGAACCACGCCGCACCGTGGAGGAGGTCGAGCTCCCCACCGCCGAGGCCCCCGAGGCCACGGTCGCCGTCGAGGAGCCCGCCGCCGAGGTCCCCGCGATCGAGGTGCCCGAGCCGACCGCCGGCCGTCTCGTACGGCTCCGCGCCCGGCTCGCCCGCTCCCAGAACTCGCTCGGCAAGGGGCTGCTCACGCTCCTGTCCCGCGAGCACCTCGACGACGACACCTGGGAGGAGATCGAGGAGACCCTCCTCACCGCCGACGTCGGCGTCGCCCCCACCCAGGAGCTCGTCGAGCGGCTGCGCGAGCGGGTCAAGGTGCTCGGCACCCGCACCCCCGACGAGCTGCGCGGGCTGCTGCGCGAGGAGCTCATCACGCTGCTCGGCGCCGACCTCGACCGCACGGTGAAGACCGAGAGCCCCGAGGACGTCCCGGGCATCGTCATGGTCGTCGGCGTCAACGGCACCGGCAAGACCACCACGACCGGCAAGCTGGCCCGGGTCCTGGTCGCCGACGGCAAGTCCGTCGTCCTCGGCGCCGCCGACACCTTCCGAGCCGCCGCCGCCGACCAGCTGCAGACCTGGGGCGAGCGCGTCGGTGCCCGCACCGTGCGCGGCCCGGAGGGCGGCGACCCGGCGTCGATCGCCTTCGACGCGGTCAAGGAGGGCATCGCGGAGGGCGCCGACGTGGTCCTCATCGACACCGCCGGCCGCCTGCACACCAAGACCGGCCTCATGGACGAGCTCGGCAAGGTCAAGCGCGTCGTCGAGAAGCACGGCCCGCTCGACGAGGTCCTGCTCGTCCTCGACGCCACCACCGGCCAGAACGGTCTGATCCAGGCCCGTGTCTTCGCCGAGGTGGTCGACATCACCGGCATCGTCCTCACCAAGCTCGACGGCACCGCCAAGGGCGGCATCGTCGTCGCCGTCCAGCGCGAGCTGGGCGTCCCGGTCAAGCTGGTCGGCCTGGGCGAGGGCCCGGACGACCTGGCCCCGTTCGAGCCGGGCGCGTTCGTGGACGCCCTCATCGGCGACTGACCACCAGCGCGGAACGCGTACGAAAAGGGCCCCTGCCGCAGCTCAACGGCAGGGGCCCTTCGACGTGACCGGGTCCGGTCAGAGGTGCGTCCGGTGGCAGATGTACGCGAGCGTGCCGAGCAGCAGCCGGGCCTGCGGCGGCGCCCCCGCGGTGTCCAGCGCCGGCGGCCGCAGCCAGTGCACGGGCCCCAGCCCCCCCAGGTCCGAGGGCGGTGCGGTGACATGGGCGCCCGGACCCAGGCAGTGCAGGTCCAGATCGGCGTCGTCCCAGCCCATCCGGTACAGCAGCTGCGGCAGCTCGGCCGCCGCGCCCGGGGCCACGAAGAACTGCGCCCGGCCCGTCGGCGTCACGCACACCGGCCCGAGCGGCAGTCCCATGCGCTCCAGGCGCACCAGCGCCCGCCGGCCGGCCGCCTCGGCGACCTCGATCACGTCGAAGGCCCGGCCGACCGGCAGCAGCACCGCCGCCCCCGGATACTCCGACCACGCCTTGGTCGCGTCGTCGAGGCCCGCGCCCGCCGGTACCTGCCCGGCGAAGGCCAGCGGGTGCGCCCCCGGAGCCGTACAGCCGAGATCGCCGCAGGAGCACCGGCCGGCGACCGCCCGCGCTCCCGGGACCACGTCCCAGCCCCACAGCCCTGTGTACTCCGCCACCGCAGTGCACTCCGTGGTGCGTACGCGGCGACGTGAGCCGGACCGCATCTCACGAATGCCGCCGATCGTGAAGCCCATGCCCCCTCCAACGGGTCGAACGCGCCGGTGGTTACGGACCGGGAATCCTCCGTCACACTCCGCCGCCGCGAGGGGCGCACGGTGGTGCGGCCGGTGGTGCGGACCGCCGCGCGCGCCTCTTCGCGCACCGGTACGCCGAGCCCGGTTCGTCGCATGTCAAGTGAATCGTGTTCTGTGCACGGCGAGTTCATTCGAAGGGGTGGCGAATGGTGGCGTTTCTTGAAACGCCATGCCGGACGGGTGATCGTAGGATTACCTTCGGTGCACGAACCCCGGGGTCGACCGCGCAACCGGGTATGCCGGAGGCATACCGGTCTCCCGTTCGAAGGAGGAGAAACGCCGGACGGGCGCCGCGGAACACGGCATTCTGGCAGGGGTTCGCAGGACGACATCAGGTGGATGGGGGCGTTCCAGTGGGCGGCAACGGCGCAGACGGTACGACTGCCGGCAAGCGCCCCAACGAGCAGCTGAGCTCGTGGTTCGTGCGCAGCGGCTGGTCGAAGGGCGAGCTGGCGCGCCAGGTGAACCGCAGGGCACGCCAGATGGGCGCGCACCACATCTCCACCGACACCTCCCGCGTGCGCCGCTGGCTCGACGGCGAACAGCCCCGCGAACCCATCCCGCGGATCCTCTCCGAGCTGTTCTCCGAGCGCTTCGGCTCCGTCGTGGCCATCGAGGACATCGGCCTGCGCACCGCCCACCAGTCGCCCTCCGTGTCCGGTGTCGACCTCCCCTGGGCCGGCCCCCAGACCGTCGCCCTGCTCAGCGAGTTCTCCCGCAGCGACCTGATGCTCGCCCGCCGCGGTTTCCTCGGCTCCTCGCTCTCACTGGCCGCCGGGCCCTCCCTCATCGAGCCCATGCAGCGCTGGCTGGTTCCCACCCCCACCGGCGAATCCGAGCGGCCGGCACCCGGCGCCGATGAGCGGCGCACGCACCGGCTCTCCCCGGTCGAACTCGACCTCCTGGAGTCCACCACCGCGATGTTCCGCCAGTGGGACGCCCAGTGCGGCGGCGGCCTGCGCCGCAAGGCGGTCGTCGGCCAGCTCCACGAGGTCACCGACCTCCTCCAGGAGCCACAGCCCGCCGCGACCGCCCAGCGCCTCTTCAAATGCGCCGCCGAACTCGCCGAACTCGCCGGCTGGATGAGCTACGACGTGGGCCTGCAGCCCACCGCCCAGAAGTACTTCGTGCTCGCACTGCACGCCGCCAAGGAAGCCGGCGACAAGCCCCTGGGCTCGTACATCCTCTCCTCCATGAGCCGCCAGATGATCCACCTCGGCCGGCCCGACGACGCCCTCGAACTCATCCACCTCGCCCAGTACGGCAGCCGGGACTGCGCCACCCCGCGCACCCAGGCCATGCTGTATGCGATGGAGGCCCGCGCCTACGCCAACATGGGCCAGCCCTCCAAGTGCAAGCGGGCCGTCCGCATGGCCGAGGACACTTTCGCCGACGTCGGCCTCGACGGCGAGCCCGAGCCCGACTGGATCCGCTTCTTCTCCGAGGCCGAGCTCAACGGCGAGAACTCCCACTCCTACCGCGACCTCGCCTACGTCGCCGGGCGCTCCCCGACCTACGCCTCGCTCGCGGAACCCGTCATGGAGCGGGCCGTCGACCTGTTCGAGAAGGACCCCGAGCACCAGCGCAGCTACGCCCTCAACCTCATCGGCATGGCCACCGTCCACCTCCTCAAGCGGGAACCCGAGCAGTCCGTCGTCCTCGCCGAGAAGGCCCTCGGCGTGGCCCGCAAGGTCCGCTCCGAGCGGGTCAACACCCGGCTGCGCAAGACCGTCGACACCGCCGCCCGCGACTACGGCCACGTCGCCGAGGTCGTCCAGCTCACCGACCGGCTCACCGCGCTGCTCCCCGAGACGGCGGAGGCCGTCTGACCGGGCCGCCCCGCGCCCGCCCCGAGACTCCGGCCGCGCCGGCCGTCCCGTAAAGCCCGACTCGGCTCCCCCGCCGCAAGGACACACGGACGGCCGACGCGGCCGGTCCGCGTCTCCCCGGCCACGGCGCCCGCGCCGGGATGGTACGCCCGTTACATCTCCGTGACCCCGGCGTTCACGGCCGCGTAACACGCCTCGTCCCTTCGTCACTGCGGCGAAACATCGAGCGGCATCGGCGGAAACCGCGCTGCGCGAATCTCTGGCGCATAACCGGCCACCCCTCATGGCCGAGCCGCTCACCGGCCCCGCCCCGCACAGGCCCCCGACGACGAGGAGACGCCGATGGCATCAGCCATCACGACCCTGGCAGCAGACACGCCCACGCTGTCCGCCGCCAACACCGGGTTCATGCTCATCTGCTCCGCCCTGGTCATGCTGATGACCCCGGCCCTCGCCTTCTTCTACGGAGGCATGGTCCGCGTGAAGTCCACCCTCAACATGCTGATGATGAGCTTCATCAGCCTCGGGATCGTCACGATCCTGTGGGTGCTCTACGGCTTCAGCATCGCCTTCGGCACCGACTCCGCCTCGCTCTTCGGCTGGTCGTCCGAATACGTCGGCCTGAGCGGCATCGGCATCACCGAACTGTGGGACGGCTACACCATCCCGGTGTACGTCTTCGCCGTCTTCCAGCTGATGTTCGCCATCATCACGCCGGCCCTGATCAGCGGCGCCCTCGCCGACCGCGTCAAGTTCACCGCCTGGGCCCTCTTCATCACCCTGTGGGTCACGGTTGTCTACTTCCCGGTCGCCCACTGGGTCTGGGGCGCCGGCGGCTGGCTCTTCGAGATGGGCGTCATCGACTTCGCCGGCGGCACCGCCGTCCACATCAACGCCGGCGCCGCGGCCCTCGGCGTGATCCTCGTCATCGGCAAGCGGGTCGGCTTCAAGAAGGACCCGATGCGCCCGCACAGCCTCCCGCTGGTCATGCTCGGCGCCGGTCTGCTCTGGTTCGGCTGGTTCGGCTTCAACGCCGGCTCCTGGCTCGGCAACGACGACGGCGTCGGCGCGGTGATGTTCGTCAACACCCAGGTCGCCACCGCCGCCGCCATGCTCGCCTGGCTGGCGTACGAGAAGCTCCGCCACGGCTCCTTCACGACCCTCGGCGCCGCCTCCGGCGCGGTCGCCGGCCTCGTCGCCATCACCCCCTCCGGCGGCTCCTGCTCCCCGCTCGGCGCGATCGCCATCGGCGCCGTGGCCGGTCTGCTGTGCGCCATGGCCGTCGGCCTCAAGTACAGGTTCGGCTACGACGACTCCCTCGACGTCGTCGGCGTCCACCTCGTCGGCGGAGTCGTCGGCTCCCTCCTCGTCGGCTTCTTCGCCACCGGCGGCGTCCAGTCCGACGCCAAGGGCCTCTTCTACGGCGGCGGCCTCGACCAGCTCGGCAAGCAGGCCATCGGAGTCTTCTCCGTCCTCGCCTACTCTCTGATCGCCTCCGCGATCCTCGCCCTCGTCATCGACAAGACGATGGGGATGCGGGTCAGCGAGGACGACGAGGTCTCCGGCATCGACCAGGTCGAGCACGCGGAGACCGCGTACGACTTCAGCGGCGCGGGCGGTGGCATCGCCGGGCGCACCGCCACCGCCGTAGCCGCCCCCGCCCCGACGGAGAACAAGAAGGTGGACGCATGAAGCTCATCACCGCGGTCGTGAAGCCGCACCGGCTGGACGAGATCAAGGAGGCCCTCCAGGCCTTCGGCGTCCAGGGCCTCACGGTCACCGAGGCCAGCGGATACGGCCGTCAGCGCGGCCACACCGAGGTCTACCGCGGCGCCGAGTACACCGTCGACCTCGTCCCCAAGATCCGCATCGAGGTCCTGGTCGAGGACGAGGACGCCGAACAGCTCATCGACGTCGTCGTGAAGGCCGCCCGCACCGGCAAGATCGGTGACGGCAAGGTGTGGAGCGTGCCGGTCGAGACCGCCGTACGCGTCCGCACCGGCGAACGCGGGCCGGACGCGCTGTAAGGCGCACCGCAAGGCCCGGACGCACTGTTCAAGACGCGGGAACCGTTCTAAGGAGCCGCTGGGTGACGAGCCTCGACGAGAGCGACACGACGGAAGATCCGGGACCCAGCGGCTATGCGGCGGCCCGGCTGCGCCTTCTCACCGAGAAGGCGCAGTCCGGGCCGCCGCGCCGTACCGCCCTGGCCCGGCTCACCGACGACTGGCTGGCCGGCCTCTTCGACGCCGCGGCCCCACCGCGCGGGGTGGCCCTCGTCGCCGTCGGCGGCTACGGGCGCGGCGAACTCTCCCCGCGCAGCGACCTCGACCTCCTGCTCCTGCACGACGGCAGCACCGACGCCGGCACCGTCGCGACCCTCGCCGACCGCGTCTGGTACCCCGTATGGGACCTCGGCCTCGCCCTCGACCACTCGGTACGCACCCCCGCCGAGGCCCGCAGGACCGCGAGCGAGGACCTCAAGGTCCAGCTGGGTCTCCTCGACGCCCGGACCGTCGCCGGCGACGGCGGCCTCGTCGCCACCCTGCGCACCGCCGTCCTCGCCGACTGGCGCAACCAGGCGATCCGCCGCCTCCCCGAACTCGACGCCCTCTGCCGCGAGCGCGCCGAACGCTCCGGCGAGCTCCAGTACCTCCTCGAACCCGACCTCAAGGAGGCCCGCGGCGGACTGCGCGACGCCCAGGCCCTGCGCGCCGTGGCCGCCTCCTGGCTCGCCGACGCCCCCCGCGAAGGCCTCGACGACGCCCGCCGCCGTCTCCTCGACGCCCGTGACGCCCTCCACCTCGCCACCGGCCGCGCCACCGACCGCCTCGCGCTCCAGGAACAGGACGCCGTCGCCGCCGAACTCGGCCTCCTCGACGCCGACACCCTGCTCCGCGAGGTGTACGAGGCCGCCCGCACCATCTCGTACGCCTCCGACGTCACCTGGCGCGAGGTCAACCGCGTCCTCAAGGCCCGCTCGGCCCGCCCCCGGCTGCGCGGCCTCCTCGGCGGCCGCGGCCGTGCGGGCGCCGGCCGGCCGGGCGCAGGGAAACCGCCCGTCGAGCGCACCCCGCTCGCCGAGGGCGTCGTCGAGATGGACGGCGAGGTCGTCCTCGCCCTCAGCGCCCGCCCCGAACGCGACCCCGTCCTGCCCCTGCGGGCCGCCGCGGCCGCCGCCCAGGCCGGCCTGCCGCTCTCGCTGCACGCCGTACGCCGGCTGGCCGCCACGGCGAAGCCGCTGCCCGTGCCCTGGCCCGCCGAGGCCCGCGAGGAACTCGTCACCCTGCTCGGCGCGGGCGAGTCCACCGTCCCCGTCTGGGAGGCCCTGGAGGCCGAAGGGCTGGTCACGCGGCTGCTGCCCGACTGGGAGCGGGTCCGCTGCCGCCCGCAGCGCAACCCCGTCCACACCTGGACCGTCGACCGGCACCTCGTCGAGACCGCCGTCCGCGCCGCCTCCCTCACCCGCCGCGTCCACCGGCCCGACCTGCTGCTCGTCGCCGCCCTCCTGCACGACATCGGCAAGGGCTGGCCGGGCGACCACTCCGTCGCCGGCGAGACCATCGCCCACGACGTCGCCACCCGGATCGGCTTCGACCGCGCCGACGTCGCCGTCGTCGCCACCGTCGTCCGCCACCACCTGCTGCTCGTCGAGGCCGCCACCCGGCGCGACCTCGACGACCCCGCCACCGTCCAGACCGTGGCCGCCGCCGTCGGCACCACCGGCGCCCTGGAACTGCTGCACGCCCTCACCGAGGCCGACGCCCTCGCCACCGGACCGGCCGCCTGGTCGTCCTGGCGCGCCTCTCTTGTGGCCGACCTCGTCAAACGCGTCGCCGGAGTGCTCGCGGGGGAGGAGCCGCCCGACCCGGAGGCCGCCGCGCCCAGCGCCGAACAGGAACGCCTCGCCATCGAGGCGCTGCGGACGGGGGAGCCCGTCCTGACCCTGCACACCGACCCCCTGGCCGACGCGCCCGGCGAGCCGGAGCCCGTGGGCGTCGAGCTCCTCGTCGCCCTGCCCGAACGCCCCGGCGTGCTGCCCGCCGTCGCCGGCGTCCTCGCGCTGCACCGCCTCACCGTCCGCGCCGCCGAGCTGCGCGCCGTGGCCCTGCCCTGTGAGCTCGGCGACGGCCCGGTGCTCGTCCTGGACTGGCGGGTCGCCGCCGAGTACGGCTCCCTGCCGGAGGCCCACCGGCTCCGGGCCGACCTGGTCCGCGCCCTGGACGGCTCCCTCGACATCCCGGCCCGCCTCGCCGAACGCGATGCCGCGTACCCCCGTCGCCGCGGCGTCACTGCCCCGCCGCCCCAGGTCACGGTGGCCCCGGCCGACTCACGCCTCGCCACCGTCCTTGAGGTCCGCGCCCAGGACGCCCCCGGCCTCCTCCACCGCATCGGCCGCGCCCTGGAGGGCGCCGAGGTCCGCGTCCGCAGCGCCCATGTCTCGACCCTGGGCGCGAACGCGGTGGACACCCTGTACGTGACCCGCCCGGACGGCTCCCTCCTGGCCCCGGAGGAGGCGGCGGGGCTGGCGAAGACGCTGGAGGAGGCGCTGCGCTGAAAGGTGTTTCGGTGGGCGGGGCCACGTCCTTCGGCCGGGCAGATACCCTGGAGGGCAGTCCGTACGCCCGCCCCCGACACCGAGGATCCGCGACCACCGTGTTCGATACCCTCTCCGACCGCCTTGCAGCGACATTCAAGAACCTCCGCGGCAAGGGGCGCCTGTCCGAGGCGGACATCGACGCCACCGCGCGTGAGATCCGTATCGCCCTCCTTGAGGCGGACGTGGCCCTGCCCGTCGTACGGACGTTCATCAAGCAGGTCAAGGAGCGGGCCGCCGGTGCCGAGGTCTCCCAGGCGCTGAACCCGGCCCAGCAGGTCATCAAGATCGTCAACGAGGAGCTCATCGGCATCCTCGGCGGCGAGACCCGCCGCCTGCGGTTCGCCAAGACCGCGCCGACCGTGATCATGCTCGCCGGTCTCCAGGGTGCCGGTAAGACCACTCTCGCCGGAAAGCTCGGTCTCTGGCTCAAGGGCCAGGGGCACTCCCCGCTGCTCGTCGCCTGCGACCTCCAGCGCCCCAACGCCGTCACCCAGCTCGGCGTGGTCGCCGAGCGCGCCGGCGTGGCGTTCTACGGGCCGCAGCCGGGCAACGGCGTCGGCGACCCGGTCCAGGTCGCGAAGGACTCGATCGAGTACGCGCGGACCAAGCTGTACGACGTCGTGATCGTCGACACCGCCGGCCGCCTCGGCATCGACCAGGAGCTGATGCAGCAGGCCGCGGACATCCGCGACGCCGTCAGCCCCGACGAGGTGCTCTTCGTCGTCGACGCCATGATCGGTCAGGACGCGGTCAACACCGCCGAGGCCTTCCGCGACGGCGTCGGCTTCGACGGCGTGGTGCTGTCCAAGCTCGACGGCGACGCCCGCGGTGGTGCCGCGCTCTCCATCGCGCACGTCACCGGCAAGCAGATCATGTTCGCCTCCAACGGCGAGAAGCTGGACGACTTCGACGCGTTCCACCCGGACCGCATGGCGTCCCGCATCCTCGGCATGGGCGACATGCTCTCGCTCATCGAGAAGGCCGAGCAGACCTTCAGCCAGGAAGAGGCCGCCAAGATGGCCTCCAAGCTGGCGTCCAAGAAGGGGCAGGACTTCACCCTCGACGACTTCCTGGCCCAGATGGAGCAGGTCCGCCGGATGGGCTCCATCTCCAAGCTCCTCGGCATGCTGCCCGGCATGGCCCAGATGAAGGAGCAGATCAACAACATCGACGAGCGCGACGTCGACCGCACGGCCGCCATCATCAAGTCGATGACCCCGGGCGAGCGCCAGGACCCCACGATCATCAACGGCTCCCGCCGCGCGCGCATCGCCCGCGGCTCCGGCGTCGAGGTGAGCATGGTCAAGGGTCTGGTCGAGCGCTTCTTCGAGGCCCGCAAGATGATGTCCCGCATGGCGCAGGGCGGCGGCATGCCGGGCATGCCCGGCATCCCCGGGATGGGCGGCGGCCCCGGCCGGCAGAAGAAGCAGCAGAAGCAGGCCAAGGGCAAGCGCAAGAGCGGCAACCCGATGAAGCGGAAGGCCGAGGAGCAGGCCGCGGCGGAGCGTCGTGAGCAGGCGCAGGCCGGTGGCGCGTTCGGGCTGCCGGCGGCGGGTGAGGGCCCGGGCGACTTCGAGCTTCCCGACGAGTTCAAGAAGTTCATGGGCTGACAGCCGGCAGACGGCTCGGTCCGTACGACTCAGGGGCCCGCGGCGGTACGAAACCGCCGCGGGCCCCTTTTCGTTCGATCAGCGCACCCGTAATGCCGGGAAGGTGACGCTCTTCGATACTGGGGCCACTGCCGCCCCGAGGAGAGCCCGTGGCCAACCCCGTACCCCCACGCGAGCGGACCGACCAGCCGTGGCGCTCGGAAGGGGCCCCGCCACCCCCGCCGTCCAAGAGGAAGATGCCCGGCGGCTGGGGCGGCCTCATCCTCACCGCCCTCGCCGTCTACCTCATCACCAACCTCATCCTGTCGTTCTTCAACGAGGGCGACGGGCCGACCATCTCGTACACCGAGTTCGACAAGCAGGTCGCCGCCGGCAACGTCTCCAAGATCTACTCCAAGGGCGACGCCATCCAGGGACAGCTGAAGAACAAGCAGCCCGTCCCCGACGGCGACGGCGACTACACCAAGTTCCAGACCCAGCGCCCCGCCTTCGCCGACGACGACCTGTGGGCCCAGCTCAGCAAGCAGAAGGTCACCGTCACCGCCGAGCCCGTGGTCCAGGAACGCAGCTTCCTGGCCAACCTGCTCATCTCGCTCGCACCGATGCTGCTGCTCGTCCTGCTGTGGGTGTTCATCGCCCGCCGGATGAGCGCCGGCATGGGCGGCGCGGGCGGCATGCTCGGCCGCAAGGCCCCGCCGAAACCGGTCGAGCTGGAGGGCGGCAAGCGCACCACCTTCGACGACGTCGCCGGCATCGACGAGGTCGAGGGCGAGCTCAACGACGTCGTCGACTTCCTCAAGAACCCCGGCGCCTACCGCGAGATGGGCGCCAAGATGCCCCGCGGCGTGCTGCTCGCCGGGCCGCCCGGAACCGGCAAGACGCTCCTCGCCCGGGCCGTCGCCGGCGAGGCGGGCGTCCCCTTCTTCTCCGCCTCCGCCTCCGAGTTCATCGAGATGATCGTCGGCGTCGGCGCCTCCCGCGTACGCGAACTGTTCGCCGAGGCCCGCAAGGTCGCCCCGGCGATCATCTTCATCGACGAGATCGACACCATCGGCCGGGCCCGCGGCGCCGGGGCCGGCATGGGCGGCCACGACGAGCGCGAGCAGACCCTCAACCAGATCCTCACCGAGATGGACGGGTTCACCGGTTCCGAAGGCGTCATCGTGCTCGCCGCCACCAACCGCGCCGACGTCCTCGACCCCGCCCTGACCCGCCCCGGCCGCTTCGACCGGGTCGTCCACGTCAACCCGCCCGACCGCGGCGGCCGCGAGGCCATCCTGCGGATCCACACCCGCGAGATCCCCCTCGCCAAGGACGTCGACCTCCAGCACGTGGCCAAGACCACCCCCGGCATGACCGGCGCCGAACTCGCCAACCTCGCCAACGAGGCCGCCCTGCTCGCCGTCAAACGCCAGCAGCGGGCCGTCACCCAGTCCGATCTCTCCGACGCCCTGGAGAAGGTACAGCTCGGCGCCGAGCGCCCCCTCGTCATGCCCGCCGAGGAACGCCGCCGCACCGCGTACCACGAGAGCGGCCACGCCCTGCTCGGCATGCTCCAGCCCGGCGCCGACCCCGTCCGCAAGATCACCATCGTGCCGCGCGGCCGCGCCCTCGGCGTCACCCTCTCCACCCCCGAGGCCGACAAGTACGCCTACACAGAGGAGTACCTGCGCGGCCGGATCATCGGAGCCCTCGGAGGCATGGCGGCCGAACGGGTCGTCTTCGACGTCGTCACCACCGGCGCCGAGAGCGACCTGGAGCAGGTCACCAACATCGCCCGCGGCATGGTCGGCCGCTGGGGCATGAGCGACCGGGTCGGCCGGCTCACCGCCATCCCCAGCGACGCCCAGCAGGCGTACGGCCTGTCGGCGGCGCCCGCCACCCTCGACGCGGTCGAGCACGAGATGCGGCGCATCGTCGACGAGTGCTACGAGAGCGCCGTCCGCCGGCTCCGCGAGAACCGCGACAAGCTCGACGCCCTCGCCGAGGCCCTCCTGGAGAGCGAGACCCTGGAGGAGGAGGCGGCCTACCGGGCGGCGGGAATCCCGCGCCTGAAGAAGGAGGAGGAGCCGTAGGGCGCGTCCAGGTGCTCTCTACGGCACCCGGGCGATCACGTAGCGGAAGACGTTCGCCATCCACACCGTGCCGTCCGCGCGGACGAACGGCTCCAGCGCCTCCAGGAGTTCCTTCTCCACCTGGTCCGGATCGGTCGCCCGGACCGCCGCGTCGAAGTCGCCCGTCGACAGCAGCCCGCGCACCGCGCTGTCCCGGTCCGCGTAGCCGAACGGGCACGCCACCCGGCCCGAACCCTCCGGCCGCAGCCCCGCCTCGGCGACCACCTCCTCAAGGTCGTCGCGCTCCGACGGGCGCCAGCCCGTCAGGCGCGCCGCGACCCGAAGCACCGAGGCCGTCGCACACCGCTCGGGGGGACCCCAGCCCGCGACGACGACCGCCGCGCCGGGCTGGGCCGAACGGGTGAGTGCCGCCAGCTCCTCGCCGAGTCCCGCGTCCGTATGGAAGGCCGTGATCACGTCGTACGGGCCGCCCTCGGGCACCCCCGCCGTGCTCACCGCCCCCTCGGGCAGCCGCTCCCGGGCCAGCGCCAGGCGCGCGTGGTCCCGGTCCACGCCGGCCACCCGCGCGCCCCGCCCCGCCGCCATCAGCAGCGCGAGGCCGGAACCGCAGCCCAGGCCGAGGACCCGGGACCGGGCGCCGACGCCGAGCCGGTCGTACACCGCCTCGTAGAGGGGGACGAGCATGCGTTCCTGGATCTCTGCCCAGTCGCGCGCGGGGTGGTGCGGGACGAGCGTAGGTGTCATGGAAAGCGCCCCTATCCGTGCCTGGACGACAACCCCCCGTAGTCAGGGAACTGCGCATCACCGCCCGCGTCCAGTGCTCACACCGGACGACTTGCGTACGAGAGGGGGCGGTGCCCGACTTCGGGCAGGCACCCGATACTGTCCCTCTCGGCGCATGGGCAGGCCCCGCGCGCCGGGGCGTATGCGCCGTACGCACCGGCATGGCGCGCATCGAGCCCAACTGACGGGTACGTGCAAAATATTTGAGATGCCCCGGAATGGAACCCGGACGGGATCCGGCTCGTTAGACCCGACGTGAGCACGACACCACCTGTTCTCGCCGCAGAGCTGGCACAGGCGTGGGCCGACATTCAGCGGCACCACCCCGAACTGCCCGACCTTGCCGCGCCCGAGTCCCTGATCGGAGAGTCCTCGTCCGCCTGCGGCGCCGAGCTCTCCTTCGAACGGCTGCTCCACGAGGCAGTCCACGGCATCGCCGCCGCCCGAGGTGTCCGCGACACTTCCCGGGCCGGCCGCTACCACAACCGCAGATTCCTGGCGATCGCCGAGGAGCTGGGCCTCGACCATCCCGAGGAGCCGCACGCCAGCAGCGGCTTCTCCCTGGTCACGCTGAACGCGGAGGCCAGGCGGCGCTACCGCCCCACCATCGAACGGCTCCAGCGCGCCCTGAAGGCCCACACCGTCGCGACCGCCGCCGACACCAAGCGCTCCTTCCGCGGACCGGCCGCCCGGCACGGCTCCTCTGGCGGCGGCGTGCGGGTCAAGGCCGTGTGCGACTGTGGGCGCAATGTGCGCGTGGTCCCGTCCGTGCTCGCCCAGGCGCCGATCGTCTGCGGCGGCTGTGGCAAGCCGTTCCGCATCCCGGAGACGGTGGGCGCCGCAAGCTGACCCCGCGGTGTGTGGCACAATGGCTAGCTGTACTCGACAGTCGCATAGGACCCCTCTCTCCTCCGGCTGACGCGTCCATCGGGCACCCGAGTACCGCAACCCCACGTGGCATCTCAAGTGCCCAACCACGTCAAGACCAGGAGACACCACTCCAGTGGCAGTCAAGATCAAGCTCAAGCGCCTCGGCAAGATTCGCCAGCCGCACTACCGCATCGTCGTCGCCGACTCGCGCACCCGCCGCGATGGTCGTGCGATCGAGGAGATCGGTCTGTACCACCCCACGTACAACCCGTCGCGCATCGAGGTCGACTCGGAGCGCGCGCAGTACTGGCTGTCCGTCGGTGCCCAGCCGACCGAGCCGGTTCTCGCCATCCTGAAGCTCACCGGCGACTGGCAGAAGCACAAGGGCCTCCCGGCCCCGGAGAAGCCGCTGCTCGCCCCGGCGACCAAGGAAGCCAAGCGCGCCTCGTTCGACGAGTTCGCGAAGGCTCTCGAGGGCGACGAGGCCAAGGGTGAGGCCATCACCCCCAAGGCCAAGAAGGCCGACAAGAAGGCGGACGAGGCTGAGGCCGAGTCCACCGAGTCGACCGAGGCCTGATCATGCTCGAGGAGGCTCTCGAGCACCTCGTGAAGGGCATTGTCGACAACCCCGACGACGTGCAGGTCGCCTCGCGCAACCTGCGCCGCGGTCGCGTACTCGAGGTCCGGGTCCACCCGGATGACCTCGGCAAGGTGATCGGCCGCAACGGCCGCACCGCGCGTGCGCTGCGTACCGTCGTGGGTGCCATCGGCGGTCGCGGTATCCGAGTCGACCTCGTCGACGTGGACCAGGTCCGCTGATCAAGTCGGCAGCGTTTTCTTGAAGATGCGCCGGCACGGGCCGGGGAGGGCTTTTCGAGCCCGCCCCGGCCCGTTGTCGTACGACAGGAGAGTTCACCAGTGCAGTTGGTAGTCGCGCGGATCGGCCGCGCCCACGGCATCAAGGGCGAGGTCACCGTCGAGGTGCGGACCGACGAGCCCGAGCTGCGGCTCGGCCCCGGCGCCGTCCTGGCCACCGACCCGGCCTCCGCCGGGCCGCTCACCATCCAGACCGGCCGGGTGCACAGCGGCCGGCTGCTGCTGCGCTTCGAGGGCGTCGCCGACCGCAACGCCGCCGAGGCCCTGCGCAACATCCTGCTCATCGCGGACGTCGACCCCGACGAGATGCCCGAGGAGGAGGACGAGTACTACGACCACCAGCTCATGGACCTCGACGTCGTCCTCGCCGACGGCACCGAGATCGGCGTGATCTCCGAGATCTCCCACCTGCCGTCCCAGGACCTCTTCATCGTGGAGCGGCCCGACGGCAGCGAGCTGATGATCCCCTTCGTCTCGGAGATCGTCACCGAGATCGACCTGGAGAACCAGCGCGCCGTGATCGACCCCCCGCCGGGCCTGATCGACGACAGCGAGGCGGTCGTCGCCTCCGCGCGCGACGCCGAAGCCGAAGGCGCCGACGAGGCCCACCCGGGGTCGGACTCGGGGTCGGGGTCGGAGCCGGGCTCGGACAAGGACGCCTCCTGATGCGTCTCGACGTCGTCACGATCTTCCCCGAGTACCTGGAACCGCTGAACGTCTCGCTGGTCGGCAAGGCCCGCGCCCGCGGCCAGCTCGACGTACACGTCCACCATCTGCGCGACTGGACCTACGACCGGCACAACACCGTCGACGACACCCCGTACGGCGGCGGCCCCGGCATGGTCATGAAGACCGAGCCCTGGGGCGACGCCCTGGACCAGACCCTCGCCGACGGCTTCGAGGCCGGCGCGCACGGCCCCGTCCTCGTCGTCCCGACCCCCAGCGGCCGCCCCTTCACCCAGGAACTCGCCGTCGAGCTCTCCGAGCGGCCCTGGCTGATCTTCACGCCGGCCCGTTACGAGGGCATCGACCGCCGCGTCATCGACGAGTACGCCACCCGGATGCCGGTCTACGAGGTGTCCATCGGCGACTACGTGCTGGCCGGCGGGGAGGCCGCCGTCCTCGTCGTCACCGAGGCCGTCGCCCGGCTCCTGCCCGGCGTCCTCGGCAACGCCGAGTCGCACCGGGACGACTCCTTCGCCCCCGGCGCCATGGCCAACCTCCTGGAAGGCCCCGTCTACACCAAGCCGCCCGAGTGGCGCGGCCGCGCCATCCCCGACGTGCTTCTCAGCGGGCACCACGGGAAGATCGCGCGCTGGCGGCGCGACGAGGCCTTCCGGCGCACCGCGGCCAACCGGCCCGATCTCATCGAGCGCTGCGACCCCGCGGCCTTCGACAAGAAGGACCGCGAGATCCTCTCGATGCTGGGCTGGGCCCCCGAGCCCGGTGGCCGATTTTGGCGCAGGCCCGACAGCGTGGAAGAATGAGCAGCTGCCGTACGTCCGGCGCGCGCCCCTGCCACAGGGGGAACGACGCCCGCCAAGGTCGGACGGCGATCCCGATCATTCTTACGTTCCGCTGATGACCTGTGGCATCAGCGAGGAAAGAGACCTCCATGGCCTCCCTGCTCGACCAGGTCAACGCCGGTTCGCTGCGCTCCGACGTCCCGGCCTTCCGCCCCGGCGACACCGTGAACGTCCACGTTCGCGTCATCGAGGGCAACCGCTCCCGTATCCAGCAGTTCAAGGGCGTCGTCATCCGCCGTCAGGGCTCGGGCGTCAGCGAGACCTTCACGGTCCGCAAGGTCTCGTTCTCCGTCGGCGTCGAGCGCACCTTCCCGGTGAACAGCCCGATCTTCGAGAAGATCGAGCTCGTCTCCCGCGGTGACGTCCGTCGCGCCAAGCTCTACTACCTCCGTGAGCTGCGCGGCAAGGCTGCCAAGATCAAGGAGAAGCGCGACAACTGAGCTCCGGCCCACAGGGCGGCGGGATAGGCTCTGCCCCCGATGGACACCGAAGCACAGCACACGGAGCGCGATCGCTCTTCCGACGAGGAGGAGCGGTCGCGCTCCGCGCGCATGTCCGGGGCTCTGACCTGGCGCGGTACGGGTCTGGTCGGCGTCGCCTGCATGGTCTTCCTGCTGCTGTTCAGCCACTTCGTGCTGCAGCCCTTCCTGGTGCCCAGCGGCTCCATGGAGCCCACCCTGCAGGTCGGCGACCGGATCCTGGTCAACAAGCTGGCGTACCGTTTCGGCGACCAGCCGCGCCGCGGTGACGTCGTCGTCTTCGACGGCACCGGCTCCTTCGTCCAGGAGGAGCAGGGCGGGAACCCGGTCACTGGCGCGCTGCACGACGCGGCCGCCGCGCTCGGCCTCGCGGAGCCCGACGAGACCGACTTCGTGAAGCGGGTCGTCGGCACCGGCGGCGACCGGGTGGTCTGCTGCGACAAGGACGGCCGGATCAGCGTCAACGGCGTCCCCGTCCAGGAGCGGTACGTGATGCTGGGTGACCAGCCCTCCAGGGTGCCGTTCGACATCGTCGTGCCCCCGGGCACCCTGTGGGTGATGGGCGACCACCGCAGCCAGTCCAGCGACTCCCGCGACCACCTGGGGCAGCCCGGCGGCGGGATGGTCCCGGTCGACAAGGTCGTGGGCCGCGCGGACTGGATCGGCTGGCCCGTCGGCCGCTGGTCCACCGTCGCCGAGACCGACGCCTTCGCCGCCGTACCCGACTGGGCGGCGGACGGCCATGGCGGAACGGGTCACGCCGGCACCGGCCCCGCCGGGCCAGGCGGCGGGCAAGGCCGTGGGTAGGCGCGGCAAGGCGCCCGAGGGCGGCCGCGGAGCCGCCGCCCCCTACCCGGAGGACGAGGTCCGTCCGCTGCCGGGGCGCGCCGAGCGGCGCAGGCTCGCCCGCAAGGTGAAGCGGCGCCGGCAGCGCTCCGCCATCAAGGAGATCCCCCTCCTCATCACCGTCGCCGTCCTCATCGCCCTGGTCCTGAAGACCTTCCTCGTGCAGGCCTTCGTGATCCCGTCCGGCTCGATGGAGCAGACGATCCGCATCGACGACCGGGTGCTCGTCGACAAGCTGACGCCCTGGTTCGGTGCGAAGCCGCAGCGCGGTGACGTCGTCGTCTTCAGGGACCCGGGCAACTGGCTCCAGGCGGAGACCTCGCCGCCCGCCGACGACCCGGTGGGCGTCAAACAGGTCAAGCAGGCGCTGACCTTCATCGGGCTGCTGCCCTCGGCCGACGAGCAGGACCTGATCAAGCGGGTCATCGCGGTCGGCGGGGACACCGTGAAGTGCTGCGGCAAGGACGGGCGGATCACCGTCAACGGCGTACCGTTGGACGAACCGTATCTGCACCCGGGGAACGAACCTTCGAAGATCCCCTTCGAGGTGAAGGTCCCGCAGGGGAGGATCTTCGTCATGGGCGACCACCGCTCCGACTCCGCGGACTCGCGCTTCCACCTCGACGAGAAGGACCACGGGACCGTCGCCGAGGAGCAGGTCGTGGGCCGGGCCGTCGTCATCGCCTGGCCCGTCGGTCACTGGCGGCGTCTTGCGGAGCGGTCCACATTCGCCTCCGTACCCGATGTCGGCGCGGTGAGCGGCGCGGAAGCGCAGGGTCTGTCGCATAGTGTGTCCCAGCGGAATCTGAACGGATTGCCCTGGCTCCCGACCCCTGCGGAACTCCCGCTCGTTATGGGAGTGGTGGGCCTGTCCCTGTTCCGGGACGGGCGGTTGCACGGATTGAGGAGTGGATGTGGGGGATTTGGCCGTCGGCGCACGATCCGGACACGACGAGCCCGAGAAGAGGCCCGATCGGCCCGCCCAACCTGGAGCGGCCATGACGGATGACTCGACGGGCCGTCCGAACGGTGACCAGGGCTCCGACCAGGGCTCCGACCAGGGTCCTGACCGTGGCACCGCCCCGTCCGGCGACACCTCGGCCGACGGCACCGGCGACGGGCACGGCGAAGACGGTCCCGGGCGCGGCAGGGACGCGAGGAAGCAGCGTTCCTTCTGGCGTGAGCTGCCCCTGCTCATCGGCATCGCGCTGGTTCTCGCGCTGCTGATCAAGACTTTCCTGGTGCAGGCGTTCTCGATCCCCTCGGACTCGATGATGAACACCCTGCAGCGGGGCGACCGGGTCCTCGTCGACAAGCTCACCCCGTGGTTCGGCTCCGAGCCCGAGCGCGGCGAGGTCGTCGTCTTCCACGACCCGGGCGGCTGGCTCGAAGAGGGCAAGACCCCCGAGCCCAACGTGTTGCAGAAGGTCCTGAGCTTCATCGGCCTCATGCCGTCCGCCGAGGAGAAGGACCTGATCAAGCGGGTCATCGCGGTCGGCGGCGACACGGTCTCCTGCAAGGAGGGCGGCAAGGTCGTCCTCAACGGCAAGGAGCTCGACGAGACCTCCTACCTCTACCCCGGCTCGCTGCCCTGTGAGCCCGCCTTCGGCCCGATCAAGGTCCCCGAGGGCCGGATCTGGGTCATGGGCGACAACCGGCAGAACTCGCTGGACTCCCGATACCACCAGGAGCTCGCGGGCGGCGGTACCGTCTCCAACGACGAGGTCGTCGGCCGGGCCGTCGTCATCGCCTGGCCGGTGACCCGCTGGGCCACCCTGCCGGTGCCGGCCACCTTCGACCAGCCCGGACTCAGCCAGGCCCTGGCCGTCGCCCCGGGTGCCGCGGGCCTCGCCGGAGCGCTTCCGCTGGTGCTGTGGCGGCGCAAGAAGCTCGTCGCACGTCATACCGCGGAGTAGCGACCCGCGGGTAGGGTGCCCTCCCGGACCGTCGACAGGGCGGCCGGTGGATCTTCGAGTCCTGGGGTGCCCATGAGCGTCACACCGCGTAGGGAACGTCCGGAAGGCGGCCGCGGCCGCCTCGGCAGCGTGCTGTCGGGGCTGGCCGTGGCCGTCGGCTGTGTGCTCTTCCTCGGCGGCTTCGTCCTCGGGGCCGTGCTCTACCAGCCGTACACGGTGCCCAGTGACTCCATGACGCCGACGCTCGACGTCGGCTCCAAGGTGCTCGCCCAGCGCATCGACGGCGCGGAGGTCAGGCGCGGCGACATCGTGGTCTTCAACGACCCGCTCTGGGGCGACGTGACCATGGTCAAGCGGGTCGTCGGCGTCGGCGGCGACACCGTCGCCTGCTGCGGCGCCGACGGGCGGCTGACGATCAACGGCAAGCCGATCGACGAACCGTATCTGGCGGCGGGCAAGGTCGTCTCCGGTACGACGTTCTCCGTGACCGTCCCGGCCGGGAAGCTCTTCCTCCTCGGCGACGAGCGGCACACCTCGATGGACTCCCGCGCCCACCTCCAGGAGGCCGGCCACGGCTCCGTGCCCGCCTCGGCCGTCGCCGCCCGCGTGGACGCCGTCGCCTGGCCCGCCAAGGGCGTCGTACAGCGGCCGGCCGGCTTCGCGGCCCTGCCCGGCGGCATCTCGGAGCCCGGACCGGTCGCCTCGCTCTTCTACGCGATCGTCGCCGGGTGCGTACTGATCCTGGCCGGGGCCGCGTACGGGCCGCTGGCCCGGCTCGCGGGCGGGAAGCGGCGGGGCACGACGGATGGGAAGCCGGGGAGCCCCGGGAAGCCCGGGAGCGCCAAGGAGGCGGTGAGGGCATGACGGAGGCCCGGCGGGTGGCACGAGTCGTCCTGCTCGACCCCGACGACCGGATCCTGCTTCTTCACGGCTACGAGCCCGACGACCCCGCGCAGACCTGGTGGTTCACCCCCGGCGGCGGCCTGGAGGGCGACGAGACCCGCGAGCAGGCCGCGCTGCGCGAGCTCGCCGAGGAGACCGGGATCACCGAGGTCGAGCTCGGCCCGGTGGTGTGGCAGCGCTACTGCTCGTTCCCCTTCGACGGCCGCCGCTGGGACCAGGACGAGTGGTACTACCTGGCCCGCACCTCCCAGACCGAGACCGCGCCCGCCGGCCTCACCGAACTGGAGGCCCGCAGCGTCGCGGGCCTGAGGTGGTGGACCTCCGCCGAACTGTCGGCGGCCCGTGAGACGGTGTACCCCAACAGACTCGCCGAGCTGGTCCGCAACCTGCTCGACGACGGACCCCCGAGCGTGCCGCTCGTTCTCGCCCCGGAAATCGTTTAGGGGCCTGGGCGACTGGCGCACAATAGGGGGACGCACGGCTGAAGGGGAACATGCCATGAGCGCCGAGGACCTCGAGAAGTACGAGACCGAGATGGAGCTGAAGCTCTACCGGGAGTACCGCGACGTCGTCGGGCTGTTCAAATACGTGATCGAGACCGAGCGGCGCTTCTACCTCACCAACGACTACGAGATGCAGGTGCACTCGGTCCAGGGCGAGGTCTTCTTCGAGGTCTCGATGGCCGATGCCTGGGTCTGGGACATGTACCGGCCCGCCAGGTTCGTCAAGCAGGTCCGCGTCCTCACGTTCAAGGACGTGAACATCGAGGAGCTGAACAAGAGCGACCTGGAGCTCCCCGGCAGCTGAGGCCGCTGAGGCAGGACCACCCGTAGGAGTGGCCGGGTTTTCCACAACGGGCCGTCCGTCCACAGCGCCGCACACGCAGCGTCGCGAAGCGTCACAGTCGGTGCCGGAGGTGGTACCGAATGAACGCAACCGGAGCACTCGGGCGGTACGGGGAAGAGCTCGCCGTCCGCACGCTCACCGCGACCGGCCTGCACGTCCTCGCCAGGAACTGGCGCTGCGGCCGCACCGGAGAGATCGACATCGTCGCCCGCGACGGCGACACCCTCGTCGTCTGCGAGGTCAAGACCCGCCGCGAGGGAGCCTTCGAGCACCCCATGGCCGCCGTCACCCCGCACAAGGCCGAGCGACTGCGCCGCCTCGCAGCCTGCTGGCTCGACCGGCACGGCGGACCACCCGCGGGCGGCGGCGTCCGGATCGACCTGATCGGCGTCGTCCTGCCCCGCAGGGGCGCACCCGTCCTCACCCACGCCCAGGGGGTGGCGTGATGGGATTCGCCCGCACCTGCTCCGTCGCCCTCGTCGGCGTCGAAGGCGTCGTCGTCGAGGTCCAGGCCGACCTCGAGCCCGGAGTCGCCGCCTTCACCCTCGTCGGACTCCCCGACAAGAGCCTCACCGAAAGCCGCGACCGCGTCCGCGCCGCCGTCGTCAACTCCGACGCCGAATGGCCACAGAAGAAACTCACCGTCGGCCTCAGCCCCGCCTCCGTCCCCAAGGGCGGCTCGGGATTCGACCTCGCCGTGGCGGCCGCCGTCCTCGGCGCCGCCGAACGCATCGACCCCCGCGCGATCGCCGACCTCGTCCTCATCGGCGAACTCGGCCTCGACGGCCGCGTCCGGCCCGTGCGGGGCGTCCTGCCCGCCGTGCTCGCCGCCGCCGACGCCGGATACCGGCAGGTCGTCGTCCCCGAGCAGACCGCGGGCGAAGCCGCCCTCGTGCCCGGCATCTCCGTCCTCGGCATCCGCAGCCTGCGCCAGCTCATCGCCGTCCTCTCCGACGAACCCGTCCCCGAAGAGGAAGCCCTGGAGGACGGCAGGCCCGACCCCATGCTCGCCGGACTCCTCGTCCCCGGCGCCGGAGTCGGCACGGGCCTGGCCGCCGACCCCGCCGACGGACCCGACCTCGGCGACGTCGCGGGCCAGCACACCGCCCGCCGCGCCCTGGAGATCGCCGCCGCCGGCAGCCACCACCTGCTGCTCTCCGGACCACCCGGCGCCGGCAAGACCATGCTCGCCGAACGGCTCCCCGGCATCCTGCCCCCGCTCACCCGGCAGGAGTCCCTGGAAGTCACCGCCGTCCACTCGGTCGCCGGCATCCTCCCGCCCGGCGAACCCCTCGTCCACCGCCCGCCCTACTGCGCACCTCACCACTCCGCGACCATGCAGTCCCTCGTCGGCGGCGGCAACGGACTGCCCCGCCCCGGCGCCGTCTCGCTCGCCCACCGAGGGGTCCTCTTCCTGGACGAAGCGCCCGAATTCTCCACCAAGTCCCTCGACGCCCTGCGCCAACCCCTCGAATCCGGCCACGTCGTCGTCGCCCGGGCCGCCGGAGTCGTCCGGCTCCCCGCCCGCTTCCTGCTCACCCTCGCCGCCAACCCCTGCCCCTGCGGCCGCCACACCCTCCACGGCACCGGCTGCGACTGCCCCGCCTCCCTCATCCGCCGCTACCAGGCCCGCCTCTCCGGCCCCCTCCTCGACCGCGTCGACCTACGCGTCGAAGTCGAACCCGTCACCCGCTCCGACCTCCTCGGCCACGGCAGCCGGGGCGAAGCCA
This sequence comes from Streptomyces sp. NPDC085481, assembly GCF_044541845.1. Taxonomy (NCBI): domain Bacteria; kingdom Bacillati; phylum Actinomycetota; class Actinomycetes; order Kitasatosporales; family Streptomycetaceae; genus Streptomyces; species Streptomyces sp. NPDC085481. Next base: position 41,817 of record NZ_JBITTJ010000018.1, read on the forward strand.
GCAGCGCCGTCGCCGACCGCGTCCGCGAGGCCAGAGGCCGCGCCGCCGCCCGCCTCGACGGCACCCCCTGGACCGTGAACAGCGAAGTCCCCGGCCACGAACTGCGCACCCGCTACGCCGCCGCGCCCGGCGCCCTCGCCGCCGCCGAACGCGACATCGACCGCGGCCTGCTCACCGCCCGCGGCCTCGACCGGGTGCTGCGCGTCGCCTGGACCGTCGCCGACCTCGCCGGCCACGACCGCCCCGAAGCCGAGGACCTCGCCCTCGCCCTCGAACTTCGCACCGGCATCGCCCGAGGCGTTCCCATCGCCGCGGGGGAGTGGACATGACCGCCCCCGACCACGACCGCCTCGCCCGCGCCGCCCTCACCCACATCGTCGAACCCGGCGACGAGCACGCCGGCCGCGCCCTGCGCCGCCACGGCGCCGCCCGCTTCCTGGAACTCCTCCGGGAGGAGGACGGCGGGGTACGGGACCGGGAGGCCCCGTCGGACCCGTCGGAGGCGGAACCCTTCCCCGGGACCGGCGCCGGGCGGGTCGAAGGCTGGCGCCGCCGCGCCCGTACCGCCGCGCCCGAGCGGGACCTCGAGCTCGTCACCCGGCTCGGCGGACGCTTCCTCGTCCCCGGCGACACCGAGTGGCCCCGTCAACTCGACGACCTGGAAGACGCCCGCCCCATCGGCCTCTGGGTCCGCGGCCCCGCCGACCTGCGCGGCTGGGCCCTGCGCTCCGTCGCCGTCGTCGGCGCCCGCGCCTGCACCCCCTACGGCGCCCACACCGCCGCCACCCTCGCCGCCGGCCTCGCGGAACGCGGCTGGGTGGTGGTCTCCGGCGCCGCCTTCGGTATCGACGGCGCCGCCCACCGCGGCGCCCTCGGCTCCGGCGGCGCCACCGTCGCCGTCCTCGCCTGCGGAGTCGACGTCGCCTACCCCCGCGGCCACGCCGCACTCATCCGGCGCATCACCGAACAGGGCCTCGTCATCGGCGAACTACCGCCCGGCGCCCACCCCACGCGCAGCCGCTTCATCCTGCGCAACCGCGTGATCGCCGCCCTCACCCGCGGCACCGTCGTGGTCGAGGCCCAGTACCGCAGCGGCTCCCTCGTCACCGCCCGCGCCGCAGCCTCGCTCGGCCGCCACACCATGGGCATCCCCGGCCCCGTGACCAGCGGGCTCTCCGCCGGAGTCCACGAACTGCTGCGAGGTGAGGCCACCCTCGTCACCGACGCCGCCGAGATCGTCGAGCTCGTCGGCTCCATCGGCCAGCTCGCCCCGCCCCGCCGCGGCCCCGTCCTGCCCCGCGACCTCCTCGCCCCCGCCACCGCCCGCGTCCTCGAAGCCCTCCCCGGCCACGACCCCGCACCCCTGACCGCCATCGCCGCCCGCGCCGGCACCCACCCCGACCACACCCTCGCCAAGCTGTACGAACTCCACTCCCTGGGGTTCGTCGAACGGCGAAAGGACGACTGGCAGTTGACGAACAGGCGGACAGAAGCGTCGAACGCCCGGCATGGCGGTACTTGACCTGGAGCAATCGGGTGAAATGGTGAACGCGATGAGCATTGGAGTTCTCTCGGCCGCACCCGAGGGGTCGACCCGCGCCACGGCCCCCGTTCGAAGATGTGGCCGACGGTACCCACCCGGACCGGCGCGATCCACCGATGTTCGCTCACCGCGACAGCCCACTCACGCTACGCTCACGAGGTTTCCCCGCCCGACAACCGGACCGAATCCTCCGCACCCGACAGCAGAACGGCTCAAGGCGACGCATGCCCCAGCACACCTCCGGGTCTGACCGCGCTGCGGTGCCCCCAGCAGCCCGGGGCACCGTGCGACCGCCCGCACCGACCTCGCTCGACGAGCTGTGGCGCTCGTACAAGGACACCGGCGACGAGCGGCTGCGGGAACAGCTGATCCTGCACTACTCGCCCCTCGTGAAATACGTCGCCGGACGTGTCAGCGTCGGTCTGCCCTCCAACGTCGAGCAGGCCGACTTCGTCTCCTCCGGGGTGTTCGGACTCATCGACGCCATCGAGAAGTTCGATGTCGATCGGGCCATCAAGTTCGAGACCTACGCCATCACCCGCATCCGCGGCGCGATGATCGACGAGCTCCGGGCGCTCGACTGGATTCCCCGTTCCGTCCGCCAGAAGGCCCGCAACGTCGAACGCGCTTACGCCACCCTGGAGGCGCAGCTGCGGCGCACCCCCTCCGAGGCCGAGGTCGCCACCGAGATGGGCATCACCCTGGAGGAACTCCACTCCGTCTTCAGCCAGTTGTCCCTGGCCAACGTCGTCGCCCTCGAAGAGCTCCTGCACGTCGGCGGCGAGGGCGGCGACCGGCTGTCCCTCATGGACACCCTGGAGGACACCGCAGCCGACAACCCGGTCGAGGTCGCCGAGGACCGTGAGCTGCGCAGACTCCTCGCCCGCGCCATCAACACCCTCCCCGAGCGGGAGAAGACCGTCGTCACGCTCTACTACTACGAGGGCCTCACCCTCGCCGAGATCGGCCATGTCCTCGGCGTCACCGAGAGCCGCGTCAGCCAGATCCACACCAAGTCCGTCCTCCAGTTGCGCGCCAAGCTGGCCGACGTAGGGCGCTGACCGGGCGGCGCATCGCGGCCGTACAGTGGAGCCGTGCCAAGGATTCGAGCGGCCAGCGTGGCCGAGCACCGGACGATGCAGCGCGGCGCCCTGCTGGACGCCGCGCGATCCCTGCTGTCCGAAGGCGGAACGGAGGCGCTGACCTTCCCCGCCCTCGCCGAGCGCACGGGCCTGGCCCGCTCGTCGGTCTACGAGTACTTCCGCTCCCGCGCCGCCGTCGTCGAGGAGCTGTGCGCCGTCGACTTCCCCGTCTGGGCCGCCGAGGTCGAGACGGCCATGGCCGGCGCCACCACCGCAGAGGGCAAGGTCGAGGCGTACGTCCGCACCCAGCTCGAGCTGGTGGGGGACCGGCGCCACCGCGCGGTGGTCGCGATCTCCGCCAGCGAGCTCGACGACGGCGCGCGCGAGAAGATCCGCGCCGCCCACGGCGGCCTGATCACCATGATCGTCGACGCCCTCACCGCCATCGGCCGCCCCCAGCCCCGCCTTGAGGCCATGCTCCTCCAGGGCGTGGTCGACGCGGCCGTCCGCCGCATCGAACTCGGCGCGGCCGAGGACCCCGCGACCGTCGCGGACGCGGCGGTGTCGATGGCCCTGGGCGGCATCCGCGGCGCCTGATTCAGGCGGCACCCCCTGTCACCGGCAGCAGCCGGGACGGTCCGCCGCGCAGCAGCCCCAGGGGGTTCAGATACCTCTCGCCGCGGAGCAGGCCCCAGTGGAGGCAGGCCCTCGGGCAGTGGCCGCCCGGGGCGACGCGGGCGACGGGGTCTCCGGCCCTCACCACCGTGCCGGTACGGACCAGGGGTTCCACGGGGCCGTAGGTGGTGCGCAAGGGCGGGCTGCCCGTGCCCGTCAGGGTGATCGTGAGGACTCCGCGGCCCGCGACCGGGCCCGCGAAGCCGACCGTGCCCGGGGCCGGGGCGAGGACCTCGGCGCCCGGTGGGGCCGCGAGGTCGAGGCCGCGGTGGCCCGATGCGTACGGGCCGGGTGGGGGCTCCCAGCCGCGCAGGACCTCGGGGCGCGGTGGGCCGACGGGCCACACCGCAGCGGTGACGAGGGACAAGGTCAGGGGCAGCAGGAGCGTCGTCATGGTGTGCATGACGGCAGGCTGCCCCGCCCGCACGCCGCATGACCGGCACCGGCGGAATCTGTGGACAACCGACCGGTTGTGGACAGCGCCGTCACCCGGCGCCCCCGGGGTCCCGTACACTTTCCATGGCGACCCGGGTCACCGGGTCGACTTCGCACGCCCCGCCACCAGCCTCTTCGGCGGGTGGCAGCGCCTTTCGGTCCCTCGTGGCACGGCGCGCCGGGGCGTCAGGAACACAACCGAGAAACCCAAGGAGATACGGCCATGGCCGTCGTCACGATGCGGGAGCTGCTGGAGAGCGGCGTCCACTTCGGTCACCAGACCCGTCGCTGGAACCCGAAGATGAAGCGCTTCATCTTCACCGAGCGCAACGGCATCTACATCATCGACCTGCTCCAGTCGCTGTCGTACATCGACCGCGCCTACGAGTTCGTCAAGGAGACCGTCGCGCACGGCGGCTCCATCATGTTCGTCGGTACGAAGAAGCAGGCGCAGGAGGCCATCGCCGAGCAGGCGACCCGCGTCGGCATGCCGTACGTCAACCAGCGCTGGCTGGGCGGCATGCTCACCAACTTCTCGACCGTCTACAAGCGTCTGCAGCGCCTCAAGGAGCTCGAGCAGATCGACTTCGAGGACGTGGCCGCCTCCGGCCTCACCAAGAAGGAGCTCCTGGTCCTCTCCCGCGAGAAGGCCAAGCTGGAGAAGACCCTTGGTGGTATCCGCGAGATGCAGAAGGTGCCGAGCGCCGTCTGGATCGTCGACACCAAGAAGGAGCACATCGCCGTCGGTGAGGCGCGCAAGCTCCACATCCCGGTCGTCGCGATCCTCGACACCAACTGCGACCCCGACGAGGTCGACTACAAGATCCCGGGCAACGACGACGCGATCCGCTCCGTCACCCTGCTCACCCGCGTGATCGCCGACGCCGTCGCCGAGGGCCTCATCGCCCGCTCCGGCGCCGCGACCGGCGACTCGAAGCCGGGCGAGAAGGCCGCGGGCGAGCCGCTCGCCGAGTGGGAGCGCGACCTGCTCGAGGGTGAGAAGAAGGCCGACGAGGCTGCTGAGAAGCCGGCCGAGACCGAGGCTGCCGCCGAGGTCGTCGCCGAGGCTCCGGCCGAGGCCGCCGCCGAGGCCGAGGCCGAGGCCCCGGCCGCGGACGCCGAGCAGGCCTGACCCTTCAGGACCCGCAGGACCTTCGGGTGACGACGGCGGGGGCCCACGAAGCCCCCGCCGTCCACCCGTGGGACCCCGCCCGATCTTTCAGACTTCGAGAGAGAAACAGACTCATGGCGAACTACACCGCCGCTGACGTCAAGAAGCTCCGCGAGCTCACCGGCGCCGGCATGATGGACTGCAAGAAGGCCCTGGACGAGGCCGACGGCGACGTCGACAAGGCCGTCGAGGCCCTGCGCATCAAGGGCCAGAAGGGTGTCGCCAAGCGTGAGGGCCGCTCCGCCGAGAACGGCGCCGTGGTCTCCCTCATCGCCGCCGACAACACCTCCGGCGTCCTGGTCGAGCTGAAGTGCGAGACGGACTTCGTCGCCAAGGGTGACAAGTTCCAGGCCGTCGCCGCCGCGCTCGCCGCGCACGTCGCCGCCACCTCCCCGGCCGACCTCGAGGCCCTGCTCGCCTCCGAGATCGAGGCCGGCAAGACCGTCCAGGCGTACGTCGACGAGGCCAACGCCAACCTCGGCGAGAAGATCGTCCTCGACCGCTTCGCGCAGTACGCCGACGGTTTCGTCTCCGCGTACATGCACCGCACCATGCCCGACCTGCCGCCGCAGATCGGTGTCCTGGTCGAGCTGGACAAGGAGAACGCCGAGGTCGCCAAGGGTGTCGCGCAGCACATCGCCGCGTTCGCCCCGAAGTACCTCTCCAAGGACGACGTCCCGGCCGAGGTCGTCGAGACCGAGCGTCGCGTCGCCGAGGAGACCACCCGCGCCGAGGGCAAGCCCGAGGCCGCGCTCCCGAAGATCGTCGAGGGTCGCATCAACGGCTTCTTCAAGGACGCGACGCTGCTCGGTCAGCCGTACGCCCTTGACAACAAGAAGACCGTTCAGCAGATCCTGAACGAGGCCGGTGTCACCCTGAAGCGCTTCACCCGCATCAAGGTCGGCATCTGAGTCCGTACGCAACGGACACCGGACCCCGGTAGGGTCTGAAGCAGCCGCCCGCGTTCGCGCCGGACGGCCGCAGATCTGACGAGGAGGCCATTGCCGTACGGGAAACCGCAAGGACCCCAGGGCAATGGCCTTCTTCGTATGTGCACGAGGAGATCTCCATGAATCAGGGCCCCGCACAGGGCGACGACAACAACGGCAAGAAGGCCGGCCGCTACATGCTGAAGCTGTCCGGAGAAGCCTTCTCCGGCGGTACGGGCCTGGGCGTCGACCCGGACGTCGTGCACGCCATCGCGCGCGAGATCGCCGCCGTCGTCCGCGACGGCGCGGAGATCGCGATCGTGATCGGCGGCGGCAACTTCTTCCGCGGCGCCGAGCTCCAGCAGCGCGGCATGGACCGCGCCCGCTCGGACTACATGGGCATGCTCGGCACGGTGATGAACTGCCTCGCCCTCCAGGACTTCCTGGAGAAGGAGGGCATCGACTCCCGCGTCCAGACCGCCATCACCATGGGCCAGGTCGCCGAGCCGTACATCCCGCTGCGCGCCGTGCGCCACCTGGAGAAGGGCCGCGTGGTCATCTTCGGCGCCGGAATGGGCATGCCGTACTTCTCCACCGACACCACCGCCGCACAGCGTGCCCTGGAGATCGACGCCGAGGCGCTGCTGATGGGCAAGAACGGCGTCGACGGGGTCTACGACTCCGACCCGAAGACCAACCCCGACGCGGTCAAGTTCGACGCACTGGAGTACGGCGAGGTGCTCTCCCGCGACCTCAAGGTCGCCGACGCCACCGCCATCACCCTGTGCCGCGACAACAACCTCCCGATCCTCGTCTTCGAACTGCTCGCCGAGGGCAATATCGCGCGCGCGGTGAAGGGTGAGAAGATCGGCACTCTCGTGAGCGACCAGGGCACCCGGGCCTGACCCGATCCGGGAACCGCCCCGCGAGGGGATGGACAGAGCCCTGCCGGTCGTACACCGTGCAGGACACAACGCGACGACACGCAGGAGCAAGTGGTGATCGAAGAGACCCTCCTCGAGGCCGAGGAGAAGATGGAGAAGGCCGTCGTGGTCGCCAAGGAGGACTTCGCCGCGATCCGCACCGGCCGTGCGCACCCGGCGATGTTCAACAAGATCGTGGCGGACTACTACGGTGCCATCACCCCGATCAATCAGCTGGCGTCGTTCTCGGTGCCGGAGCCGCGCATGGCCGTGGTGACCCCGTTCGACAAGAGCGCGCTGCGCAACATCGAGCAGGCCATCCGCGACTCGGACCTCGGCGTCAACCCGAGCAACGACGGCAACATCATCCGTGTGGTGTTCCCCGAGCTCACCGAGGAGCGCCGCCGGGAGTACATCAAGGTCGCCAAGGGCAAGGCCGAGGACTCCAAGATCTCGATCCGCTCCGTGCGCCGCAAGGCCAAGGAGACCATCGACAAGCTCGTCAAGGACGGCGAGGTCGGTGAGGACGAGGGCCGCCGCGCGGAGAAGGAGCTCGACGACACCACCGCGAAGTACGTCGCGCAGGTGGACGAGCTGCTCAAGCACAAGGAAGCCGAGCTGCTCGAGGTCTGATGAACGACTCTTCCTGGGGGGCCCCGGCCGGTTCCGGCTTCGGGGGACCCGACCAGGGGCCTGCCCCGGCGGGTCCCGCCTACGAAGGGCGGCAGGCGGCGCAGACTCGGCCCATGCCCATCGCGTCCGACGTTCCCGCCGGCGACAACCAGGACGATCACGACCGGGGGGCCGCTCAGCCGAGCGGTCCCCTGTTCCGTGACGAGACCCCGCACGAGCACCCGCACGAGCATCCGCAGGAGCCCATGTCCAGCCCGTCCCAGCCCGCGCCTTCGCCTCGGCAGAAGCCGCGGCAGAAGAAGAGCGCGGGTCGTGACCTCGGCGCTGCGATAGGGGTCGGCCTCGGGCTCGGCGCCGTCATCATCGCGTCGCTGTTCATCTGGAAGCCGGCGTTCGTCGGGGTGATAACGGTCGCCGTCGTGGTCGGCCTGTGGGAGCTGACCTCCCGCCTCCAGGAGCGCAAGGGCATCAAGGCGCCGCTGGTCCCGCTCGCGGTCGGCGGCGCGGCGATGGTCGTCGTCGGGTACGTGCGGGGAGCGGAGGGTGCCTGGGTCGCGATGGCCCTGACCGCGCTCGCCGTGCTCGTGTGGCGGATGACGGAGCCGCCCGAGGGCTATCTGAAGGACGTCACGGCGGGCGTGTTCGCCGCGTTCTACGTGCCGTTCCTGGCGACGTTCGTGGCCATGCTGCTGACCGCGGACGACGGCCCGTGGCGGGTGCTGACCTTCCTGGTCCTGACGGTGGTCAGCGACACCGGCGCGTACGCGATCGGGTGGCGTTTCGGCAAGCACAAGCTGGCCCCGCGCATCAGCCCCGGCAAGACCCGCGAGGGCCTCGTCGGCGCGGTGACGTTCGCGATGGCGGCGGGCGCGCTGTGCATGCAGTTCCTGATCGACGACGGCACGTGGTGGCAGGGCCTGATCCTGGGCCTCGCGGTCGCGGCGAGCGCGACCCTGGGCGACCTGGGCGAGTCGATGATCAAGCGCGACCTGGGCATCAAGGACATGGGCACCCTGCTGCCGGGCCACGGCGGCATCATGGACCGCCTGGACTCCCTGCTGCCGACGGCTCCGGTGGTGTGGCTGCTGCTCGTGCTGTTCGTAGGAAGCGGCTGACCTGTGTTTTTGCCATGAAGGGCTCGTTATCCACAGGGTGACGGGCCCTTCGTCGTATCTCTGCGACACTGGTAGGACCATGCCCAAGCCCGGAGAACTCACTTTCGTCGCCCCGCGCGGAGCCAAGCAGCCCCCGCGGCACCTCGCCGACCTCTCGCCCGCCGAGCGCAAGGAGGCGGTCGCCGCGATCGGCGAGAAGCCGTTTCGCGCCAAGCAGCTGTCCACGCACTACTTCGCGCGATACGCGCACGACCCCGTGGAGTGGACCGACATTCCCGCGGGCTCGCGCGAGAAGCTCGCGGGGGAGCTGCTGCCCGATCTGATGTCCGTGGTGCGGCACGTCTCGTGCGACGACGACACCACCCGTAAGACGCTGTGGCGGCTGCATGACGGCACGCTGGTCGAGTCGGTGCTCATGCGCTACCCGGACCGGGTGACCATGTGCATCTCCTCGCAGGCCGGCTGCGGTATGAACTGCCCGTTCTGCGCCACCGGCCAGGCCGGTCTCGACCGCAACCTGTCGACGGCCGAGATCGTGCACCAGATCGTCGACGGCATGCGCGCGCTGCGCGACGGCGAGGTCCCGGGTGGTCCGGCACGGCTGTCGAACATCGTCTTCATGGGGATGGGCGAGCCGCTCGCCAACTACAAGCGGGTCGTCGGCGCCATCCGCCGGCTCACCGACCCCGAGCCCGACGGCCTGGGCCTGTCCCAGCGCGGCATCACCGTCTCCACCGTCGGTCTGGTGCCCGCGATGCTGCGGTTCGCCGACGAGGGCTTCAAGTGCCGCCTCGCCGTCTCGCTGCACGCCCCCGACGACGAGCTGCGCGACACCCTCGTGCCGGTGAACACCCGCTGGAAGGTCCGCGAGGTGCTCGACGCGGCCTGGGAGTACGCGGAGAAGTCCGGGCGCCGGATCTCGATCGAGTACGCGCTGATCCGGGACATCAACGACCAGGCCTGGCGCGGCGACCTCCTCGGCCGGCTGCTCAAGGGCAAGAGGGTGCACGTCAACCTGATCCCGCTCAACCCCACGCCCGGCTCGAAGTGGACCGCGTCCCGTCCCGAGGACGAGAAGGCGTTCGTCGAGGCCATCGCCGCCCACGGCGTGCCCGTCACCGTCCGCGACACCCGCGGCCAGGAGATCGACGGTGCCTGTGGACAGCTCGCGGCCGCCCAACGCTGACCTTGTACCCTGAGCTCGAACACATCTGCATATTCCGACAGGGGAGCGCCACAGCGCTGAGAGTGCGGTGACCGTCAGACCGCAGACCCTCTGAACCTCGCCCAGGTCATTCTGGGTAGGAAGTTCGGTCGTAACTCGAGCTGTTGCGCCCTGCCCGCGTCCGGTGTCCCCGGCCGCGGGCAGGGCCGCGTCTCTTCCTGGTCACCCCCAGGAGGACATCAAGTGAGCACCACCAAGTCCGGCATCGGAAAGCTGGCCGCCACCGCGCTCGTCGCGGCGCTCGGCGTCACCACCCTCGCCGCCTGCGGCACCGAGGACATCCGCGGTGCGGCCGGCAAGACGGGTGCTCCCGCGCCCAAGACCGTCACGCTGGTCAGCCACGACTCCTTCAACGCCTCCAAGGAGGTGCTCGCGGAGTTCACCAAGGAGACCGGTTTCACGATCAAGGTCCTCAAGAGCGGTGACGCCGGCGAGGCCGTCAACAAGGAGATCCTGACCAAGGGCTCCCCCCAGGGCGACGTCTTCTTCGGCGTCGACAACACGCTCCTGTCCCGCGCCCTCGACAACGGCATCTTCACGTCGTACGAGGCGAAGGGCCTGGACCGGATCCCCGCCGCGCTCCAGCTCGACAAGGAGCAGCACCGGGTCACCCCGATCGACTCCGGCGACATCTGCGTCAACTACGACAAGCAGTACTTCGCCGACAGGAAGCTCGCGCCCCCGCAGTCCTTCGACGACCTGGCCAAGCCCGCGTACAAGGACCTCCTCGTCGTCGAGAACCCCGAGCGCTCCTCCCCGGGCCTCGGCTTCCTCCTCGGCACGGCCGCGAAGTACGGCGACGCCGGCTGGGCGGACTACTGGAAGAAGCTCAAGGCCAACGGTGTGAAGACCGTCGACAGCTGGGAGCTCGCCTACAACCAGGAGTTCTCCGGCTCCGCCGGCGGCAAGAAGGCCAAGGGCGACCGCCCGCTGGTCGTCTCGTACGCCTCCAGCCCGCCGGTCGAGGTGCTCTACTCCGAGCCGCAGCCGAAGGTGGCGCCCACCGGCGTCTCCACCGGCACCTGCTTCCGGCAGACGGAGTTCGCCGGCCTGCTGAACGGGGCGAAGAACCCCGAGGGCGGCAAGGCGCTGATCGACTTCCTGATCTCCAAGAAGTTCCAGGACGACATGCCGCTGCAGATGTTCGTCAACCCGGTGACCAACGACGCGACCCTCCCCAAGCTCTTCACCCAGCACGGCGTGGTGGTCGACAAGCCGGAGACCATGGCGCCGGAGAAGATCGCCGAGCACCGTGACCAGTGGATTCAGCAGTGGTCGTCGCTCGTCCTGAAGTAGTCCCCCCGGACCGGCTTCCGGACCGCCCCCCGGACCGCCCCCCGGGCCGCAGGGGAAGCGCGGCGCGGCTGGGGCTGATGCTCCTGCCCGTCGCCTTCTTCGCGGTCTTCTTCGCCTGGCCCGTCGTCTCGATCGTCGAGCGCGGGCTCAGGCCGGACGGACACTGGGAGCTCGGCCGCTTCGGCGAGACGCTGAGCAGCCCGGAGATCCTCGACGTCCTGTGGTTCACCCTGTGGCAGGCGCTCGCCTCCACCGTGCTCACCCTGCTCGTCGCGCTGCCCGGCGCGTACGTCTTCGCCCGGCTCGACTTCCCGGGCAAGCGCATCCTGCGGGCCGTCGTCACGGTGCCGTTCGTGCTGCCCACGGTCATGGTCGGCACCGCGTTCCTCGCCCTGGTGGGCCGCCGCGGGCTGCTCGACGAGCTGTGGGGCGTACGGCTCGACACCACCGTGTGGGCCATCCTCCTCGCCCACGTCTTCTTCAACTACGCCGTCGTCGTCCGCACCGTCGGCGGCCTCTGGTCCCAGCTCGACCCGCGCCAGGAGGAGGCCGCCCGGGTCCTCGGCGCCTCCCGCCGGCGGGCCTGGCGGACGGTCACCCTGCCCGCGCTCGGCCCGTCCGTCGCCGCCGCCGCGCTCATGGTGTTCCTGTTCACCGCGAGCTCCTTCGGCATCGTGCAGATCCTCGGCGGCCCCGCGTACTCCACCCTGGAGACCGAGATCTACCGGCAGACCGCCGACCGGCTCCAGCTGTCCACGGCCGCCGTCCTGACCATCGTCCAGTTCGTCGCGGTCGGCGTCATCCTCGGCGTGCACGCGCGGACCGTACGGCGCCGGGAGACGGCGCTGAAGCTGGTCCCGCCGGAGCGCACCGCCCGCCGGCCCCGCGGCGCCGGACAGTGGCTGCTCCTCGGCGGAGTCCTGCTCTCCATCGCCCTGCTGATCCTCGCCCCGCTCGCCGTCCTCGTCGAGCGCTCCCTGTCCACCCCCACCGGCTACGGCCTCGACTACTACCGGGCGCTGCAGCACGTCGACGACAACGGCACCTTCCTCGTGCCGATGACCGACACGATCGTCAACTCCCTCCAGTACGCGCTCGCCGCCACCGCCATCGCCGTCGTCATCGGCGGTCTCGCCGCGGCCGCGCTCACCAGGCGGGCCGGACGGCTGGTCCGCGGTTTCGACGCGCTGCTCATGCTGCCGCTCGGGGTGTCCGCCGTCACCGTCGGCTTCGGCTTCCTCATCACCCTCGACGAGCCGCCCTTCGACCTGCGGGCCAGCTGGATCCTGGTGCCGCTCGCGCAGGCGCTGGTCGGTGTGCCGTTCGTCGTACGGACCATGCTGCCGGTGCTGCGCGCGGTGGACGACCGGCTCCGCGAGGCGGCCGCCGTGCTCGGGGCCTCGCCGTGGCGGGCCTGGCGTGAGGTCGACCTGCCGCTCGTGCGACGGGCCCTGCTCATCGCGGCCGGCTTCGCCTTCGCCGTGTCGCTCGGCGAGTTCGGCGCGACCGTCTTCATCGCCCGTCCCGACAACCCGACCCTGCCGGTCGCGGTGGCCCGCCTCCTGAACCGGCCCGGCGAGCTCAACTACGGCCAGGCCATGGCCCTTTCGACGATCCTCATGGTGGTGTGCGCGGTGTCCCTGCTGCTCCTCGAACGGCTCCGTACCGACCGGACCTCGGGGGAGTTCTGATGCTGACGCTCAAGGACGCGACCGTACGCTTCGGGGACCGAGCCGCGCTCGACGCGGTGGACCTGGAGGTCGCCGACCACGAGATCGTGTGCGTGCTCGGGCCGAGCGGCAGCGGCAAGTCCACGCTGCTGCGAGCCGTCGCCGGACTCCAGCCGCTGAGCGCCGGCCGCGTCCTGCTCGGCGGCGCCGACCAGGCCGGCGTGCCCGTGCACCGGCGCGGGGTCGGCCTGATGTTCCAGGACCACCAGCTCTTCCCGCAGCGCGACGTCGCCGGCAACGTCGCCTTCGGGTTGCGCATGCGCGGCGTGACGAAGGCCGAACAGGCCGCCCGCGTCAAGGAGTTGCTCGACCTCGTCGGCCTCCCCGGTGCCGGCCGCCGCGCCGTCTCCTCCCTCTCCGGCGGCGAACAGCAGCGCGTGGCCCTCGCCCGTGCGCTCGCCCCGCGGCCCCGCCTGCTGATGCTGGACGAGCCGCTCGGGCAGCTCGACCGGGGCCTGCGGGAACGACTCGTGGTCGAACTCCGGCAGCTCTTCGGGCAGTTGGGTACGACCGTGCTCGCGGTCACGCACGACCAGGGCGAGGCGTTCGCGCTCGCCGACCGGGTCGTGGTGATGCGCGACGGACGAATCGCCCAGTCCGGCACGCCCCTTGAGGTGTGGCGGCGCCCGGCCTCGGAGTTCGTGGCCCGCTTCCTCGGCTTCGACAACGTGGTCCCGGCGACCGTCACCGGCGCCGCCGCCGACACCGTCTGGGGCAAGATCCCCGTCCCCGACGGCTCTCCCCAGGGCGAGCGCCGCCTCCTCGTCCGCCCCGGCGGCGTCGCCCTCGCCGCGGCCGGCGAGGGCCTGTCCTGCCGCGTCGAAGCCCGCACCTTCCGCGGCAACCACGTCGCCGTACGCCTCCTCCCCGCCGAAGGCCCGCCGCTGGAGGCGGAGTTCCCCCTGCGGGACGCACCCGAGGAGGGCGCGGAGGCGGAGGTGGTCTTCCGGGCGGAGGACGTGGTGGTACTCGACGACTGACCCACGTCAGCGCCAGGGGTCCCATGCGCGGTCGTGGATGGCCCGCAGCCACGGCAGCCGGACCTCGGGCAGCCGGGCAAGGGTGTGGCGGAACACGTGACGATCGGGCCGGAAGAGGCCGCGGGGCCGCAAGGGCAGCGGATAGTCGTCGCGCAGCACGCCCTCCGGCAGCGTGCCGGACACCGGCACCGGCGAGATCTCCCCGGGCAGCGCGAGATACGCCCACACGGAGGCCTCCAGCGGCACGGGCACCGCCCCGCCGTCCGGCTGCCACGGCTCGCCTGTCAGCGGATGAGGCGGTACGAGGGCGATGTCCACTCCCATCGCGGGCACCCCCGGCCCGGCCAGGCCCACGGACCTCGCCCCCGGACCCGAAGGGAGCAGTGTGGCGACGGCGCGTCCGAACATCTCACCGAGGTAGCCGTCCGGCAGGGCCACGGGTCCGCCCGCGGAGGCGACGAGCAGATGGGCGAGCGCGGTCCCGGCGGCCGCCTCCCACAGCGGGCTCCAACAACCGCTGGGGTCGACCGGGGATGTCGCCTCGGCCGGGACGGTCGGCGCGGCCCCGGTCACGCGCGTCCGGCGCACCGCGTCCGGCTCGAACCACACCGCCTGCCACAACCCGTAGTCGTCCACACGGGTCGCCACCGGGAGCCCGCACTCCTCGCACGCCAGGTTGGGCCCCGCCCCGCCGTCGAGACCCATGCAGTGGCTCTCGCATCGCTCCTGGATCAGCACGGTGCCGCGCGAGTCACCCGGCGCAACGACGATCCGGCCCGGTGCCCCGAGGGACACCGAGTACACCGGCGCGAACACCCCACGGGCCGCCGCTTCCGCCTCCCCGAGCTCCTCCCAGGTCCGCCACGGCGGCCCGGACGGCGCCGGGTCGACGGCGTACGTCCCCGGCCCCATCAGCGGCGGCAGCAACACGTGCCCGAAGCACTGAGCCGCCTGGGCGGGAAGCGGCACCCGGGTCAGTGGTGCGGTCAGCCCGGCGCCGCACCCCCCACACACGAACACATCCATCGCTGCGGGATTCTGCCCGCCGGGCGCCCCGGCCTCCAACCGGTTTGCGGCCGCCCCGTACAGCGGTCGGCACCCGCTCCGCCGGGCGGGGGAGAGCTACTGCGCCGCCAGTCGGGCCAGCGCCTGAGGGGCCTCGTCGATCGAGTCGACCAGGGCGATCCGCGCCGCCATCGGTCGCTCGGCCGCCAGGGCCCGGAGCAGGGGCCAGGTCGGCAGGCGCTCGGTCCAGTGGGCCTGGTTCACCAGGACCATCGGCGTCGGGGTGCCCCGCGACTCGTAGTAGTTGGGGGTCGCGTTGTCGAAGATCTCCTGCACGGTGCCCGCGGCGCCCGGCAGGAACACGACGCCGGCGGTCGAGCGGGCGAGCAGGCCGTCCTCACGGGTCGCGTTGGCGAAGTACTTGCCGATCCGGGCGGCGAAGGCGTTGGGCGGCTCGTGCCCGTAGAACCAGGTCGGGATGCCCACCGAGTCACCGCCGCGCGGCCAGCGGGACCGCACCTCGAAGGCCGCTCGGGCCCAGTCCGTGACCGAGGGGGTGAACGACGGGGCCTTCGCGAGGAGTTCCTGGGCCTCGTCGAGGACGTCGTCGGCGAGGGGTGCGGTGTACGCGCCCAGGTTCGCCGCCTCCATCGCGCCCGGCCCACCACCCGTCGCCACCGTCAGTCCCGAGCGGGTCAGCGACCGGCCGAGCCTCGCCGCCCCCGCGTACGCGTCGGTGCCGCGGCCCATCGCGTGGCCGCCCATCACGCCGACGACCCGCGCGCCCGCCAAGTGCTCGTCCAGCGCGTCGGAGATGGCGTCGTCGTGGATCGACCGCAGCATCGACGCGAAGACGTCGCCGTCGGCCTTGGTCCGCTGGAACCAGTCGTACGCGAGAGCGTCCGGCGTCGAGGCGTACGGGTGCTCGGCGACGCCCTCGAACAGTTCCTCGGGGGAGTAGAGCCGGGCCCGGTACGGATCGAACGGCAGGTCCGGCACCGGCGGGAACACCAGCGCGCCGTCGGCCCGCACCTTCGCCGCGGCCTCCGGTTGCATGGCGCAGCCCAGGAAGACGGCGTCGGTGGTCTGGGCGGTGAGCAGCGCGAAGGTGCGGTCGGTGAGGTCGACCGACTGGACCCGGCAGCCGCCGAGGCCGCCGGGCGCGGCGAGCGCCGTGTCGAACTCGTCTAGCGAGTGGATCTCGCGGCCCTGCCGCGCGTGCTGGGTGACCATTTGCCCACGATAGGCACGTCGCCGCTGTGTGGTGGATCAGGAGGTGCGGCTCCTGCGTCCTTTGCGGCTCCCCCGGTGCCACGGCACGCCGTCGGCGGCTGTCGCCCGTAGCCCGCCGGTCCCGCCCGTAGCCCGCCGGTCCCGCCGTGGCCGGCCGGTCCCGCCCCCGGCCGCGGCCAGTCCCCGGCCGTGGTCAGCCCGAGAGGGGGACGGCCGCCAACGCGCCCACCGTCCACGTCAGCGGGACGAAGACCGCCAGCAGGATGCCCGCGCGCAGGAGGGCCGCCGTGCGGAGGGCGTTCGGTGGGGCACCGACGCGGAGCAGGGCTTCCGTCGTCTCGGCGCGGGACTGCTTCGACTCCAGGGCCGCGGTCAGGAGGGTTGCCGTCGTGCAGGCCAGGACCAGCGTCGCGCCCAGGCCCGTCAGCGGACCGAAGTCGTCCGACGCCGGGTCGTACAGCGTGACCGCCGCCACCGCCGCCGAGCCCACCGCGCAGACCACGCCCAGCGGCCTGCCGATCCGCCGTGACTCGTCCATCAGCACCCGGCCCGCCAGCAACCGCACCGCCCCCGGCCGCACCGACTGCAACAGGCGCCCGCACCAGTGCGTGAGGCCCGGGCCTGCCATCGCCAGGCCCACGGCCGTGAGGGCCCAGCCGACGAGTACCCCGGCGGGCAGCGGGGCGCCGTCGGAGCCGGAGTCGGCCGTGGCCGCGTACGTCTCCACCGCAAGGCCCACCGCAAGCAGGGCCACACCCCACGGGAGGCCCGAGGGCGGGGACTGCTCCCCGGCCGTCTCCGCCGGGACCGGCTTCCCCGGGCGCAGCGCCAGGCCCGCCGCCGTCGCCGCGGTCACCGGGAGGATCGCGAGGAGGGTGAGGGCGCCCGCGAGCGGGACCGGCTGGTCGGCGGCCAGGAGTTCCGCGGCCGCTCCGTCGAAGGGGAGCCCGGTGATGTCGCCGCGCAGGTGGAGGTAGAAGAGCAGGGCGATCATCGAGCCGAGCGTGCACTCGACCGCCGTGGACGCCGCCGCGATCGCCGTGAGCCGGGCGGGTCCGAGGCCGATGGCCGAGAGGCCGGGGCGTGGCCGGGTGCTGGGGTCCGTCCGCGCCACCGCCACCGCGAACTGCACCGTCGCGGCCAGCGGCAGCGCGCACCACAGCAGGCGCAGGACGGACGCGGAGGAGTACGCGGGGTGCCCGACGGCGTAACCGAGGGTGCACAGGAGCAGGAAGCCCACCCCGGCGGCCGCCGTGGCGACGGCGAGCCGGCGTAGCTGGACGACGGGGTGGGTGCCGCGGACTAGACGGAGAGCGAGCACGCGGTGACGCCCTCCGCCCCGGTGGCCGGCGGTACGGACCCCACGCGGCGTCCGTCGAGCAGGGCGACGGTGCGGTCGGCGAGGGCGGCGACCTCGGCGTCGTGGGTCGCGAGCAGCACGGTGATCCCGTGCGAGCGGGCCGCGGCGGTGAGGGTGCGCAGCACCTGCGCGCCGTCGGCGCGGTGCAGGGACGCGGTCGGTTCGTCGGCGAACAGCACCGAGGGGGTGGTGACGAGCGCGCGGGCGATCGCGATCCGCTGCCGCTGCGACTGGGTGAGGGCGCCCGGCCGCTTGCGGGCACAGGCGCCGATGTCGAGCCGTTCCAGCCACTCGGTGGCCGCCGTCTTGGCGGCCCGGTGGGAGAGCCCGCGCAGCAGCAGGGGGAGGGCCGCGTTCTCCCACCCGGTCAGTTCGGGGACGAGGCCGGGTTCGGGGTCGATCCAGCCGAAGCGCTCCCGGCGCAGCCGCTCCCGCTGGGCCGCGCCGAGGGTGTGGACGGGGGCGCTGTTGAACCAGACCTCGCCCTGCTGGGCGACGGTCTGGCCGGACAGGCAGCGCATGAGGGTGGTCTTGCCGCTGCCGCGCGGTCCGACGAGCGCGAGGATCTCGCTCTCGCGTACGCCGACCGAGACGCCGGTCAGCACGTCCGAGCCGCCCAGGGTGCAGTGCAGGGAACGCGCCCAGAGCACGTCGTTGTCCGGTGGGGCCATCGCGTACACCTCGATGTCGAAGCCGAGTCGAAGCCAAACAGTGTCCGTTCCCCCGGACGGGGGAACGAGGGGACCGGCCTGTCGGTCACTGGGGGGTCACTCGGCACCGTAAGGATTCAGATCGGTTTGTACGGACAGCACGCGGCCCGGGCGGGCCGTCATCCACTCGGATGGCGGCATGCCCGGGCCGGGGTCACGCCGTGAGGGCGGCGTGAGGTCATGCGGGGGGACGAAGGATCAGAGCTTCGTCCACGCCTCGGTCAGGGTGGCGCGCAGGATCCCCTCGATCTCGTCGAACGTCGACTGGTCCGAGATCAGCGGCGGGGCCAGCTGGATGACCGGGTCGCCACGGTCGTCGGCGCGGCAGTACAGGCCGTTGTCGAACAGCGCCTTCGAGAGGAAGCCGTACAGGACGCGCTCGGTCTCCTCGTCGTTGAAGGACTCCTTGGTGGCCTTGTCCTTGACGAGCTCGATGCCGTAGAAGAAGCCGTTGCCGCGGACGTCGCCGACGATCGGCAGGTCGTGCAGCTTCTGCAGGGTCGACAGGAAGTTGCCCTCGTTGTCGAGCACGTGCTGGTTCAGCTTCTCCTTCTCGAAGATGTCGAGGTTGGCGAGGCCGACGGCCGCGGAGACCGGGTGGCCGCCGAAGGTGTAGCCGTGCAGGAAGGTGTTGTCGCCCTTGTAGAACGGCTCGGCGAGCCGGTCGGAGACGATGCAGGCGCCGATCGGGGAGTAGCCCGAGGTCATGCCCTTCGCGCAGGTGATCATGTCCGGCACGTAGCCGAACTTGTCGCAGGCGAAGGTGGTGCCGAGGCGGCCGAAGGCGCAGATGACCTCGTCGGAGACGAGCAGCACGTCGTACTGGTCACAGATCTCGCGGACCCGCTGGAAGTACCCGGGCGGCGGCGGGAAGCAGCCGCCGGCGTTCTGCACCGGCTCCAGGAAGACGGCGGCGACGGTGTCGGGGCCCTCGAAGAGGATCTCCTGCTCGATCTGGTCGGCGGCCCAGCGGCCGAAGGCCTCGGGGTCGTCGCCGTAGATCGGGGCGCGGTAGATGTTGGTGTTCGGCACCTTGTGCGCGCCGGGGACCAGCGGCTCGAAGGGGGCCTTCAGGCCGGGCAGGCCGGTGATGGACAGGGCGCCCTGCGGGGTGCCGTGGTAGGCGACCGCGCGGGAGATGACCTTGTACTTGGTGGGCTTGCCGACCAGCTTGAAGTACTGCTTGGCGAGCTTCCAGGCGGTCTCGACGGCCTCGCCGCCACCGGTGGTGAAGAAGACCTTGTTGAGGTCGCCCGGGGCTTCGTTGGCGAGGCGCTCGGCCAGCTCGACGGCCTTGGGGTGGGCGTAGGACCACACCGGGAAGAAGGCGAGCTCCTTGGCCTGCTTGGCGGCCGTCTCGGCGAGCTCGGTACGGCCGTGTCCGGCCTGCACCACGAACAGGCCGGCGAGGCCGTCGAGGTACTTCCTGCCCTTGTCGTCGTAGATGTAGGTGCCCTCACCGCGGACGATGGTGGGGACGGGGTTGTTCTCGTACGACGACATGCGGGTGAAGTGCATCCACAGGTGGTCGTAGGCGGTTTTCGAGAGGTCCTTGCTCACGGCTATCGGGTTCCCCACATATAGGTCTGCTTCTTGAGCTTCAGGTAGACGAAGCTCTCGGTGGAGCGCACCCCGGGGAGGGTGCGGATGCGCTTGTTGATCACATCCAGGAGGTGGTCGTCGTCCTCGCAGACGACCTCCACCATGAGGTCGAACGAGCCCGCGGTCATCACCACGTACTCGCATTCGGCCATGGCGGTCAGTGCCTCCGCAACCGGATCCAGGTCGCCCTCGACGTTGATGCCGACCATCGCCTGCCGCCGGAATCCCACGGTGAGCGGGTCGGTGACGGCGACGATCTGCATGACGCCCTGGTCGAGCAGCTTCTGGACGCGCTGTCGTACGGCGGCTTCGGAGAGGCCGACGGCCTTGCCGATGGCGGCGTAGGGACGGCGGCCGTCCTCCTGGAGCTGTTCGATGATCGCCAGGGAGACGGCATCGATCGTCGGGGAGGAACCGGTTCCGGTTCTCGGGTCTGTGCTTCGACTGGCCACGACCTCACTGTGCACCGAACCTCGTCGGTCTGGCAACCCCAGAGTGATGAAATCCGTTGTTCTTGGCGCCGAATCTCACTGAATCCGAAGTTGCGGGGGGTCAGGCCTGTTGAAAGCGTCGGTGGACCGACTAGGCTGAGGTGTCTCGCCCATCGGGACACCGCACGACGGAGTGCGGGTCAGAACGTGACAGGAGGGGTGGCAAGTGACCACCGAGCTGCGCCGGCTGCGCAACTACATCAACGGGGAGTTCCGGGACGCGGCCGACGGCCGCACGATCGACGTGATCAACCCGGCCACCGGTGAGGTGTACGCCACCTCCCCGCTGTCCGGCCAGGCCGACGTCGACGCCGCCATGGAGGCTGCCGCGGCCGCCTTCCCCGCCTGGCGTGACACCACGCCCGCCGAGCGTCAGAAGGTCCTCCTGAAGATCGCGGACGCGTTCGAGGAGCGCGCCGAGGACCTGATCGCCGCCGAGGTCGAGAACACCGGCAAGCCGGTCGCCCTCACCGCGAGCGAAGAGGTTCCGCCGATGGTGGACCAGATCCGCTTCTTCGCGGGTGCCGCCCGCATGCTCGAAGGCCGCTCGGCCGGCGAGTACATGGAGGGCATGACCTCGATCATCCGCCGCGAGCCGGTGGGCGTCTGCGCCCAGGTCGCGCCGTGGAACTACCCGATGATGATGGCCGTGTGGAAGTTCGCCCCGGCCCTCGCCGCGGGCAACACGGTCGTCCTCAAGCCCTCGGACACCACGCCCGCGTCGACCGTCCTCATGGCCGAGATCATCGGCCAGATCGTCCCCAAGGGTGTCTTCAACGTCATCTGCGGCGACCGCGACACCGGCAAGGCCATGGTGGAGCACCCGACCCCGGCGATGGCCTCCATCACCGGTTCGGTACGCGCCGGCATGCAGGTCGCCGAGTCGGCGGCCAAGGACGTCAAGCGCGTCCACCTGGAGCTGGGCGGCAAGGCCCCGGTCGTCGTCTTCGAGGACACCGACATCGACAAGGCCGTCGAGGACATCTCCGTGGCCGGCTTCTTCAACGCGGGCCAGGACTGTACGGCTGCGACCCGCGTCCTGGTCCACGAGTCCATCCACGACGAGTTCGTCGCCGCCCTCGCCAAGGCCGCCGGCGAGACCAAGACCGGTCAGCCGGACGACGAGGACGTGCTGTACGGCCCGCTGAACAACGCCAACCAGCTGAACCAGGTCACCGGCTTCATCGACCGCCTCCCGGCCCACGCCAAGGTCGAGTCCGGCGGCCACCGGGTCGGCGACAAGGGCTACTTCTACGCCCCGACCGTCGTCTCCGGCCTGAAGCAGGACGACGAGATCATCCAGAACGAGGTCTTCGGCCCGGTCATCACGGTCCAGTCCTTCACCGACGAGGCCCAGGCCCTGCAGTACGCCAACGGCGTCGAGTACGCCCTGGCCTCCTCCGTCTGGACCAAGGACCACGCCCGCGCGATGCGCATGTCCAAGGCCCTCGACTTCGGCTGTGTGTGGATCAACACCCACATCCCGCTGGTCGCCGAGATGCCCCACGGCGGCTTCAAGAAGTCCGGCTACGGCAAGGACCTGTCGGCGTACGGCTTCGACGACTACACGCGCATCAAGCACGTGATGACGTCCCTGGGCTGATCCCCCGGACCCGCGACGCGGCCCCGGCACCTTGATCGACAGGGTGTCGGGGCCGCGCCGTTCGAGTCGACGGAATGTGCATTGCCGGCCGCCGCCGCGTCCCGCGATGCTGCACGGGTGACAGCGAAAGCCAGACTCAGCGCCAGGAACCACGTGTCCCGCCGTGCCCTGCTGCGCGGGATCGGCGGCACCGGCGCCGCTGCCCTCCTCGCCGGGTGCGGGGTGCCGGCCGCGTACGTCGAGCCGGAGGACCGGGCCGGGCGGGACCTGTCCGCGCGGGACCGGTCGCTGCACTTCGCGAACTGGCCGCTCTACATCGACACCGATGACGACGACGCCTCGAAGCGGCCCACCCTCGACGCCTTCGCGAAGCGCACCGGGATCTCCGTGCGCTACACGGAGGAGATCAACGACAACGACGAGTTCTTCGGCAAGATCAGCCCGGCCCTGATGAACCACCAGGAGACCGGCCGCGACCTGGTCGTGATCAGCGACTGGATGGCCGCGCGCTTCGTCCGGCTCGGCTGGGTGCAGGAGATGGACCGGGCCAAGCAGCCCAACGTCGCCAGGTACCTGGACCCGCTGCTGCGCTCGCCCGCCTTCGACCAGGGGCGGCGGCACGCGGTGCCCTGGCAGTCCGGGATCACCGGCATCGCGTACAACCGCAGGAAGCTCGGCCGGGAGATCCGGTCGACCAAGGACCTGTGGGCCGCCGACCTGCGCGGGAAGGTCACCCTGCTCTCCGGTCTCGACGAGTCGTTCTCGCTGCTGATGCAGGGCAACGACGTCGACGTCACCCGCTGGACCGCGGACGACTTCCACGCCCTGTGCGAGCAGATCGAGGGCCTGGTCCGCACGAAGCACATCCGGCGCTTCACCGGCAACGACTACATCAAGGACCTGTCCACCGGCGACGTCCTCGCCTGCCAGGCCTACTCCGGAGACGTCATCCAGCTCCAGGCCGACAACCCGGACATCGAGTTCGTCGTGCCCGAGGAGGGCGCCGAGCTGTGGGCCGAGTCCCTGATGATCCCCAACCTGGCCCGGCACAAGACCAGTGCCGAACAGCTCGTGGACTACTACTACGAGCCCGAGGTCGCCGCCGAACTCGCCGCCTGGGTCAACTACGTCTGCCCGGTCCCCGCCGCCCGCGACATCCTCGCCGACTCCGACGACGAGGAGCTGGCGGCGCTCGCCGAGGACCCGCTGATCTTCCCCGACGACGCGATGCGGTCCCGCCTCGCGATCGCCCGGGACATCACCTCCGAGGAGCGCACCGAGTTCGCCAAGCGGTGGAACTCGATCGTCGGTCTGTGAGTTTCCGGGGTATGGAGAGGATCGACAACCCCCTCAATCCGATGGTGACTTACGGGCTGTTCGCCGCGTGGGCGCTGCACGACGCCGAGGAGGTCGCCTTCGGGCCGCGCTGGCTGCGGGAGAACTTTCCGGAGCTGCGGGAGCGCTTCCCCGGCGTGCCGGAGACGGTGTGGAAGGCTGCGGGCTCGGTCGACGAGCGGGAGTTCCGTGCCGCCGTCGCCGTGATGGCGGCGATCGTCGGCTCCGCCGCCGTGGCCGGCGCGCGCTCCGGCGGCCGGTCCGCCTTCTACCAGGGCGCGTTGAACGGCTTCGGGCTGCACGGCCTGGTCCATCTCGCGCAGGCCGCCGCCGTCCGCGGGGTGACCCCCGGCTCGGTCACCTCGCCGCTCCTCGTCATCCCCTTCACCGTGTGGGCGCGCGGCCGGCTGCGGCGGGCCGGAGTGCTGCGGCCCACGCGGGGCAGGGACGTGCTGACGGGGCTCGCGGTGGCGGCGGGGGCGACGGTGGTCGCGCATGCCGTCGGGCGCCGGTTGGCCCCCCATTTTTGAACGCGTTCATGGGGGGCGTACGCTGCCCTCATGAGCGACACGAACGGGCCCAGAGCCCTCCTCAAGCGCATCCGCGTCTGGCTGGTCGTCTTCATCGTCTGTCTGGTCCTCAGCGGGGCCACCGCCTTCCCGCTCGTCACCGAACTCCGCCTCGTCGACGAGGCACTGGGGTCCTGGGCCTCGCCCCTCGGCGAGACCTTCCCCGGCCTCGCCGAATGGATCGCGCGGGTACGGACCGGGGTCGAGGGCGCCGACGCCCGGGCCCCGTACCTCCTCTACGGCACCGACTGGCTGGCCTTCGCCCACCTCGTCATCGCCGTCGCCTTCTACGGGCCCTACCGCGACCCCGTCCGCAACATCTGGGTGATCGACTTCGGCATGATCGCCTGCGCCGGCATCATCCCGCTCGCCCTGGTCTGCGGGCCGATCCGCGGCATCCCCTTCTGGTGGTCGGTGATCGACATGTCGTTCGGCGTCATCGGGATCCTCCCGCTGCTCGCCGTACGCCGTCTGATCAAGCGACTCGAAGCCCTGCAGGCCGCCCCGGCCCTCACTTCGACGGCGGCCCGTACGTCGCCAGCATGAGGTTCAGCGCCACCTTGTTCATGTCCTGGCCCTTGGCGTCGGTGGAGTTGACGCTGTAGACCAGCGTCCGCTCACCGTGGCGGGTCGAGGCGATGGCCGCGTTGTAGCCCCAGCGGCCACCCGTCTTGCCCCACACCTCGCGCCCGCCGAGCTTCTTCATCGACAGACCGACGGAGTACGCGGCCGGGTCCCCGGTCCTGAAGTCCGCCACCTTCGGCAGCGTGAACATCTCCTCCAGGAGCGGTCCTCGCACCACCCGGCCCGCGAACAGGGCGTTCGTGAAGCGCTCCAGGTCCGCGGTGGTGGAGATCAGGTCCCCGGCCGCCCAGCCGTCAGTCGTCCCCCAGACGGTGACGTCCCGCAGACCGGTCGTCCCGTCGTCCAGCCCCATCCACTGGTAGCCGTGGTTGTGCCGGCCCTCGATACGGGGGCTCCTGCCGGGGAAGTAGGTGTCGCGCAGCCCGAGCGGACGCAGGACACGGGCGCTCACACGCCGGGATCAGCTCCGGGAGGTACGAGCGGTCGCCATGATCGCGAGCAGCACGGCCATCGGGGCCCGCCGCCACACCAGGGGGACGACGGTCAGGGAGGTCAGCGCGTACGCGGGCCAGGTCGCCGGCTCCAGGTCGGGCGGGCGCGGCACCACGAACGGCATCGTCATCGCCGCCTGCACGAGCAGCGCGATCCCGATGTCCACGGCCCACGGGTTGGCGGCGCTCCACCGGCGGACCTCCCGTATCCCCCCTATCCCCCCTCTCCGCATTACGGCTTGCGGCCCACCGCACCGAACTGCGCCACCGCGGCCGCCTCCGGCGTACGCCAGCGGGAGCACGACACGATCCCCGGCTCCAGGAGCTCGAGGCCCGTCAGGAAGGAGGCGAACTCCTCCCGGCTGCGCGCGGTGATCGGCGGCGTGGCGTTGGCGTTCCAGAACTCCATCGCCGCCACGTTGCCCTCGCCGCCGAGCTCCGGGTCGAAGGTCGGATGGGTCAGGACCAGATAGCTGCCCGAGGGCACCGCGTCCATCACCGTACGGACGATCGACCGCGCCTCGTCCGCGTCGAGGACGAAGTTGAGGATGCCCAGCATCAGCACGGCGACCGGCCGCGAGAGGTCGAGCGTCGCCTCGGCCGCCTCGAGGATCTTCCCCGGGTCGTGCGCGTCGGCGTCCACGTACTCCGTGACGCCCTCCGGAGAGCTGGTGAGCAGCGCCCGGGCGTGGGTGAGGACGATCGGGTCGTTGTCGACGTAGACGACCCGGGACTCCGGCGCCACCCGCTGGGCGACCTCGTGGGTGTTGTCGGCGGTCGGCAGGCCGGTGCCGATGTCGAGGAACTGGCGCACCCCCGCCTCCGCGGCGAGGTGGGTCACCGCCCGGCCGAGGAACGCCCGGTCCGCGCGCGCCACTTCGCCGATGCTCGGGTGGAAGGACGTCACCTGGTCGCCGACGGCCCGGTCCACCGGGTAGTTGTCCTTGCCGCCGAGCCAGTAGTTCCACACGCGCGCGTTGTGCGCGATGTCGGTGCGGATCCTGTCGTTCATTCACGGCCCTTTCGCAGTACGGCGGCCAGCGCGTCGACCCGGTTGGTGGTGATCGAGTCGACCCCGTTGCGGATCAGCTTACGCATGCTCCAGGTGGTGTCCGCGGTCCACGCCGACACGAGCAGACCGTCCCGGTGCACCCGCTCGACCAGCTCCCGACTCGCCAGCCCGAAGCGGTAGTTGAGCCACTTCGGGCGCACCGCGTCGAGCAGGGTGCGGCGCGGTGGTGCCAGGGTGTTCCAGGTCAGCGCGATCTCCGCGGCCGGGTCGGCGGCCCGCACCTGCAGCATGGCGACGGCCCCCGCGCAGTAGTAGACGCGCTCGCCGGCCCCGCACTCGCGGACCGTGCCGACGATCGTGCGCACCGAGCGCTCGTCGCCGCCGGGCAGATCGAGCATCACGGGGTGCGCCCCGGCGGCGATCAGCGCCTCCCGGAGCGTGGGCACCCCGTCGTAGGTCACCTCCCGCAGCTCTTCGAGCGTCATGGAGGCGAGCGGCCGGTCGAATCCCCAGAGCCGCTTCAGGGTGTCGTCGTGCAGCAGGACGGGGACGCCGTCCTCGGTGAGGCGGACGTCGACCTCCACCGCGTCCGCGCCCCGGTCGAACGCCGAGACGATCGACGGGACGGTGTTCTCGCGGACGCGGTAGGGGTCGCCGCGGTGGCCTACGACAGTGACGGGGTCCATGCCCCCATTCTCCCGGCCGTCAGCGCGCCAGCCACTGCTCCGTGTACGTGTCGATCTCCTCGGCGATACGGGCCTTGCCGGCCGCGTCCAGGAACGAGGCCTCCACCGCGTTCTTGGCGAGGGCCGCGAGACCGCGCTCGTCCAGGTCGAGCAGGCGGGCGGCGACGGCGTACTCGTTGTTGAGGTCCGTGCCGAACATCGGCGGGTCGTCGCTGTTGATGGTCACGAGGACACCCGCGTCCACCATCTGCCGGATCGGGTGGTCCTCCATGCGCTCCACCGCCCGCGTGGCGATGTTCGAGGTCGGGCAGACCTCCAGGGCGATCCGGTGCTCGGCCAGGTGCTTCAGGAGCGCGGGATCCCGTACGGAGCTGGTGCCGTGACCGATGCGCTCCGCGCCCAGCTCGTTCAGGGCGTCCCACACGGTCTCCGGGCCGGTGGTCTCGCCGGCGTGCGGCACCGAGCGCAGACCGGCCGCGATGGCCCGGTCGAAGTACGGCTTGAACTGGGGCCGCGGCACACCGATCTCCGGGCCGCCGAGACCGAACGACACCAGGCCCTCGGGCCGCAGCTCCACCGCGAGGCGCGCCGTCTCCTCGGCCGCCTCCAGACCGGCCTCGCCGGGGATGTCGAAGCACCAGCGGAGGATCACGCCGAGCTCGGCCTCGGCGGCCTTGCGGGCGTCCTCGATGGCGGCCATGAACGCGCGCTCGTCGATGCCGCGACGGGTCGAGCTGTACGGCGTGATGGTCAGCTCGGCGTAGCGGATGTTCTGCCGGGCCATGTCGCGGGCGACCTCGAAGGTCAGCAGGCGCACGTCCTCAGGGGTGCGGACCAGGTCCACGACGGACAGGTACACCTCGATGAAGTGCGCGAAGTCCGTGAAGGTGAAGTAGTCGCTCAGCGCCTCCGGGTCCGTCGGAACCTTGGAGTCCGGGTGGCGGGCGGCCAGCTCGGCGACGATGCGGGGCGAGGCGGAACCCACGTGGTGGACGTGCAGCTCGGCCTTGGGGAGGCCGGCGATGAAGGAATGCAGGTCGGTCATCCGGTCATCGTAGGCCGGGCCGTTCCCCCGGAAGTGCGAGGTCGTAGCATGGCGTGACCACGATGGGGGAGGCCCATGTCCGAGAACAGCGACCAGCCGGTGGACCCGTGGGCTCCGCCGAACCACGACGGCGTCGAACTGAGCAAGCCGGCGACGCCGCCGGTGCACGACCAGCCGCCGGTGCACGACCAGATGACGGTCACGTCCATGCCGAGCGCGGAGGTTCCGCCGCCGCCGGTCGCGCCGGGCGGCGCGTACGGCTACCCGACGCCCGCCCCCGCCCCGCCGGCCGCCGCGGCCACGCCGTCGTACGGCTACCCCGCGGCGCCCTCGTACCCGGGCTACGGAGCGGGTTACGGGGGCCAGCCGGGCTGGCAGCAGTCCCCGTCCAACGGCATGGGCATCGCTGCGATGGTGCTCGGCATCGTCGCGGTGGTCGGCTTCTGCCTGTACGGCCTGGGGGCGATCCTCGGCATCCTGGCGCTGATCTTCGGCGTCATCGGCCTGAAGAAGGCGAACAGGGGTGAGGCGACGAACCGGGGGATGGCGATCGCCGGGATCGTGCTCGGTGCGATCGGCACGCTCGTGAGCGCGGTCTTCCTGGGCTTCATCATCTGGGCCATCGCCCAGGACCCGGACGCCTTCGAGGACTCGGAAGACCCCTGGGCGACGTCCCTGGTCGTCGACGCGCGCCACTGACGCAGCAGGCGCTTCTGGGACCCGCCGCCGGCCTCTGCCGCCGGCGGGTTCACCACCCCGCAGTGAACGCACGCCGTGAGGTCACGCCCGCCCCGTCAGCTCCGCTCGCGCCCCCATCAGGGCGAAGCCCAGGAGGTTAAGGCCCCGCCAGCGGTCGGGGTCCTTCGCCCGCGGGTCGTCCGCGGCCAGGCCGATGCCCCAGATGCGGTCCAGGGGGCTCGCCTCCACCAGGACGCGGGAGCCCGTGCCCGCCAGGAAGCCCCGTAGCGCGTCGTCCGAGGCGAATTTGTGGACGCTGCCCCTGACCACGATGCCGAAGCGCTCCCGCTCCCACACCGCGTCGTCGAAGCCCCGCACCAGCCGCCCGGCCTTCTTCGCCGCCGCCGGTGACCCCGCTTCGAGGGCCGCGCGCTCGGCCTCCGCGTCCCCGAAGAGCCGCGCCTTCTCGGCCATCATCCAGTGCTCCGCCGTGGCGTACCGCACGCCCTCCACCACGAACGGTGACGGCCACCACTGGCTCAGACAGCTCGCCGAGAGCCGGCCGTCAGGGTGCGGACGGTGGCCCCAGAAGTGCAGCCATTTGATCCGCTCGCCACGCCTGACCTGCTCCTTCAGTCGTTCCAGATCGCTCATGCATGCCACTGTTTCAGTTGCCACGGACAGTCCGTACGGCAATTTCCCTCCGTCCTCGACACATGGTCGACCGATTCCGTCGCGTAACCAAAAGGCAACAACGGAATCACTTGTTGCACCAGTTTCCCTCTGTCAGGATCGGCACTCAATTCGAGCTGGAACAACGGAGAGCGTCATGGGCAACCGCTTCCAGGTGACCGACCGCTTCGCGGACGGCGCGCAGTACATCGGCGGACGGCTCCGCGCCGGGACCTCCGGCCAGGAACACCGCGTGATCGATCCGGCGACCGGGGAGAGCGTGTACTCCTACACCCTCGCCTCCACCGCCGACGTCGACGAGGCCGTCGCCGCCGCCAAGGCCGCCTTCCCGGGCTGGGCGGGCGCCACCCCCGGCGAGCGCTCCGACGCCCTGCACCGGTTCGCCGGCGTCCTGGCCGAGTGGGCCGAGGACTTCGCCCGCGTCGAGTCCCTCCAGTGCGGCAAGCCGCTCAAGCTCACCACCGAGTTCGACGTGCCCGGCACCGTCGACAACACCGCGTTCTTCGCGGGGGCCGCCCGCCACCTCCAGGGCCAGTCCGCCGCCGAGTACAGCGGCGACCACACCTCGTACATCCGGCGCGAACCGATCGGTGTCGTCGGCTCCATCGCCCCCTGGAACTACCCGCTCCAGATGGCCGCGTGGAAGATCCTCCCGGCCATCGCCGCCGGCAACACGATCGTCCTGAAGCCCGCCGAGCTCACCCCGCTGACCTCCCTGATGTTCGCGCAGGCGGCGAAGGAGGCCGGCATCCCCGACGGTGTCGTGAACATCGTCAACGGCGCGGGCAGGACCGTCGGCGAACACCTCGTCGGCCACCCCGACGTCGTCATGACCTCCTTCACCGGCTCCACCCCCGTCGGCAAGCGGGTCGCCGAGATCGCCACCGCCACCGTGAAGCGCCTCCACCTCGAACTCGGCGGCAAGGCACCCTTCGTGGTCTTCGACGACGCCGACCTGGAGGCCGCCGCCCACGGTGCCGTCGCCGCCTCCCTCATCAACAGCGGCCAGGACTGCACGGCCGCCACCCGCGCGTACGTCCAGCGACCGCTCTTCGACGCGTTCGTCGCGCGCGTGGCCGAGCTGATGGAGACCGTCCGGCTCGGCGACCCCTTCGCGCCGACCACCGACCTCGGCCCGCTGATCAGTCACGCCCAGCGCGACCGGGTCGCCGCCTTCGTCGAGCGGGCCCGCGGCTACGCCACCGTCGTCACCGGCGGGGAAGCCCCTGGCGGAGACCTCAAGGACGGTGCGTACTATCGTCCGACCCTGATCACCGGTGCCGCGCAGGACAGCGAGGTCGTGCAGTCGGAGATCTTCGGTCCGGTCCTGGTGGCCCTGCCCTTCGACAGCGACGACGAGGGCATCCGGCTCGCCAACGACACCCCCTACGGCCTGGCCGCCTCGGCCTGGAGCCGGGACGTCTACCGGGCCAACCGCGCCACCCGGGAGATCAAGGCCGGCTGTGTCTGGGTCAACGACCACATCCCGATCATCAGCGAGATGCCCCACGGCGGCACCAAGGCATCGGGCTACGGGAAGGACATGTCGGCGTACTCCTTCGAGGAGTACACGCAGGTCAAGCACGTGATGTACGACAACACCGCGGTGGCCCGGAAGGACTGGCACCGCACGATCTTCGGAGACCGGTAGTCCTCCCCAACCCCCGAGAGGCACAGCGCATGGAGCAGTACGAGCCCGACAGCCTGTCCGCCGCGCAGCTGGCGGCGATACGTCGCAGCCTGACGAACGGCCGGGGCGCCCTCAGCCGCCGTTCGATGCTGCGCGCGGGTGGCGTCGGCGCGCTCACGGTCGGCGGATTCGCGTCCTTGAGCGCCTGTGGCATCCCGCCGGCCAAGCGGGAGGGCCAGGGGCCCGCCTCCACCGACGTCTCGGACAAGGAGAAGACCCTCGCCTTCTCCAACTGGACCGAGTACATGGACATCAGCGAGGACGAGAAGTCCCGCCCGACGCTGGAGGCGTTCACCAAGCGGACCGGGATCAAGGTCAAGTACACCGAGGACATCAACGACAACGTCGAGTTCTTCGGCAAGATCAAGCCGCAGCTCGCGGCCGGCCAGGACACCGGCCGCGACCTGATCTGCGTCACCGACTGGCTCGCCGCCCGCATCATCCGGCTCGGCTGGGCGCAGAAGCTGGACCCCTCGAACCTCCCGCACGCGTACGCGAACCTCTCCGCCCAGTTCCGCAGCCCCGACTGGGACCCCGGCCGCGCCTACTCGTACCCGTGGACCGGCATCTCCACGGTCATCGCGTACAACGTCAAGGCGACCGGCGGGAAGAAGGTCGACTCCGTCACCCAGCTCCTGGACGACCCCTCGCTCAGGGGCCGCGTCGGCTTCCTCACCGAGATGCGCGACTCCGTCGGCATGACCCTGCTCGACCTCGGCAAGGACCCGGGCGCCTTCACGGACGCCGACTACGACGCGGCGATCGGACGCCTCCAGAAGGGCGTCGACAAGAAGCAGATCCGCCGTTTCACCGGCAACGACTACACCTCCGACCTGGACAAGGGCGACATCGCCGCCTGCCTCGCCTGGGCCGGTGACATCATCCAGCTCCAGGCGGACAACCCGGACATCAGGTTCTCCATCCCGTCCGCCGGTTACATCACCTCAAGTGACAACCTGCTCGTTCCCGCCCAGGCCCGGCACAAGACGAACGCCGAGAAGCTCATCGACCACTACTACGAGCTTCCGAACGCCGCCCAGCTCGCCGCGTACATCAACTACGTGTGCCCCGTCGACGGGGTGAAGGACGAGCTCGCCAGGATCGACCCCGAACTCGCGAACAACACGCTGATCCTCCCGGACAAGGCCATGGCCAAGAAGTCGCACGCCTTCCGCTCGCTCACCAGCGCGGAGGAGACGGCGTACGAGGAGAAGTTCGCCAAGCTCATCGGCGCCTGAGGCCCCGCCGCCCACCTCTCTCACTCCCCTGGGACCACGACCCATGACTGACAAGAACACCGGCGGCGACGTCCGTCTCACCGGCATCAGCAAGTCCTACGGCTCCTTCACCGCCGTCCACCCGCTCGACCTGACCGTCCCCCAGGGCTCGTTCTTCGCCCTCCTCGGCGCCTCCGGCTGCGGCAAGACGACCACCCTGCGCATGATCGCCGGCCTGGAGGACCCGTCCACCGGCACCGTCTTCCTCGGCGACCGGGACGTCACCGACCTCCCGCCGTACAAGCGGCCGGTCAACACGGTCTTCCAGTCCTACGCGCTCTTCCCGCACATGGACGTGCACGAGAACGTCGCCTTCGGTCTGCGCCGGCGCGGCGTCAAGTCGGTGAAGAAGCAGGTCGACGAGATGCTCGAGCTCGTCCAGCTCGGCGACAAGGCCCGGCACAAGCCGCACCAGCTCTCCGGCGGCCAGCAGCAGCGCGTCGCCGTCGCCCGTGCGCTCATCAACCACCCGCAGGTGCTGTTGCTCGACGAGCCGCTCGGCGCGCTCGACCTCAAGCTGCGCCGGCAGATGCAGCTGGAGCTCAAGCGGATCCAGACCGAGGTCGGCATCACCTTCGTGCACGTCACCCACGACCAGGAGGAGGCCATGACCATGGCCGACCAGGTCGCGGTGATGAACGGCGGCCGGGTCGAGCAGCTCGGCGCCCCCGCCGACCTGTACGAGAACCCGCAGACCACCTTCGTCGCCAACTTCCTCGGCACCTCCAACCTCATCGAGGCCGAGGTCGCAGAGACCGGCGCCGACGTGGTCGTCACCGCCGGCGGCGGCAAGCTCAAGGTGCCCGGCGCGCGCTGTACCTCCGCCGTCCGCCAGGGCGGCAAGGTGCTCGTGGGCGTACGCCCCGAGAAGATCTCCCTCACCCACGCCGACGACGCCGGGCGGATAGCCGACGGCCGCAACCGCGTCACCGGCCGGATCGTCGACTCCTCGTTCATCGGCGTCTCCACGCAGTACGTGGTGAACTCGCCGGCCGGCGCCGAACTCCAGGTGTACGAGCAGAACATCGAGCGCGACGCGCGGCTCCGCCCGGGCGCCGAGGTCGTGCTGCACTGGAACCCGGCCCACACCTTCGGTCTCGACGCCGCGCAGGACATCGACGCGGGCGTGGAGACGGTGGAGGACGCCGCATGAGCGCGACCCTGACGAAGGAGGAGGCGCCGCCCGCCGCGGACCCCGTGCCGCGCAAGCCCTCCACCCGCAAGCGGCTCGTCCCGTACTGGCTGCTGCTGCCCGGCATCGTCTGGCTGCTGGTCTTCTTCGCGCTGCCGATGATCTACCAGGCCTCGACCTCGGTGCAGACCGGCTCCCTGGAGAAGGGCTTCGAGGTCACCTGGCACTTCCAGACCTACTGGGACGCCTTCCAGGAGTACTGGCCGCAGTTCGTCCGCTCCCTGCTGTACGCCGGGACCGCGACCCTGCTCTGCCTGCTGCTCGGCTACCCGCTCGCGTACCTGATCGCCTTCAAGGCCGGCCGCTGGCGCAATCTGCTGCTCGTCCTGGTGATCGCGCCCTTCTTCACCAGCTTCCTCATCCGGACCCTGGCGTGGAAGACGATCCTGGCCGACGACAGCCTGGTGGTCGACGCGCTGAACGCGCTGCACGTCCTCGACGTCACCAGCTGGCTCGGCTGGACCGAGGGCGAGCGGGTGCTCGCCACCCCGATGGCGGTCGTGTGCGGTCTGACGTACAACTTCCTGCCGTTCATGATCCTGCCGCTCTACACCTCCCTGGAGCGGATCGACGGCCGGCTGCACGAGGCCGCGCAGGACCTGTACGCCTCCCCGGCGACCACCTTCCGCAAGGTGACCTTCCCGCTGTCGATGCCCGGCGTCGTCTCGGGCACGCTGCTCACCTTCATCCCGGCGAGCGGCGACTACGTCAACGCCGAGCTCCTCGGCTCGACCGACACCAAGATGGTCGGCAACGTCATCCAGTCGCAGTTCCTGCGCGTGCTCGACTACCCGACGGCCGCCGCCCTGTCGTTCATCCTCATGGCGATCGTGCTGCTCATGGTCACCGTCTACATCCGCCGAGCGGGAACGGAGGACCTGGTCTGATGCGCTGGATCCGTCGGAACCTCGTGGTCATCGCGGGCCTGCTCACGCTCGCGTACATGATCCTGCCGAACGTCGTCGTGATGGCGTTCTCGTTCAACAAGCCCAACGGGCGCTTCAACTACTCCTGGCAGCAGTTCTCGCTGGACGCCTGGAAGGACCCCTGCGGCGTCGCCGACATGTGCGAGTCGCTCACGCTCTCGCTCCAGCTCGCCGCCTGGGCCACGGTCGGCGCCGTCGTCCTCGGCACGATGATCGCCTTCGCGCTCGTCCGCTACCGCTTCCGGGCGCGGGGCGCGATCAACTCGCTGATCTTCCTGCCGATGGCGATGCCCGAGGTCGTGATGGCCGCCTCGCTGCTCACCCTCTTCCTCAACATGGGGATCGAGCTGGGCTTCTGGACGGTCCTCATCGCCCACGTCATGTTCTGTCTGTCGTTCGTCGTGACGGCGGTCAAGGCCCGGGTCATGTCCATGGACCCGCGTCTGGAGGAGGCCGCGAACGACCTCTACGCGGGCCCCGTGCAGACCTTCCTGCGGGTCACCCTGCCGATCGCCGCGCCCGGCATCGCCGCCGGCGCCCTCCTCGCCTTCGCGCTCTCGTTCGACGATTTCATCATCACCAACTTCAACGCGGGCTCCACCGTGACCTTCCCCATGTTCGTCTGGGGCTCGGCACAGCGAGGAACACCCGTTCAGATCAACGTCATCGGCACCGCGATGTTCGTCCTCGCGGTACTGGTGGTCGTGGCCGGCCAGATCGTCACGAACCGGCGCAAGAAAACAGCAACGGCCTGACCGACCGTCGGTCAGGCACCGAAGGAGTTGGAAACCATGGCCCCAGTCGCCATGCGTCTCGCTGCACAATCTCTCTCCGACGCCCAGCCCGTCCCCTTCTGGCTGGAAGACCCCGGCAAGCCCGGCGCCCTGCCCGCCCTCACCGGCAACGAGAAGTGCGATCTCCTCGTCGTCGGCGGCGGATACAGCGGACTGTGGACGGCGCTGCTCGCCAAGGAGCGCGACCCCTCCAGGGACGTCGTCCTCGTCGAAGGCCGCGAGGTGGGCTGGGCCGCCTCGGGCCGCAACGGCGGCTTCTGCGCCGCCTCCCTCACCCACGGCCTCGGCAACGGCCTCGCCCGCTGGCCGGGGGAGCTCGCCACCCTGGAGCGGATGGGCGAACGGAACCTCGACGCCATCGAGGAGGCCGTCGCCCGCTACTCCCTGGACTGCGACTTCGAGCGCACCGGCGAGATCGACGTGGCCACCGAGGCCTACCAGCTCGAGGAGCTGCACGAGCTGTACGAGGAGGCCGACCGGCACGGTCTGGCCGGCGGCCTGGAGTTCCTGGACCGCGACGCGCTCCGGGCCGAGGTCGACTCGCCCACCTTCCAGGGCGGCCTCTGGGACCGCCGCGGGGTCGCCATGCTGCACCCGGCCAAGCTGGCCT
This sequence comes from Streptomyces sp. NPDC085481, assembly GCF_044541845.1. NCBI lineage: Bacteria > Bacillati > Actinomycetota > Actinomycetes > Kitasatosporales > Streptomycetaceae > Streptomyces > Streptomyces sp. NPDC085481. The sequence goes on from NZ_JBITTJ010000018.1 coordinate 77,141, forward strand.
GGGGCCTCAAGCGGGCCTGCCTCGACCTGGGCGTACGGATCTTCGAGAACACCCCCGCCCTCGACCTGGTCGCGGCCGGCGGCGGCATGGCCGTGCGCACCCCGTACGGCCGGGTGGCGGCCCGCCGGGTCGCCCTCGGCACCAACGTCTTCCCCTCGCTGGTCAAGCGGGTGCGGCACTACACCGTCCCGGTCTACGACTACGCGCTGATGACCGAGCCGCTCAGCCCCGAGCAGCTCGCCTCGATCGGCTGGAAGAACCGGCAGGGCCTCGGCGACAGCGCCAACCAGTTCCACTACTTCCGCATCACCGCCGACCACCGCATCCTGTGGGGCGGTTACGACGCGATCTACCGCTTCGGCGGCAAGGTCGCCTCGGAGATGGACAACCGCCCGGAGACGTACCTCAAGCTCGCCCAGCATTTCTTCACCTGCTTCCCGCAGTTGGAGGGCCTGCGCTTCAGCCACGCCTGGGGCGGCGCGATCGACACCTGCTCGCGCTTCTCGGCCTTCTTCGGTACGGCGCACCAGGGCAAGGTGGCGTACGCGGTCGGCTACACGGGTCTCGGCGTCGGCGCCACGCGCTTCGGCGCGGACGTGATGCTGGACCTGCTGGCGGGGGAGCGGACCGAGCGCACGGAGCTCGAGATGGTGCGCTCCAAGCCGCTGCCGTTCCCGCCGGAGCCGATCGCCTGGGCGGGCATCGGGCTGACCAAGTGGTCGCTCGCACGGGCCGACGAGAACGGCGGCCGGCGCAACCTGTGGCTGAAGACGATGGACAAGCTGGGTCTCGGCTTCGACAGCTAGGACGGCACAGGTGCGCTGTGGGTGTGATGCAAGTCACAACTGATGGGTAGGGAATCCGCGTCATAGCGGCGGATCGGCCCGCTCTCTCCGTGTGGACACCGCGACCGGCGGGTCCGCACGGAGAGGAGACCGTTGTGGCGACTGGTTCGGAGGCTTCGGGGGTCAGGGCCGCCGTGGAGTGGCTGGTGTCGGTCGCGCCGGATCCCGACGCCTGCCGCTGGGAGTGGGAGCGCAACCCGCACGGTGTCGCCCTGCTGCCCGCCGGCCGGGGCTGGGACGTGCTGATCCTGCCGGCCGGGCTCGGCTATCCGACGCTCGACGTGCTGACCCGCATGGTGGACCGGCCGGGCCCGGTCCTGGCCGACTTCGGCGACGCCCGGATGGGCTTCTTCGTGCCGTCGGGCACGGCTGCCCGCTGGCTGGGCACGGGGGTGCGCAGCGCGGGGCGCGGCACGTGGATCGTCGTCCCGTATCCGGGGCGGGCGACCGGCGGCGTGCGCTGGCTCGTGGTGCCGGACGGGAGCGGCACGCTCACCGACGCCGCGCTGCTCGAACTGGCGATGCACGAGGCCGCGGGGCAACTGGCGCAGGGGGACGGGGGCGTGGGCGGCGGGTGACCGGGTGCGTTGCCCGGGCAGAGGTCTTGACCACTTGATTGGTCTGGACCATGCTGTGGCGCGCTCCACCTCGATTCCCCCACCCCCGGAGGCAGTTGTGGACCGCACCAGACCCCTCACCCTTCTGCTGGCAGGCGCCCTCGCCGCCGGCGGACTCGTGGCGCTCACCCCCCTGGCCCAGGCCGCCGACACCGAACTCGCCCGCAACGGCGGGTTCGAGTCCGGCCTGGACGGCTGGAGCTGCACGGCCGGCAGCGGGGCCGTCGTCCCGACCCCCGTGCGCAGCGGGACGAAGGCCCTGCAGGCGACCCCGGCCGGCAGCGACAACGCCAAGTGCTCCCAGACCGTCACCGTCAAGCCGAACTCCACCTACGCGCTGAGCGGTTGGGTCCGCGGCAGCTACGTGTACCTCGGCGCGTCCGGCACCGGCACCAGCGACGTCTCCACCTGGACCCAGTCAGCCCCCGACTGGCAGCGGCTCGCCACCACCTTCACCACCGGCGCCTCGACGACCTCCGTCACGATCTTCACCCACGGCTGGTACGGCACCGGCGCCTACCAGGCGGACGACCTGTCCCTGCTCGGCCCGGGCGGCGACCCCGTCCAGACACCGGCGACGCCCACCGGGCTCGCCGCCGGCTCCGCTACCTCCTCCTCGGTGACGCTCACCTGGCCCGCGGTCGCCGGCGCCACCTCGTACAAGGTCTACCGGGACGGCGTGCTCGTCGCGACCGTCAGCGGCACCTCGTACACGGCGACCGGGCTCGCGGCCTCGACCTCGTACAGCTTCCAGGTCTCCGCGGCGAACAGCGCCGGAGAGTCGGCCAGATCCACCGCCGTCACCGCCACCACGACCTCCGGGGGAGGCGGCAACCCCGGCGGCTCACTGCCCGCCCACGCCCTCGTCGGCTACCTCCACGCCAGCTTCGCCAACGGATCCGGCTACACCCGCATGGCCGACGTCCCCGACTCCTGGGACGTCGTCAACCTCGCCTTCGGTGAGCCGACCTCGGTGACCTCCGGCGACATCCGCTTCAGCCTCTGCCCGGCGACGGAGTGCCCGAACGCCGAGTCCCCCGCGGAGTTCAAGGCCGCCATCAAGGCCAAGCAGGCCGCCGGCAAGAAGGTCCTCATCTCCATCGGCGGCCAGAACGGCCAGGTCCAGCTCTCCACCACCGCCGCCCGCGACACCTTCGTCTCCTCCGTCTCGAAGATCATCGACGAGTACGGGCTCGACGGTCTCGACATCGACTTCGAGGGCCACTCGCTCTCGCTGCAGACCGGCGACACCGACTTCCGCAGCCCGACCAGTCCCGTCATCGTCAACCTGATCTCCGCCGTCAGGACCCTCAAGGCGAAGTACGGCGCGAAGTTCGTCCTGACCATGGCCCCGGAGACCTTCTTCGTCCAGCTCGGCTACCAGTACTACGGCTCAGGCCCCTGGGGCGGCCAGGACCCCCGCGCCGGTGCCTACCTCCCGGTCATCCACGCCCTGCGCGACGACCTCACCCTGCTGCACGTCCAGGACTACAACTCGGGCTCCATCATGGGCCTCGACAACCAGTACCACTCCATGGGCGGCGCCGACTTCCACATCGCCATGACCGACATGCTGCTCACCGGCTTTCCGGTCGCCGGCAACACCGACCGCGTCTTCCCGGCCCTGCGCCCCGACCAGGTCGCCATCGGCCTCCCCGCCTCCACCCAGGCGGGCAACGGCCACACCAGCCCGGCCGAGGTGAACAAGGCGCTCAACTGCCTGACGAGGAAGACCGACTGCGGCGGCTACCAGACCCACGGCACCTGGCCGGGCCTGCGCGGCCTGATGACCTGGTCGATCAACTGGGACCGCTACAACCAGTGGGAGTTCAGCCGCAACTTCGACGCCTACGCCTGGAGCTGACCCGCCACAGGCTCCAGACCCGTTCGCCGCAGCGCCCGGACCATCGCCGGAAGGTCCGGGTCGCCGCGGTCCTCCGCCACGACGTGCGCCGCCAGCAGCTCCGGCGTCAGCCGGCGCTCCTCGGCGGCGGCCAGGAGGGTCTCCGCCGAGGCCCGGTCGTACCCGACGGGGTCGGCCAGCAGAAGCAGCGCCTCGCCCCGCTCGACGAAGCGGCTCATCCCGCAGTCCAGGCCGTCGTCGTCGAGGTCCTCGGGGTACGGGGCGCGGCCCCAGGCGCCCTCCTCGTACCAGTACACGCAGCCCAGCTCGTTCCCCGCGAGCCGGTCGCGCAGCTCCTCGTACGGCAGCCAGTCCGGGCCGCCCGCCAGCATGTCGACGGGCGGCTCGTACCACTTGCAGCCGCTCGACTCGTCCTCGCCGAACAGCACGAATCGTCCCGCGGCGATCCGGGAGAACGTCCACCAGGTGCAGCCGCCGTCGTCGAGGTGCAGGCCCTCGTCGTCGATCCACACGCCGCTCCGGTGCCCGCCCTGGCCCTCGGCCTCCGTCGTCGCCCGCACCACCGCGTGCACGCCCCAGCGCACCCACAGCAGTTCGGGGTCGGGCAGGTCGCCGGGTAGTCCGGGCCGGTGGATCGTCATGCGCTCTCCGGTGCGTCAGGTGGTGACCGGTCCGCCCGACCGTACCGCGCGGCGAGCACTGGCCAGCGCAGCAGGGGCAGGCAGAGCGCGAGGGAGGCGAGGACGTCGAGCGGCCAGTGGAAGCCGCGCAGAACCAGCCCGGTCGCCGTGACCGCGGTGAGGACGGCGGCGACCGGCAGGAGGCGGCGGGAGACCAGCAGGGCCGCACCGGTGTACGCCACCATCGCGGTGGCCGTGTGACCCGACGGGAAGTAGCCGTGCGCCCACGGTTCGAGCGGGCCGGGGCGGGCCGTCCAGAGCTTCAACGGGACGACCAGGAGCGGGACGAGCGCCATCGCCAGGCCCGCGCAGAAGGCGGCGGCCCGCCGCCCCCGCCAGGCCGCGTACGCCATCGCGCAGGCCAGCACGGGCAGCGCGACCGTCATGCCGCCCAGGTCGGAGGCGGCCTCGCTCAGACCGCGCGGGACGGTGTCCACCAGGGCGCGGGAGAGGCGTTCGTCCAGCCGGGCCAGCGGGCCGTGGGCCAGGACCTGCCAGGTGACGAGGGTGAGGGCGACCACCGCCCAGAAGACAGCCGACCGCCCCGGAACAGGGGGGGTGGTTCCGGGGCGGTCGCCTGGACCGGGCTGCCGCGCGCCCCGGGGGGTGTGGGGCGGGCGGCCATCCGATCGGTGAGGAGTTCCGGAGCCCAGGGCTCCAGCGGTGTGCGCGATGGCACGGTCTGGGCGGGGCTGGGGAGGCTCCGCCCGGGGTGTTTCTCTCATCTGCGGAAACCGTACGGCACGAGGAAGGGGGCCGACAGCCGGATCTCCATCCCGCCATCGGCCCCCCACAGCTTCTTCACACGGAGCGTCAGATCTGGGCGAACGCGCTCTCGATGACGTCCAGACCCTCGTTCAGCAGGTCCTCGCCGATCACCAGCGGCGGCAGGAAACGCAGCACGTTGCCGTAGGTGCCACAGGTGAGGACGAGCACGCCCTCGGCGTGGCAGGCCTTGGCCAGCGTGGCGGCGGCCTCCGGGAACGGCTCCTTGGTCGCCGGGTCCTTGACCAGCTCGATGGCGATCATCGCGCCACGGCCACGGATGTCGCCGATGGCCGGGTACTTCTCCTGCATGGCGGTGAGGCGGGTCTTCATGACCTCCTCGATGCGCTTGGCCTTGGCGTTGAGGTCGAGCTCCTTCATCATCTCGATGGAGCCCAGCGCACCCGCACACGCGACCGGGTTGCCGCCGTAGGTGCCGCCGAGGCCGCCGCCGTGGACGGAGTCCATGATCTCGGCGCGGCCGGTGACGGCGGCGAGCGGCAGACCGCCCGCGATGCCCTTGGCGGTGGTGATCAGGTCCGGGACGATGCCCTCGTCCTCGCACGCGAACCACTGGCCGGTGCGGCAGAAGCCGGACTGGATCTCGTCGGCGACGAAGACGATGCCGTTGTCGTTGGCGAACTTCACGATCGCCGGCAGGAAGCCCTTGGCCGGCTCGATGAAGCCGCCCTCGCCGAGCACCGGCTCGATGATGATCGCGGCGACGTTCTCGGCGCCGATCTGCTTGCTGATCTGGTCGATGGCCTGGGCGGCGGCCTCGGGGCCGCAGTTCTCCGGGCCGGTGGGCCAGCGGTAGCCGTAGGCGACCGGCACGCGGTAGACCTCGGGCGCGAACGGGCCGAAGCCCTGCTTGTACGGCATGTTCTTCGCCGTCAGCGCCATGGTGAGGTTGGTACGGCCGTGGTAGCCGTGGTCGAAGACGACGACGGCCTGGCGCTTGGTGTACGAACGGGCGATCTTGACCGCGTTCTCGACCGCCTCGGCGCCCGAGTTGAACAGCGCGGACTTCTTGGCGTGGTCGCCCGGGGTCAGCTCGGACAGCGCCTCGCAGACCTCGACGTAGCCCTCGTACGGCGTCACCATGAAGCAGGTGTGGGTGAAGTCCGCGAGCTGGGCGGAGGCGCGGCGGACCACGGCCTCGGCGGAGGCGCCGACCGAGGTCACGGCGATGCCGGAACCGAAGTCGATCAGCAGGTTGTCGTCGACGTCCTCGATGATGCCGCCGCCGGCCCGCTTGGTGAACACGGGCAGCACCGAGCCCACGCCACCGGCGACCGCGTCGAGACGGCGGGCCTGAAGCTCCTGCGACTTCGGGCCGGGGATGGCGGTGACGATGCGCCGCTCCTGCGGGACAGCGTTCATGCGGGGCTCCTGGGGGTGTTCTGGACGCACTTGCGGGTTTCCTCCGCAGGCTAGGCGCGGGGGCGGGGCTCGGGCATGCGCCGATCGGGAGTGTTGGGGGGTGTGTCGTTGTCCGCGGTGGACATGGCGGCACGTCGTCGCCCGGGTGGGCGAAACCGCTCCGGGGCGGCCGATCACCACTAGATTGACGCTTGCACGGATGCGGCGACCTGGCAGGTCAGGGGGCAGGGGTTCATGGAGACCGAAGGCACGTACGAGTCACGCGACGCGCGGGGGGACCGCGAGGCGCGGGGGCCGGCGGTCCCGCACCCGGCCGGGCCGCCGCCTTCCGGTCCTCCGCCCGGGCCGCCTTCCGCTCCTGCGTCCGGGTCGCCCTCCGGTCCTTCCTCCGGGCCGTCCTCCGGCGCTGCCGCGTCCGCCGCCCGTACCGGGCCCGTCGTGCCCCCGCCGCCCTCGCACGCCCCCGTCACCGGGCCCGCCGTCGCCGACTGGCTGAGGATGCCCCGGCCCGCGGCCGCCGTCGGCGTGTGGCGGCTCGGCCACCGGGCACGGCCCGAGGCCGAGCCGGACGAGGTGCCCGGCCGCCAGCTGTTCGCCGGCGCCGCCATCGCCTACCTCTGCGGCTGGCTGCTCTGGTCGCTGCTGTGGAACGGCTACCTGGAGGGGTGGTGGATCTTCGTCGACGACTGGTGGCTGCTGCCCATGCTCCTGCTCGTCCCCGACTCCTGGCGCTCGGCCACCAGTCCCGACTTCGACCTCTTCGTCACCGCCACCTACCTCTGGGACGCCGTCGTCCTCGGCCTGATCGCCTTCGGCTTCGGCCGGGTCGGCAACTGGCGGGAGATCTGGCAGCGCTACGGCGTGCCGATCTGGCCGCTGTTCATCCTCGTCCAGGGCGTCTGGCGGGAGCTGCCCCGGGACCGCACCGCCTGGCTGACCTGGACCTCCAACATCCACTACGTGCTGCTCGCCGTCGCCGTGATCGCCGCCGCCGGGCGGATCGGCCGCTGGCCCGCCGTCCGCCGCCGCCTCGGCACCCGGGCCGGCGAGGCCCCGCCCCCGCCGCCCGCGCCCGCCGCCGACCCCGCCGAATGGCCCGAACTGCGCGAGGCCGGGCTCACCGACGCCGCCCGGATGCTCGCCGACGCCACCCGGCAGGGCAGCCTCGGCGACGTCGACTACGCCCGGATCCGGCGCGCCTGGCAGGGCGTGAGGACCCGGCCCGAGCGGCTCGCCGCCTTCACCGACGCCGTACGCACGCGGGGCGCCGCCGCCTGCGGCCACCCCTCCGGGCGGCGCGACCTGCCCCAGCGCACCGCCACCCACGACCTCGCCACCGGGCAGCTGCTCCTCGGCACCGCCGCCGACCACCCGCGCAACCCCTACGTCCGGCGCACCACCGGCGTCGCCCTGGAGCCCGGGCTCCTCGGCACCTCGCTGCTCGCCGTCGGACCCGCCGGCGCGGGCAAGACCGCCCGCCTGGTCCGGCCGGTCGTCGAGTCGCTCAGCCTCCAGGCCCTCGCCAACCGCGCCGCAGTCGTCGCCGTCGCCGCCCACGGCACCCCCCTCGGCCCCGACGAGGCCTTCGACGTCGTCGTCTCCGTAGGCCGCCCCGACTCCACCCACGACCTCGACCTCTACAGCGGCGCCGACGACCCCGACGAGGCCGCCCGCATCCTCGCCGAGGCCCTGATCGGCGACCTGGTCCCCGACAGCCGGCGCGCCGCCACCGCCCTCGCCCAGCTCATCGGCCCCTTCCGCACCGGCTACGGGCGCTTCCCGGCCGTCCCCGAACTGCGCGAACTGCTCGGCGGCAGCCCCGAGGCCCTGCGTGCCCTGCGCGAGGCCGTCGCCGGCGCCCCCGCCCAGCTGCGCGAGCTCGACGCCCGCGCCCGCCAGGCCGACCGCGGCGACGAGACCGGCGAACTGCTCGCCGAACGCCTCGCCTTCCTGGACCGGCCCGCCTTCGCCGCCTTCTTCGCCACGGACGCGGCGGCAGGGAAGGGCGAGGGCCGCCGTCCGCAGTTCACCCCGCGCGCGCTCGAACACCCCTTGCGGGTCCGGGTCGACCTCCCCGACCGCGGCCACGCCGAGGCCTCCCGGATCGTCTCCCGGCTGCTGCTCGCCCAGTTCGCCGAGGCCGCGCTCGGCCGCCGTGACCGGTCCCTGTTCACCTGCCTGGTCCTCGACGACGCCACGTACACCGTCACCGGCGAGTCCGTACGGGCGATCCAGCGCCTGCGCTCCGCCCACGCGGGCGTCGTCCTCGCCCTGCGCGGCCTGGAGGACGTCCCCGAGCAGCTGCGCGGACCGCTCCTCGGGGCGGTCGGCTGCCGGATGGCCTTCGCCGGGATCGCCCCCTGGGACGGCAACCGGTTCGCCGAGGCGTGGGGCACCGAATGGGTGCAGACCCGGGACGTCACCAACCGCCAGATCATCTCCGACGAGCCGCTCACCAAGGCCCTGCACTTCATGCGGCGCGTGGTCACCGGCAAGGCGGCCACCGCGGAGGCCGTGACGGTACGCGAGGTGGAACGGGAGCGGTGGTCCGCCTCCGACCTCGCGCATTCCGTGCCGGCGGGGCACGCGGTGGTCTCCCTCAGTCATGTACGGGGCGAGCACATGCACCCGCTCCTCGTGGAGCTGCGGAGCTGAGCGCGAAGCCGGGCCGGAGCCGGGTCGCCGAGCCGGAGCGGGCCGGGGGAGGCCCTGGCACAATCGGGGGCGCGCCGCCCGACGGTGGTGCGCCTCCCTCCCCCCTAAGGTCCGACGGTCCCAATGCCGCCCACCCTCGCCTCGCTCGTCCAGCACTCGGCGCTCAAGCTCACCGTCCGCGCCGGTGAGGACCGCCTCGACACTCCCGTGCGCTGGGCCCACGTCAGCGAGCTCGCCGACCCCGTCCCCTACATGGAGGGCGGCGAGCTGCTGCTGACCACCGCGCTCACCCTCGACGCCGAGGACCCGGAGGTGATGGGCCGCTACGTACGGCGGCTGCTCGGCGCGGGTGTCGTCGGGCTCGGCTTCGCCGTCGGCGTCAACTACGACGAGATCCCGCAGGCGCTGATCGACGCGGCCCGCGCGGAGTCCCTGCCGTTGCTCGAAGTGCCGCGCCGCACCCCGTTCCTCGCGATCAGCAAGGCCGTGTCGGCGGCGATCGCGGCCGACCAGTACCGGGCCGTGACCGCCGGCTTCGAGGCCCAGCGCGAGCTGACCCGGGCCGCGCTCGGCGAGGGCCCGGACGCGGTCGTCGCCCGCCTCGCGGCGCACGTCGACGGCTGGGCGGCGCTGTACGACACCTCCGGCACGGTCCTCGCCGTCTCGCCCGAGTGGGCGGCGCGCCGGGCCGCCCGGCTCACCCCCGACGTGGAGCGGCTGCGGGAGCGGCCCGCGCCCGCGAGCGCGGTGGTCGGCGGCACCGAAGACCGGGTGGAGCTGCAGTCGCTCGGGACCGGGCGGCGGGTGCGCGGTGCGCTCGCGGTCGGCACCGGGGCGCCGCTCGGAACGGCCGAGCGGTACGCGGTGCACTCCGCCATCGCCCTGCTCACCCTGACCACCGAGCGGTCCCGCTCGCTGCAGGCCGCCGAGCAGCGGCTCGGGGCGGCGGTGCTGCGGATGCTGCTCGCCGGGCAGCCGGACCACGCCCGCGCGGTGGCCGGCGATCTGTACGGCGGGCTGCTCGACGCCCCCTTCCGGCTGCTGATCGCCGAGCCCGCGTCGGCCGAGGCGAAGGAGGGCGAGGCCCCGCTGCCGGTGCTCGCCGAGTCACTGGAGGCCGCGGCGGCCCGGGCGGGCGAGTCAGTGCTCACCGTGCCGGACGGCGAGGACCGGCTCGTGGTCCTGGCGGGGGACGGCGGCGCCGTCGTCACGGAGTGCGAGGGGTACGCGGCGCGGGAGGCGGAGGAGGCCGAGGTCGTGGTCGGCCTGTCGGCCCCGACCGGGCCGATCGCGGCGGCCGCCGCGTACAAGCAGGCCGAGCAGGCGCTGTCGGTGGCCCGGCGGCGCGGCCGGGCGCTCGTCGAGCACGAGGAGCTGGCGTCGGGCTCGGTCCTTCCGCTGCTCGCCGACGACGCCGTCCGGGCCTTCGCGGACGGTCTGCTGCGCGCCCTGTACGAGCACGACGCCACCGGCCGCGGTGACCTGGTCGCCTCGCTGCGCGCCTGGCTCTCCCGGCACGGCCAGTGGGACGCGGCCGCCGCGGACCTGGGCGTCCACCGGCACACCCTGCGCTACCGGATGCGGCGGGTGGAGGAGATCCTCGGCCGCTCCCTCGACGACCCGGACGTCCGCATGGAGCTGTGGCTGGCCCTGAAGGCCACGGGGGACGGCGGCACGACCGGCCCGTGAGGCACCCCGGGGGCGGCTTCCGCCGACTTCGACGTCCGAATTCCGCTTGCCCTGCCCGATGCCGGGCAGGATTCTTGGTTCCGGCCGCGCTCCCTACCTAGTCTCCTGATCATGACAAAACCCGCCGTCGATCCGGCTTCCCAGGTCACGTCGCCTGCCCCCATCCCCTCCGCCCGCCGCATCCCCGCCGCCGTATGGGTGGCGCTCGGGATCGTGTACGTCGTGTGGGGGTCCACGTACCTCGGAATCCGGATCGCCGTCGAGACGATGCCGCCGTTCCTCTCCGCGGCCACCCGCTTCGTCACGGCCGGGCTGCTCCTCATGGGGATCATCGCCTGGCGGCAGGGACCCGCCGCGCTGAGGGTGAACCGCCGGCAGCTCGGCTCCGCCGCCGTGGTCGGCCTGCTGCTCCTCGTCGGCGGAAACGGCCTCGTCGTCCTCGCCGAGACCTCCGTGCCCTCCGGGCTCGCCGCACTGCTCATCGCCGTCGTCCCGGCCTGGGTCGTCGTGCTCAAGGCCGGCTTCGGCGAACGCCCGAGCGCCGGCGGTGTCATCGGCGTGCTGCTCGGCCTCGGCGGTCTGGCCGTGCTCACGCTCCCGGGTCTCAGCGGTGACGTGAAGGTCGGCGGCGTCGTCCTCGTGGTGATCGGGACGGTGTGCTGGTCGGTCGGATCCTTCTCGTCCTCCAGGATCCCGATGCCCGCGAACCCCTTCACCGCCAGCGCGTACGAGATGATCGCCGGCGGCGTCGGCTGCCTCGGTGTCGCTCTGGTCCGCGGCGAGCAGCACGGCCTGGACCTCTCCGCCATCTCCGGCCGCTCCTGGGCCGCCCTCGCGTACCTGATCGTCTTCGGCTCGCTGATCGCCTTCACCGCGTACGCCTGGCTGCTGCAGACCGCCCCGCTCTCCCTCGTCGCCACCTACGCCTACGTCAACCCGGTCGTCGCCGTCGCCCTCGGCGCCCTCGTCCTGAACGAGGCCCTGTCGTGGCCCATCGTGCTCGGCGGCGTGATCGTCGTCGCCGGGGTCTGTCTGATCGTGTCGACCGAGCGGCGCCGCTGACCGGGCGCCCCGGATGATCAAGGTCGGCGCGGTGCTGCGGAAGCCGGCACGTCAGAGCCGGGGATCCCGTGCGCCTCGCCAAAGCGGACAGGATCCCCCGCCTACCACTCCATACCGGCCAAGCGCCCGTTCGCCCGCTTCGCCCTACCGTGGCACGAGAGCGCGAGAACACCCCCTCGCACCACCCCAAACGGAAAGGGCCGGGACGCAATGACGACCACCCACGCCTTCTGGCTCGCCGGCCGCGAGGCCACCGGCGAGGCCACCTTCGACGTCACGAACTCCTTCGACGGACGTCTGGTCGGCAAGGTCAGCGTGCCCACCGAGGCCCAGGTCGAAGAGGCCGTCGCCGCCGCCCACGCCGTCGTCGACGAGTTCGCCGCCACCCCGGCGCACGTCCGCGCCGCCGCCCTCGACCACGTGTCGAAGCGGCTCGCCGAGCGCACCGAGGAGATCGCCCAGCTGATCTCCGCCGAGAACGGCAAGCCCATCAAGTGGGCCCGCGGCGAGGTCGGCCGCGCCGTCTCCGTCTTCCGTTTCGCCGCCGAGGAGGCCCGCCGCTTCAACGGCGGCGAGGCCCAGCGCCTCGACACCGAGGCCGGTGGCGTGGGCCGCCTGGCGCTGACCCGCCGCATCCCCAAGGGCGTCGTGCTCGGCATCGCGCCGTTCAACTTCCCCCTGAACCTCAGCGCCCACAAGGTCGCCCCGGCCATCGCCGTCGGCGCCCCGATCATCCTCAAGCCGGCGCCGTCGACCCCGATCTCCTCCCTGATCCTGGGCGAGATCCTGGCCGAGACCGACCTGCCGGCCGGCTCCTGGTCGGTCCTGACCGTGCCGAACGACCGCATGCCCGCCCTCGTCAAGGACGAGCGCCTCCCGGTCATCTCCTTCACCGGCTCCGACAAGGTCGGCTACGCCATCCAGGAGTCCGTGCCGCACAAGCACTGCACCCTGGAGCTCGGCGGCAACGCGGCCGCCGTCGTCCTGCCCGACTGGTCCTCCGAGGCCGACCTGGACTGGGCCGCCAGCCGCATCGCCACCTTCTCCAACTACCAGGGCGGCCAGTCCTGCATCTCCGTGCAGCGCGTGATCGCGGACGCCTCCGTCTACGACCGCCTGGTGCCGAAGATCGTCGCCGCCGTCGAGGCCCAGGTCACCGGTGACCCGGCCGACGACGCCACCGACGTCGGCCCGCTCGTCGACGAGGCCGCCGCCCAGCGCGTCGAGGCCTGGGTGGACGAGGCCGTCGCGGCCGGCGCGAAGCTGCTCGCCGGCGGCAAGCGCGAGGGCGCCACCTACGCCCCGACCGTCCTCACCGAGCTGCCCGCCGACGTCACCCTGGCCCGCGCCGAGGTCTTCGGCCCGGTCCTGACCATCGCCAAGGTGGACGGCGAGGCCGAGGCCTTCGCCGCGGTCAACGACTCCGACTTCGGCCTCCAGGCCGGCGTCTTCACCCGCGACCTGCAGGCCGCCTTCCGCGCCCACCGCGCCCTCGAGGTCGGCGGCGTGATCGTGGGCGACGTCCCCTCGTACCGCGCCGACCAGATGCCGTACGGCGGCGCCAAGCGCTCCGGCGTCGGCCGCGAGGGCGTCAAGTACGCGATGGACGACTACACCTACGAGCGAGTCCTGGTCCTCACCGGCCTCGCCCTGTAGTCCGTCACCCGTACGGACGAAGAGACCGACGGCCGGAGCCCACTGTGCGGGGGCTCCGGCCGTCCTTCGTCTTTCCGAAACCGTGGATATCGGGTACGACGGACGAGTAGCCACAAGGCCCCCGACGAGCGGCGAGGTGAGCTCCTCCATGACCGCACCCACCCAGCGGCCGCCCAAGGTAACCGAACGCGAAGCCCGGCAGGTCGCCGAGGCGGCCCGCCAGCAGGACTGGCACAAGCCGAGTTTCGCGAAGGAACTGTTCCTCGGCCGGTTCCGACTGGACCTGATCCACCCCCACCCGCTGCCCGCCGACGAGGACGTCCGCCGCGGCGAGGCCTTCCTCGCCAAGCTGCGCACGTTCTGCGAGACCCAGGTCGACGGCGCCCGCATCGAGCGCGAGGCCCGCATCCCCGACGAGACCATCGCCGGTCTCAAGGAACTCGGCGCACTCGGCATGAAGATCGACCCCAAGTACGGCGGCCTCGGCCTCACCCAGCTGTACTACAACCGGGCCCTCGCCCTGGTCGGCTCGGTCAGCCCCGCACTCGGCGCGCTGCTCTCCGCGCATCAGTCGATCGGCGTACCGCAGCCGCTGAAGATCTTCGGCACCCAGGAGCAGAAGGACGCCTTCCTGCCCCGGCTCGCCCGCAGCGACATCTCCGCCTTCCTCCTGACCGAGCCCGACGTCGGCTCCGACCCCGCCCGGCTCGCCACCACGGCCGTACCGGACGGCGAGGACTACGTCCTCGACGGCGTGAAGCTGTGGACCACCAACGGCGTCGTCGCCGACCTCCTCGTGGTCATGGCCCGCGTCCCCGCCTCCGACGGCCACCGGGGCGGTATCACCGCCTTCGTCGTCGAGGGCGACTCGCCCGGCATCACCGTGGAGAACCGCAACGCCTTCATGGGCCTGCGCGGCCTGGAGAACGGCGTCACCCGCTTCCACCGGGTCCGGGTCCCGGCCGCCAACCGCATCGGCCCCGAGGGCTCCGGCCTCAAGATCGCCCTCACCACCCTCAACACCGGCCGGCTCTCGCTGCCCGCCGCCTGCGCGGGCGCGGGCAAGTGGTGCCTGAAGATCGCCCGGGAATGGGCCGCCGAACGCGAGCAGTGGGGCAAGCCGGTCGCCCGGCACGAGGCCGTCGGCACGAAGATCGCTTTCATCGCCGCCACCGCCTTCGCCCTGGAGGCCGTCGTCGACCTCGCCTCCCAGATGGCCGACGAGGACCGCAACGACATCCGCATCGAGGCCGCCCTCGCCAAGCTCTACGGCTCCGAGATGTCCTGGCTCATCGCCGACGAACTGGTCCAGATCCGCGGCGGCCGCGGCTACGAGACCGCCGACTCGCTCGCCGCCCGCGGCGAACGCGCCGTACCCGCCGAACAGCTCCTGCGCGACCTGCGGATCAACCGGATCTTCGAGGGGTCGACGGAGATCATGCACCTGCTGATCGCCCGCGAGGCCGTCGACGCCCACCTCGCCGTCGCCGGCGACATCATCGACCCCGACAAGGCCCTCGCCGACAAGGCGAAGGCGGGCGCGAGGGCCGGCGGCTTCTACGCCCGCTGGCTGCCCAGACTCGTCGCAGGACAGGGTCAGCTTCCCGGCGCGTACGGGGAGTTCGGCGACCTCGCGACCCATCTGCGGTACGTCGAGCGGACCTCCCGCAAGCTCGCCCGCTCCACCTTCTACGCGATGTCCCGCTGGCAGGGGAAGATGGAGCTCAAGCAGGCCTTCCTGGGCCGGATCGTCGACATCGGCGCCGAGCTCTTCGCGATGAGCGCGGTCTGCGTACGGGCCGAACTGCTGCGCACCACCGGCCCCCACGGCCGCGAGGCCCACCAGCTCGCCGACGCCTTCTGCCGCCAGGCCCGACTCCGGGTGGCCGAGCTGTTCGGCCGCCTGTGGGCCAACACGGACGACCTGGACCGCCGCGTCGTCGACGGCGTCCTGGCCGGCTCGTACACCTGGCTGGAGGAGGGCATCCTCGACCCGAGCGACGACGGCCCGTGGATCGCGGACACGACACCGGGCGAGTCGACGAAGGAGAACGTCCACCGGAAGATCCGCTGACGGCGGTACAGCCCGCTACAGAGGAAGGTCAGGGTCCCGTCCAGGTTCCGGACGGGACCCCCGCCGCGCCCCGCCCCACGGCAGGATGGCGCCCGTGACCGTCATCGACATCCCCGGCTCCAAGTCCGTCACCGCCCGCGCCCTCTTCCTCGCCGCCGCGGCCGACGGCACCACCACCCTCCTGCGCCCCCTTCGCTCCGACGACACCGAGGGCTTCGCCGAAGGGCTGAAGGCCCTCGGTCACGCCGTACGGCAGGAGCCCGGTGCCTGGCACATCGAGGGCCGCCCCGCGGGGCCCGGCGTCGCCGAGGCCGACGTGTACTGCCGCGACGGCGCCACCACGGCCCGCTTCCTGCCGGCCCTCGCCGCCGCCGGGCACGGCACCTTCCGCTTCGACGCCTCGGCCCAGATGCGCCGCCGCCCGCTCGGCCCGCTCACCACCGCCCTGCGCGAGCTGGGCGTCGACCTCGAGCACGGCGAGCGCGAGGGCCACCACCCGCTCACCGTCACCGGCCGCGGCATCCGCGGCGGGGCGATCCGGCTCGACGCGGGCCAGTCCTCGCAGTACCTCACCGCGCTGCTGATGCTCGGCCCGCTCACCGCCGAGGGCCTGTCGATCACCGTCACCGACCTGGTCTCCGAGCCGTACGTGGAGATCACCCTCGCGATGATGCGGGCCTTCGGCGCGAAGACCACCCGCGAGGACGGCCCCGAAGGCCGTACGTACACCGTCGCCCCCACCGGCTACCAGGCGACCACGTACGCCATCGAGCCGGACGCCTCCACCTCCAGCTACTTCTTCGCCGCGGCCGCCCTGACCCCCGGCGGCGCCGTCACCGTCCCCGGTCTCGGCACCGGCGCACTCCAGGGCGACCTCGGATTCGTCGAGGTCCTTCGCCGCATGGGCGCCGACGTCGAGATCGGCGCCGACGCCACCACCGTCCGCTCCACGGGCGCCCTGCGCGGTGTCACGGTCAACATGCGGGACATCTCCGACACCATGCCGACCCTCGCCGCCCTCGCCCCCTTCGCCGAAGGACCGGTCCGCATCGAGGACGTCGCCAACACCCGGGTCAAGGAGTGCGACCGCCTCGACGCCTGCGCCGAGAACCTGCGCCGCCTCGGCATCACCGTCGACACCGGCCCCGACTGGATCGAGATCCACCCCGGCACCCCGGCGGGGCCCGCCGAGATCGCCACCCACGGCGACCACCGCATCGTGATGTCCTTCGCGGTCACCGCCCTGCGCACCCCGGGCGTCACCTTCGACGACCCCGGCTGCGTGCGGAAGACGTTCCCGGACTTCCACTCCGCTTTCGACGCGTTCGCCCGGGGGCAGTGAAGAGCGCACAGTCTTTGCGGCAAGAATGGGGGGCATGACCGACCGCCCCTCTCCTCTCGCCGACCCGCGCATCGCCTTCGACGTGTCCGAAGGCCGCCGGGACATCGTCGTCCTCGGCTCCACCGGGTCCATCGGCACCCAGGCCATCGACCTGGTCCTGCGCAACCCCGACCGCTTCCGGGTCACCGCCCTCGCCGCCTCCGGCGGCCGCGTCGGGCTGCTCGCCGAGCAGGCGCACCGGCTGCGGGTCGACGCGGTCGCGGTCGCCCGCGAGGAGGCGCTGCCGGAGCTGCGTGAGGCGCTGACCGCGCTGTACGGCTCCGAGCCGCTGCCCCGGCTGCTCGCGGGCCCGGACGCGGCCACCGAGCTGGCCGCGTCGCCCTGCCACACCGTCCTCAACGGCATCACCGGCTCCATCGGCCTCGCGCCGACCCTCGCCGCCCTGGAGGCCGGCCGGACCCTGGCGCTCGCCAACAAGGAGTCGCTGATCGTCGGCGGCCCGCTGGTGAAGGCCCTGGCCAAGCCGGGCCAGATCATCCCGGTCGACTCCGAGCACGCGGCCCTGTTCCAGGCCCTGGCGGCCGGCACCCGCGCCGACGTCCGCAAGCTGGTCGTCACCGCCTCCGGGGGCCCCTTCCGCGGCCGTACGCGCGACCAGCTGGCGAACGTGACCCGCGAGGACGCGCTGGCCCACCCCACCTGGGCCATGGGCCCGGTCATCACGGTCAACAGCGCCACGCTCGTGAACAAGGGCCTGGAGGTCATCGAGGCCCACCTGCTCTACGACATCCCGTTCGAGCGCATCGAGGTCGTCGTCCACCCCCAGTCGTACGTCCACTCGATGGTCGAGTTCACGGACGGCTCCACGCTCGCCCAGGCCACCCCGCCGGACATGCGCGGCCCGATCGCCATCGGCATCGGCTGGCCCGAGCGGGTCCCCGACGCGGCCCCCGCCTTCGACTGGTCCCAGGCCTCCACCTGGGAGTTCTTCCCCCTCGACAACGAGGCCTTCCCCTCGGTGAACCTCGCCCGCCACGTCGGCGCGCTCGGCGGTACCGCCCCCGCCGTCTTCAACGCCGCCAACGAGGAGTGCGTCGACGCCTTCCTCGCCGGAAGGCTGCCGTTCAACGGAATCATGGATACGGTCACGGCAGTCGTCACCGAGCACGGGCAGCCCGGAACGGGAACCTCGCTCACGGTGTCGGACGTCCTGGAAGCGGAGACCTGGGCACGCGCCCGGGCCCGGGAACTCGCGGCGAAGGCAATCGCGGAGGCGCGCGCATGACCGTTCTCTTGTACGTACTCGGCCTCGTGCTGTTCGCACTGGGCCTGCTCGTCTCCATCGCCTGGCACGAGCTCGGCCACCTCTCCACGGCCAAGCTCTTCGGCATCCGCGTGCCCCAGTACATGGTCGGCTTCGGCCCGACCATCTGGTCGCGCAGGAAGGGCGAGACCGAGTACGGCATCAAGGCGATCCCCGCCGGCGGCTACATCCGCATGATCGGCATGTTCCCGCCCGGCAAGGACGGCCGGATCGAGGCACGCTCGACCTCCCCCTGGCGCTCGATGATCGAGGACGCCCGAGAGGCCTCCTTCGAGGAGCTCCAGCCCGGCGACGAGGACCGGCTCTTCTACACGCGCAAGCCGTGGAAGCGCGTCATCGTCATGTTCGCCGGACCGTTCATGAACCTGGTCCTCGCCGTGCTGCTGTTCTTCGGCAGCGCCATGGCCATCGGCTTCGAGACCCAGACCACCAAGGTCGCCGGCGTCCAGAAGTGCGTCATCGCCCAGTCCACCAAGCGCGAGCAGTGCCAGGCCGGCGACCCCGTCTCGCCCGCGTACGCCGCCGGACTGAAGGAGGGCGACAAGATCGTCGCCTTCAACGGCACCCCGGTCTCGGACTGGAACACCCTCTCCGACCGCATCCGCGACACCATCGGCCCCGCCACGGTCACCGTCCAGCGCGGTGACCAGCGAGTCGACCTGCACCCGAACCTCATCCGGAACGAGGTCTACAAGAAGGACGCCGACGGCCGGGTCGTCCAGCCGCTGCAGACGGTCCCCGCCGGCTACCTCGGCTTCGCCTCCAAGACCGAGGTGCTGCCGCTCGGCTTCGGCCAGTCCGTCGACCGGATGTCCGACCAGCTGCAGGCCGGCGTCGAGTCCGTCATCGCCCTGCCGGGCAAGATCCCCGCCCTGTGGGACGCCGCCTTCGGCGACGGCGAGCGCAAGCAGGACTCGCCGGTCGGCGTCGTCGGCGCCGCCCGCATCAGCGGCGAGCTGATGACCCTGGAAGCACCGCCGCAGACGATCCTCGTCTGGTTCATGAACCTGCTGGTCATGTTCAACGTGTCGCTTTTCCTGTTCAACATGCTCCCGCTGCTCCCGCTCGACGGCGGCCACATCGCCGGCGCCCTGTGGGAGTCGATCCGCCGCAACACCGCGCGGATCTTCCGCCGGCCCGACCCGGGTCCGTTCGACGTGGCCAAGCTGATGCCGGCCGCCTACGTGGTGGCGGGCGTGTTCGTCTGCTTCACCCTGCTCGTCCTCGTCGCCGACATCGTCAATCCGGTGAAACTGACCTGATGCCGCGGCGCGACGGGCGGCCGGAACCCGTGCGGTGTCCGGCCGCCCGCCGCCGGGGCGGTAATCTCGAAGACCTGAGCCCGACGAACCACACCTCTTGGGGTTGTACAGCTGATGACCGCGATCTCTCTCGGTATCCCGTCCGTTCCGACCAAGCTCGCTGAGCGGCGCAAGAGCCGCCAGATCCAGGTCGGATCGGTGGCCGTCGGCGGCGACGCCCCCGTGTCGGTGCAGTCGATGACCACCACCCGCACCTCGGACATCGGCGCCACGCTGCAGCAGATCGCCGAGCTGACCGCCTCCGGCTGCCAGATCGTGCGCGTGGCCTGCCCCACCCAGGACGACGCCGACGCGCTCGCGACGATCGCGAGGAAGTCGCAGATCCCGGTCATCGCCGACATCCACTTCCAGCCGAAGTACGTGTTCGCCGCCATCGACGCCGGCTGCGCCGCGGTCCGCGTCAACCCGGGCAACATCAAGCAGTTCGACGACAAGGTCAAGGAGATCGCCAAGGCGGCCTCCGCGGCCGGCACCCCGATCCGAATCGGCGTCAACGCCGGCTCGCTCGACGCGCGCCTGCTGGCGAAGTACGGCAAGGCCACCCCCGAGGCACTCGTCGAGTCCGCCCTCTGGGAGGCCTCCCTCTTCGAGGAGCACGGCTTCCAGGACATCAAGATCTCGGTCAAGCACAACGACCCGGTCGTGATGGTCAACGCCTACCGCCAGCTCGCCGCCCAGTGCGACTACCCGCTCCACCTCGGCGTCACCGAGGCGGGCCCCGCCTTCCAGGGCACCATCAAGTCCGCCGTCGCCTTCGGCGCCCTGCTCTCCGAGGGCATCGGCGACACCATCCGGGTCTCCCTCTCCGCCCCGCCGGCCGAGGAGATCAAGGTCGGCATCCAGATCCTGGAGTCGCTCAACCTGCGCCAGCGCCGCCTGGAGATCGTCTCCTGCCCGTCCTGCGGCCGCGCCCAGGTCGACGTCTACAAGCTCGCCGAGGAGGTCACCGCCGGTCTCGAGGGCATGGAGGTCCCGCTGCGCGTCGCCGTCATGGGCTGCGTCGTCAACGGCCCCGGCGAGGCCCGCGAGGCCGACCTCGGCGTCGCCTCCGGCAACGGCAAGGGCCAGATCTTCGTCAAGGGCGAGGTCATCAAGACCGTCCCCGAGTCGAAGATCGTCGAGACCCTCATCGACGAGGCGATGAAGATCGCCGAGCAGATGGAGAAGGACGGCGTGATGAGCGGCGAGCCCACCGTCTCCGTCGCGGGCTGACGCCCGGGGCCCGTCCGGCCCGTACGAGAAGCCCCTCCGCCCCGCACGGGACGGAGGGGCTTCTCGCACCCCCCTGGCAGCGGGAAGGGGGGTAAAGTGCGGAGACCAGCAGAACCGTACGGTGAGGCCCCACGTGTTGACGCAATCATCGACGCGGGTCCTCGAACCCGCCGACCTCGGCGCCGCGCTCGCCGTCCTGGAGAGCGCCCCTGTCGAGAACGCCTTCGTCACCGCCCGCGTCCAGATCGCCGGGCTCGACCCGTGGCGCCTCGGCGGCGAGATGTGGGGCTGGTACTCCGACGGACACCTCGCCTCGCTCTGCTACTCAGGCGCCAACCTGGTCCCCATCTGCGCCACCCCCGAAGCCGTCCGCGCCTTCGCCGACCGGGCCCGCCGGGTCGGCCGCCGCTGCTCCTCGATCGTCGGCCCCGCCGAGTCCACCGCCCGGCTCTGGCAGCTCCTGGAGCCCAGCTGGGGGCCCGCCCGCGACGTCCGCGCCCGCCAGCCGCTGATGGTCGCCGACGAGCCCTCCACCACCGTCACCGCCGACCCGCTGGTCCGCCGGGTCCGCAAGGACGAGATGGAGGTGATCATGCCCGCCTGCGTGGCCATGTTCACCGAGGAGGTCGGCATCTCGCCGATGGCCGGCGACGGCGGACTGCTCTACCAGGCCCGGGTCGCCGAACTCGTCGGCTCCGGACGATCCTTCGCCCGCATCGAGGACGGCAAGGTCGTCTTCAAGGCCGAGATCGGCGCCGCCACCCGCCAGGCCTGCCAGATCCAGGGCGTCTGGGTCGCCCCGGAGTACCGCGGCCGCGGCCTGTCCGAGTCCGGCATGGCCGCCGTCCTGCGCTACGCGCTCGCCGATGTCGCCCCCGTGGCCAGCCTCTACGTCAACGACTACAACACCCCCGCCCGGGCCTCGTACCGCCGCGTCGGCTTCCGCGAGGTCGGCGCATTCATGAGCGTCCTGTTCTGAGGCCTCGACGGGCTCATAGGATGCGGCGCATGGATGACACGAAGGTCGTGATCGGGCCGGTCAATCTCGCCGCGCGGGTGGACGAGGCGCTCGCCGTGCAGGCCCTCGCCTTCGGGCTGGAAGAGGACGAGATCGTCGTGCGCCGCCACATCGTGCTGCGCCACCTCCTCAACCCCGGCGCCTGCGCCTACGGCGCGACCACCCCCGACGGACGGCTCGTCGGTTTCGTGTACGGGATGCCCAACGACCGCACCCACTGGTGGTCCACGATCGTCGAGCCCTATCTGCGCTCCACTGGCGGCGAGGGCTGGCTCGACGACTCCTTCGTCATCACCGAGCTGCACGTCCACCCCGGCTTCCAGGGGCGGGGGATCGGCCGCGAACTGATCACCACCATCACCGACGGCTCCGCGCTGCCGCGCTCCATCCTCTCCGCCATCGACACCGAGAGCCCGGCCCGCGGCCTGTACCGCTCGCTCGGCTACACCGACCTCGCCCGGCAGGTCCTCTTCCCCAGCGCGCCCCGCCCGTACGCGGTGATGGGCGCCCCGCTGCCGCTCAAGCGCCGGAACTGATTTCACCGAGCTGGGGCGCCCCGGCTAACCTCCTAGCCATCACCAATCATTCGGCAGGAGTACGAGAACCATGGCCAACGCACCGGTCCAGCGCATGTCCCAGTTGATGGCGAAGACGCTGCGCGACGACCCGGCGGACGCCGAGGTCCTCAGCCACAAGCTCCTCGTCCGTGCCGGCTACGTCCGCCGCACCGCCGCCGGCATCTGGAGCTGGCTGCCCCTCGGCAAGAAGGTCCTGGCCAACGTCGAGCGCATCGTCCGCGAGGAGATGGACGCCATCGGCGCCCAGGAGGTCTCCCTCCCCGCCCTGCTGCCGCGCGAGCCGTACGAGGCGACCGGCCGCTGGGACGAGTACGGCGCCGAGCTCTTCCGCCTCCAGGACCGCAAGGGCGGCGACTACCTCCTCGGCCCGACCCACGAGGAGATCTTCACCCTCCTGGTCAAGGACCAGTGCTCGTCCTACAAGGACCTGCCGGTCATCCTCTACCAGATCCAGACGAAGTTCCGCGACGAGGCCCGTCCGCGGGCCGGCATCCTGCGCGGCCGCGAGTTCCTGATGAAGGACTCGTACTCCTTCGACACGGAGGACGAGGGCCTCGCCCGGTCCTACGCGCTGCACCGCGAGGCCTACCGGCGCGTCTTCGAGCGCCTCGGCCTCGACTACCGCATCGTCGCCGCCACCGCCGGCGCCATGGGCGGCTCGAAGTCCGAGGAGTTCCTCGCCCCGGCCGAGGCCGGCGAGGACACCTTCGCCGACTGCCCGAACTGCGACTTCGCGGCCAACACCGAGGCGATCTCCTACGAGCTCGACCCGGTCGACGGCTCCGCCGTCCCCGCCGCCGAGGAGATCCCCACCCCCGACACCCCGACCATCGAGACCCTGGCCGCCTCCCTCGGCGTCCCGGCCTCCGCCACGCTGAAGAACCTGCTGGTGAAGGTCGACGGCGAGATCGTCGCGGTCGGCGTGCCCGGCGACCGCGAGGTCGACCTGGGCAAGGTCGAGGAGCACTTCGCCCCCGCGACCGTCGAGATGGTCACCGAGGCCGACTTCGCCGAGCGCCGGGACCTGGTCCGCGGCTACGTCGGCCCGCAGGGCCTGGACAAGGTCACGTACATCGCCGACCCGCGCGTCGCGCCGGGCACGGCGTGGATCACCGGCGCCAACAAGGACGGGATGCACGCGAAGAACGTCGTCGCGGGCCGTGACTTCGAGGTCGACGAGTACGTCGACGTCGTCGTCGTCCAGGAGGGCGACCCCTGCCCGAAGTGCGGCACCGGCCTGAAGCTGGACCGCGCGATCGAGATCGGCCACATCTTCCAGCTGGGCCGCAAGTACGCCGACGCCCTCAAGCTCGACGTCCTCGGCCAGAACGGCAAGCCGGTCCGCGTCACCATGGGCTCCTACGGCATCGGCGTCTCGCGGGCCGTGGCCGCCCTCGCCGAGCAGTCCGCCGACGACAAGGGCCTGTGCTGGCCCGCCGAGGTCGCCCCGGCCGACGTCCACGTCGTCGCCGCCGGCAAGGCCCTCCAGACCGAGCTGGCCCTCGAGGTCTCCGACAAGCTCTCCGCCGCGGGCCTGCGCGTCCTGGTCGACGACCGCGCCGGCGTCTCCCCGGGCGTCAAGTTCACCGACGCGGAGCTGATCGGCGTCCCGAAGATCCTGGTGGCCGGCCGCCGCTCGGCCGAGGGCGTGCTCGAACTGAAGGACCGCCGCACGGGCGACCGCGAGGAACTGACGGTCGACGAGGCCATCGCCCGCCTCACGGCGTAACGGCGCAACGGCGCAACGCGGAGAGGGCAAGGCCGGTCAGGCCCTGCCCTCTCCGCATCCGCCGCCGCGCGCCTGAACGTCAGCGCCCGAACGTCAGCGCCCGAACGTCAGCGCCCGAACCCCGTCAGCCGCCGTCCTCCCGAGGCGCCGGCTCCACCGACGCGCCCGTCAGGTCCTCGATGGCCTCGACCGCATCCGCATGCCCCCGCAGATACGCCTCGGACGGCGGCGGGACCTCCGGCGGCACGACCCCCGGCAAAGGCTCCTGCGCAGGCGCCTGCCCGGCAGACGGCAAGGTCTCGGCGGCACCCGGCCCGGAACCCGGCGCCGCCCGCTCCAGGAACCGCAGCAGCTCCACCGGAATCGGCAGCACCAGCGTCGAGTTCTTCTCCGCCGACACCGCCATCACCGTCTGCAACAGCCTCAGCTGCAGCGCCGCCGGCTGCGCGGACATCACCCCCGCCGCCTCCGCCAGCTTCTTCGACGCCTGTAGCTCCGCGTCCGCGTTGATCACCCGCGCCCGCCGCTCCCGGTCCGCCTCCGCCTGCCGGGCCATCGACCGCTTCATCGTCTCCGGCAGCGAGACGTCCTTGATCTCCACCCGGTCGATCTGCACGCCCCACCCGATCGCCGGAGAGTCCAGCATGAGCTCGAGCCCCTGGTTGAGCTTCTCGCGGTTGGACAGCAGGTCGTCCAGGTCGCTCTTGCCGATGATCGACCGCAGCGAGGTCTGCGCCATCTGCGAGACGGCGAACTTGTAGTCCTCCACGCGCACGAGCGCCTCTGCCGCGTCCACGACCTTGAAGTAGACGACCGCGTCGACCCGCACCGTCACGTTGTCCCGGGTGATGCCCTCCTGGGCCGGCACCGGCATCGTGACGATCTGCATGTTCACCTTGTGCAGCCGGTCCACGACCGGCACGATCATCGTGAAGCCGGGCTGGCGCACCTCGCCGACCAGCCGCCCGAAGCGGAACACGACACCGCGCTCGTACTGCTTCACGACCCGCGCCGCGGCACTCGCGTACACCCCGAACGCCGCAGCCGCTCCGGCGGCCGCCACCAACAGCTCTTCGATCATCACGGCCCCCTCTGGAAGGGTTACAGCAAGGGTATTCCCCGGCGGCCGACCCGCGAACTCACAGCCAGCCCGCGAACTCCAGCAGCAGCTCCGCGTCCGCCCGCCGACCCGCCGCGAGCGCGCGGGTCGCGGACTCCACCGCGCGGAACAGCGTCCAGCCGCGCAGCCGCTCCCGGTCGACGTCCAGCGAGTCCGCCAGCTTGTTCACCCGGCGGCGCGCCGACGAGGCGCCCGCCGACGCGGCGACCAGGTCCTCCACCCGGTCCCGTACCAGCCGGGCCAGGTCGAAGGCCCGCTCGCCGACCAGCGGCTCGGGCCCGACCGCGAGCCAGGGGACCCGGTCGCCGGCCAGCACCTTGCCCTGCCGGAAGCAGCCGTGCAGCAGGAAGTTCTCGTCGCCGTCCGCGACGAGCTCCTCGCGGGCCGCGAGCACGGCCGTCACGAGGGCGCCGGCCAGGACGTCGCCCCGGTAGTGCTCCATCGCGGAGGCCTGCCGTGCGGTCCGCTCGGCGACCGATTCGAAGCCGTGCCCCGCGGGCGGCTCGACCCACAGCCGCCGGATGATCCCGGCCGCCTCCAGGAGCGCCTTCGCCTCCGGCAGCGAGCGCAGGGAGACCTCGGGGTGCAGCCGCTCCAGGAGCAGTCCGCCCTCCTCCGTCTCGCCGAGCAGCCGCACGGCGCCCCAGCCGTCCCAGTGCGCGAGCGCATCCCGCTCCAGGTCCGGACGGGTGAAGTCCGGAGCGATCTTCAGGACGGCCTCGGGTACGAGCACGACGAGGCTGCTCCGCCCACCGGGGGCCATCACGCGCTCGGCGGCCAGACCGGCGTGCTCCAGCGTTTCCCGGGTGAGCTCGGGGAGCTTCCCGAGCCACTCGGCCGCGACAGCGTCCCCGTACGTCTCGCCGAGAGCCCGCACCAGTCGCTGCGGCGGTTCGAAACCCATGCGTGCGTCGTTCCTTCGATGTCCGGGTCAGGCCCGCTCGGCGAGCCCAGGAAAGGTTACGTCGCTGCCGCGCCAGCGGACGGCCCGGACCGCCGCCTCGCGCAGCGCGGCGGCCGCGTCCCGGCGCAGCGGGCCCTCGGCGGCGCGCACCAGGTCGGAGTAGACCCCGGCCACCCGGTCCTCCAGGACGGCCGCGAGGCGTACGGCGGCGGCCCCGTCCGGCACCGCGAAGGGCAGCTCGTAGCCCGCGGCCGCGGCGACCGGCTCGCCGCCCAGGTCCCGTACGGCGCGGCGCAGTACGTCCCGCCGGGCGCGGTGGGCCTCGTACGCGGCGGTGGCCTCGGCGCGGCGGGTCTCGCCGATCCGGCCGCCGACGACCCCGTACCCGTACACGGCGGCGTGCTCGGCGGCGAGCGCGGCCTGCGCCGCGTCGAGCGCGGTCATGCCCGGTCCCCCTTGGTCGGAGCGGTCAGCAGATAGGCGTGCGCGGCCCCGGCGGCGGCGACGGACGCGAGCAGCCGCGCGTACTCGGGCGGCGCCTGCAGAAGCGTCGCCGCATGTGCGTCGGCCGTCGCCCGAACGGCCGCGGCGAGCTCCGCGAGCGCGGCCGCGGGGTCGGGGGGTACGGGAGGGGGCGCCGGGGGCGCCGGGGCCGAGGCGGAAGCCGAAGCGGAAGCGGAAGCCGAAGCCGAAGCGGAGGCCCCCGACCCGGAGAGCGAGTCCGCCCCCTCGCCCAGCGCCGCCACATGCGCCGCCACCGACGCCCGCAACGGCGTCAGACGGACGGCGAGCGACGGGTGTGCCGCGAGGACGGCGTCGTAGCGGGCGAGGAGGGCGCGGCCGGTCGCCGCGGAGCGGGCGCGCAGGGCCGCTTCGGCGCGCGCCGCCCGTTCGGCCGCACTCGGCGGCTCGGGACGGCCGTCGCCGGACGAGGTGCACCCCGCGAGGGTCACCGCCGCCCCGGCCGTCAGGAGCGCGCGCCTGCCCACCGTCGTCACGCCTTCTCCCCTCGCGTCATCGAAGATCACCGCAGGCGAGCGTACCCGCGGCCCCCGGCCCGGTGGACGGCAACACCCTCCTGGACCGGATACCCTTTGATCTGACACGCGACGAACCCACAACAGCACACGCGGCCGAGGAGTCACCCGGATGAGCACCACCCAGAGCGAACGGCTGCGCGGTCTTCTGGAGCCGCTCGTTCACGCGAAGGATCTCGACCTCGAGGAGATCGAGGTGTCCCGGGCCGGCCGCCGTGGACTGCTGAGGGTCGTCGTCGACTCGGAGGAGGGCGTCGAACTGGACGCCTGCGCCGAGCTGAGCCGCGTCATCTCCGAGAAGCTCGACGAGACGGACGCGATGGGCGAGGGCGAGTACGTCCTCGAAGTCAGCTCCCCCGGCGCCGACCGCC
Organism: Streptomyces sp. NPDC085481; assembly: GCF_044541845.1. Classification (NCBI taxonomy): domain Bacteria; kingdom Bacillati; phylum Actinomycetota; class Actinomycetes; order Kitasatosporales; family Streptomycetaceae; genus Streptomyces; species Streptomyces sp. NPDC085481. Next base: position 104,388 of record NZ_JBITTJ010000018.1, read on the forward strand.
CCCTCACCCAGCACCGTCACTACGTGCGCGCCACCGGCCGCCTGGTGAAGCTCCAGCTGACCCCCGAGGCGGGCGGTGACGAGGTCGTCACCCGCATCCTCGCCGTGGACGAGGACGGTCTCGACACCGAGGTGCCGGGTGTGAAGGGCCGCAAGGCCACCGCCCGCCGGGTCGAGTTCGCCGAGATCGCCAAGGCGCGTGTCGAGATCGAGTTCAACCGCAAGGACAAGAAGGAAGAGGAGGCGTAGCCGTGGACATCGACGTGAAGCTCCTGAAGGGCTTGGCACAGGAGAAGGAAATCTCCTTCGAGATGCTGGTCGAGGCGATCGAGTCGGCCCTCCTCATCGCGTACCACCGCACCCCGTCCGCCCGGCGCCACGCCCGCGTCGAGCTGGACCGGCACACCGGTCACGTGACGGTGTGGGCGAAGGAAGACCCCGCCGAGCTGGAGGAGGGGCAGCAGCCCAAGGAGTTCGACGACACGCCGTCGGACTTCGGCCGGATCGCGGCGAGCACCGCCCGCCAGGTCATCCAGCAGCGGCTGCGGGACGCCGAGAACGACGTCACGTTCGGCGAGTACGCGCGCCGCGAGGGCGACATCGTGGCCGGCCAGGTGCAGCAGGGCAAGGACCCGAAGAACGTCCTCGTCAAGCTGGACGACAAGCTGGAGGCCATCCTTCCGGTGCAGGAGCAGGTGCCGGGCGAGGACTACACGCACGGTCTGCGGCTGCGTACGTACGTCGTTCGGGTGGCCAAGGGTGTCCGTGGTCCGTCCGTCACCCTGTCGCGCACCCACCCCAATCTGGTGAAGAAGCTGTTCGCCCTGGAGGTGCCGGAGATCGCCGACGGTTCCGTCGAGATCTCGGCCATCGCCCGTGAGGCCGGTCACCGCACCAAGATCGCCGTCCGCTCCACCCGTTCGGGCCTGAACGCCAAGGGCGCCTGCATCGGCCCCATGGGCAGCCGGGTGCGCAATGTCATGGCGGAGCTGCTCGGCGAGAAGATCGACATCGTCGACTGGTCGGACGACCCGGCCGAGATGGTGGCGAACGCGCTGTCCCCGGCGCGGGTCTCCAAGGTCGAGATCGTCGACCTGGCCGCCCGCTCGGCCCGGGTCACGGTGCCCGACTACCAGCTGTCGCTGGCGATCGGCAAGGAGGGGCAGAACGCCCGCCTGGCCGCCCGGCTGACCGGCTGGCGGATCGACATCCGGCCCGACACCGAACCCTCCGCTCCGCAGGGCTGAGATCGTTTTTGGCCATCAGCTGTTCGATTTTTGCCCCAAACGGGTGAGGTCGGTACGGGGAGGTAGACTTAATCGTGTCTGGCCGGACGCATGCCCGCGCGTGCCCTGAGCGAACCTGTGTGGGATGCCGGGAGCGAGCGGCCAAGAGCGACCTGCTGCGGATCGTGATGAATAAGGACGAGTGCGTCCCCGATCATCGCGGTACGCTGCCCGGCCGGGGTGCGTATCTGCACCCCGCCTTGGTCTGTCTCGACCTGGCGGTCCGTCGCCGGGCGTTCCCGAGGGCCTTCCGGGTCCAGGGACCGCTCGACACCGCGACACTCCGTCACCACGTCGAGCAGTCGGCACCGCAGTGAAAGAAGAAGTACGGCACGGAACACACCGTGCGGTCAGGTACCTCGCGAGTTGGAAGTAGGTCGAGATTGCGATGAGCACTCGATGAGTACGCGATGAGTACGCCCATGAAGTAGCGACGGTCCGGCGGTAACCGGACCTAAAAGGAGCGAAGTGGCTAAGGTCCGGGTATACGAACTCGCCAAGGAGTTCGGTGTGGAGAGCAAGGTCGTCATGGCCAAGCTCCAAGAACTCGGTGAATTCGTCCGTTCGGCGTCCTCGACGATCGAGGCGCCGGTCGTGCGCAAGTTGACTGATGCGTTGCAGGGTCCCGGCGGTAGCGCCGGCAAGACCGCAGCGAAGCCTGGCGCGCCTCGTAAGGCCGCCCCCGCGAAGCCCGCGGCGCCGTCTCCGGCCGCCGCGGCACGTCCCGCTGCCCCCAAGCCCGGCGCACCGGCTCCCAAGCCGGCCCCCGCCGCGCCCGCGGCCCCGGTCACCCCGGCGGCCCCGGCGAGCAGCACCCCCTCTCCGGCTCCGGCCGCCCCGGCGGGCCCCCGCCCGGGCCCGAAGCCCGCGCCCAAGCCGGTCACGCCGGCTCCGGCCGCGCCCGAGTTCACCGCGCCTCCGTCGGCTCCCGCCGCCGGTCAGCGTCCCGGTGGCGCGACCCCGGGACCCCGTCCCACCGGCGAGCGTCCCGCCCGTCCGGGTCAGGGCGCGCCGCGTCCGCAGGGCCAGGGTGCCCCGCGTCCGCAGGGCCAGGGCGCTCCGCGTCCGGGCGGTGCCCGTCCGGCCGGTCCGCGTCCGGGCAACAACCCCTTCACCTCGGGTGGCTCCACCGGAATGGCGCGCCCGCAGGCGCCCCGTCCGGGTGGCGGTGCCCCCCGTCCCGGCGGCCCCGGTGCCGTTCCGGGTGCCCCGCGTCCGCAGGGCGGCCCCGGTGGCGCCCCGCGTCCCCAGGGTCAGGGCGGTGCCCGTCCGACCCCCGGTGGCATGCCTCGTCCGCAGGCTCCCCGTCCGGGCGGCGCGCCCGGCGGTAACCGTCCGAACCCGGGCATGATGCCGCAGCGTCCCGCTGCCGGCCCGCGTCCCGGCGGTGGCCCCGGCGGCCGCGGCCCCGGTGGCCCCGGCGGTCGTCCGGGTGGCGCCGGTGGCGGCGGCGGTCGTCCCGGCTTCGCCGGTCGTCCGGCCGGTCCCGGTGGTGGCGGCGGCTTCGCCGGCCGTCCCGGCGGTCCCGGTGGTGGCGGCGGCGGTCGTCCGGGTGGTCCCGGCGGCGGTGGCGGCGGCTTCGGCGGTCGTCCCGGTGGCTTCGGTGGCCGTCCCGGCGGTCCGGGTGGCCGTGGTGGCACGCAGGGCGCCTTCGGACGTCCCGGCGGTCCCGCGCGTCGCGGTCGTAAGTCGAAGCGTCAGAGGCGCCAGGAGTACGAGGCCATGCAGGCCCCGTCCGTGGGCGGCGTGATGCTTCCTCGCGGCGGTGGCGAGACCATTCGCCTGTCGCGCGGTGCGTCCCTCACCGACTTCGCCGAGAAGATCAACGCCAACCCGGCGTCGCTCGTCGCGGTGATGATGAACCTCGGCGAGATGGTCACGGCCACGCAGTCCGTCTCCGACGAGACGCTGCAGCTCCTCGGCGACGAGATGAACTACCAGGTTCAGATCGTCTCCCCCGAGGAGGAGGACCGCGAGCTGCTCGAGTCCTTCGACATCGAGTTCGGCGAGGACGAGGGCGGCGAAGAGGCCCTGGTCTCCCGTCCGCCGGTCGTCACCGTCATGGGTCACGTCGACCACGGTAAGACCCGACTGCTCGACGCGATCCGCAAGACGAACGTCGTCGCGGGCGAGGCCGGTGGCATCACCCAGCACATCGGTGCCTACCAGGTGGGTACCGAGGTCAACGGCGAAGAGCGTCGCATCACCTTCATCGACACCCCGGGTCACGAGGCGTTCACCGCCATGCGTGCCCGTGGTGCGAAGTCGACCGACATCGCGATCCTCGTGGTCGCGGCCAACGACGGCGTCATGCCGCAGACGATCGAGGCGCTCAACCACGCCAAGGCCGCCGGCGTCCCGATCGTCGTCGCGGTCAACAAGATCGACGTCGAGGGTGCGGACCCGGTCAAGGTCCGTGGTCAGCTGACCGAGTTCGGTCTGGTGGCCGAGGAGTACGGCGGCGACACCATGTTCGTCGACATCTCCGCCAAGCAGGGTCTGCACATCGACTCCCTGCTGGAGGCCGTGGTCCTCACCGCGGACGCCTCGCTCGACCTGCGGGCCAACCCGAACCAGGACGCGCAGGGTATTGCGATCGAGTCCCACCTCGACCGTGGTCGTGGTGCCGTCTCGACCGTCCTCGTCCAGCGCGGAACGCTGCGCATCGGCGACACGATGGTCGTCGGCGACGCGTACGGCCGTGTCCGGGCGATGCTCGACGACAAGGGCAACAACGTCGAGGTCGCGACCCCGTCGACCCCGGTCCTGGTCCTCGGTCTGACCAACGTTCCGGGCGCCGGCGACAACTTCCTGGTCGTCGACGAGGACCGTACGGCCCGTCAGATCGCCGAGAAGCGCGCTGCGCGTGAGCGCAACGCCGCCTTCGCCAAGCGCGTCCGCCGGGTGTCCCTCGAGGACCTCGACAAGGTGCTCAAGGCCGGTCTGGTCCAGGAACTCAACCTCATCATCAAGGGCGACGCGTCCGGTGCGGTCGAGGCTCTCGAGTCCTCGCTGCTCCAGCTCGACGTCGGCGAAGAGGTGGACATCCGGGTCCTGCACCGCGGTGTGGGTGCGGTCACCGAGTCCGACATCGACCTGGCCATGGGCTCCGACGCCATCGTCATCGGCTACAACGTCCGTGCGGCCGGCCGTGCCGCGCAGATGGCGGAGCGCGAGGGCGTCGACGTCCGGTACTACTCGGTCATCTACCAGGCGATCGAGGAGATCGAGGCCGCGCTCAAGGGCCTGCTCAAGCCGGAGTACGAAGAGGTCGAGCTCGGTACGGCGGAGATCCGCGAGGTCTTCCGCTCGTCCAAGCTGGGCAACATCGCCGGTGTCCTCATCCGCTCCGGCGAGGTCAAGCGCAACACCAAGGCGCGCCTCATCCGCGACGGCAAGGTCGTGGCCGAGAACCTCAACATCGAGGGTCTGCGCCGCTTCAAGGACGACGTCACCGAGATCCGCGAGGGCTTCGAGGGTGGTATCAACCTCGGAAACTTCAACGACATCAAGATCGACGACGTCATCGCGACGTACGAGATGCGCGAGAAGCCGCGCGCCTAAGGCACAGCGGTGATCCGGGGCCGGTCGGCGGGAGTTATTTCCGTCGATCGGCCCCGGCCGTTGCGTGTACGGTTCTGATGTCCCTGCCAAGGTCGGCGGGGCCACTGAACCCGAACCGGCGGGACATCCGGGCATACATGTATGTGGGGACGCTGTCCTTCGATCTGCTCCTCGGCGACGTACGGTCGCTCAAGGAGAAGCGCTCCGTCGTCAAGCCGATCCTCGCCGAGCTCCAGCGGAAGTTCTCCGTGAGCGTCGCGGAGGTCGCGGACCAGAACCTCCACCGGCGGGCCGAGATCGGCGTCGCGATGGTGTCGGGGGACCCTGGGCACCTCAGTGACGTGCTCGACCGGTGCGAGCGCCTGGTCGCCGCCCGCCCGGAAGTGGAACTGCTGTCGGTTCGACGCAGGCTCCACACCGACGAAGACTGAAGTCAGTGCTGCATCAGTGCAGCGAAGCAAGAAAGAGGAGAAGGACCAGTGGCCGACAACGCGCGGGCGAAGAAACTGGCGGACCTCATCCGGGAGGTGGTCGCCGAGAAGCTGCAGCGCGGCATCAAGGACCCGCGCCTGGGTACGCACGTGACCATCACGGACACCCGCGTCACCGGTGACCTGCGGGAGGCCACGGTCTTCTACACGGTCTACGGCGACGAGGAGGAGCGCGCGAGCGCCGCCGCCGGCCTGGAGAGCGCCAAGGGCGTCCTGCGCTCGGCCGTCGGCCGGGCCGCGGGCACCAAGTTCACGCCGACGCTCACCTTCGTGGCCGACGCCCTCCCGGAGACCGCCAAGAACATCGAGGACCTCCTCGACCAGGCGCGGGCCTCCGACGCCAAGGTGCGGGAGACGTCCTCGGGCGCCACCTTCGCCGGTGACGCCGACCCCTACAAGAAGCCGGGCGAGGACGAAGCCGCCGAATGAGCACCGCACACAGGACGCCCGACGGCCTTGTCATCGTCGACAAGCCGTCGGGCTTCACTTCGCATGACGTCGTGGCCAAGATGCGCGGGATCGCCAGGACCCGCCGCGTCGGCCACGCGGGCACGCTCGACCCCATGGCGACGGGCGTTCTCGTCCTCGGCGTGGAGCGGGCGACCAAGCTGCTCGGTCACCTCGCGCTGACCGAGAAGGAGTACCTGGGCACGATCCGTCTCGGGCAGACCACCATCACCGACGACGCCGAGGGCGAGATCACGGCGTCGGTCGACGCGTCGAAGGTCACCCCCGAGCAGATCGACGCGGGCGTGGCCGAGCTCAGCGGCGACATCATGCAGGTCCCGTCGAAGGTCTCCGCGATCAAGATCGACGGCAAGCGGTCCTACGCGCGCGTCCGCGGCGGCGAGGAGTTCGAGATCCCGGCCCGCCCGGTGACCGTCTCCTCGTTCCACGTGTACGACGTGCGCGAGGCGACCGCGGAGGACGGCACCCCGGTCATGGACCTGGTGGTCTCCGTCGTCTGCTCCTCCGGCACGTACATCCGGGCGCTCGCCCGCGACCTGGGCGCCGGGCTCGGCGTGGGCGGCCACCTGACCGCGCTGCGCCGCACCCGGGTCGGCCCGTACAAGCTGGACGCGGCCCGCACCCTGGACCAGCTCCAGGAGGACCTCACGGTCATGCCGGTCGCCGACGCGGCCGCGGCGGCGTTCCCGCGCTGGGAAGTCGACGAGAAGCGGGCCAAGCTGCTGCTCAACGGCGTACGCCTGGAGATGCCGGAGTACCCGGCGGGCCCGGTCGCGGTCTTCGGACCCGACGGGCGGCTGCTCGCGCTGGTCGAGGAACAGCGGGGCAAGGCGAAGAGCCTGGCCGTCTTCGGCTGAGCCGCGCTTTCCTTCGTCACAGTGGGGCGGGCACGCGCGCGTGCCCGCCCCACGATCCCCCTCCGGGAAGTGTCTGTCCCACCGGCGAGCGCCCATTCACCCCTTCGGGCAGGCGCTCGGAGCGAACGGGGGGAGCGAGAGGGGGCGCTTTCGTCTCAGGTGCTTCTCCCGGTGATCACCAGCCGCCTACCGTCGACCCATGGGGAGCGGGGACCTGGCGACGCTGGTACGGATCGAGGATCCGACCGGCCGGCCGCGCGGCACCGGATTCCTCGCCGACCACCGGGGCACGGTGCTCACCGGCCATGAAGTGGTCGAGGGACACACGGGGCTGCTGCTGCACACCCCCGAGGGCCGGAGCTGGCGTGCCACCGCCGCCGACATCACCCCGCTGCCCGAGAGCGGGCTCGCGCTCGTCCGCACCGAGGGCCTGACCGGGCGGCCACTGCCCCTCGCGACCCGGCAGGGCATCGAGCCCGGCACGTACGTACGGATCGCCGCCCACGGCTGGCGCGAGGCGCGGGTCCTCGGTGGCACCGCGGGACCCGCCCTGGAACTCGCCATCGGCACCGAGGGCGCAGAGGCCCTGCACGGCGGACCGGCCGCCGGAGGCCCCGTGCTCGACCCCGCCACCGGCGCCGTCCTCGCCGTCCTCGGCACCGCCCTGCACGGCGACCGGCGCGCCGCGGGACACGCCCTGCCGATCCGGCCCGTCGGCCCGCTCGCCGCCCTCCTGCGCCGTAACGCCGCCACCGTCCCCGCCTACGGCCAGGACCTCAACCTGGCCGGCGTCCTCGAGCTGACCGCCACCACCACCGGCTCGCGCGAGGACCTGCCCGCCGCACGGCTCCAGGACGACCCCGACGCGCTCGTCCTCGCCGTCGTCGGCGCCCCGGGCACCGGCCGCAGCACCGCCCTCGCGGGCCTCGCCGCCCGCCGCGCCGGCGGTCACGCGCCCGCGCCCACCGTCTGGCTGCGCGGCGCCGACCTGCGCTCCGACGACCGCTCCCTCGCCGACGCCGTCGGCCGCGCCCTGCACCGGGCCGGCCGCATCGCCGCCGCCTCCGGTACCCCGGGCGACCCCGCCACCGTGAGCCCGGAGCACGCCGCAGCCCTCGCCCGCGCCGCCGACCGCCCCCTCCTGGTCCTGCTCGACGCCCCCGAGGAGATGCCCCCGCTCCTCGCCCACCGCCTCGCCCCCTGGACAGCCGCCACCGAGGAGTGGCTCACGGCCCACGGCGTCCGCCTGGTGACCGCCTGCCGGCCCGAGCACTGGGAGCAGGCGGGACGCCTGTACGGCACGGAGCCGAGGACCGTCGTCCTGGGCGGGCTCACGGAGGAGGAGGCCCGCGAGGCGCGGCGGAAGCACGGCATCCCCGACGACGGCATCGCACCGGAGGACGCCCGGCACCCGCTGGCCCTGCGGCTCCTCGGCGAGGTGCGGGCGGCGACGCCGGACGGGACGCCGGGCAGGCCCGGGCGGGACGAGATCTTCGGGGCGTACCTGGACCTGATGTGCCTGCGCATCGCGGTGCGGATCGCCGCGGCCGCCCGCCCGGTCGAGCGGGGCACCGCCGTACGCCGCCTCGCCGCGCGGGTCAGCGCCCAGGTCCACGAGGCCGCCCGTCGCTGCCTCGGCCCCGGGCAGGGGGAGCTGGACCGGGAGTCCTTCGAGGAGCTGTTCCCCTGGCGGCCGGGCTGGGCCTCCGCCGTCCTCACCGAGGCGCTGCTCGTCCCGGCGGGCGGCGGCTACCGCTTCGCCCACGAGGAGCTCGCCGACTGGCTCCAGGGCGCCCACCTCGACATCGACCGCGCCCTTGACTCCCTGATCCACCGCCCGTCCGCGCTGCCGGTCCCGCGCCACCGCATCGGCCCGGTGCTCCAGGCCCTGCACCACCTCCACCGGGACCAGGGCCCCGCCGGGCTCTCGCCACGGCTGATGTCCCTGGCGGACGCGCTGGCGGGCTTCGCGGATGCGGGTGCGGAATCGGAGCCGGACACGGAGCCGGACACGGAGCCGGACACGGAGTCGGACACGGGCGGGGGCGCGGGCACAGCCGCCGGAGGCGTCTGGTGGGCCTCCCGGCTCCTGGCCGGTGCCCTGAGCGGGATCCGGGACCTCAGGCCGTATCTGCCGGTCCTGCGCAGGCTCGCCGATCACCTCGGCGACCGGCCGGGCGCGCAGGACGCCTTCCCCGGGTTCGACGCGGGGTTCTGGCGCGGGCTTCGCGTACCGGAGGGGGAGCGGTTGGACCTGCTGCGCCGGCTCGTGCCCGCCGACCCCGCGCCCGGCGGGACCGGCGGCGCGCCCCGGTTCCTCGAAGTCGTCGCCGCGTGCCTGGCGGCCGACCCGCGGGGCGTACAGCCGTTGCTGTGCCGGTGGTTCGGGGACGAGCGGGAGCTGGCGGCCGCGCCCGGTGCCACCGTCGGCACCGCCGCGCAGGCGCTGCTGCACAGCCGCCGCGCGCTCGCCGTCGACGACCTGTGCGAGGCGCTCGTCGCCACCGCCCACCCGCTCGCCGAGGGGCTGCTCGCCGCGCTCGCCGAGGACGAGCCCGCGGCCCTCTGCCGGGCCGTCGACCGGTGGGCGCACGACGACGGCCGCCCGGACCGGCGGGCGGCGGCAGCGGCGTACGGGCAGCTGGTCGCCCCGCACGTCACGACCAGGGCCGACCGCAGCACCCTGCGCTTCGCGGCCCTCGCCCTGCTCGCCCGGCCCGCGGACCTCGCGCTACACGGCCCGGCCCTCGGCCTGCTCCTCCAGGACCCCGACGCGCGCGCCCGGCACCTGCCCCGCGCCGTCACCGACCCGGGCGTGCCCGTCGACGCCCTCGCCGCCGGGCTCGCCACCGATCCCGAGCCCGTGCTCGACGCCCTCCGCGTCCGGCTCCATGCCGAGCCGGCGGCCGTCCTGCGGATCCTCGCCGAGGTCCCCGCGCCCCGCCTGGCGCGCCGCGCCGCCGCCCTGGTCGCCGACTACGCCGAGCGGCACCCCGAGGGCGCGCCGCTCGTCGCCGCCTTCGTCGACCGGCGCCTCGAGGAAGGGCCGGAGGTCCGCTGCGTCCTCCACCCCCTGGCCGTCCGCCTCCTCACGGGCCCGCACACCGCCCTCCGCACCGCCCTCGCCCCGGTTCTCGCTGCTCCCGGCACCGGCGCCTCCCGCTTCCTGCGCGCGGAGCTCCTCGACGTCCTGCTCGGCGTGCTCCGGGACGGCGGGCCGGAGGAGCCCGTCGTGGCCGCCCTCCTTCGCACCGCCGCCGACGGCGGTCCCGGCAGCCGGGCCCTGGTGCAGCGGACCGGGCGGCTTCTCGTCCGCACCCCCGAGGGCGCCACCCGCTTCGACCAGTGGCTCGTCGCCCTCGCCCGCGAGGTCCCCGGCTTCGCCGCCCGGCTGGCCGGCTGGCTGGGCGAGGACCCGTCCGGGTGGGCCGCGCTCCTCGGTCCGGCGGCCGCCCGCACCGTACGGAACTGTGTGATCCCCATGCCGATGCCGACGCAGCGGCACGCTCATGGCAGTCTTAGACCTGCGCCAACAGGCGTACACGCGGACATGGGTACAGGCGGACGAGGAGCGGTCACAGTGCAGCGCTGGCGTGGCTTGGAGGACATCCCCCAGGACTGGGGGCGCAGCGTCGTCACCATCGGCTCCTACGACGGGGTGCACCGCGGGCACCAGCTGATCATCGGCCGGGCCGTGGAGCGCGCCCGCGAGCTCGGCGTCCCCTCGGTCGTCGTCACCTTCGACCCGCACCCCTCCGAGGTCGTCCGCCCCGGCAGCCACCCGCCGCTGCTCGCCCCGCACCACCGGCGGGCCGAGCTCATGGCCGAGCTCGGCGTGGACGCGGTGCTGATCCTGCCGTTCACGGCCGAGTTCTCGCAGCTGTCCCCGGCGGACTTCATCGTGAAGGTCCTCGTCGACAAGCTGCACGCCAGGTGCGTCATCGAGGGCCCGAACTTCCGCTTCGGCCACCGGGCCGCCGGCAACGTCGCCTTCCTCACCGAGCTCGGCGCCACCTACGACTACGAGGTCGAGGTCATCGACCTGCGGGTGCGCGGCGCCGCGGGCGGCGGGGAGCCGTTCTCCTCGACGCTCACCCGACGGCTCGTCGCCGAGGGCGACATGGCGGGCGCCGCCGAGATCCTGGGCCGCCCGCACCGCGTCGAGGGCATCGTCGTGCGCGGCGCCCAGCGCGGCCGCGAGCTGGGCTTCCCGACGGCCAACGTCGAGACCCTGCCGCACACCGCGATCCCGGCCGACGGCGTCTACGCGGGCTGGCTGACCGCCGCCGGCGAGCGGATGCCCGCCGCGATCTCGGTGGGCACCAACCCGCAGTTCGACGGCACGGAGCGGACCGTCGAGGCGTACGCGATCGACCGCGTGGGCCTGGACCTCTACGGCCTGCACGTGGCGGTCGACTTCCTCGCCTACGTGCGCGGCATGCTCAAGTTCGACACCCTCGACGACCTGCTCACGGCGATGGCCGACGACGTCAAGCAGTGCCGCGAGCTCACCGAGGCGTACGACCGCGCCTGAGCCCTGACCCGCCGGACCGCCCCAGGGTCTGTCCGGCGGATCATGGCCGGAGGGCCCTAAGCCCTGACCGCCCAGTGGCAGGCCGCCGCGCGGTCCGCGCCGCCGCCCAGGACCGGCAGGTCCTCGGCGCGGCAGCGGTCCGCGACCTCGGCGGCCGTGCCCGAGGCGAGCACCTGGCAGCGGACGTGGAAGCGGCAGCCGGACGGGATGCGCGCCGGGTCCGGGGGTTCGCCGGTCAGCACCACCGGGTCGCCCCCGGACTCCGGGAGCACCGACAACAGCGCCTGTGTGTACGGGTGCTGAGGGTCGGTCAGGACGGACTCCACCGGGCCGGTCTCCACGATCCGGCCCAGGTACATGACCGCCACCCGGTCCGCGATGTTCCACGCGAGCCCCAGGTCGTGCGTCACGACGAGCGCCGAGAGACCCAGCTCGTCGCGCAGCCGCAGCAGCAGCGCCAGGATCTCGCCCCGCACCGAGGCGTCGAGCGAGGCCACCGGCTCGTCCGCGACGATCAGCTCGGGCTCCAGGACGAGCGCGCCCGCGATGACCACGCGCTGCCGCTGCCCGCCGGACAGCTCGTGCGGATAGCGCAGGAAGAACCGCTCCGGTGGCCGCAGCCCCGCCCGGGACAGCGCCTGTGCCACGGCCGCCCGCTCGTCGCCCGCGTACCCGTGGATGCGCAGGCCTTCCGCCACCGCGTCGTACACCGTGTGCCGCGGGTTCAGCGAGCCGCTCGGGTCCTGCAGGACCAGCTGGGCCCGCTTCCGGTACGCCTTGAGGGCCTTGGCGGAGTATCCGAGCGGCGCCCCCGCGAACCGCACCGCGCCGGCGCTCGGCCGGACCAGTCCGAGCAGCGAGCGGGCGAGCGTGGTCTTGCCGCAGCCGGACTCGCCGACCAGGGCCACGATCTCGCCCGCGCCGATGTCCAGGTCCACCCCGTCCACCGCCCGCGCGGCCTGGGCGCCGCGGCGGCCGGGGAACACCACCCGCAGGCCCTCCGCGGAGAGGAGTGGCGCTGAGGCGTTCATGGCGTGCTCCCGACGTGTACGCAGGCCGCCCGGCGCCCCGCGCCCGCGTCCCGCAGTTCCTGGTCCTGCTCCGCGCAATGCTCCACCGCCACGGGGCAGCGCGGGTGGAAGGTGCAGCCGGCCGGCAGGTCGGCCGGGTCCGGCGGGTCGCCCGGCAGGCCGCGCGGTGCCCGTCGGGAGGCCGGGTCGCCGATGCGGGGGAACGCCGAGGACAGCGCCCGCCCGTAGGGGTGCGCGGCGGCCTCGTACACCGCCTTCGCCGGACCCTCTTCGACCACACGCCCCGCGTACATCACCGCGAGCCGGTCGCAGGTGTCGGCGAGCACGGCCAGGTCGTGGCTGATCATCAGCAGGCCGATGTCCTGCTCGGCGACGAGCCGCTCGATCAGCCGCAGGATCTGCGCCTGGATCATCACGTCGAGGGCGGTCGTCGGCTCGTCCGCCACGATCAGCCGCGGATCGCAGGCGAGCGCCATCGCGATCATCACGCGCTGCCGCTGCCCACCGGACAGCTCGTGCGGATAGGCCGCGGCCCGCGCGGCCGGCAGGCCCACGTGCTCCAGGAGCTCACCGGCCCGCCTTCGGGCCGCCGCCGGGGTGGCCCGGCCGTGGACGAGCAGCGGCTCGGCGATCTGGTCGCCGATCCGCCGTACCGCGTTCAGCGAGTGCATCGCGCCCTGGAAGACGATCGACGCCCCGGCCCAGCGCACCGCCCGCAGGCGCCCCCACTTCATGGCGAGGACGTCCTCCCCGTCGAGCAGGATCTCGCCGGTCATCCGGGCCGACGCGGGCAGCAGCCGGAGCAGCGCGAGCGCCATCGTCGACTTCCCGCACCCGGACTCGCCCGCGATCCCCAGCTTCTGCCCGGCGGGCAGGGCGAGGTCCACGCCCCGCACGGCCGGGACGGCGGCCGCCCCGGAGCCGTAGGTCACGCTCAGGTCCCGTACTTCCAGCAGGCTCACCGCGCCACCCCCAGCTTCGGGTTGAGTACGGACTCGATGGCGCGCCCGCACAGCGTGAAGGCGAGCGCGACGAGCGCGATGGCGATGCCGGGCGGCGCCAGGTACCACCAGTGGCCGGACGAGACCGCGCCCGCCTCCCGGGCGTCCTGGAGCATCCCGCCCCAGGAGACCACGGTCGGGTCACCGAGACCGAGGAAGGCCAGCGTCGCCTCGGTGAGGATGGCCGTGGAGATGCCGAGCGTGGTCTGGGCGAGCACCAGCGGCATCACGTTCGGCAGCACGTGCCGGGTCATGACGTGCCGGTGCCCGCCGCCGAGCGCCGTGGCCCGCTCGATGTAAGGGCGGGACTCGACCGCGATCGTCTGCGCCCGTACGAGCCGGGCCGTCGTCGGCCAGCTGGTCACGCCGATCGCGAGGACCACCGTCCACATCGACCGGGACATCACGGTCGCGAGCACGATCGCGAGGACCAGCGTCGGCATCACCAGGAACCAGTCGGTGATCCGCATGACGACGGTGGAGAACCAGCCGCCGTAGTGTCCCGCGACGATCCCGACGAGGGTGCCGATGGCGACGGAGAGGGTCGCGGCCAGGAGCCCGACCAGGAGCGAGATCCGCGCGCCCCAGATCAGCAGACCGAGCAGCGAGCGGCCGAACTGGTCGGTCCCCAGCGGGAACTCGGCACTCGGCGCTTCGAGCGCGGTGCCGGGGGCGTCGGTCACGGACTGCACGTCGGCGCCGACGATCAGCGGCGCGGCGAGGGCGAGCAGGGCGATCAGGGCGAGTCCGAGCAGGCCGTAGAGCCCGGCCCGGTGGGTGCGGTACTGCTTCCAGAAGCGGGCGACGCTGCCGCGCCTGCGCTCCCAGACGAGAGAGGTCGTCGATACGGTCATCGGCCCACCCGGGGGTCGAGCAGCGGATAGAGCAGGTCGGCGATCAGGTTCATCACGATCATCGCCCCGGCGAACACCACGAACAGGCCCTGCACCAGCGGCAGATCGGGCACGCTGAGCGCCTGGTAGAACAGCCCGCCGAGTCCCGGCCAGGAGAACACCGTCTCCACCAGGATCGAACCGGCCGCCACGTGGCCCAGGTTGATGAAGACCATCGTCACCGTGGGCAGCAGCGCGTTCGGTACGGCGTGCCGGCGCCGTACGACGTCGTCGCGCAGCCCCTTCGCCCGGGCCGTGGTCAGGTAGTCGCCCCCCATCTCGTCGAGCAGCGAGGAGCGCATCACGAGGAGCGTCTGGGCGTAGCCCACGGCGACCAGGGTGAGTACCGGAAGCACCATGTGGTGGGCGACGTCGAGGACGTACCCGAAGCCGGTCTCCCCGGTGCCGGACTCCATGCCGCCGGTCGGGAACAGCCCCGGGACCGGGCCCATGCCGACCGAGAACACGATGATCAGCAGCAGCCCGAGCCAGAACGACGGCACCGACCACAGGGTCAGCGCCACGCCCGTGTTGAGCCTGTCGCCGAGGCTGCCGTGCCGCCAGGCGGATCGGGTGCCGAGCCACAGCCCGAGCGCCGAGTAGATCACCACGGCCGTGCCGGTGAGCAGCAGGGTCGCGGGCAGCTTCTGCGCGATGAGCTCGCCGACCGGCGCGCGGAACTGGAAGGACGTGCCGAGGTCGCCGCTCAGCGCCTTGGCGCAGTAGTCGGTGAACTGCTGCCACAGCGGCAGGTCGAGTCCGAACTGCCGTCGAAGCGTGGCGAGTTGCTCGGCCGAGGTCGGCATGCCGTGGGTCATCGCCTTGACGGGGTCGCCGGGGATGATCCGGAAGAGGAAGAAGCTGGTGACGAGGACGGCGAGGAGCGAGACGGCCGCGCCGCCCACCTTCCCCGCCGCGTGCCGCAGATACGCCAGGGCCGTACCCGTTCGTGGTGCGCCGCCTTCCGTGGCGCGGACCGTGCCGGTCCGCGCCACGGAGGCGGGAGTGCTCGCGCTCGTCACCGGCTACTCGCGGTCGTCTGCGGTGGAGCGGCGGCGCAGCCCGAGGAAGACGCCGGCGCCGACGACGAGCACGACGGCCGCGCCGATCCCGACGACCACCCCGGTGGACGAGCCGCCGTCGGACGTCCCGTCCGAGGCCTGCGCGGCGGGCACGGCCGACCACCAGCTCCAGTAGCCGTCCTGGCCCCAGAGGTTGCCCGCCGCCTCGGGCATGGTGGTGATGGAGCGGATCTGGTCGGTGCGGTAGGCCTCCAGGGCGTTCGGGTACGCGATGACGTTCATGTACCCGGTGTCGTACAGCCGCGACTGCATCTGCTTGACCAGTGTGGTCCGCTTGGCGTCGTCGTACTCGACGGCCTGCTGGGCGTAGAGCCCGTCGAACTGCGGGTCGCAGATGAAGTTGTCGGTGGCGCCGGAGTCCTTCGGCGTCGCGGGCAGCGCACCGCAGGTGTGGATCGACAGCACGTAGTCCGGGTCGGGGTTGACCGACCAGCCGTCGAAGGCGAGGTCGTAGTCGCCCTTCACCCACGGGTCGGAGACGCTGTCCAGGCACTCGACCTTCAGGCCGATGCCGATCTTGCCCCACCACTCCTGGAGGTACTTGGCCGAGGCCTTGTCGTTGGGGTCGGTGGCGTGGCACAGGATGCGGAAGTCGAGCGGCTTGCCGTCCTTGCCGACCCGCCTGCCCTCGCCGTTCTTGCGGTACCCGGCGGCGTCCAGGATCCGCTCGGCCTTCGTGGGGTCGTACGCGCGCTTCTGCGCGGCGGCCGGCTGCCAGAAGTACGAGCCGAAGCGGGGCGGGATGTAGCCCTCGCCCTCGACGGCGTGGCCCTGGAAGACCTTGTCCACCAGGGTGGTGCGGTCCACCGCGAGGAAGAGCGCCTTGCGCACCTCGGGGTCGAGCAGGGCCTTGTGGCCGTTGCCGAAGGACTTGCCGTCCTGGGCGCGGGCGCCCGGATTGGTGGCGAGCGCGTAGAAGCGGCGGCCGGGAGCGTCGTTGACCTTGATGTCCTTCTGGGTCTTCAGCGCGGCGGCCTGGGCGGGCGTCAGGTTCGGTACGAAGGACACCTCGCCCTTCTGGAGGGCGGCGACGGCCGCGTCACCGTCCTTGTAGTACTTGAAGACCAGCTCGTCGAACTTGGGCGCCCCGCGCCAGAAGTTCTTGTTGGGCTTGAGCTTGATGTACTGGTCGACCTTGAAGTCCGTGATGACGAACGGGCCGTTGCCGACGATCGGGAACTGCCGGTCGTTGTTGAACTTGGAGAAGTCCGCGACCTTCTCCCAGACGTGCTTGGGGACGATCGGCACGTCGAGCGCCGTCATCGTCGCCTGCGGCTTCTTCAGCTCGATGACGAGGGTCTGCGGATCGGGCGCGCTGACCTTCTTGAAGTTGGCCGTGAAGCTGCCGTTGGCGGTGGCCGCGTTCGGGTCGGTCATCATCTTGGTGAAGGTCCAGGCGGCGTCCTCGGCGGTGGCCGGCTGCCCGTCGGACCACTTCGAGTCTCTCCGGATCGTGTAGGTCCAGGTCAGCTTGTCCGGCGAGGACTTCCACGCGGTCGCGAAGCCCGGGATCGCGTGGGCGTCCTTCGCGTCGTAGTTGGTCAGGTACTCGTAGGCCAGCCGGTGGATGCTGGTGGAGACGAGCTTCTGGGCGAGGAACGGCGAGAGCGAGTCGACGCTCTGCGAGACGGCGACGGTGAGCGTCGTGCCGCCGGACTTGCCGTCCTCCGCCCGGGCGGGCTGCGGGACGGCCACGAGCGAGGCGGCGACGACGCCGGTGGCGAGCAGCAGACGGACGGCCCGGCCGGCGCCGCCGCCGGGGGTTCTGCGGGCGGGGACCGGACGGGGTGGAGCCTTCGTGACCATGACCATGGGACGTGACCTCGCGTCGGGGGATCTGCCGTGGATCTTGGGCTGACGATGGGTGAAGCGAAGGTTTATCAGCGGTGATCTGCCGTCGTCAACGATGTCTCAAACCCCTTGTGGACTGCGGGAATGCCGAGAGGCCCCGTACCGGAACACCGGTACGGGGCCTCATTGGTCTACTCCTGTGACGCCCTACTGCTGAGGGGCTGGCGGAGCCTGCGGAGGCTGCTGCTGAGGCCAGTTGGGCGGCGGGACCTGGCCCTGACCCTGCGCCTGAGGATCGGCCTGGGGCGGGAGCGGCTGCGCCGGCGGCTGCTGCCAGCCCTGCGGCATCCCGGGCTGGCCGGGCTGCGCTCCGTACGGCTGTCCGGGTGCGGGCGGTGCTCCGTACGGCTGACCCGGCGCCGGCTGCTGCGGGTACGGGTAGGGCTGACCCTGCTGGGGGTACGGCTGTCCGGGCGCGGGCGGCTGGGGCGGATACGGCTGCCCCGGCGCGGGCTGCTGCGGCGGGTACGGCTGCCCGGGGGTGGGCTGGCCCGGCATGGGCTGTCCGGGCATGGGCTGGCCGGGCATCGGCTGTCCGGGCATCGGCTGGCCCGGCATCGGCGGCGCCATGTGCGGGGGCAGCGCGCCCTGGCCCTCGGCGGTCCACAGCCCCTGCGCCTGCTGTGCCCGTACGAAGTCCTCGGCCACCATCGCCGAGAGGTGGAAGTACGCCTCACGGGTCTTGGGCCGCATCATGTCGAGGTCGACCTCGGCGCCGGCCGCCAGGTGCTCGTCGAAGGGCACCACGACCACACCGCGGCAGCGCGTCTGGAAGTGCTGCACGATGTCCTCGACCTTGATCATCTTTCCGGTCTCGCGGACCCCCGAGATCACCGTGATCGAGCGCTGCACCAGCTCCGCGTACCCGTGCGCGGACAGCCAGTCGAGCGTCGTCGAGGCACTGGAGGCGCCGTCCACGGACGGCGTGGAGATGATGATCAGCTGATCGGCCAGGTCGAGCACCCCGCGCATCGCGCTGTAGAGCAGACCGGTGCCGGAGTCGGTCAGGATGATCGGGTACTGCTTGCCCAGGACGTCGATCGCCCGCCGGTAGTCCTCGTCGTTGAAGGTCGTCGAGACGGCAGGGTCCACGTCGTTGGCGAGGATCTCCAGACCGGACGGCGCCTGCGAGGTGAAGCGGCGGATGTCCATGTACGAGTTGAGGTACGGGATCGCCTGCACCAGGTCGCGGATGGTCGCCCCGGTCTCGCGGCGCACGCGACGGCCGAGCGTGCCGGCGTCCGGGTTGGCGTCGATCGCCAGGATCTTGTCCTGCCGCTCCGTCGCGAGGGTCGCGCCGAGGGCGGTGGTCGTGGTGGTCTTGCCGACGCCGCCCTTGAGGGAGATGACCGCGATCCGGTAACAGGAGAGCACCGGCGTACGGATCAGCTCCAGCTTCCGCTGCCGCTCCGCCTCCTCCTTCTTGCCACCCAGCTTGAACCGGGCCGAGGTGCCGGGGGTCCGGCTGGACTTGGCCTTCTGCTTGTTGTTCCGGAGCAGCCGGTCGGAGGAGAGCTCGACGGCCGCGTTGTACCCGAGCGGGGCGCCCGGTACGGACCGCTCCCGCTGGTCGTGCGTCACGGCCGTGGGCCACGCGGCCCCGGTCCGCGGGTCGACCGGCCCGGGCGGCGTGCCGCCGGGCTGCGGGATGCCGTAGCCGTCCTGCTGTGGGGGCTGCGGAGCCTGGGGCGCCTGCGGGGGTACGGGCGCGGCCGGGGCGTCCTGCGGCTGTCCCGGGTGCGGGAAGCCGTAACCGCCCTGGGGCGGCTGAGGGAAGCCGTAGCCGCCCTGCGCGGGCTGTGGCTGCCCGGGGACGGGCGCCTGGTGGCCGGGCTGCGGGAAGCCGTAGCCCGGCGGGGGCTGGGGCGCCTGCGGGGGTACGGGCTGGGCCTGGGGGCTCTGCGGCTGCCCCGGGTGCGGGAAGCCGTAACCCGCCTGCGGCGGCAGCGGTGCCTGCGCCGGCACGGGTCCGGGCTGGGCGTCGTGCGGCTGTCCCGGGTGCGGGAAGCCGTAACCCGCCTGCGGCGGCTGGGGCTGGCCCGGCACCCCAGGCGCCGGCCAGGAGGCGGCGGCGGGCAGCGGCGCGGCCGGCGGCACCGGCTGGTCGCCGGTGGGCGCGGGCCACTGCGGCGCGGGCGCGGGCGTCGCGGGCTGGAACGACGGCGGCAGCGGCGGCAGTCCGGTCGCCTGCGGCGGCACGGGCGCGGCCGGGGGCGCGGGAAACGCGGGGGCGGGCCCGGCGGGCGGCAGCGCCGCGGGAACGGCGTCCTGAGGCTCGGCAGCCTCGGTCCGGGCCGAGGCGGGGGAGACCGGGGCGACGTCGTCCACGGAGTCCGTGGCATCGCCGGAGACCGCGCCGGCGCCGGCTTCGCCGGCCTCGTCGGCGGCAGGCGTGTCGGCGGCGTCGTCGGACTCCGCCTCCGCCGCACCCGGGTCGGCGGCGGGAGCGTCGGTCTCGGCGCCGGCCGGGCGCCGGTCCTCCGGTGCGCCGGGCGCGTCAGCCAGGTTGGTGGCCTCGGCGGCCGAGGCGTCGGGGTCGGCCGTCTCCGGCGCCGTCGTGAAGTCGACCGGGGCGGGGAGCGCGGGCGGCGCGGACGGCAGGTCGGCGTCCGCCGCCTGGTCACCGTCCGGCGCGGGCACGGGGTTCGCCCCGCTCGTGTCCAGGGGCGCGGGGGCGGCGTCCGGCGACCCGGCCTCGGTGGCCGTCGCGGGCTCGTTCTCCGGCGCGGCCTTCTCCGCCGCGAGCTCCGCCATCTCGCGCTTCAGCGCGGCGGGGGAGAAGCGCATGGTGGCGCCGCTCTCGATGTCCCCGCCACCGAAGGGCGCGGGGGCGACAGGACCAGGAGCGACGGGGGCCGGGGCGGGCGCGGGTGCCGGTGCGGCAGGCGCCGGAGCGACGGGCGCCGGAGCCGCCGGGGCGGCGGCACCCGGAGCGACCGGACCCGGCGCGAACGGAGGAGCAGGCGCGACAGGAGGAGCAGGAGCGACCGGGACGACAGGCGGGACCGGAGCAACGGGCGCGACCGGCGGCGGCGTCCAGCTCGACTCGTAGCCACCGCTCGCCGGAGGGCCGGGCGGCACCGCGACCGGCGCGCCGGTCGGCGGGGGCGGCGTGGGCGCGCTCCCCGTCGTACTGCCCGACGCGTTCTGGGTGTACCAGGCCGGCGGGGTGTAGTCGATGGTGAACTCACCGGTCATCTCGGCGGCGTCTGCGTCGGACTGATCGTCGACGGGCGGGTTCCAACCCCCGTTGATGTCGTCCCGATCGCCGTTCACTTTGCCTCCTGGTGTGGTCGCGCACCCTCGTGCCGTCGTGGGCGGGCCCTTCCCACCCTAAACGCCAACCGTGTCCGCCGGGCAGGGCCGACGGCCCGCCGCTGCCCGTAGCGCAGCTCACGTTCGGCTCACGCTCGGCCCCCAAGTGACCTGCGCACACCGGAGAGTGAAACAGCCGGTGTTTAAAATCCGTACAAATACGGACAGTTCTGATCTAGTGTCGCGCGCTCAGTCCATCCGCCGCGCGCTGCCCAACAATCCGGTCTCGGCGTCCGTGGCCTGCGTCATCACGAACTGCCGGTCGTTCGGCGTGCACCACAGCGTCACCCCGTCGGCCAGCGTCGACAGGGCCTCCGACTCCGAGCGCTGCAGCCCCATGATGCGGCCGATCTGCGCGGCCTCGTCGGGCGACACCCGCTGGACGCCGACGAGCGAGGACTTCTCCAGGAGGCGCGGGGCCACCGGGCTCAGATAGGGGAGGAGCGTCACGACCGACTGCCAGGGCCCGGACACGACCCGGCCGCGCGGCGGCCGCATGCCGCAGTCGCGGATCACGACCACCGGGCTGCCCGCGGACGCGCCCTGCGGCGGCACGCGGCCCACGTCGTGCAGGGTGATGCAGGGCTGACCGCCGCCCGCCGCCTGGGCGAGCGCCGTCCATGCCTGCGCGCGGCCGGTCTCGACCGCGATACGGGCACCGGTCGCGGCCGCCCGCAGGGCCAGGACCTGCGCGGTCCACAGACCGCCGATGAGCGTGACGTCGTACGGGCTCGGCCGGTTGATGCCGAGCACCGCGGGCCGGCCCTCGGCATCCACGCCGATGACCATGCCGTCGTCGCCCACCGGCAGTGCGAGCGCGCCGAGTTGGTCGACGGGTACGGAGTGCCGGTCGCGGCGCGGCCCGATGAGCCCGAAGCCGAACCGGGCCTTGCCGCCCCGCCCCGTACGCCGATGGCCGCGCGCACCGGTCCCGCCGCCGCGCCGCGACGGCGCACCCGCGGGCAGGCCGCCCGACACGCCGGAAGACATCGCACCCGGCATCCCAGCGGACATCCCGCCCGGCACCGAGCCCGCACCGGCAGCCCCCGCCGCCCCGGTCTGCGCCGTCCCGGTCTGAACGCCCCCGGAAACCCCGCCCGTCGCGGGCCCCATCGCCGAAGAAGCCATCAGCGCGCACCCCCCAGCGGCAGCGTCGCCAGCATGCCCGGCACCTGTTCGCGGTCGAGCCGCACCAGACCGGTCTTCACGCCGCGTGCCGCGCGCTCCAGTTCGTGCCGGGCCGCCACCAGCTCCTCGTCGCTGCGCCCGGTGATCCGTACATGTCCGGTGACCGTCACCTCCTGACGGTCACCGCCGCTCAGCGTCAGACTGAACGTCGTCGCGAGCGCGGGCAGTGAGGTCAGCAGCGCCACCAGCTGCGGCATCGAGGCCCCGGCGCCGCCCGCGCCGCCCAGCTGGGGCCAGCGCCCCACCCAGTACGTCGTGTGGCGCCGGTCGTCGACCCGCCAGGTCCGTGCCGTCTCCTGGGTCCGCCGTGCCTGCGCCTGCCCGCGGCCCGCCTGCGCTATCGCCATCGGACTCGCGCAGGTCGAGGTGGCGAGCGCGGAGGTCAGCTCCTGCTCGGTGAGGACCGTCGCCCGGAACCCCGCACCGGCCAGCCGGCTCGCCAGCTGGTCCGCCGCCCGTACGACGCACTTCTGCGCGCCCTCCAGGCCGCCGCCGCGCGCCTCCACCGCCTCGGGGCACAGTTCGGGGTCGAGCTTGAGCGCGATCCAGGTGATGCGGAGCGCGGGCGAACCCGTCTGTGCCTGCAGCGGGCCGTAGTTGCGGGCGGCCATCGACTGCGCGGGCAGGTGCGGCGCGGGCGCCGGCTGCGTGTGCTGCACGATCTGCGCGGACTCCAGGCGGATGCCGTCGACCGACAGCACGTCGCGGACCAGACCGACCGGCAGCGGCCGCGCGGAACGCTCGGGGCGCAGCGCGGAGGCCTCGGACTCGACCCGTACCACCGTGGTGAGGAAGGTGCCGTCGCCGATCATCCCGACCGGGCGCCTGTCACGGTCGCTGTACGCGTACGTCCGCAGCGCCGGGTCGCACTCGACGACCGGCGCGAGCCCCGGCTCGGTGCCCTCCGGCAGGGTCGCCGAGGCGGCCTTGCGGCTCCGCGCCCGCAGCGCGAAGAAGGTGGCGAGCCACTCCGGCAGGGAACGCCGGTGCCGGCGCACCACCGCGAGAAGGACGAGCAGCGCCGCGACCACACCCGCGGGGACCAGCATCAGCGCGTCGACGACCCAGGCGACGAGCAGCAGCGCCGCCGCGACCTCGACCAGGACGAGTTGTTGCAATCGGAACGCACCGAAGTGTCCCGGGCGTGCCTGGAGTCGAGGTGACACCGAGGACGGAACCGGCGAACCGGTCCCCACGGAAGGGGATACGGGGGGTGCGGAAGAAGACGCGGCGGCAGCGGGTCGCGTCCGCGTCGCGGAAGCCATGATGGAGAATCCCCCTCAATTCGTCCCGATCACCCTGGCCCGCCAGGCCTTTGGCGGCTGGATCACCCTACCCGCCCCACAAGCACCGGCGGACAGCAGGCATAGTAGGGGGCCGGTCCGACAGCCGGGGCCCGGGCGCCATGCTCCCCGGACACCCGAGCGAAGACTGCGCCTGACGAAAATGGGGACTCATGGCATCACGGCGGGACGAGCTCAACGCGTACACCTTTGCGAAGAAGCGCACGGTCGCGCAATTCCTCCAACCCTCTCCCTCGGGTACGGAGGAGGGGGCGCCCAAGCCGCTGCGCGCGGTGATCCCCGGCATGATCATCGGCGCGCTCGTGCTCGCCGGCTTCGGCGCCTGGGGCATGTTCGACCCCAAGGCCCCCAAGGACTGGGACAAGCCCGGCACCAAGGTGATCGTCGGCAAGCAGTCGACCACCCGCTACGTGGTGCTCACCACCGGCAAGGGCAAGGACAAGAAGACCCTGCTCCACCCGGTGCTCAACCTGGCCTCCGCCCGGCTGCTGCTCAACCCCGACGACTTCAAGGTCATCCAGGTCGACGACGAGACGCTGGACGAGGGCAAGCCGCCGCGCGGCCCGATCCTCGGCATCCCGTACGCCCCCGACCGCCTCCCCGGCGCCGACGACGCGGGCACCGCCAAGCGCTGGGCCGTGTGCGAGCAGCCCGGCGGCGGCAACGGCGGCACCGTGCAGAAGGCCACCTTCCTCTTCGCCAAGCGCGACCTCGGCCGCACCGAGAACAGCAGCAAGCTGAAGCCCGGCCAGATCCTGTACGTGAAGGGCCAGAAGGACAGCGCCCAGTACCTGATCGACCACACGGGGACCAAGTACCGGGTCAACGAGCAGGCCAAGGGCCTGACCACGGCACTGTTCGGGATCAACAAGCAGCCGCAGCAGGTCACCGACGACTGGCTGGCCACCCTGCACACCGGCACCCCGGTCGACTTCCCGCAGATCCCCGGCACGGTCGGGGCCGACGCCCACGTCGACGGCGGCCTCACCCAGGCCCAGGACAAGGTCGGCATGGTGCTGCTCGCCCAGACCGGCTCCGGCCCCCAGCACTACGTCGTGCTGGAGGGCAAGGTGCAGCCCGTCTCCGCCTTCACCGCCTGGCTGCTCATCAACTCCCCGCAGACCAACCCCCTCGACATGGCCGGCCAGGCGCCCGCCGTCGACGCGGCCTCCCTCAGCCCGGACACCACCGCCTTCGCCGCCGACCGCCGCTGGCCGGAGCTGAAGTCCGGCCAGATCAACTCCATCGGCGTCCCCGGCGCCCGCGACACCCTCTGCTCGGTCCTCGAGCGGGTCGGTGAGAAGGGCGCCACGACCCTGTCGACCTGGGCCGGCACGAAGTACCCCGCCGACATCACGGCCGGCGGCACCAGCACGTACGTCACCCCCGGAACCGGACTGCTCTACACCCAGTTCCAGGGCAGCCAGTCCCAGCCCGACGGCTCGCTCTTCCTCGTCACCGACACCGGACTGCGCTACGCGGTCCAGGCCAACGGGGACAGCGACTCCGGCCGCTCGGACATCGGCACGGGGGACCAGAAGCCGACCGACGGACGCCCGGAACCTTCCGACGCGCAGAAGCGTCTGGGCTACGAGAAGGTCACCCCGGCGCTCGTTCCGCTGGAGTGGTCGGAGTTCCTGTCCAAGGGCCCGCGCCTCGACACCAACAGCGCGCGCCAGCCGCAGGGTTCGTGAGGGGGTGGCACGGGTGACGACGTACCGTACGGCGGCCCTGCTCGCCGCGACGACCCTCACGGCCCTGCTGACCGCCCCGCCCGCCGCGTACGCCGCGACCGCACCGCGCGACGGGGGCGTCGACGGCCTCGACGGCAGCGGCGAGTGCACCTTCCCGATGAAGAAGCAGATCGAGGGCATCCCCTGGGCGCTCCAGCGGGTGTTGCTCGACGAGCTGTGGCAGGACACCAAGGGCAAGGGCGTCCGGGTCGCCGTCATCGACACCGGGGTCGACGACGTCAACCCGCAGCTCAAGCCCGCGGTCGACGCCAAGGCGGGCAAGGACTACCTGAAGCCCGACAAGAACAACCCCGGAATCGGCGACGACCAGCGCGGCAAGACCGACGGCACGGTCGACGAGGTCGGCCACGGCACCAAGGTCGCCGGCATCATCGCCGCCCGCCCCCGCCAGGGCACCGGCTTCGTCGGGCTCGCGCCCGAGGCGACCATCATCCCGATCCGGCAGAACGACGAGAAGAACAGCGGCAAGTCCGACACGATGGCCCAGGCCATCGACTACGCGGTGTCCAAGGGTGCCCACGTCATCAACATCTCCCAGGACACCACCCAGCCCCTCGGGCCCGACTCCGCCATGGCCAAGGCCGTGGCCCGGGCCCTGAAGGCGAACGTGGTGGTCGTCGCCTCCGCGGGCAACGACGGCATGGACGGCAAACTCAAGAACACCTACCCCGCGGCCTTCCCCGGGGTGCTCGCAGTCGCCTCCTCCGACCGCAACAACGAACGCGCCGCCTTCTCCCAGTCCGGCACCTTCGTCGGGGTCGCCGCCCCCGGCGTGGACGTCGTCTCCACCGTCCCGGGCGGTGGCCAGTGCGTCGACAACGGGACCAGCTTCTCCGCTCCGTACGTCGCCGGCATCGCGGCCCTGCTGCGCGCCAAGCACAAGGACTGGACCCCGGCGCAGATCGCCACCAGGATCGAGCAGACCGCGATCCGTTCCGTCAACAGCCGTGACAATCACGTGGGTTGGGGAGTCGTCGATCCCGTAAGGGCACTCGCCGACGGACCCGAACCGCTGAGCACTCCCACACCGGACCCGGGCCCGCCGAAACCGCAGGCACCCGAACCGGCCCACATGGCGATGTCGGAGACTCCCCAGGAGCGCTCCGAACGGCTCGCCACCTACGCGTTGGGGATAGGTGCGGTGCTGGTGGCTGTCGTCGCCGGCAGCGCCGCCGTGATCCGCGACAGCCGTCGCAGGAGGCCGGCCCGATGAGCCAAGTATCCGGTGCGTCCTTTGCAGTTGGAACTGTCGTCCCCAATGGCTAGAGTGACGGTCGGGGGCACGCTAGTGCGACCCCGACACGGGGGCGGCATCAAGAGATACCCGTCCGCATCGCGATCGGAAGGCCCGACGGCCTGAACGTCGTGGCCACCGAAGGAAGAAGGGGCAAGATGTCGACTAACGACCTGAACGTAACCAGCTCCGAGCAAGTCAAGCTCGCCGGCCGGATCCAGGACTTCCACGACGAGCTCCAGGCTCGCATCACCTCGCTCAACGGCGTCGTGGACCGCATCCAGGCGGGCTGGCAGGGCGCTGCCAGCAAGGAGTACGACCGGGTTCAGACCGACCTGAACCAGCGTCTGCGCAACATGCGCGTCGAGCTCGTCAAGCTCGAAGAGGTCATGCGCATGAGCGCCGACGGCTTCACGCAGGAGGAGGAGGAGCGCATCCGGTCCTTCCGCAAGATGGACGACACCACGGCCGGCCAGAGCGCCATCCTGGGCATGGCCTGAGCCACGCCACACTCCACGCACTCAAAGTAGTCGTCTGCGTATCTCTCACTCCAGGAGCCACGAGCATGTCCACTGCGGTCAATTACGACACCGTGACCCAGGCGGCGGGTGACGTCCGCCTGACCTCCAAGCAGCTGCACCAGAAGCTGGAAGACCTCATGACCGAGGTCAACCGCGTCGCCAACAACTGGGACGGTGAGGCGAAGACCGCGTACCGCGAGAGCCAGGACCGCCTGACCAAGGACATGGCGGCCATGAACCAGGACCTGGCGCGTATCGCCCGTCTCCTCGACGAGTCGGTCGTCGGCTACCGCGACACCGACAAGGGCAACGCGGCGCGCTTCCGCATGATGATGTGAGACCTCGTCATCGACGCTGAGGGGGTGGCCCGTTCCCTACGGGCCACCCCCTCGCGCATGCCGTCGGCGCGCGGCTACTTCAGATCGAACTCGCCGTCGCGCGCCCCGAGGACGAACGCGTCCCACTCGGCCTTGGTGTAGCGGAGCACCGTCTCCTTGTCGAGCGAGGACCGCATCGCGACCCCGCCACCCGGCAGGTACGCGATCTCCACCCGCTCCTCGTCCGGACTGGTCCCCGGCGCCCCCTGCCACTCGACACCGGAGATGTCGAGGGCGTAGAGCTCTTCCTTCACGCGTTCCCTGTCCTGGGCGTCAGCCATCGGCGCGGTCCTTATCTGTGCTGAATCTGTGCTGATCAGTGCTGTGAACGAGCCTGCCGGCCACCCTACCGACCGGTCCGGGCGCGCACGTCGGAAACCGGAACCCGTACGGAGACGGGCCCGCCCGGGTTCACCTTGAGCACCAGATCCCCGGGCAGCAACTGCGCCAACTGCGCCCCGGTGACGGCCCGCAGCCCCGGCACCGTGGCCGGCGCGTGACTGGGATGCGTGAGCACCGGCACGAACCGCCCCTCGGCGTCCTCGTACAGGGCGACGTCCGCCGTCCCCTCGTCGGGCACGTACACGGTCGCCTCCGCCAGCGCGGCCGCCACCGCCTCCTCGGGCCCGTGCCCGGTCGCCGCGAGCTGCACGGCCGCGTCCACCGGGTCGGTGGGGCGCGGCAGGCCCAGACCGACCGGCGAGGGCCGGTAGTTCGGGTTCCGCTGGAAGGCGCCGGGGTTCCCGGCACCGTCCACCGGCCAGGCCCCCATCACCGCGAACGGCGGCACGTTGCCGTTCGGGTCGTACATCGGGTCGATCGAGTACAGCCAGGTGCCGGGCGCGTACGGGGGCGGCGGCAGCGGCGGATCCTGCGGACCCCGGGGCTGCGCGGGGGCCGGCGGCTGCTCCTGCGGCTTCTGCGGGGTCTTCAGGATGCGGTCGTACGCCGCGTCCTGGGCCTCGACCGTCAGGGCGTCCGCGACGGGAGCGTCCTCGAAGAGCCCCACCATCCGGTGCGGATCGACCGGCTCGCCCGGCACCAGGACGTAGGCCTGGTCGGTGCCGCTGCTCGCCAGCTTGCCGCTCTGCCGGACGTCCCCCCGCGCCCCGGCGATCGCGAGCAGCCAGCCCCGGGTCTCGAGACCCTTGCGCACGTCCCTCAGCGCGGTCCACAGGTCCCGCTCCAGGACGTGCACGGACCCCCAGGGACCGGCCGCCTCGACGCCGTACGGCCGAGCCGGTTCACCCGTCATCCACCAGCGCACGGCGCACCGCACCTGCTCGTCGCCGCGCACGGCGACGACGTCGTTCCTGCTGCCGAGCAGCCTCTCGCTCATTGGGTCCATCCAGGGGGCAGCAGCGGTGCGGGCGGCGGGGGAGGAGCCGCGCCCGACACGGCGGCGTGCGGGTTGTAGTTCGGGTTGTCGTGGTACACGCTCGTGCCGTCGGGCAGCTTCTCCCAGGCGCCCTTGATGTTCTCGCTGCGCACGCCGCCGGGGAACGCGATCTCCTGCTCGTGCCGGTACGGGTTGTCCAGGACCGACTTGTTGACGTCGACGCCGCCGGGGGCGTCGATGTCGTAGACGTACTGCTTGTGCCACGGCAGGTTCGGGTCGCGGGTGGTCCCCACGTACACCGACTGGTCGTTGTTCTTGACGTAGCCGTCGAGATCCGTGTTGTGGTTGTTCCACGGCTTGAAGCCGTCGCGGAAGATCTCGTCAGGACCGCGGGCGTCGTTGCGGTACAGCGGCTCGTTGGAGGTCCGCCACTCGATGTTGTCCGGCAGCTTCGACACGTCCACGGACCGGTCGGCCGCCGCCCCGAGCCGGTCGGGGATCGCCGGCGGGTGGGCCGGGGGATCCGGCACCCGCTGCGTCGGGATGTCGTCGGCCCCCTTGCGGACCGCGTTCTCCAGAGCCTCCTCGGCGCCCTCCTTGAGGGCGACCCGCGCACCGGTCCTGACCCCGCCGAAGCCCTTCGTGCCGATCAGTTCCGGAATCAGCCGGCCGAGGCCCTCGCTCGGGTCCCCCTTGAAGGAGTCGATGAGGGCGCCCGGGATGCGTTCCGGGTGGGCCGCGGTGGAGACCACGCCGGCCAGCGTCATGTTGACGTTCTGCATGTACTCGGCCGGGTGCGTCAGGTTGTACGGATCGAGCGGGTTGAGCCCGCGGACGAAGTTGAGCAGGCCCGCGGTGCCCTTGATCACGCCGCCCACCACATGGGTGAGCTCGACGTTGAGCGCCCCGTACCCGTCCATCGCCGTGGCCGCGAGGCGGTTCGTCGGCGGCGGCTCCTGCGGCGCGTGGGCCATCGCCGCGTCGACGGCCTTCTGGGCCGCCGAGCCCGCCTCGTCGCGCTGCCGACGGGCCTCGCTCAGCAGGTCCTGCGCGTGCTGCCGGTCCGCCTCGCCCGGGTCGGAGAAGTCGGCCGGCCGGGGGCCGGGGTCGCGGCCCTCGCGCTCGGCGGCCTTGTAGGCCTCGACGTCCCTCTTGTGCGCGGCGGCCGCCTTGTCGTGGGACTCCTTGCCGCGCTTGTAGAGGGCGATCGCCTCCTTGGCCTGCCCCTGCGCCCAGGTGACCGTCTCGGCGTACCGCGAGAGCGCGGCGGCCGCCGACTCGCAGGCGCCGGCCGCGTGCAGCCACTGGGTGGGCTGCATGCCCAGCTTGTCGCGGAAGGCGTCGCCCGTCTGGCCCTTCCACTGCGCGGAGTCCAGCCCGCGCAGGCCCTGCCCGACCCGGTCGAAGGCCGCGTGGAAGTCGGACAGGTGCTTCGCCGTCTCGCGGATGCGGTCGGGCTTGCCGTGGACGAGCTCGTTCGCCTCCTCGGTCTGGCCCAGCTGCTGCTCGCCGACCCGCGCGCCGAGCCCGGACGCGGTGTCGTCGCCCCAGTCGGTCACCTTGTCGGCGAGGCCCTCGGCGCCGACCCGGTCCAGGCCCTCACCGATGATGTCGGTGCCCTTGTCGATGCCGGTGCCGATGACCTTCTTGCCCGCGTCGATGCCGTCCTCGACGACTTCGAGTCCCTTGTCGACGAGGTGCTTGCCGCCGCTGACGAGGTCGCCGAGCCCTCCGAGGCTCACCATCAGCGCTCACCCTCCTGCTGCTTCCCGGGCCGCGGCCCGAGCGCCCCGGTGAGGCCCTCGTCGTACTCGTCGCGCAGCCCGGCGGCGTCGATGATCCCGTTCGTGGCGACCATGGGGGAGTCGGAGACGTCCCAGGCGGTGTTCTTCCACGCCTGGAGGCTGTTGTCGCGGGCCCGGTCGAAGGACTCCGAGCTGTAGTCGGCGTCCCGGATGTGCGTGAAGGTGTTGCTGGAGAGGACCTCTCCCCAGTCCTTCTTGGTGATCTCGTCCTCGGAGGCGTACGGATTGCCCATCCCCGCGTTCGTCAGGACCTTGAACGCGCCCCCGATGTACTGCTCCTGCTCGTGGAAGACGCCCGCGGACAGGCCGACGAGCTCCGCGTAGACGTTGCCCTTCTGTACGAGCGAGCGCACGCCCCACTCCCAGCGCTGGCAGTACGTCTTCAGCGTGCTGCTCAGCCCGTCGTGGCCGGTCTCCATACCCGTCAGCTGCAGGTCGGAGAAGCCGCGTCCCATGCTGGCCTCGCCGACCATGCCGAGCTCCTTGAGCTCGCCCAGGACTCCGGTGAGCCCCGTCGCGATCTGGTTCAGCGCCTCCTTCGAGGCGGCCAGATCCGGATCGTCCGTCATGACCTCTCACCCCCGTGTCCGCCGGCCCGGTTCTCGTCGGCGTCGAGCGCCGCCCGGTCCGGCACGATTCCCTTCACCGGCGGGAACATCGCCCCGCCGGGGCTGCCGGCGTCCAGCGCCACCCCGCAGGGGAAGCCGACCGCCGGCACCACCTCGTCGAGCAGCCGGGAGCCCAGCACCCTGCGGTACGGCCACTCCACCGACTCCTCGCCCCGCGACTCGGCGAACCGGGCCAGCGCGGCCTCGTCGCTGAAGGCACAGATCCAGCCCACGCCGCCGAAGTCCGCGGTCCACAGGCCGCCGGCCGAGTCCAGCGGCACCAGCGCGGCCCGCGAGCGGAAGTCCGCGAGCCGTTCGAGCACGGCCTCCCGGGCCTCCCACACGGCCTGCGCGGACATGTCGTCCACCGGCCCGGCGAAGCCCGGCCCGGCGTGACCCGGCCCGCTGTGGCCCTCCCCGGCGGCACTCAGCCCGGCGGAGCCCGGCCCCTGCGGCGCGGCCGCGCCCTTCACGACCCGCTCGGTCGCCTCGGCCCGTACCTCGCCCCACACCTCGTCGAATCCCGATCCCATGGCCGCCCTCACACCCGGTCCGGCAGCCAGCCCAGCTGCACCAGAGGTGTGCCGCGCTTGCGGGAGACGAAGGTGGCGCGGCCCGGAGGCATCGGCCTGGCGCGGACGCTGCCGAGGATGTCGCCCTCACCCGGGTCGCCGGAGAGGACCACGCCCTGGGCGCCGAGCTCCCTCGCCCGCTGCATGAACGGCTCGTACATCGCGCGCGAGGCGCCCGCCGCGTTGCGGGCCACGATGAAGCGGATGCCGACGTCGCGGGCGAACGGCAGGTTCTCCACCAGGACCTGAAGCGGGTTGCCCGAGTTGGTGGCGACCAGCTCGAAGTCGTCGATCAGGACGAAGAGCTGCGGGCCCGACCACCAGCTGCGGTCGCGCAACTGCTGCGGCGTGATGTCGGGCTTCGGGGCGCGCTTGGTCATCACCGTGTTGATGGCGTCCATGTGCATCTGCATGGCCGAGGCCATCGGCGCGTACTCGAGCAGGTGCGAGGGCGCCACCGCCTCCAGCATCGTGCGCCGGTAGTCGCCGACCACGATCCGGGCCTGCTCCGGGGTGTAGCGCTCGCACAGCTGCTTGGCGATCAGCCGCAGCAGCGCCGTCTTGCCGGACTCGCTCTCGCCGAAGACCAGGAGGAACGGGTCCGTCTCGAAGTCGATGAACACCGGCTCCAGGTTGGTCTCGTCGATGCCGATCGCGATGCCGTGCTGCGGGTACTCGAAGCCCTTCGGCAGCTGCTCCGCCGGCAGCCGGCGCGGCAGCAGCCGTACGGCCGGGGCCGGTGCGCCCGGCCAGGCGGCCTTCACGGCCTGCACGAAGGCGGCCGTGCCGTCCGAGAGGTCCGCCGCCGAGCTCGACCCGTCGATCCGCGGCAGAGCGCCCATGAAGTGCAGCTTCTCCGGCACCTGGCCGCGCCCGGGCACACCCGTCGGCACGTTCGCCGCGACCTTGCGGTCGAACTCCGAGTCCATGACGTCACCGAGCCGCAGCTCGAGACGCCCCAGCATCTGGTCCTTCAGCGCCGCCCGGACCTCCATGTAGCGGGCCGCGGTGATGACCACGTGGATGCCGTAGCCCAGACCGCGCGCCGCGATGTCCGAGACGACCGGCTCCAGCATGTCGTAGTCGTTGCGGAAGCCGCCCCAGCCGTCCACGACCAGGAACACGTCACCCCAGGCCTCGCCGGGCAGCTCGCCGGCCGCCCGCTTGCGCCGGTAGGTGGTGATGGAGTCGATGTTGTGCGAACGGAAGAACTCCTCCCGCCGGTTCAGCACCCCCATCACCTCGGCGACCGTACGCCGCACCCGCTCCGGGTCGAGACGCGAGGCCACCCCGCCCACGTGCGGCAGGTCGGCCAGCGCCGACATACCGCCACCACCGAAGTCCAGGCAGTAGAACTGCACCTCCGCCGGCGTGTGGGTCAGCGCGAACGACGAGACCAGCGTCCGCATCAGCGTCGACTTCCCGGACTGCGGACCGCCGACCACCATCATGTGGCCGGCCGCACCGGAGAAGTCCCGGTACAGCACCTCGCGCCGCTGCTCGAACGGCTTGTCGATGAGACCCAGCGGCACCGTGAGCCCGCCCGGGCGGGTGTACTCCGTCGCCGTGAGCCCCCGGTCCGCGGTCTGCGCGAGCCCCGGAAGGAGATGGTCGAGCGTCGGCGCCTGGTCGAGCGGCGGCAGCCACACCTGGTGGGCCGGGACGCCCTGCCCCTCCAGGCGGCGCACGATCACGTCGAGCACCGTGTCCGCGAGCGCGTCGTCGTCCTCGGCGCGCTGCGCCGTCAGATACGCCGGGTCCGGCGCCGCGTACACCACCGGCACCTGCGTCGCCGTGAACAGCGCAGGCCGCCGCTCGATCGGCAGCTGCCCGGCCTCCAGGCGCGGACCGCCCGTACGGTACGTGCCCGAGACGTACGCCGCCTTGAAGCGGGTCATCTCCTCCGTACCGAACTTCAGGTAGCCCGAACCCGGCACCGACGGCAGGTGGTACGCGTCCGGCACACCGATCGCCGTGCGCGACTCGGCCGCCGAGAAGGTCCGCAGACCGATCCGGTACGACAGGTAGGTGTCCAGACCGCGCAGCTTGCCCTCCTCGAGGCGCTGCGAGGCGAGCAGCAGGTGCACACCCAGCGAACGGCCGATGCGGCCGATCTGGATGAACATGTCGATGAAGTCCGGCTTGGCCGTCAGGAGTTCCGAGAACTCGTCGATGACCAGGACGAGCGAGGCCAGCGGCTCCAGCGGAGCGCCCGCCGCCCTCGCCTTCTCGTAGTCGTGGATGTTGGCGTAGTTGCCCGCCGAACGCAGCAGCTCCTGGCGCCGCTGGAGCTCACCGCGGATCGCGTCGCCCATGCGGTCGACCAGCGTCAGGTCGTCCGCCAGGTTGGTGATGACGGCCGCCACGTGCGGCATCTGCGACATGCCCGCGAAGGTCGCGCCGCCCTTGAAGTCCGCGAGGACGAAGTTCAGCGTCTCCGAGGAGTGCGTCACCGCCAGACCGAGCACCAGCGTGCGCAGCAGCTCCGACTTTCCGGAACCCGTCGCACCCACACACAGACCGTGCGGGCCCATGCCCTCCTGCGCGGCCTCCTTCAGGTCGAGCATGACCGGCTGGCCGTCCTCGCCGACACCGATCGGCACCCGCAGCCGCTCCGCGACCGACCGGGGCCGCCAGGTGCGGGCCACGTCCACCGAGGCCGCGTCGCCCAGGTTCAGCAGATCCGTGAAGTCCAGGTTGGCGAGCAGCGGCTCGTCGTCGTCCCCGCCGCCCATCCGCAGCGGGGCCAGCTGCCGGGCCAGCGCCTCCGCGGCCGGCAGCGACATCACGTCCGGCACGCCCTCGTAGGCGAAACCGCCGCCCGACTCCAGACGCAGCCGACCCGGCCGTACGACCACGGACAGCCCGCCGCGCGGCTCGTCGAGCTCACCGGAGACAACCTCGACGATGGTCACGCCCTGCAGGCCCTCGGCCGCCGCGAACAGCGAGTCCGGCGGCACCATCCCGCCGTCCAGGATCACGACCACGTGCGGCTGGTCCAGGACCGGCTGGTTGTCCCGGCTGAACCGCGGCCGGCCGTCCAGGCGCGAGCGGATCAGCTGCTCCAGCTCGCCCAGGTCGTCGCCGAACAGCCGCTTCGTACCGGCCCCGTCGACGCTGCCCGGCACCTGCGTGTGCGGCAGCCACTTCGTCCAGTCCCAGCGCTCCTGGGCACCGCGCGCCGCCACCACGGCCAGCATCAGGTCGTCGGGGGAGTGCAGGGTGACCAGTTGGGCCACCAGACCGCGCGCCGCGGACTGCGCCGACTCCGGGTCACCGGAGACCGTCACGTGGTAGAAGGCCCGCATCGAGACCGCCATCGGCAGCCCGTCCAACGTGCCGTGCACCGCCAGGAACTGCTGCATCGCACCCGCACACAGCGGCTCCAGCTCGTCCACCGGCGCCGTGTCCGGCGCCACCAGCGGAGTCGCCAACTGCTGTGCGCCGAGCCCCATCCGGGCCTGCGCGAAGTCGTGGTCGCCGACCCGCCGCTCCCAGACCCGCGAGCCCTCGGCGACCACCGACCACAACTGCTCGGGCGCCGGGTGCAGATACAGCTGCGCGTCGCGCTGCCTGCGCGCCGTGCGCCGTACCGTACGGCGCGTCTGGGCGAGGTATTTGAGGTAGTCCCGCCGGACATCGGCCATTTGCCCCTGCGTACCACGGCGGAATCTGACGAACTGGGCGATGGCCATGGCGACCGTCGACGCGAGCATCAGGATGCCCATGATCCGCATGATCGGAGAGGGCGTCATGAAGAAGAAGACCACGGACGAGCCCATGCCGAGCATCGGAAGGAGCTGCATCAACGCGGACTCCTGCTGCCCCCGCGGCAGTTCCGGCGGGGACTCCAGGACCAGTTCCTCACCGGGTACTTCCGGCGGAAGCGACCTCGGCGGTCGTTTGACGACGATCTGGCTCACCGGCGCATCAATCCCTCGTTACGGGCGGGCTCGTGGAGGGAGTTCCCGCACCGGCGCCCCGTCGGCCGGGTGCGATGCGAACTTCCCCCGTGAGTGCAGGATCCTACTTGCAGCCACCCTGGCCGGTCCCCGGTAGGGTGGCGCCGCACCGTGCGCAACCGCGAATCAGGGGGTCCAGAAACGTGAGTACGACCGCAGCGACCGGCTTCTGCCGAGTCACCGTCGTGGCGCCGGACAGTCGCATCGACGTCGCACTCCCCGAGGACATCGCCGTCGCCGACGTCTACCCGGAGATCCTGCGGCTCACCGGACAGACCCAGCCGGCCGGCGCCCCCACCGGCTACCACCTCGTACGCCGCGACGGCTCCGTCCTCGACGGCGCCCGCACGCTGGCCGCCCAGCAGGTCCTCGACGGCGAGGTGCTCTCGCTGCGCCCCTTCGCGCAGTCCCTGCCGCCCGCCGTCTTCGACGACGTCTCCGACGCCGTCGCCTCCGCCGTCACCCGCGACCGGCACCTGTGGAGCGACGACCTGCTGCGCGGCGCCGGCCTCGTCGGCGGCGTGCTGCTGCTCGTCCTCATGGGCTTCGTGCTCTGGTTCGCCGACCCGCTGCGCCACGACATGCACAGCCTGCCCGGCGTCATCGCGGGCGCGGCCGGCGTCCTGCTCACCGCCTTCGCCGGCGTCCGCGCCCGGGTGTACGGGGACCGGGCCACCGCCGTCGCCCTGGGCCTCGGCGCCCTGCCGCTGCTGCTCATCGCCGGCTCCGGCATCATCGCCGCCGACGCGGGGCAGGGCCCCGGCCGGCTCCAGTTCCTGCTGGGCTGCATCACCGTCCTGGTCGCCGCCGTCACCCTGGTCGCGCTCACCCCGAGCGGCGACGCCCCCTTCGTCGCCGCGACCTTCCTGGCCACCGTCGGCACCCTCGCCACCTTCGTGGCGGTCCTCACCGAGGCCTCGGCGACCGAGACCGCGGCCGTCTGCGTGCCGGTCGCCATCGGCCTGGTCGCGTTCCTGCCCGGCCTCTCGGCCCGCTTCGCCCGGCTGCCCATCGGCTACGCCTCCCCGCGCAGCGCCACCGAGGACGAGTTCCACGCCGACCCGCACCAGCCGGTCCAGGCGGAGGCCCAGCCCGTCGACGGCGAGCGCATCGCGCTGCAGGCCCGCCGCGGCCACGAGATGCTGCTCGGCCTGGTCGGCGGCTGCGCGGCCGTCGTCGTCGGCTCCTGCGCGGTCCTCGGCTTCGCCGGAAACGTGTGGGGACAGCTCCTCGCCCTGACCGCCGGCCTCGCGATGCTGCTGCGCGCCCGGCTCTTCCGCTACACCTCGCAGGTCGCCTGCGTCCTGGTCGCCGGCCTCGCCGCCATCGCGCTGCTCGTCCTCGGCCTCTCCCTGAACCCGCCGGTCGACCTGGTCAAGGACCTCGTGATGTACGGCGACCGCGGCGGCCTGGACATCCGTACGATCTGGCTGACCGCGGCCGTCGCGGCCGGCGCCGCCCTGGTCACCGCGATCGGCCTGATCATCCCCAGGAAGGGCCTCTCGCCGTTCTGGGGCCGACTGCTCGACCTCACCGAGGGCCTCGTCCTGCTCGCCCTGGTCCCGCTCTGCCTCGCGGTCCTGGATATCTTCATGGCGGCCCGGTCCCTGACCAGCTGACGTCGTCCTCACGAGCCACGGGTCACTCGAACGGCTCCACCGCCGAGCTGGTACGCTGTGTGACGGCCGTTTGTGTACGCGCTCCCGGAAGCCTTCGAAGCCTCGGGGAGCAGCGCTCATCGGACCTTCGCTCCCGAGTCACGGAAGCTTCCCCTGAGATCAAGACCAGGGGCACTCGTGGGCGCACGAACACCAAGAGGAGATCCGCGTGGCTCTCGACGCCGCTGTCAAGAAGCAGATCATGGCCGAGTTCGGCACCAAGGAGGGCGACACCGGCTCCCCCGAGGTCCAGGTCGCGATGCTGTCCCGCCGCATCTCGGACCTGACCGAGCACCTCAAGACCCACAAGCACGACCACCACTCCCGCCGTGGTCTGCTGATCCTGGTCGGCCAGCGCCGCCGCCTGCTGCAGTACCTGGCCAAGAAGGACATCCAGCGCTTCCGTGCCCTGGTCGACCGCCTCGGCATCCGCCGCGGTGCGGCCGGCGGCGCCAAGTAAGGACGCCGTGAAGGGAGCGGTTCCCACTTTCAGGGGGCCGCTCCCTTTGCTGTACGTGCGAAAGGTGCGCACCGGACCTTAGGCTGGTCGCACAACCGCACCGCACAATTGCACAGACGAAGAGCGAGGAGCCGCCTGCTCGCCGCCGCCGGTCCTCGGTAGTGGCCCCCGGGCAAGAGACCCGGGAGCTTCGATCGAAGACCGGCCCGCACCCAAGGCGCGCTTCTCCGCCTCCGTCGACACCGTCCCGGCCACACGGGCCGTGGACGCAAAGACGAACACGTAGGAGAAACCGCTAGTGGAGAACGAGACCCACTACGCCGAGGCCGTCATCGACAACGGCACCTTCGGCACCCGCACCATCCGCTTCGAGACGGGCCGCCTGGCCCGCCAGGCCGCCGGCTCCGCCGTCGCCTACCTCGACGACGACACCATGGTGCTGTCCGCGACCACCGCCTCGAAGAAGCCGAAGGACCAGCTCGACTTCTTCCCCCTGACGGTGGACGTCGAGGAGCGCATGTACTCGGCCGGAAAGATCCCCGGATCCTTCTTCCGCCGTGAGGGCCGCCCCTCCGAGGACGCGATCCTCACCTGCCGCCTGATCGACCGCCCGCTGCGCCCGTCCTTCAAGAAGGGCCTGCGCAACGAGATCCAGGTCGTCGCCACGGTCATGGCGCTCAACCCCGACCACCTGTACGACGTGATCGCGATCAACGCCGCGTCCGCGTCCACCCAGCTGGCCGGCCTGCCCTTCTCCGGCCCGATCGGCGGCGTCCGCGTCGCTCTGATCAAGGGCCAGTGGGTCGCGTTCCCGACGCACACCGAGCTCGAGGACGCCGTCTTCGACATGGTCGTCGCGGGCCGCGTCCTGGAGGACGGCGACGTCGCGATCATGATGGTCGAGGCCGAGGCCACCGAGAAGACCATCGCCCTCGTCAAGGGCGGCGCCGAGGCGCCGACCGAGGAGATCGTCGCCGCGGGCCTCGAGGCCGCGAAGCCGTTCATCAAGGTCCTCTGCAAGGCCCAGGCCGACCTGGCCGCCAAGGCCGCGAAGCCCGAGGGCGAGTTCCCGGTCTTCCTGGACTACGAGCAGGACGTCTACGCCGCCCTGGAGCAGGCCGTCCGCGGCGAGCTCGCGCAGGCGCTGACCATCGCGGGCAAGCAGGACCGCGAGGCCGAGCTCGACCGCGTCAAGGAGATCGCCGCCGAGAAGCTCCTCCCGGCCTTCGAGGGCCGCGAGAAGGAGATCTCCGCCGCCTACCGCAGCCTGACCAAGGCCCTGGTGCGCGAGCGCGTCATCAAGGACAAGGTCCGCATCGACGGCCGCGGGATCACGGACATCCGTACCCTCGCCGCCGAGGTCGAGGCCATCCCGCGCGTGCACGGCTCGGCGCTGTTCGAGCGTGGCGAGACCCAGATCCTGGGCGTCACCACCCTCAACATGCTCCGCATGGAGCAGCAGCTGGACACCCTCTCCCCGGTGACCCGCAAGCGCTACATGCACAACTACAACTTCCCGCCGTACTCCGTCGGTGAGACCGGCCGCGTCGGTTCGCCGAAGCGCCGCGAGATCGGCCACGGCGCGCTCGCCGAGCGCGCGATCGTGCCGGTCCTGCCGACCCGCGAGGAGTTCCCGTACGCGATCCGCCAGGTGTCCGAGGCCCTCGGCTCCAACGGTTCGACGTCCATGGGCTCGGTCTGCGCCTCCACCATGTCGCTGCTGAACGCTGGTGTGCCGCTGAAGGCCCCCGTCGCCGGTATCGCGATGGGCCTGATCTCCCAGGAGATCGACGGCGAGACGCACTACGTCGCCCTCACCGACATCCTCGGTGCGGAGGACGCCTTCGGCGACATGGACTTCAAGGTCGCCGGTACGAAGGAGTTCGTCACCGCCCTCCAGCTCGACACCAAGCTGGACGGCATCCCGGCCTCCGTCCTGGCCGCGGCCCTCAAGCAGGCCCGCGACGCCCGCCTCCACATCCTCGACGTGATGATGGAAGCGATCGACACGCCGGACGAGATGTCCCCCAACGCCCCGCGGATCATCACCGTGAAGATCCCCGTGGACAAGATCGGCGAGGTCATCGGCCCCAAGGGCAAGATGATCAACCAGATCCAGGAGGACACCGGCGCCGAGATCACGATCGAGGACGACGGCACCATCTACATCGGTGCCGCCGACGGCCCGGCGGCCGAGGCCGCCCGCGCCACGATCAACGGCATCGCCAACCCGACCATGCCGGAGGTCGGCGAGCGCTACCTGGGTACGGTCGTCAAGACCACCACCTTCGGTGCCTTCGTCTCCCTGCTCCCGGGCAAGGACGGCCTGCTGCACATCTCGCAGATCCGCAAGCTCGCCGGTGGCAAGCGCGTGGAGAACGTCGAGGACGTGCTGCCGGTCGGCGCCAAGGTCCAGGTCGAGATCGCCGAGATCGACCAGCGAGGCAAGCTGTCCCTGATCCCCGTGATCGCGGACGAGGACGCCGCTGCCGACGAGAACAAGGACGACGCCGCCAAGTGACGTCCCGCAGTCCCCGCGTGACGGCCCGCCCCTCTTCGGAGGGGCGGGCCGTCGCCCGTACCCAAACGCTTCTCCCCGGCAAGGACGGCATCGGCACGGTCCGCCGTACGACCCTCCCCGGCGGCCTCCGCATCGTCACCGAGACCCTGCCCTCGGTGCGCTCCGCCACCTTCGGCATCTGGGCGCACGTCGGCTCCCGGGACGAGACCCCGAGCCTGAACGGCGCCACCCACTACCTGGAGCACCTCCTCTTCAAGGGCACCCACAAGCGGTCCGCCCTCGACATCTCCGCCGCGATCGACGCGGTCGGCGGCGAGATGAACGCCTTCACGGCGAAGGAGTACACCTGCTACTACGCCCGGGTCCTCGACACCGACCTGCCGCTGGCGATCGACGTCGTCTGCGACATGCTCACCGGCTCGCTCATCCTCGACTCCGACGTGGACGCCGAACGCGGCGTCATCCTCGAGGAGATCGCGATGACCGAGGACGACCCCGGCGACGTGGTGCACGAGCTGTTCGCGCAGACCATGTTCGGCGACACCCCGCTGGGCCGCCCGGTCCTCGGCACCGTCGACACGATCAACGCGCTCACCCGGGGCCAGATCGCCCGCTTCTACAAGAAGCACTACGACCCGACCCACCTGGTCGTCGCGGCCGCCGGCAACGTCGACCACGCCACGGTCGTACGCCAGGTCCGCCGCGCCTTCGAGAAGGCCGGCGCCCTCAGCCGTACGGACGCGCTCCCGGTCGCCCCGCGCGACGGGCACCGCACCCTGCGCGCCGCGGGCCGTGTCGAGCTGCTGAACCGCAAGACCGAGCAGGCCCACGTGGTCCTCGGCATGCCGGGCCTGGCCCGCACCGACGAGCGCCGCTGGGCGCTCGGCGTGCTGAACACCGCGCTCGGCGGCGGCATGTCCTCCCGCCTCTTCCAGGAGGTCCGGGAGAAGCGCGGCCTCGCCTACAGCGTGTACTCGTACACGTCCGGCTTCGCCGACTGCGGCCTCTTCGGCGTGTACGCGGGCTGCCGCCCCAGCCAGATCCACGACGTGCTGCGGATCTGCCGGGACGAGCTCGACAAGGTCGCCTCCGACGGACTCACCGACGACGAGATCGCCCGCGCCATCGGCCAGCTCTCCGGCTCGACCGTCCTCGGTCTGGAGGACACCGGTGCGCTGATGAACCGCATCGGCAAGAGCGAGCTGTGCTGGGGCACCCAGATGTCGGTCGACGACATGCTGGCCCGGATCGCCGCCGTCACCCCCGACGACGTACGGGAAGTGGCCCGCGATGTACTGGAGCAGCGGCCCTCGCTCTCGGTGATCGGCCCGCTGAAGGACAAGCAGGCGGACCGCCTCCACCAAGCGGTCTCCTGACCCCGATCCGTAAGGAAGACGAAGCAATGAGCAAGCTGCGCGTGGCGGTCCTCGGAGCCCAGGGCCGCATCGGCTCCGAGGCGGTCAAGGCCGTCGGGGCCGCCGAGGACATGGAACTGGTCGCGGCCCTCGGCCGCGGCGACAAGCTGGAGTCCCTCGTCGAGTCGGACGCCCAGGTCGTCGTCGAGCTGACCACCCCCGCCTCGGTCATGGAGAACCTCGACTTCTGCGTGCGCCACGGCATCCACGCGGTCGTCGGGACCACCGGCTGGACCGAGGAGCGCCTCGCGCAGCTGCAGGGCTGGCTCGCCGCCTCCCCCCGGACCGGCGTGCTGATCGCCCCGAACTTCTCCATCGGCGCGGTCCTCACCATGAAGTTCGCGCAGATCGCGGCGCCGTACTTCGAGTCCGTCGAGGTCGTCGAGCTGCACCACCCGAACAAGGTGGACGCCCCCTCGGGCACCGCCACCCGCACCGCCCAGCTGATCGCCGCCGCCCGCGCGGAGGCCGGGCTCGGCGCCCAGCCGGACGCGACCGCGACCGCCCTGGACGGGGCGCGCGGCGCGGACGTGGACGGCGTCCCGGTCCACGCCGTACGCCTGCGGGGCCTGCTGGCCCACCAGGAGGTGCTGCTCGGCGGCGAGGGCGAGACCCTCACCGTGCGCCACGACTCGCTGCACCACTCCAGCTTCATGCCGGGCATCCTGCTCGGCGCCCGCCGCGTGGTCTCCGCCCCGGGCCTCACCTTCGGCCTTGAGCACTTCCTGGACCTGGGCTGACGGCCATGGGCGGAAAGATCACGTACGTCTTCCTCGCCACCGTCCTCGTCCTCGTCTTCGGCGTGGTGGGGATGGAGGGCGTGCTGCTCCTGCTGACCGGTGAGCCGGCCGCGATGGGCATGGGCGCGGTGGCGTTCCTGCTGCCGCTGGTCGGTGGTTGGTTCCTGTGGAAGAACACCCGCTTCGCGCGGCAGGCGAACCGGCTGGCCCGCGAGCTGGAGGCCGAGGGCGGACTGCCCGAGGACGAGCTGCGGCGCACGGCCGGCGGCCGGATCGACCGGGACTCGGCGGACGAGGTGTTCGCCCGCAGGAAGGCCGAGACGGAGGACACCCCGGACGACTGGCGCTGCTGGTTCCGGCTCGCGGTGGCCTACCACGACGCCCGCGACACTCCGAGGGCCCGCAAGGCGATGCAGCGGGCCATCACCCTCCACCAGGCGGCGTAGGGCCCCGGGGCCTGTCCGGCGGACTCGGGGCCGGACGGGCCCTAGTGAGCCTCGGCCGCGTACTCCGCGTTCCAGGCCTCGACCATGTCCGCGGCGCGGTCGAAGGCCTCGACGCGGGAGAGGAAGTCGGCGTTGTGGTCGGTGAGCAGCAGAGCCTGCTCACCGCCCTGCCGTACGAGGACGAGGGCCTGGCCCTGGACCGTACGGGGCAGTCCCAGCCAGCGCACCGGCTGCTGCGCGGTGCGCACGGCGGCCACCTGGCGCCACGGCGTGGTCCGCGTGGAGAAGAAGGACACCTGCCGCAGCCCGGCCCGGCTCACCCACACGCCCATGCGCAGCAGGCGCAAGGCGGCGAGGATGATCAGCGCGGCGAAGCCGAAGGTGAACCCGGCCCCGCCGGCCGAGCCGGCCGCCGCGATGATGACGGCGGCGAGCAGCACGAACGAGGCGGGCAGCAGCAGGAGCGCCGCCATCCCCACCCGCCACGGCCCGGGCCGGTACGGACGACGCCACTGGTCGTGGTCGTCGAACGGCAGCGCGATGTCTTCGTTCGCGTCGAAAGCACGGTCGGCCGTCAGAAAGGGCAGGGGCACGACAGGTCCTCACTCACAAGCACGTTCGGGGGCTGTGCCCGGTGAGGCTACCTCAGCGCGTGTCGGAAGCCTCCGACTGCTGCCGGTGACCGCTCGCGTCCCCCGACTGGAGCGACGGCATACCGAAGAGCAGCGACCCGACCAGGCCGGCCACGACGGTCAGTCCGATCAGCGTACGGCCCAGGATCTGGGAGGGCGTGAGGCGCTCCCGAGGCGGTGGAGTGACGTTACTGCGGAAGCGGTCGGACTCCGCGACGAACGCGAACGGGACGGCCTCTCGCCGGCGCAACATCAGGGTCACTCTCCTGGGACTCGGTGGTGCTCGTGGTGGTCACAGGTACAGACGATCGAACCTGCGCTTTGGTGCCGTTTTTTCATCAAAGCGGCCGAATCTCATCCTCCAGTAGGACGTCGTTAGAGTGGACGACTGCAACTGCCCGACTGGAAGGACTGCCGGTGACCGACACCCCCGCAGAGAGCGTCAAGATCGACATCCGGAGCGACGTCACCGTCGACCTGGTGAGGAGCGCGGCCACCGACTCCGACGTCCTCTGGGCGGCACGCGTGTCCACGGCGGGCGAGCAGTCCCTC
The DNA here is from genome assembly GCF_044541845.1 of Streptomyces sp. NPDC085481. NCBI lineage: Bacteria > Bacillati > Actinomycetota > Actinomycetes > Kitasatosporales > Streptomycetaceae > Streptomyces > Streptomyces sp. NPDC085481. Next base: position 147,848 of record NZ_JBITTJ010000018.1, read on the forward strand.
GAAGAGCTGCAGAAGGACCCCGAGCGGTCCAAGGGCCTCATCAACTACCTGATGCGCGACCGCCACGGCAGCCCCTTCGAGCACAACTCGATGACCTTCTTCATCAGCGCCCCGATCTTCGTGTTCCGCGAGTTCATGCGACACCGGGTCGGCTGGTCGTACAACGAGGAGTCGGGCCGCTACAGGGAGCTCCAGCCCGTCTTCTACGTGCCGGACACCTCCCGCAAGCTGGTCCAGGAAGGCCGCCCGGGCAAGTACGTCTTCACCGAGGGCAGCCAGGAGCAGCACGAGCTGGTCAGCCGCACGATGGAGGACTCGTACCGCCAGGCGTACGCCACCTACCAGGAGATGCTGGCCGCCGGCGTCGCCCGCGAGGTCGCCCGTTCGGTCCTGCCGGTGGGTCTGTTCTCCTCGATGTACGCCACGTGCAACGCGCGCTCCCTGATGCACTTCCTCGGCCTGCGCACCCAGCACGAGCTCGCCGCGGTCCCGTCCTTCCCCCAGCGGGAGATCGAGATGGTGGGCGAGAAGATGGAAGAGCACTGGGCGCGGCTGATGCCGCTCACCCATGCGGCCTTCAACAAGAACGGCCGTGTGGCCCCATAGGGCACATAAGTACGAACTTCTCCCGCGAAGTGTCCGTATTGCGACGTTTCACGAAGTTCATCTAGGCTGATCAAACGGACCCGGCACTGCTTGAACCCCCGAGCAGGCAGTGCCGGGCTCCCTTTCACACGTCCCCCGAGGGGACCCCCGGCGCTGAGCAGCGAGTAGCGTGTTACCCATGGCTCCGATCTCCACTCCGCAGACCCCCTTCGGGAGGGTCCTCACCGCCATGGTCACGCCCTTCACGGCGGACGGCGCACTCGACCTCGACGGTGCCCAGCGACTCGCCGCCCACCTCGTGGACGCCGGCAACGACGGTCTGGTGGTCAACGGCACCACCGGCGAGTCCCCGACCACCACCGACGCGGAGAAATCGCAGCTCGTACGGGCCGTACTGGAGGCCGTGGGCGACCGAGCCCACGTCGTCGCCGGCATCGGCACCAACGACACCCACCACACGCTCGAGCTCGCCCGCGCAGCCGAGCGCGACGGCGCACACGGCCTGCTCGCCGTCACGCCGTACTACAACAAGCCCCCGCAGGAGGGCCTGTACCGGCACTTCTCGGCCATCGCCGACGCCACCGAGCTCCCGGTGATGCTCTACGACATCCCCGGCCGCAGCGGCGTCCCGATCGACACCGAGACGATCGTCCGCCTCGCCGAGCACCCCCGGATCGTGGCCAACAAGGACGCCAAGGGCGACCTCGGCCGCGCCAGCTGGGCCATCGCCCGAAGCGGCCTCGCCTGGTACTCCGGCGACGACATGCTCAACCTGCCGCTGCTCTCCGTGGGCGCCTGCGGCTTCGTCTCCGTCGTCAGCCACGTCGTCACCCCGGAACTCCGCGCCCTGCTCGAGGCCCACCTGGCCGGCGACGTCCAGAAGGCCACCGAGATCCACCAGCGGCTGCTTCCCGTCTTCACGGGCATGTTCCGCACCCAGGGCGTCATCACCACCAAGGCCGCCCTCGCCCTCCAGGGCCTCCCGGCCGGCCCCCTGCGCCTGCCGCTCGTGGAGCTCTCCGACGAGGAGACCGCCACGCTGAAGCTCGACCTCGCCGCCGGCGGGGTACAGCTCTGATCATCCGACTTCACAACTGAACAGCCGTAACTGAAAACAACAGCAAGTGCACGAATGTCATGCGCGCCACGTGCCCGAGCCGGTACGTGGCGCGTGTGGTGAGGAGAGACTTTGAGCCATCCGCATCCCGAACTCGGCGCCCCGCCGAAGCTGCCCAAGGGCGGCCTGCGCGTCACCCCGCTCGGCGGGCTCGGCGAAATCGGCCGGAACATGACGGTCTTCGAATTCGACGGCCGTCTTCTGATCGTCGACTGCGGCGTCCTCTTCCCCGAAGAGGAGCAGCCGGGCGTCGATCTGATCCTGCCCGACTTCACGACCCTCCAGGACCGCCTCGACGACATCGAGGGCATCGTCCTGACCCACGGCCACGAGGACCACATCGGTGGCGTGCCGTACCTGCTCCGGCTCAAGCCGGACATCCCGCTCATCGGCTCCAAGCTCACCCTCGCGCTCATCGAGGCCAAGCTCCAGGAGCACCGCATCCGTCCCTACACCCTCGAGGTGGCCGAGGGGCACCGCGAGCGGCTCGGCCCGTTCGACTGCGAGTTCATCGCGGTCAACCACTCCATCCCCGACGCCCTGGCGGTCGCCATCCGCACCCCCGCGGGCATGGTCGTCCACACCGGCGACTTCAAGATGGACCAGCTGCCGCTGGACAACCGCCTCACCGACCTGCACGCGTTCGCGCGGCTGAGCGAGGAGGGCATCGACCTCCTCCTCACCGACTCCACGAACGCCGAGGTCCCGGGCTTCACTCCGCACGAGCGGGACATCTCCAACGTCCTGCGCAACGTGTTCGCGAACGCCCAGAAGCGCATCATCGTGGCCAGCTTCGCCAGCCACGTGCACCGCATCCAGCAGATCCTGGACGCCGCCCACGAGTACGGCCGCAGGGTCGCCTTCGTCGGCCGCTCCATGGTCCGCAACATGGGCATCGCCCGCGACCTCGGCTACCTGCGGGTCCCGGCCGGCCTGGTGGTGGACGTGAAGACCCTCGACGACCTCCCTGACGACGAGGTCGTGCTGGTCTGCACCGGTTCCCAGGGCGAGCCCATGGCCGCCCTGTCCCGGATGGCCAACCGCGACCACCAGATCCGGATCGTCCCCGGCGACACCGTGATCCTGGCGTCCTCGCTCATCCCGGGCAACGAGAACGCGGTCTACCGCGTGATCAACGGCCTGACCCGCTGGGGCGCCAACGTCGTCCACAAGGGCAACGCCAAGGTTCACGTCTCGGGCCACGCCTCGGCCGGCGAGCTGCTGTACTTCTACAACATCTGCAAGCCGAAGAACCTCATGCCGGTGCACGGCGAATGGCGCCACCTGCGTGCCAACGCCGAGCTCGGCGCGATGACGGGCGTCCCCAAGGACCACATCGTCATCGCCGAGGACGGCGTCGTCGTCGACCTGGTCGACGGCCGCGCCCGCATCACCGGCAAGGTCCAGGCGGGCTACGTGTACGTCGACGGCCTCTCGGTCGGCGACGTCACCGAGGCCTCCCTCAAGGACCGCCGCATCCTCGGCGAGGAGGGCATCATCTCGGTCTTCGTGGTCGTGGACTCCACGTCCGGCAAGATCGTGGGCGGCCCGAACGTCCACGCCCGCGGCTCCGGCATCGAGGACTCCGCCTTCGACGCGGTGCTCCCGAAGATCGACCAGGCCCTGAACAAGTCCGCTCAGGACGGCGTGATCGAGCCGCACCAGGTTCAGCAGCTGATCCGCCGCACGGTCGGCAAGTGGGTCTCGGACACCTACCGCCGCCGCCCGATGATCCTCCCGGTGGTCGTGGAGGTCTGACGGACCGGCACCAACCAGGAGCGGGGCGCCTCGATTTGCATCGAGGCGCCCCGCTCCAGTACGTTTACGGCTCCGCCAGAACGGGAACCCCCGAGCGCCGCAGTGCGCCGGTAAGGGAGACCGGGAGGCGGGAAAACAGACTCAGAACTTCTGATAAAGTCTGAACCGCCGGAAGGGCCCGAAAGCGAAAGCGAAAAGGGACCGGAAAGCACCGAGGAAATCGGATCGGAAAGATCTGATAGAGTCGGAAACGAAGGAAGCGCCCGGAGGAAAGCCCGCGAGGGTGAGTACAAAGGAAGCGTCCGC
>NZ_JBITTJ010000019.1:0-126658 GCF_044541845.1 Streptomyces sp. NPDC085481
CTGGCGCTTCTGCCAGAAGTGCTTCGCGATGTACTTCTGGGGCTACCCCACCGACGGCGTCTGCCCCGCCGGCGGCGCGCACAGCGCCCAGGGATACAACTTCGCCCTCCCGCACTCCTGACGAACTCCCTCCCCTGCCCCTCCCGTTCGGCGTCTCGGACACAGGGGCACGGAACTCGTCGGGATGCGCCCTCCGCGGCCGCCCGGACCCCCCGAGACGCCCCCTGCCGCCCCCGCCAGGCCCGTACCCCGTACCCGCCGAGGCGGGGGCCGCGACCACCCCGCGCACCCCCGCCCAACAGCCGCACAGCCACCCCGCAAACAGCATCTGACCTGGCCTTTCACCTCCACCTCCCCTACCGTTTCCCTGACACGGAAGGGGACCGCTTTGGACCGCACGCTGGACCGCACGACCCGTACCACCGAGGACGTCCTCGAACTCCTCGACGGCCTGTTCGCCCACGACGCCGACAAGTGGGAGAGGTTCTACGACGACCGTTCCAGGCCGGTCCCGTTCTTCGTCCCGAAGCCGGACGAGAACCTCGTCGGCTACCTGGACGACGGCCTCGTCGACCCCGCCGCCGGCCGCGCCCTCGATCTCGGCTGCGGCCCGGGCCGCAACGCCCTGTTCCTCGCCGAACGGGGCTTCGAGGTCGACGCCGTGGACCTCTCGCCCGGCGCCCTCGCCTGGGCCCGCGAACGCGCGCGGGAGGCCGGCCACGAGAACATCCGCTTCCTCCAGGGCAACGCCTTCTCCGGCGCCCTGGACAAGGACCTGGACCAAGCCCCGTACGACCTGATCTACGACTCCGGCTGCTTCCACCACCTTCCGCCGCACCGCCGCGGCACCTATCTCGACTTCCTCACCCACCACCTCGCCCCCGGCGGCCACTTCGCCCTCACCTGCTTCGCCGCCGGCCCCGACGGCATGGGCTCCGAACTCCCCGACCCCGCCTTCTACCGCGACGCCTCCCTCCACGGCGGCCTCGCCTACACGGCCACGTCGCTCCGCACCCTCTTCACGGACGCCACCGTCCTGGAGGAACTCGCTCTCCGCCGCATGCACGCCGAGCCGCCCACCTCCGCCCGCTTCGGCGAGCCCTTCCTCTGGACGGGCCTGTTCCGGCGCGCGGACCTGCCGGACGTCAGCCGCTGACGTACTCGCACACCGCGGCCCGCCCGCCGCGCCCCCGAATAGGCCGGTGGCCGCCGAAATCCCATGGCCCGCCAGGCCCTTGGGGCTCTAGCCTGCCCGCATGAGCCATGCCAAGACCTCGTACGTCTGCCTGCCCTGCCGGGCCTCGTACAAGCAGCCGTACGGGCCCGAGCGCGAGCGGCGCTGTCCGCGCTGCGCGCGGGCGATGATCCATGCCGGCTCTGCCTTCGCCCCGCCCCGGCGCCGTGACACGGACGCCTGGCGCGCGCTGTCCGTCGTGCTCAACGCGGGCATCCGGTTCCACAAGAGTTGCTGTGGCGGCCCCGGTTGGCGCCCCCGCACCCTCCGCGAGGTCAAGGAGCGGACGGCTTACGCCCGCCGCACCGGGCAGCCCATGGCCCGGGCCCTGCTCCGCCGGCACCCGTACTGAGCCGGCGGCGGCAGCCCGTCACATCGTCTCCAGATACCTCGCCAGCCGGTCGTACTGCTCCTTCACCCCCGACTCCATCCCCGCCGCCAGCGCCTGGTCCCGGACCTCCGTGGAGGGCCAGAAGGACGTGCTGGTCAGGGCCGTGCCGCCGTCGGGAGTGGCGTCGAAGGTGAGGATGACGCGGACCGGTTCGCCGTCCGGCATCTGTTCGAAGATCTCCGTGTAGACGATGCGTTCGGACGGGACGATCTCCTCGTACGTGCCCGAGAAGACGATCTCCTGGCCGTCGGGGGCCCGCTGGCCCCAGCGCCACGCGCCGCCCGGGCGCAGGTCGATGTCGCAGACGGACATGGTCAGGGCGGCGACTCCGTACCATTCGCGCACGTGCTCGGGGCGGGTCCAGGCCTCCCAGACGCGTTCCACGGGGGCGTCGAAGGTGCGGGTGATGACCAGCTCGCGTTCCGCGGGTGTCGTGAGGAGAGTGATCATCGGAATTTCTCCCGTCTGCCTCTGCCGCGACCTCGGCCGTCTGCCTTTCCCGCCCCTCCTCCCAGGATCGCCCTGACCGACTCTCCGTGCGAACAGGGGCGAACAGGGAATCGAGTGAACACGTTCAACCCTGAGGCGCTATCGTGCTCCCACGCGGCCTGCGATATCCAACGCGCCGCCTTTCCGACCTGTGGGGGGTCCCTCAGATGCGCTCTACGCGCACGCTGCCGCATGCCTTGGTACGTGCGGCAACCGTTTTCGCTCTTTCGGCAGGCGTCGCCCTGCCCGTCATCGTCGCGGCGCCGACCGCGTACGCCGCGACCGTGAGCCAGACCGTCACCCACGACGACGGCCGGCTGACCCTCGGGCTGCCGTCCAACGCGCTCTGGGTGAAGGTGAGCGTCCTCGCCTCCAGCGCCCCGGACGCCGCCGTGCTCGCCACGACGGACGAGCTCACGTCGACGGCCTACAACGCCTGGACCACCGACGCGGCGATCAAGCTCCCCGAGGGCACCGCCTTCGGGGACTACCCGCTCGCCGTCGACTACCGCCTGCCCGGCGGCATCGTCGAGCACTGGACCGGCGGGTCCTTCGGCTACAAGCTGCACACCGGTGTCTCCACGGTCGCCTTCGACCGCAAGACCACCAGCTACGACCAGCGGGACGTCGTCCTGTCCGGTACGGCCACCACCTGGAACCCGGCCACCGGCGAGCGCACCCCCGCCGCCGAGGGAACCTCGGTCAAGGTCACGCTGAACCTGCGCGACGCGTACTCCGCGACCAGCACGAAGATCGCCACGGCCACCACGGCCGCCGACGGCACCTTCTCGCTGCCGGTCACCCCGAACGCCGAGATCTCCGGCGGCACGGCCGTCGTCACGGCCGGCACCGACGTGGACCCGGACGAGGCGCGCCCGGTGCCCGCCGTGGGCGTGGAGAAGCTGACGTACCGAATCACCTCGGACACCAGCAAGTACCGCGTCAACGCGAACACCGACGTCAAGGTCACCGGCCGCGTCGAACGCCTGACCGCCGAGGGCTGGAAGGCCTTCGGCGGCGCGCCGGTCGTCTCCACCGGCACCGAGCCGCTCGGCTACGACACGGCCGTGCGCAACGAGATCGGCTCCGGCGGCACGTTCGCCGACGGCTCCTTCTCGTACCTGGCCCGGGCCCAGTACTCGACGACCGGCGTCTACACCGGCCTGCGTCCCTCCGTGTACTACGGCAAGGGCAACGACCGGCCGTACGACCTCGCCAGGATCGCCGTACCGCAGCACTTCTGGTACGCCGACGCCCGGATGACCCTCGACGAGTTCGGCAGGCTCACCGCGACCGGCCGTCTGGCCACCAACGCGTCGGTGACCTGCTACGACAAGATCGACTGGGTCGCCCTCCAGGTGTCCCTGGACAACGGCCGCACGTGGCACGACATGAAGGCACAGGCCACCTCGTACTGCAGCAGCTACTCGTTCCAGGTCTGGGGCTTCGACAACGCCCTCTACCGGATCTACCACCCCGAGACGGACCGTTTCTTCGCCCGGACCAGCACCCCGGTCCGGCTGGCCCGTACGCCCACCCGGATCGTCAACGTCTCCATCACCCCGTCCCGGCCCCGCACCGGCTCGTCGATGACCGTCAAGGGTCTCGTCCAGCAGAAGGTGAACGGCGTCTGGAAGGCCATGCCGGGTGCCAAGGTGACGCTGGTCTTCAAGCCCAGGGGCGACTCGAGCTGGTACTGGGTCAAGAAGGACGTCGCGACCAACTCGGCCGGCAACTTCAACTTCCGCGCCACCAACTACGGCGACGGCTCATGGGGGCTGTACCTCCAGTCCAAGAACGGTTTCTTCTACAGCGAGTCGAGGACCATCTATGTCGATGCGCTCTGATCTCCGACGCTCGGAGTCCCGGCGCCCGGAGCTCCGACGCTCTGACCTCCGGCGGCTCTCCGCCGTCTCCCTCGTCACGGCGCTCACCCTGGGCGTCGCGGCCGCTCCCGCCCTCGCCGACGAGCCCGCCCCGACGCCCACCCCGGTGGGCGTCGGCCGGGCCGTCACCCAGGCCGACCAGCGCGGCAGCTTCCGCGTGACCGCGTGGACGGACGCCCCGCAGGCCACCGTCACCGCGGTCTCCGCCAAGGTCCGCCAGGGCGACACCGTCCTCGCCGACATCCCGGCGCTGCTCCAGTCCACCCCGGGCACCTTCACGCTGCCCGCGGACGCCACGCTCAAGCTGACCGAGGACCAGGGCACCATCCCGGCGCTCGGCAAGTACGCGATCGACGTCACCGCCACCGACTCGCTCGGCAACACGGTGACCCGCACCGGCGCGGGCACGCTGGACTTCACCCTGCGGCCGCTGCTCAGCTTCGCCGTCGGCACCCCCGGCTGGAACGACCCGAGCATCCGCCCGCAGGGCAAGCTGACCGGTGTCCAGCCCGGCTCCGGCGACATCGTGCCGCTGCCTGGGCGCTCGGTCTCGTACCAGCGTTCCACCCCGGACGAGGGCCCGGCACAGTCCGCGCTCACCACGGACACCGGCGAGTTCGCCGGCGCCCCGATCCCGGCGACGCGGGCCTACGAGTCGTACCGGGCCTCGTTCGCCGAGGACAGCGCCGAGGTCCACGGCACCGCCACCGACTGGCGCTACTTCAGCGAGTGGCAGGCCAGGAAGATGACGGTCACCGCCACCGCCGACAAGGCGCGCGCGGTGAGCGGCGAGACCGTCACCATCACCGGCCGGGTCACCGACCCGGAGAACGGCGGGGCGCCGCTCGCGGACCAGCCGGTGCGGGTGCGCCTCGGCGCGCCGCACGACTACTACCACGAGGCCGTCTCGTTCCCGCAGACGGTGCGGACCGACGCCGACGGCAACTACACCGCGAAGCTCGTCGCCGCCGCGGGCCCGAACGCCTCGGGCTGGACCGTCGAGTCGGCGGACCTGTTCCAGGCCTTCTCGCCGGTCCAGGGCACGCTCGTCATGCCCCTCGACTCGCGCACCACGACCACGGGCTACTCGCTCGCGCCCGACGCGCGCCTGAAGGTGTACGGCCAGCTGCGTTCCCCGTACGAGCGCTGGTCGGGCGGGTCGTCCTCCCAGACGGTGCTGCTCGAGCAGTCGCCCGACGGGCAGACGGGCTGGAAGAAGGTCGGCTCGACCAGCTTCTACTCCGACGTCCGCTCCTCCTTCGGCATCGCCGTGTGGAGCAAGGGCGGCTGGTTCCGGCTGCGGCACCTCACCTCGGACCAGTACGCGGAGTCCGTGGGCAAGCCGTTCTACATCGTCCGGACCGAGACCCGGATCCTGAACGTCAACGCGGCCCCCGAGCCCGTCCGCAAGGGCTCGACGGTGACCGTGACGGGCACGCTCCAGCACAACGCGGGCGGCTGGAAGCCGCTGGCCTACAAGCAGGTCCAGCTGGTGTTCCGGGCCAAGGGCACCTCGAAGTGGATCACGGTCGCCAAGGGCAACACCGCCTCCAACGGCAACGTGGCGCTGAAGCACAAGGCGACGGGTGACGGTGTGTACAACCTCGTCTACGTGGCCGACGGCACGCACTTCCAGGCGTCGGGCGTGGCGGACTACGTCGACGTCCGCTGACACCGTCCGGAGAACCGGCTGACAAAGCCCGAGGGCGGCACCCCCACTGGGGGTGCCGCCCTCGGTCGCGTTCAGCGATGAACCACCGATCCCCGAGGGGATCAGAAGTCCATGTCACCGCCCGGCATGCCGCCCGGAGCGGCCGCGGAGGCCTTCTCCGGCTTGTCGGCGATGACGGCCTCGGTGGTGAGGAACAGGGCCGCGATGGAGGCCGCGTTCTGCAGCGCCGAGCGCGTGACCTTCGCCGGGTCGATGATGCCCTCGGCGATGAGGTCGACGTACTCGTTGGTCGCGGCGTTCAGGCCGTGACCGGTCGGCAGGTTGCGGACCTTCTCCGCCACGACGCCGCCCTCGAGGCCGGCGTTGATCGCGATCTGCTTCAGCGGGGCCTCCAGGGCCAGCTTCACGATCGCGGCACCGGTGGCCTCGTCACCGTTCAGGTCCAGCTCGAGCTTCTCGAAGACCGAGGAGGCCTGGAGCAGGGCCACGCCACCGCCGGCGACGATGCCCTCCTCGACGGCCGCCTTCGCGTTGCGAACGGCGTCCTCGATGCGGTGCTTGCGCTCCTTGAGCTCGACCTCGGTCGCGGCACCGGCCTTGATGACGGCGACGCCGCCGGCCAGCTTCGCGAGGCGCTCCTGGAGCTTCTCGCGGTCGTAGTCCGAGTCGGAGTTCTCGATCTCGGCGCGGATCTGGTTCACGCGACCGGCGACCTGCTCGCTGTCACCGGCACCGTCGACGATGGTGGTCTCGTCCTTGGTGATGACGACCTTGCGGGCGCGGCCCAGCAGGTCGAGGCCCGCGTTCTCCAGCTTGAGGCCGACCTCTTCGGAGATGACCGTGCCGCCGGTGAGGATGGCGATGTCGTTCAGCATGGCCTTGCGACGGTCGCCGAAGCCCGGGGCCTTGACGGCGACGGACTTGAAGGTGCCACGGATCTTGTTGACGACCAGGGTCGACAGGGCCTCGCCCTCGACGTCCTCGGCGATGATCAGCAGCGGCTTGCCCGACTGCATGACCTTCTCGAGGAGCGGGAGCAGGTCCTTCACCGAGGAGACCTTGGAGTTGACGATCAGGATGTACGGGTCATCCAGGGCCGCCTCCATGCGCTCCATGTCGGTCGCGAAGTACGCCGAGATGTAGCCCTTGTCGAAGCGCATGCCCTCGGTGAGCTCCAGCTCCAGACCGAAGGTCTGGGACTCCTCGACGGTGATGACGCCTTCCTTGCCGACCTTGTCCATCGCCTCGGCGATGAGCTCGCCGATCTGGGTGTCGGCGGCGGAGATGGAGGCCGTGGAGGCGATCTGCTCCTTGGTCTCGACGTCCTTCGCCTGCTCGAGCAGGGCGCCGGAGACGGCCTCGACGGCCTTCTCGATGCCGCGCTTGAGGGCCATCGGGTTGGCACCGGCGGCGACGTTGCGCAGGCCCTCGCGGACGAGCGCCTGGGCGAGAACGGTGGCGGTGGTCGTACCGTCGCCGGCGACGTCGTCCGTCTTCTTGGCGACTTCCTTGACCAGCTCGGCGCCGATCTTCTCGTACGGGTCCTCGAGCTCGATCTCCTTGGCGATGGAGACACCATCGTTGGTGATCGTGGGGGCGCCCCACTTCTTCTCGAGGACGACGTTGCGACCCTTGGGGCCGAGGGTGACCTTGACGGCGTCAGCGAGCTGGTTCATGCCGCGCTCGAGACCGCGCCGGGCCTCCTCGTCGAACGCGATGATCTTGGCCATGTGAAGTGGTCCTCCCGGACATGGGGTGGATAACGCTCCTGGACCGCGCCGACGCCCGCGACGGACGGTCCGCGGGCCCTGTGGTTCCTTGCCCCACCTGGCCGCGGGCCTCGTCTGCCCGATCCTCGTAAGCACTCTCACCTTCAGAGTGCTAACGCCAATGATTAGCACTCGACCCAGGAGAGTGCAAGCGTCCCGAAGGGACATCGACGAGGGGTGGCGGTCGGGCGAGGGGCGGGGGCGAGCGACTCCCGCAGATCGACAGGCTGGGGGGTAGCCGCACAGGACGCGCGAGGGGCCCGCATCCCTGGTCGGGATGCGGGCCCCTCGACGGAAGTGCGTCGGTGGCCGATCGCGCCGCGCTCAGACGGCGAGCTTGACCATGTCCGCCTGCGGACCCTTCTGGCCCTGCGAGATCTCGAACTCGACCCGCTGACCCTCTTCGAGGGTGCGGTAACCGTCCATCTGGATCGCGCTGTAGTGGACGAAAACATCCGCACCACCGTCGACCGCGATGAAGCCGTAGCCCTTCTCCGCGTTGAACCACTTGACGGTGCCCTGAGCCATGCCTAACTCCCCTATTACTGGCCCTTGCGCGGGACCGCACTTCGCGGACCCGGGTCAGACCCTGCGCCGGAACGCGTCGACCGCGGCTGAATGTATCTGCCCAACTGCCCTCTGCAACAGGTCAATCGGACGAGAATTCTGGGCACGCCGGAAAGGGGAATTGGGGAGAATCCGTTGAATTCCCGGGCAAGTCGGGCCCGGCAAAGTGCGCAGAAGGTACACAAGGCACGGGCACTTTGGCTGCATCTTGTCGCGCACCGACGCATTCTCATATGCGCCTGGCATGAGCAGCGGAGGGGACTTCCCCAACTCTACCGCGCTCAACCATGCAGAATTGCCCCCTCCGCTTCTGATAGCGGAAGGGGCAATTCTGGGAGCTTCGGATATTCGAGAACTCCGGGACTCCGGGGACTCCGGGACTCCCGGGACTCCGGGGACTCCGGCGTGGGACGACTCAGCAGCCGCCGGCGACGGCCGGGATGATGGAGACGCCCGCGCCGTCCGGCGTCTCGGTCTCCAGACCCTGCTCGAAGCGGACGTCGTCGTCGTTGACGTACACGTTGACGAAGCGGCGCAGCTTGCCCTGGTCGTCCAGGACGCGGGCGGCGATGCCCGCGTGGTTCTTCTCCAGGTCGGCGATGACCTCGGCGAGGGTGCCACCCTCGGCCTTCACCTCGGCCTGGCCGCCCGTGTAGGTGCGGAGGATGGTGGGGATGCGGACGTTGACGGCCATGTGTTCACGAACCTTTCAGTGAGCCGGTCAGTGGGCCAGGCCGGCGTCGCGGAACGCGTCGAGGCTCGGGCGGATGGTGGCGGTCGCCTGTGAGCTGTCGGCCACGGCGTCCAGGGTCTTGAGGCCGTCACCGGTGTTCAGGACGACGGTGGTGAGGCTGGGGTCGATCAGACCGTTCTCGACGAGCTTCCGCGCGACGCCGACGGTCACGCCGCCCGCGGTCTCGGCGAAGATGCCCTCGGTCTCCGCGAGGAGCTTGATCGCGTCCACGACCTGCTCGTCGTTCACGTCCTCCACGGCGCCGCCGGTGCGGCGGGCGATGTCGAGGACGTACGGGCCGTCGGCCGGGTTGCCGATGGCCAGCGACTTGGCGATGGTGTTCGGCTTCTGGGGCCGTACGACGTCGTGGCCGGCCTTGAAGGCGACGGAGACCGGGGAGCACCCCTCGGCCTGGGCGCCGAAGATCTTGTACGGCTTGTCCTCGACCAGGCCCAGCTTGATGAGCTCCTGCAGACCCTTGTCGATCTTGGTGAGCTGGGAGCCGGAGGCGATCGGGATCACCAGCTGGTCGGGGATGACCCAGCCGAGCTGCTCGCAGATCTCGTACGCGAGGGTCTTCGACCCCTCGCCGTAGTACGGGCGGAGGTTGACGTTGACGAATCCCCAGCCCTCGCCGAGCGGGTCGCCGATGAGCTCCGAGCAGAAGCGGTTGACGTCGTCGTAGTTGCCCTCGATGGCGACCAGGTCGCCGCCGTAGACACCGGCCATGACGACCTTGCCCTGCTCCAGGTCGTGCGGGATGAACACGCAGGAGCGGAAGCCGGCCCGGGCGGCGGCGGCACCGACGGCGCCGGCCAGGTTGCCGGTGGAGGAGCAGGACAGGGTGGTGAAGCCGAAGGCGCGGGCGGCCTCGATGGCCTGGGCGACGACCCGGTCCTTGAAGGAGTGGGTCGGGTTGCCGGAGTCGTCCTTGACGAACAGCTTGCCGGGCTCGACGCCGATCTCGCGGGCGAGGTTGTCGGCCTGGACGAGCTTGGTCCAGCCGGGGTTCAGGTTGGGCTTCTCGGCGACGTCGGCCGGGACGGGCAGCAGCGGGGCGTAGCGCCAGATGTTGGCGGGGCCGGCCTCGATCTGCTTGCGCAGCGCCTCGGGGTCGCCGGCGGGGAGCTCGTACGCGACTTCGAGCGGGCCGAAGCAGAGCTCACAGGCGAAGATCGGGCCGAGCGGGAAGGACTCACCGCATTCGCGACAGGAAAGCCCGGACGCGGGACCCAGATCGACGGTGGCGGGGGTGGCGACAGTCTGTACAGCCATGGAGGCGAGGCCCTTTCTCCTCATCTTCCTCATGGCGCATTTCGCCATGAGACGGATTTGGCACCTTCCCTAGCCGGGGGCCTCGCTGGAGGACGAGACAAACCGACTGGAGGGTTGCCGGGGCTTCAACGGGCCGTTTCCCTCTGCCCCTCTGGATGAGCGGTATTCGATTGTGTGACGCGGGCGGCACCCCGACATGCATCGGGCATCCGCGTTGTTCAAGACTGTAACCGAAGCCCTGGACGGGCGAGACGGTCGTCCGATCCGCGAGATGGAGATCACGTTGCTGGAAGAGGTGGAGCGCTGGCTGTCCCGGCGGTCCTGGTCCGTGGCCGACCGTCCGCTGGAGCGGGTTCTCGCCGCGAAGCGGGGGACCACGGTCAGTGTGGTGCTGCCTGCGCTGAACGAGGAGGCGACGGTCGGCGCGATCGTCTCCGCGATCCGCCGGGAGCTGATGACCGAGGCGGTGCCGCTGGTGGACGAGCTGGTGGTGGTCGACTCGGGCTCCACGGACCGTACGGCGGAGGTGGCGGCGGCGGCCGGGGCCCGGGTGGTGGCGCGGGACGCGATCCTGCCCCGAATACCGGCGGTGGCCGGCAAGGGCGAGGTCCTGTGGCGGTCACTGATGGTGACCGGTGGGGACGTGGTGTGCTTCGTGGACGCGGACCTGCGGGACTTCTCGGCGGACTTCGTCACCGGGATCGTGGGGCCGCTGCTCACCGACCCGGACGTGGAGTTCGTGAAGGCGATGTACGACCGCCCGCTCGGCGACGCCCCTGGTCAGGGCGGCCGGGTGACGGAACTGGTGGCCCGCCCGCTCCTGAACCTGCACTGGCCGCAGCTCGCCGGCTTCGTCCAGCCGCTCGGCGGCGAGTACGCGGCCCGCCGTTCGCTCCTCGAACGGCTGCCGTTCCCGGTGGGTTACGGAGTGGAGCTGGGCCTCCTCGTGGACGCGCTGCACACGGTCGGCCTGGACGCGCTCGCGCAGGTGGACGTGGGGGTGCGCAAGCACCGGCACCAGGACGGCCAGGCGCTCGGCCGGATGGCGGCGGCGATCTACCGGACGGCTCAGCTGCGGCTCTCGCGCGGGCATCTGGTGCGGCCTCGGCTGACCCAGTTCGAGCGGGGCGAGGAGGGGTTCACGCCGAGGACGTACGCGGTGGACACGGAGGAGCGGCCGCCGATGGCGGAGATCGCGGAGTACCGGCGCCGCAGCGTGGCGTGACACCGGACGATGGTCGTCTTTGCCTACATTCCGTCTCATGCACTTCACGACGGAGACGGGATGGCTGCTCGGCGCGCTGGGCCTGGCGCTCACGGCGACGGGCGTGGTGGCCCTGGCGGCCGTACGGGGCCGACGGGACCAGTGGCGGAACCAGTGAGCGATCCGGCGCCGGTCCCGTGACGGATCCGGCGACTGTCTTGAATCCGTACGTTTGAGCGTTTACGTGACGGGCTAGGTTCGCGATATGGCTTCTGTCCTCGTGGCATCGAACCGTGGCCCGGTCTCGTACACCGTGCGGGACGACGGAGAGCTCGAAGCCCGGCGGGGCGGCGGCGGGCTCGTCTCGGGCCTGAGCGCGATCTCGTCGGAGGACGGGCTCTGGGTGTGCGCGGCGCTCGGCGACGGCGACCGCGAGGCCGTCCGCCGCGGCGTCGCCGAGACGGGCGTCCGGATGCTGGACATCGCCCCTGACGTGTACGCCGACGCGTACAACGGCATCGCCAACTCGGTGCTGTGGTTCCTCCACCACCACCTCTACGACATCCCGCGCGAGCCCGTCTTCGACGCGGCCTTCCGCCGCCGCTGGGAGTCCTACCGCGCCTACAACCACGCCTTCGCCGAGGCCCTGGCCGAGGCGGCGGACGACAGCGCGGCGGTCCTCGTGCAGGACTACCACCTGGCCCTCGTCCCGGGGCAGCTGCGCGAGCTGCGCCCCGACCTGCGGATCGCCCACTTCACCCACACGCCGTGGGCGTCGCCCCAGTACCTGCGGCTGCTGCCGGAGGACGTCCGCGAGGAGCTGCTGTGGGGCATGCTCGGCGCGGACGAGCTGGGCTTCCACACCTGGGGATGGGCGACGTCCTTCCTGTCCGGCGCGCAGATCGACGGCCCCGAGGGCACCGCCGAGCCGTTCCTGCGCTCCAGCGACCCGTGGCGCGGCGTGAAGCACCGCAAGGGCGGCGCGGACCGCTCCACCCGTGTGGCGGCGTACCCCCTGGGCGTGGACGGCGACGAGCTGCTGTCCCTCGCCCACCGCCCGGAGGTCGACGAACGCCTGGCCGCCCTGCGCGCCGAGGTGGGCGACCGGAAGACCATCGTCCGCGTCGACCGCACCGAACTGTCCAAGAACATCCTGCGCGGCCTGCTCGCCTACCGCGAGCTCCTCACCACCCACCCCGAATGGCAGCACCGCGTCGTCCACCTGGCCTCCGCCTACCCCTCCCGCCAGGACCTGGAGGTCTACCGCTCGTACACGACGGCGGTGCGCGAGCTGGCCGACCGGATCAACGACGCGTTCGGCACGCCGGACTGGACCCCCGTCCTGGTCTCCGTCCAGGACGACTTCACCCGCTCCCTGGCCGCCTACCGCCTCGCCGACGTCGCCCTGGTCAACCCGGTCCGCGACGGCATGAACCTGGTCGCCAAGGAGATCCCCGTCGTCTCCGAGGCCGGCTGCGCCCTGGTCCTGTCCCGCGAGGCGGGCGCGTACGAGGAGCTCGGCAAGGACGCGCTCACGGTGAATCCCTACGACGTGACGGAGACCGCCGAGGCCCTCCACCGCGCCCTGTCGATGCCCCCCGCCGACCGCACCGAGCGCACCAAACGCCTCGCCGCGGCCGCCACGGCCCTCCCGCCCCAACGCTGGTTCCTGTCCCAGCTGGAGGCCCTGCGGTCCTGAGGCCGCAGCGGGCCGTTACGCCCCTTCCGCCCGCCCCAGGGCCTGCGCGAGGCTCGCCAGGAAGGAGACGACCGCTGCCGGGCCCGCGAGGGTGAGGTCGGCGCGGTCGGTCAGGTCGGGGACCTGCTCGGAGGCGGAGGCGGAGCAGACGAGGAGGCCGGGGGTGCCGTTGGAGCGGAGTTTGTCGACGGCCGCGTACGCCGGGAGGTCACCCAGGTCGTCGCCCGCGTACAGGACCGACTCGGCGCCGATCTCGCGGGCGTACTCGGCGAGGGCGACGCCCTTGTCCATGCCCGGGGGACGCAGTTCCAGGACCATGCGGCCCGGTTCGAGGACCAGTCCGTGGTGGGTGGCCAGGTCGCCGAGGGGGCCCTTGAGGGCCTCGAAGGCGCCCTGCGGGTCGTCGGCGCGGCGGGTGTGGACGGCGACGGCGCGGCCCTTCTCCTCGATCCAGGTGCCGGGCCAGGCGCCGATGCGGTCGAGGAAGCCGGGGAGCTCGGCGCGGACCGAGGCCACGCCCGGGTGGGGAGCGGCGGCGTGGACGGTGCCGGTGACGGCGTCCCAGCGTTCGGCGCCGTAGTGGCCGAGGACGACCAGGTGCTCCAGGCCGGCGACGCCCGCGAAGCCCCCGTACCGTACGGCTACTCCGGCCGGGCGGCCGGTGACCACGGCGACGGAGGCCACCCGCGGGGCCAGGGCGGCCAGGGCGGGGACGGCGCCGGGGTGGGCGCGGGCCCGTTCCGGGTCGGGCACGATCTCGGCGAGCGTCCCGTCGAAGTCGAGGGCGACGACCGCCTTCTCGGGCCGCGCGAGGAGTGCGGCGAGGCCGTCGCGTCCGGCGGCTGTGGTCGGGTGCGGAAGGCTGCTGACCATGCCCACGACCCTACCGAGGGTTGCCGTCCGCGTCAGCGGCGCGATCCGCGCAGGTGCGCCCCCCTGAGGCCTTGGCGAACTCAGCGGCGCTGTTCCTTCTCCGCCCGCACCCTGCGCAGCCGGTTGACCGTGACCGGGTCGTGGGCCAGGGCGCGCGGGTCGTCGAGCAGGGCGTTGAGCAGCTGGTAGTAGCGGGTCGCGGAGAGGCCGAGCTGTTCGCGGACGGCCCGCTCCTTGGCGCCCGGGCCCGGCCAGGAGCGGCGCTCCAGCGCCAGGACGGCCTGCTCGCGCTCCCCGAGTTCACTGGTCATACAGACCAACTTATTCGGCGTTCTCCGCCACCGTCGCCTCGCGGGCGATCCGGCCGAGGACCTCGGCGGGCTTGGCGCCCGGTTCGACCGCCTTGCCGATGCTCTTCTTGATGGTGCCGCTGACCTGCGCCCAGGACGTCTTGCCGACCGGGGGCAGCTGCGAGTCGGGCAGCGCCTGGAGGAACTCGCGGAGGGCCGCGTGCTCCGGCTCGGACTCCATACGCGCGGAGGCGGTGACGGTGGCGGGCAGCAGGTCGTTGTCGCCGGCGAACTTCAGCACGTTCTCGTCGCTGAAGGCGAAGTCGAGGAACGCGCCGATCTCCTTGCGGTGGCCGTTCTGCCTGAAGCCCATGATCCAGTCGGCGACGCCCATGGTGGCCCTGGCCTTGCCGTCCACGCCGGGGAGGGCGATCTTGCCGACCTTGACGCCCTTCTTCTCGGCCTCCTGCATCAGCGACGGGTGGCCGTTGAGCATGCCGACCTCGCCGCGCGCGAAGGCGGCGAAGGCGTCCTTGCGGTTGAGCTTGCCGGGGGCGACCGGGCCGGTGAGGCCCTCGGCGACGAGGTGGGTCCGCAGCCACTCGAAGGTGCGGATGTTCGCCTCGGAGTCGATCTTGTAGTGGTCGGTCGCGTCGGTGTAGCCGTCACCGCCGCTGAGCAGCCACATCAGGGTCTCGGCCTGGGCCTCCTCGGGCCCGAGCGGCAGCGCGAAGGGGTAGGGGACGTCCTTCTTCTTCAGCTTCACGGCCGCCGCGGCGAGCTCGTCCCAGGTGGTCGGGGGCTCGTCGATGCCGGCCTTGTCGAAGAGTTCCTCGTTGAAGAAGAGCAGCCGGGTCGAGGCGACGAAGGGCAGCCCGTACTGGGTGCGCTTGTGCTCGCCGGCCGCGACGAGCGGGGCGAGGAAGTTGGCCTGGACGCGGATGGACAGGAGCTCGTCCGCGGCGTAGAGCTGGCCGGCGGCCGCGTAGTCGGCGTAGGCGCCGATCTGGGCGATGTCGGGGGCCTGGCCGGCCTTGACGAGCTCGGCGACCTTGCGGTCGACGTCGTTCCAGGACTCGATCTGGACCTGGACCTTGACCCCGGGATTCTGCGCTTCGAAGGCGGAGACGACGCCGGCCCAGTACTTCTTGGTGGAGTCGCCGCCGTTCAGGTCGTAGTCGGCGGCGATCAGCTTGAGGGTGACGTCGCCGGACTCGCCGCCGAGCGTGCCGCAGCCGGAGAGGGCGGTGGTCAGGCCGAGTGCGGAGGCCGCCGCGGCCAGTCCAAGAAATCGTCGCCGCTGCACAGCCTTAACCCACCCTTTGCTCGTCGTCGAGTCGAAGTCGAGCCGTAAGTTTCCCTCGCATTCACTCCGGAGGTCTACACCACTTCCATATCGCTTCTGCAACGCATTGCTGTACAGCACTGCGCACTGCTATGCACATGACTGCGCGCTTTTGGCAATTGCTTCCCTGAAACCTTTCTGGTCTGGACCAATAGGTCCATCGCACCCCGTAGGCAGGAGTCGCCCGCATGTCCCTCACCTCCGCAGAGATAGCCACCCAGCCCGCCGCCTGGCGCCGCGCGGTCGAGGCCGCCGCCGGATTCGAGGGGCTGCCGAAGCCCGGCGAGCGGGTCGCCGTCACCGGCTGCGGCACCTCCTGGTTCATGGCCATCGCGTACGCGGCGCTGCGCGAGGCGGCCGGCCTCGGCGAGACCGACGCCTTCGCGTCCTCCGAGTTCCCGGCCGGCCGCCCCTACGACCGGGTCGTCGCGATCACCCGCTCCGGTACCACCACCGAGGTCCTCGACCTGCTCACCGCCCTGCGCGGCCGGATCCCCACCACGGCGCTGACCGCCGACCCGAAGACCCCGGTCATGCCGGCCGCGGACGCGGTCGCCGTCCTGGACTGGGCGGACGAGGAGTCGGTCGTCCAGACCCGGTTCGCGACCACCGCCCTCGCCTTCCTGCGCGCCGGACTCGGTGAGCTGCCGGGCCTCAAGACGGTCGCCGAGGCCGCCGTCGACGCCGAGCTCGCCCTCACCGAGCCGCTGCCGGAGGACGTGCTCGCGGCCGAGCAGTGGACCTTCCTGGGGCGCGGCTGGACGTACGGGCTCGCGCTGGAGGCCGCCCTGAAGATGCGCGAGGCCGCGGGCGCGTGGACGGAGTCGTACCCGGCGATGGAGTACCGCCACGGCCCCATCGCCATCACCGCCCCCGGCCGCACCACCTGGGTGTTCGGCGCGCTCCCCGAGGGCCTGGCGGCGGATGTCGGCCGGGTCGGCGGCACCCTCGTGTCGCGGCCGGAAACCGACCCGCTCGCCGAGCTCGTACGCGCCCAGCGGCTCGCGGTCGCCCTCGCCGAGGCCCGCGGCCAGGACCCGGACCGCCCGCGGAACCTGACGCGGAGCGTGATCCTGGCGCCGTGACCGTCCCCGGAGCGTGATCCCGGCGCCACAGCAGCGGGCCGCCGTATTTGTATCCGACCGCAACAATCCTCCGCAGTGGACTAGACCTTTCGGGTCCCCACGGGCGAGACTGTCCCCGTGAGACACGTCATCGCCCTCGATGTGGGCGGCACCGGCATGAAGGCCGCCCTCGTCGGGGCGGACGGCACCCTGCTCCACGAGGCCCGTCGCGCCACCGGCCGCGACCGCGGACCCGAGGCCGTCGTCGAGACGATCCTCGGGTTCGCCGAGGAGCTGCGCGCCCTCGGCCAGGAGCGGTACGGCGAGCCCGCCGCGGCCGCCGGCGTCGCCGTGCCCGGAATCGTCGACGCCGCGAACGGCATCGCCGTCTACGCCGCCAACCTCGGCTGGCGCGACGTCCCCATGCGCGCCCTGCTCAGCGAGCGCCTCGGCGGCATCCCCGTCGCCCTCGGCCACGACGTCCGCACCGGCGGCCTCGCCGAAGGCCGGATCGGCGCGGGCAACGGCGCCGACCGCTTCCTCTTCGTGCCGCTCGGCACCGGCATCGCGGGCGCCATCGGCATCGGCGGCGAGATCGAGGCCGGCGCCCACGGCTACGCCGGCGAGATCGGCCACATCGTGGTCCGCCCCGGCGGCATCGAGTGCGGCTGCCGCCAGCGCGGCTGCCTGGAGCGGTACGCCTCCGCCTCCGCCGTCTCCCACGCCTGGGCCACCGCCTCCGGCGACCCCGACGCCGACGCCGCCGACTGTGCCAAGGCCGTCGAGTCCGGCGACCCCGCGGCCGTACGCGTCTGGCAGGAGGCCGTCGACGCCCTCGCCGACGGCCTCGTCACCGCACTCACCCTGCTGGACCCGCGCACCCTCATCATCGGTGGCGGTCTCGCCGAGGCGGGGGAAACCTTGTTCACACCCCTTCGGGCCGCCGTGGAGGAGCGCGTCACCTTCCAGAAGCTGCCCGCCATCGTCCCGGCGGCCCTCGGGGACACCGCCGGATGCCTGGGCGCGGGCCTCCTCGCCTGGGACCTGCTCGCCAGCTCACCCGACCGATCCGCCGACTCGGAGGTATCCGCCTGATGGCCGTTTCCACAGTTCTCGCCGGGGCGCGCGTAGTCCTGCCCACCGGGATCGTCGAGAACGGACGAGTGATCGTCGAGAACGGCCGCATCGCAGGGGCAGCGGAAGGGGCGCCCGCCCTCGACCTCACCGGCCACTGGCTCGTACCCGGCTTCGTCGACATCCACAACCACGGCGGCGGCGGCGCCTCCTTCACCTCCGGCACCGTCGACGAGATCCTCACCGGCGTCCGGACCCACCGGCTGCACGGCACGACCACCGTCGTCGCCTCCTTCGTCACCGGCGAGATGGACTACCTCACCCAGCGCGCCGGCCTGCTCTCCGAACTGGCCGAGCAGGGCGACATCGCCGGCATCCACTTCGAGGGCCCGTTCATCTCGCCGTGCCGCAAGGGCGCCCACGACGAGACGCTGCTGCGCGACCCCGAACCGGCCGAGGTGCGCAAGCTGATCGACGCGGCGCGCGGCAGGGCCAGCATGGTCACCCTCGCCACCGAGCTGCCCGGCGGCATCGACTCCGTACGGCTGCTCGCCGAGCACGGCGTGATCGCCGCCATCGGGCACACGGACGCGACGTACGAGCAGACGCGGGCCGCCATCGACGCGGGCGCCACCGTCGCCACCCACCTCTTCAACGCGATGCCCGGCCTCGGGCACCGCGCGCCCGGCCCGATCGCCGCGCTCCTGGAGGACGAGCGGATCACGGTCGAGCTCATCAACGACGGCACCCACCTGCACCCGGCCGCCCTGGAGCTCGCCTTCCACCACGCGGGCCCGGAGCGGGTCGCGTTCATCACCGACGCGATGGACGCCGCCGGCTTCGGCGACGGCCGCTACATGCTCGGCCCGCTGGAGGTCGAGGTGCGGGACGGCGTCGCGCGGCTCGTCGAGGGCGGCTCGATCGCCGGCTCGACGCTGACGCTCGACCGGGCGTTCAAGCGGGCGGCCACCATCGACAAGCTGCCCGTCGAGTCCGTCGTCCAGGCCATCTCCGCCAACCCGGCCAAGCTGCTCGGCGTGTACGACCGGGTGGGCTCGCTCGAACCCGGCAAGGACGCCGACATCGTCGTCCTCGACGAGAACTTCGAGCTCAAGGGCGTCATGCGCAAGGGCGCCTGGGTGGTTGAGCCCCAAGTGGGCTGATTTCTACTCAAGTTGTCTGAAGGCGGTTGGCCCAGGGTCTGGGCCAACCGCTTTCTGTTTGGCATGATCGGGCGCCGACGGCGGTGACGCGAGCCGGCCGGAGCTGACAGGCACGAGACGACGGGGGTGGGGCTGGTGATCCTCACGGTCACCCTCAACACGGCGCTGGACCTCACGTATCGCGTCCCCGCGCTTGTCCCGCACGCCTCGCACCGCATCACCCAGGTCATCGAACGCCCGGGTGGCAAGGGCCTCAACGTGGCCCGCGTGCTCGGCGCCCTCGGCCACGAGACGGTCGTCACCGGCTTCGCGGGCGGCGCGACCGGCGAGACGCTGCGCGCCCTCCTCGCCGCCACCACCGCCGGACAGCCGGTCCGCGACGAACTGGTCCCGATCGCCGGGCCGACCCGCCGCACCGTCGCGGTCGTCGACGCCGCGAGCGGCGACACCACGCAGCTCAACGAGCCGGGCCCGGCCATCGCCCCCGCCGAGTGGGCCGCGTTCACCGCCCGCTTCACCGAACTCCTCGCCGGCGCCCGGGCGGTGGCCCTCTGCGGCAGCCTGCCGCCCGGCATCCACGTCGGCGCGTACGCCGAACTCGTCCGGCTCGCCCGCCGCGCCGGCGTCCCGGTGCTCCTCGACACCAGCGGCGAACCGCTGCGCCGCGGCATCGCCGCCCGCCCCGACCTGGTCAAGCCCAACGCGCAGGAGCTGGCCCAGCTCACCGGCTCCCGCGAACCGCACCGCGCCACCCGCGACGCCCGCCGCCGCGGCGCCCACGCGGTCGTCACCTCGCTCGGCCCGGCCGGCCTGCTCGCCGCCACGCCGGAGGGCCTGTGGCAGGCAGCGCCGCCCGCCCCCGTCCAGGGCAACCCGACCGGTGCGGGCGACTCGGCCGTCGCCGCCCTGCTCGCCGGTCTGGTCGACGGCACCGACTGGCCCACCCGGCTGGCCCACGCCGTCGCCCTCTCCGCGGCGACCGTGCTGTCCCCGGTGGCCGGCGAGTTCGACGAGGCCGCGTACGAGTCCCTCCTGCCCCGGATCGCCATCCACGAGCCGGCTACAGCGGCGTAGCCGAGTCGCAGCAGTACGAACAGGCCCCGCAGGGCCACGGAATCGAGGAACGCAATGCCACTCGTCCGCACCGGCGACCTCATCACCGAAGCCCAGGCCGCCGGCCGGGGCCTCGCCGCCTTCAACGTCATCACCCTCGAACACGCCGAGGCCATCGCCGCGGGCGCCGAACGGGCCGACGCCCCCGCCGTGCTGCAGATATCCGAGAACGCCGTGAAGTTCCACGGCGGCCGGCTCTCCGCCGTCGCGGCCGCCGCGACCGCCGTCGCCCGCGCCTCCTCCGCGCCGCTCGCCCTCCACCTCGACCACGTCGAGTCCGTCGAACTGCTGCGCCAGGCGCACGTCGAGGGCTTCGGCAGCGTCATGTTCGACGCCAGCAGGCTGGGTTACGGCGAGAACGTCAAGGCCACCGCCGAGGCCGTCCGCTGGGGCCACGAGCGCGGGATCTGGATCGAGGCCGAGCTGGGCAAGGTCGGCGGCAAGGAGGGCGAGCCGCCGCTCGACGCCCACGCGCCGGGCGTCCGCACCGACCCCGCCGAGGCCGCCGCGTACGTCGCCGACACGGGTGTCGACGCGCTCGCCGTCGCCGTCGGCTCCTCCCACGCGATGACCGAACGCACCGCCGCCCTCGACCACACCCTGATCGCCGCCCTCAAGGCCGCCGTCCCCGTCCCGCTCGTGCTGCACGGCTCCTCCGGCGTCCCTGACGAGGAGATCCGGGCCGCGGTCGCTGCGGGCATGGTCAAGATCAACGTCGGCACGGCCCTGAACACGGCCTTCACCTGCGCCGTCCGCACCTACCTGACCGAGGACCCGACCTCCGTCGACCCGCGCAAGTACCTGCGCCCGGCCCGGGAGGCGATGACGGAGACGGTGGCGGGGTTCCTGGGGCTGCTGTGACGCCGGGGTGAGAACGCCGAGGGCCCCGGAGGTGTCACACCTCCGGGGCCCCGCCGCTCAGCGCCTCAGCCGCTGCTGCCTCAGCCGCTGAGCTTCGTCTTGCTGATCTTCAGCCAGTCGAAGACCGCGTCGCACTGGTTGCCCGCCTCGCACGACAGCTTGATCGTGTTCTGCCCCTGCTGGAGGGTGACCGGAGCCCAGGTGGTCTGCCAGTTCTTCTCCAGGTTCGGGTCCGTCGACGCGATGAAGTTCTTCAGCCCTATCGGGTTGGTGTTCGCCTTGTCGTTGACGGTCAGCGTCGCGTTCGCGTCCTTCGCCGGGATCGCGTACCGCACGTACAGGTAGTACTGCCCGGCCTCGGGCACGTCCGCCTGCCAGGTCACCGACGAGCCGAGCGCGTTGAACCCGTTCACGTACGCGCCGTCGGCGCCCTCCGCGCCCTTGATGTCCCTGGCGAGCGCCGCCGAACCACCCAGCTTCAGCGTCGCCGCGTCCTGCTGGGGCAGCTCCGCCGGGGGCTGCGACGAGGGGCTGGGGTCGACCGACGGGGACTCGGAGACCTGGGAGGGGGCGCCGGTCTGCTTGCCGCCCGCGCCGCCCGCGCTGTCGTTCTCGTCGCCGCCGTTGCTGATGACGGCCGCCGTGATGCCGATCACCACGACCGCGACGACCGAGACCGCGCCGATGAGCAGGCCCTTGGTGTTCGGGCCGCGCCCCGAGCCGCCGCCGTGCCCGGTGGGGGGCAGCGGGGACTGCCGGGTGGGGGCGCCGCCCGGGTAGGTCTCGGGGGCCGCGTACTGCGGGTGCGGCTGGCCGTACTGCTGCTGCTGCGGCACGTGGGGCTGCGCGTGGCCGCCGTACTGCCGCTCGCCGACCGTGCGGACCTGGTTGTACGAGGTGCGGGGCACGCCCGGCTGGGCCGCGGGACCCGGGTAGCCGTAGCCGCCGCCCTGGGGCGGCTGAGCACCTGCTGCCTGTCCGTCCGCGTACAGGTAGCCGAACGGATCGTCGTCCTCGGGCGTCTTCGCGCCGTCGTTCCCCGCAGCCATCCGGGTCACTCCTTTTCCCTGCTCGCCGGCCGTCGCCGACCGGCCGAGCCTACCTCGAACGGCCCTGTCGCCGATCCGGCGCTTTGTGTACGACCGGTGAACGTAGATCTCGGCAGGCGTTACGGCGCGGCTCAGCCGGCCCTGCGGTGGACCTTCGAGCGGGACCGCTTCTCGATGTACATCCGCTGGTCGGCGCTGTTCAGGACCTCTTCGACGGTCATGCCGCACTCGGCCCAGCCGATGCCGAAACTGGCACCGACCCGCACCGCCCGCCCGTCGACCCGGATCGGCGGAATGATCGCGTTGCGCAGCCGTACGGCGAGGTCGGCGGCGTCGGCCGAGCCCAGGCCGTCGGCGAGGACGACGAACTCGTCGCCGCCGAGCCTGGCGACGGTGTCCCCGTCCCGTACACCCGTGGTCAGGCGGCGGGCGACCTCGATGAGCACGGCGTCGCCGGTGTGGTGGCCGAAGCGGTCGTTGATCGACTTGAAGCCGTCGAGGTCGCAGAAGAGGACGGCGAGCCCCTTCGTCCCGTCGTCGATGTCGCCGCCGGTGGGGGCGACGGAGTGCACGTGGTGGTCGTACGGGCCGACGGCGCCGTCGACCGGCGAGAAGCCGAAGCCGTGCTCGTGCTCGTGGTCGTACGGCGGCTCGTACTCGTCGGCGGAGGCGCCGGAGCCGGCGAAGGGGCGCTCGCAGAGGCGGGCGGAGAGCCGGGAGCGGAGCTCGGCGCTGTTCGGCAGGCCGGTGAGGGCGTCGTGCGAGGCGCGGTGGGCGAGCTGCAGCTCGTGGCGCTTGCGCTCCTCGATGTCCTCGACGTGGGTGAGGAGGAAGCGGGGGCCGTCGGCGGTGTCGGCGACGACGGAGTTGCGCAGCGAGACCCAGACGTAGGTGCCGTCGCGGCGGCCGAGGCGCAGCTCGGCGCGGCCGCCCTCGGCGGAGGTGCGCAGCAGGGTGCCTATGTCCTCGGGGTGGACGAGGTCGGCGAAGGAGTAGCGGCGCATCACGGAGGCCGGGCGGCCGAGCAGCCGGCACAGGGCGTCGTTGGTACGGAGCAGGCGGCCGTGCTGGTCGCCGCCCATCTCGGCGATGGCCATGCCGGAGGGCGCGTACTCGAAGGCCTGCCGGAACGACTCCTCGCTGGCGCGCAGGGCCTGCTGCTCGCGCTCCAGGCGGACCAGGGCGCGCTGCATGTTGGAGCGGAGCCGGGCGTTGCTGATGGCGATGGCCGACTGGGAGGCGTACATCTGGAGGGCCTCGCGGCCCCAGGGGCCGGGGTGGCGTCCGTTGCGCGGCCGGTCGACGGAGATCACGCCGAGCAGCTCGCGGCCGGAGCCGGAGGCGTACATGGGGGCGTAGAGCCGGTCGTGGGGGTGCCACTCGTCTTCGAAGCGGGGCGCGGGGCCCTCGGTGTGCCACTGCGGGACGTCGTCCTCCATGAGCACCCAGCCCTCGGTGTGCGGTATGAACCGCAGGTCGCCCCAGGGCTCGCCCATGGAGAGCCGCCGCTCCCAGGAGGTGCGGGAGCCGACCCGGCCGGTGATCAGGGCTTCGGCTGCGGGGCTGCCGGCGAAGGCGGCGACGACCAGGTCGCCGTCGGGGCGCACGAGGTTGACGCAGGCCAGCTCATAGTTGAGCCCCGCGACGATGCCGTCGGCGACGGCCTGCAGGGTGTCCGCAAGGCTGCGGGCGGTGTTGAGGTCCGCCACGACCTGATGCAGCTGCCGCAGGGTCGCAAGACGGACGTACGGCTCCGACTCGGTCTCCATTGCTCGCTCTCCCCGAGACCTCGACAGCTAACTCCAGGGTTCTCATCGGCTTCGTACTGCACTGTCCCCGCCACTGAATCACAGCGAGCTGTGCACCCGGTACACAGGGTCAACAAATACTGCGCTCTGTGACTCAAGTCACAGAGCGGTGCGGAGGTTTCCGAACGGCGGGTGAACTGCGCGGAACGGTGGTTCGAACAGGCCCCCGAACGGGGTCCTAGGACCCGCGGGGGAACCCGGCTGGTCCCGGCGCCCGATGTAGGGGACTTCCCGCCCGGACTAGCGTGCGAGGGTGCTGCAACAGACCCCCACCCGCGACCTGGCCATCCCTCATGCTGAGGGGGTGAGCAACGACGAGTTCAAGGGCGCCATGTCCCGCCTGGCCGCGGGCGTGGTCCTGGTGACGGCGCACGACCCGGAGGACGGCCCGCACGGTGAGGACGTCGGCATGACCGCCACCGCCTTCCTCTCGGTCTCCCTCGACCCGCCGCTGGTCATGGTGAGCCTGCGCAACGGCTCGCGGATGGACGACCTGCTCGACGAGGTCCCGGTCTGGGCGGTCTCGCTGCTCTCCGAGAGCCAGCGCCACATCGCCGGCCGCTTCGCGATGAAGGGCCGCGTCAGCGACCGCCTGCTCTTCGCCGACCTCCCGTACACCCGCGGCCCGCACAGCAACGCGCCCCTGATGGGCGGCGCCCTGGCCACCCTGGAGTGCCGCACGGAGAACCGCGTCGTGGCCGGCGACCACACCCTGGTCGTGGCCCGCGTCCTGGCCGCGAACCTGCCGTCGGCGGAGGGCGGACCACTGACGTACTTCCGGGGGAAGTACCGGACGCTCGGCTGAGGGGCCACGGCGGGGCAGCGCCCCGGTGGGAGCACGGCGGGGCAGCGCCCCGGTGGGGGCCCGACGGGGTGAAGCCCCGTCAGCCCCAGTCGCGGCCCTGGCGGCCGCGCTTGGTGTCCGAGCGCTGCTTCTTCTCGCGCAGGCGCCGCTCGTTGATGCCGCGGGGGATCTTCGTCGCGCGGCGCGGCTTCGGCGGCGGGGCGGTGGCCTCGGCGAGGAGGGCGGTGAGGCGGACCGCGGCGGTCTCCCGGTTGCGCCACTGGGAGCGGTGCTCCGAGGCGCGGACCGTGACGACCCCGTTCACCAGCCGCCCGGCGAGCCGCTCCAGGGCCCGCTCCTTCCACACCGGAGGCAGCGCCTCGGTCGCCGCCAGGTCGAAGCGGAGCTCCACCTGCGAGTCGCTGGTGTTGACGTGCTGGCCACCCGGTCCCGACGACCGCGAGAAACGCCACATGAGCTCGGCCTCGGGCAGCGAGACGGAGCCGCGGATGAGATACGGACCGGACATGCCCCCCATCGTCCCCGGATCGCCACCCGCCCGTCATCCTGTTTTGGAACCGTCGCGCTTCCCCGCGCGTTATTGCGAGCGGGCGACGATCGAGTCGCCGCCCGCGCAGGACCCGAGAAGCAGGACCCGAGAAAGGGACTTCCCATGGCTGTAAGCCTCTCCAAGGGCGGCAACGTCTCCCTGACCAAGGAGGCCCCGGGCCTCACCGCCGTCACCGTGGGCCTCGGCTGGGACGTCCGTACGACCACGGGCACCGACTTCGACCTCGACGCCTCCGCCATCGGCGTCGACGCCGTGGGCAAGGTCGTCTCCGACGGCCACTTCGTCTTCTTCAACAACAAGTCCACGCCGGACCAGACCATCGTCCACACCGGTGACAACCGCACCGGCGAGGGCGGCGGCGACGACGAGCAGATCAACGTCAACCTGGCGGGCCTCCCGGCCGGCGTCGACAAGATCGTCTTCCCGGTCTCCATCTACGACGCGGTCAACCGCTCGCAGAACTTCGGCCAGGTCCGCAACGCGTACATCCGCATCGTCAACCAGGCCGGCGGCGCCGAGATCGCCCGCTACGACCTGTCGGAGGACGCGGCCGTCGAGACGGCCATGGTCTTCGGCGAGCTGTACCGCAACGGCGCGGAGTGGAAGTTCCGCGCGGTCGGCCAGGGTTACGCCTCCGGCCTGGAGGGCATCGCCCGCGACTTCGGCGTCAACCTCTGACCCGGCCCGTCGGCATGACGAGGAGCCCCGGCCGCGCCGCGCGCGCCGGGGCTCTCCCGCCTCCCGCGCCTTCGCCGTCGCGCAGACGGCCCCGCGCTCTACCCTTGCCCGCGTGATCGTCGAACCCCTGGCCGCCAAGGACCCCCGCGACCTGCCCGGCCCGCTGCTCACCGAGCTCACCGGGCTCTACGCATCGAACCAGGCCTTCCAGCAACTCAGCGGCGATTTCCCGGACCCCGGCGACATCCGGCCCGAGCAGGTCGCCGCCGCCCTCGCCGACGAGCTCGCCGAGCCGGGCGCCGAGGTGCTGCTGGCCCGGTCCGGCGGCCGCCTGGTCGCCGTCGCCGTCACCCTCGCGCACCACCCCGACCCGGCCGAACCGGACCCGTGGCTCGGCCTGTTGATGGTGCACGCCGCCGAACACCGGGCCGGCCACGGCCGCCGCCTCGCCGCGTACGTCGAGGACCGCTTCCGCGCCGCAGGCCGTACGGGACTCAGGCTCGCCGTCCTGGAGAACAACCCCGGGGCGCTCGCCTTCTGGACCTCCCTCGGCTACGAGGAGACCGCCCGCCGCCCGGACCTGGCCCACGGCCGCCCCTGCGTCGTGCTCCGCAAGCCGCTCTAGGCCGGCCCTAAGGCCGGGCGGGCTTCTCGTCCCCGTACAGCCACACGTCCCACAGCTCCTGAAGGTCCTCGCCCGCCACCGACTCCACGTACGCGGTGAAGTCCTCCGTCGTCGCGTTGCCGTACCGGTGCTTCGCCGGCCAGCCCGCCAGGATCTCGTAGAAGGCGTCGTCGCCGACCGCCTGCCGCACCTTGTGCAGCACCATCGCGCCACGCTGGTAGACGGGCGTGCCGAACAGGTCCTCGGCGGCCGGGGGGTCGGCGGGCGGGAAGGCCCAGGCGTCTTCGTCGGCGAAGGCCTTCTCGAAGCTCTTCTGCGCCGGGGTGTTCTCGAAGTCCTCCGCGTACAGCCATTCCGCGTACGTCGCGAAGCTCTCGTTCAGCCAGATGTCCTTCCAGGACGCCGGCGAGACGGAGTCGCCGTACCACTGGTGGGCCAGCTCGTGGACGAGGGTCGGGGTGTCGAAGGAGGAGAGCGGGAAGACGGGCCGGGTCTGGGTCTCGAGCGCGTAGCCGACGTCCCCGGGCCGCTCGACGATCGCCCCGGCCGCGGCGAAGGGGTACGGGCCGAAGTTCTCCGTCTCCCACTCCAGGATCTCGGGCAGCCGCGCGCGCAGGGCGGCGCTCTGTGGGGCGACGGTCGGGTCGGCGGCGGTCAGGACCGGGACCTTGCCCAGGGCGGTCGCGGTCGAGGTGTCGTACCGCCCGATCGCGAGGGTCGCGAGATAGCCGGCCATCGGTTCGGCCGTGTGCCAGACGGAGGTGGTGTGGCCGTCGGCGGTCTTCTTCTCCGAGGTGAGGACGCCGTTGGACAGCGCGCGCACTCCGGCGGGGACGGTGACGGTGATGTCGTACGCGGCCTTGTCGGCGGGGTGGTGGTTGCCCGGGAACCAGGCCATGGAGCCGGTCGGCTGGCCGAGCGCGAGGGCGCCGTCGGCGGTCTTCAGCCAGCCCTCCTTCGAACCGTCCGCGTCCGTGAGGGTCTGCGGCACGCCGCCGTAGGTGACCACGGCGCGGAACTCCGCCCCGTCGTCGATGTCCTCGCGCGGGCGCAGGGTCAGCTCGTTCCCGGCCCGGTTGACCGCGGCGGGCGCCCCGTCGACGGTCGCCTCGCTGACGGTGAGCCCGGCGAGGTCCAGGTTGAAGGCGCTGAGGTCCTGGGTGGCCTTCGCGGTGATCTCGGCCCGGCCGTCGAGGCGGCCGGTGGCGGGGTCGTAGGCGAGGGTGAGGGCGTAGTGGCCGACGTCGTAGCCGCCGTTGCCGAGCTTGGGGAAGTACGGGTCGCGCAGCCCGGCCGCTCCGGGCGTGCCCTTCACACCGCCGGAGCCGTCACCGGTGCAGCCGGCGACGAGCAGGGCGAGGGCGAAGGCCAGGGCTCCGGACCGAACGCGACGACGAGTGCTCACGAACCGATCCTAAGCACGCAGACGAAACGGCCGTGCGCACGAATCAGCGGCACCCGGTGGGGGGACCGGGCGCCGCTGAGCCACAGAGGGCGCTACTCCGTCAGGTACGGCGCCAGTCGCTCGGGGGCGACGCCTGCCGACCGGTCACGACGTCAGTCGCCGAGCGACGCCACGCCCGCCTGGGCGAACTTCTCGTCCAGGTCGCCCGACGGCGCACCGGCCACGCCGATGCCGGCGATCGGGGCGCCGTCCGCGGTCACGGGCGCGCCGCCGGCGAGGAAGAGGGTGCCGGGGATGTCCTTCAGGTTCGGGGCCTGGGCCAGGCGGCCGGCGAGGACGGAGGTCGGGGCGTTCCACGAGACGGCGGTGAACGCCTTGCGCTCGGCGGACTCGTAGGACTGCGGGCCGGCACCGTCGCCGCGCAGGGTGACGATGGTGTTGCCGTTGCGGTCGACGACGGCGACGGAGACCCGCTGGTTCTCCTTCTCGGCGGCCTTCAGGGTGGCCTGCGCGGCCTTGGTGGCGGCGGCGACCGTCAGGTGCGTGGACTGGCGCAGGTTGTCGTTGTCGGCGTCGGCCTTCTTGGCGACGGCCGCGGCGGGGGCGGCCTGCGGGGCGGAGGCGTTCGCGGAGACGGCGCCGAAGGTGCCGGCGGCGAGGACGACGGCGGCGGTGGTGCCGAGGAGGAACTTCTTCTTCATGGCGGGCTCCTGGGAGTCGAGGCGTTCGAGGAGGGGTGTTCCGTTCGCTCTGCCATCGATCCTCCGGCCGGAACCGGGCCCGTACGGTCCGCGTACCGGCTGCCGTCGCCGCGCATGATGGATGACGGGGGTGTCAGCCGATCGGTTGATGCCGCTCTGGTCCTCGTGGGCCAGGATGGATACGAATTCCCAGGTCAAGCCCCACGACGACACGGCGACACGGCGACACGACGACACGACGACACGGCGAAGAGGCAGAGCATGGAGCAGGACCCGGACGCCCGCTGGCTGGGGCGGGTCATGCACGTGGCCTTCTTCCTCCTCCTCGGCGCCTCCCTGGCCCGCTTCCTGCTGCGCCACCCGTGGGAGGACCGCAGCCCGTGGATCGTGGCGCTCTCCGGCGCGCTGGCCTCCCTCTACCTCCTCGGCCCCGTCCTCGGCACCCGCGCCACGCCCCGCCGGATCGCCTGGCTGGGCACGGTCGTCGCCGTGTGGATGGTCCTGGTGGTGCTCGCGCCGAGCTTCGCCTGGTGCGCGGTGCCGCTCTTCTACACGGGCCTGCGCACCCTTCCGCCGCGCGCCGCGCTCGGCCTGGTCGCGCTGCTCACCGTGTTCGTCGTGACGGCGCAGGTGCAGCTCTCGCACGGCGGCTTCGACCCGAACCTCGTCATCGCCCCGCCGGCCGTCGCCGCCATCGCGACCGCCGTCTTCGTACACGCGCAGCGGCAGGCGGACCGGCAGCGGGCGTTGATCGACGACCTGATCCGCACCCGCCGCGAGCTGGCCGCGACCGAGCGCCGCGAGGGCACCCTCGCCGAGCGGCAGCGGCTCTCCATGGAGATCCACGACAGCCTCGCACAGGGCCTGTCCAGCCAGCAGATGCTGCTCCAGGCCGCCGACCGCACCTGGGACAGCGACCCGGCGACCGCCCGCCGCCACGTCCGTACGGCCGAGTCGATCGCCGAACGCAACCTCGCCGAGGCCCGCCGCTTCGTGCACGACCTCGCCCCCGCCGACCTCGCCGAGGGCGGTGGCCTGGAGCAGGCGCTGCGCGGGCTCGCGGCGCGCGAGTCGGCGGCGTTCCGGGTCGACGGGACGGCGGTCGTGCTGCCGGACCGGGTGCAGTCGGCGCTGCTGCGGGTCGCGCAGGGCGCCCTCGCCAACATCCGCGAGCACGCGGCCGCCGCCTCCGCCGCGCTGACCCTCACCTACCTGGACGACCAGGTCGTCCTCGACGTCGCCGACGACGGACGCGGCTTCGACCCGGCGGGCACCCGCCCGGACGACGGCGTACGGGGCCACGGCCTGCCCGCGATGCGGGTGCGGGCACAGCAGCTGGGCGGCACCCTGACGATCGAGTCCGCCCCGGGCGAGGGCACCGTGCTCTCGGCCGCGATCCCCCTGCTCCCCCCGTCGAGTGCCGCGGAGGCCGACGAGTGACGACCGTACGGATCCTGCTCTGCGACGACCACGCCGTCGTGCGGGCCGGCCTGCTCGCGCTGCTGGGCAGCACCCCCGACATCGAGGTCGTCGGCGAGGCCGGCAGCGGCGAGGAGGCGGTCGCGATGGCCGGCCATCTGAAGCCGGACGTCGTCCTGATGGACCTCCAGCTCGGCCCGGGCATCGACGGTGTGGAGGCCACCCGCCGGATCGCCCCGACCGGTGTGCACGTCCTGGTCCTCACGACGTACGACACCGACGCCGACATCACCCGCGCCATCGAGGCGGGCGCCACCGGCTACCTCCTGAAGGCCGAGCGCCCCGAGGAGCTGTTCGCCGCGATCCACTCCGCCGCCCAGGGCCGTACGACGCTGTCGCCGCCGGTCGCCAGCCGGGTCATGGACCGGATGCGGGGCGCCGCCGGCCCCACGCTCACCGACCGGGAGCGCGACATCCTCGGCCAGCTC
Organism: Streptomyces sp. NPDC085481; assembly: GCF_044541845.1. Lineage (NCBI taxonomy): Bacteria > Bacillati > Actinomycetota > Actinomycetes > Kitasatosporales > Streptomycetaceae > Streptomyces > Streptomyces sp. NPDC085481. Next base: position 30,231 of record NZ_JBITTJ010000019.1, read on the forward strand.
GCGCACGGCCTCGGCAACCGCGAGATCGCCCGGGCACTGTTCATCAGCGAGGCGACGGTGAAGACCCACCTGGGCCGGATCTACGCGAAGCTCGGCGTGGACACGCGCGCGGGCGCGGTGGCGGTGGCGAAGGAACAGCGCTTGCTGCCGTAGGGCCCGGGACCGCCCTGACCCTTCTGCCGTAGGGCCCGTGACCGCCGCAACCGCTCCTGCCGCAGGGCCCTGAACCGCCTCCGCCGTGAGGGCCCGTAACCCGGCCGGGCGGACCTCCCCGGCATTCCCCTCCCGCCCCGCCCCCACACTGCTACCCTGCGTTGCCATTCCAGCGCACAGTGTCATGTCATGTCCTCGTGGGAGCGCACGTGAAGATCTCCGTCGTCGGCGGCGGGCCCGCCGGCCTGTACTTCTCGATCCTGATGAAGCGCCAGGATCCGTCGCACGAGATCACCGTGTACGAGCGGAACCCGGCCGGCTCGACGTACGGCTGGGGCGTGACGTACTGGGCGGGGCTCCTCGACAAGCTGCGGGCCGGCGACCCCGGCTCCGCCGAGGCCATCGCCGCCGCCTCCGTCACGTGGACCGACGGCGTGGCCATCGTCCGCGACGAGCGGACCGTGCACCGCGGCGACGCGGGCTTCGGCGTCGGCCGCCGCCGGATGCTCGGGCTGCTCGCCGACCGGGCCCGCGAGCTCGGCGTACGCGTCGAGTTCGAGCACGGCGTCAGCGGCCCGGACGCGCCCGAACTCGCCGGCGCGGACCTCGTCGTGGCCGCCGACGGCGTGAACAGCGTGCTGCGCGAGGCGCACGCGGACCGCTTCGGCGCCGCGTTCACGACCGGCCGCAACCCGTACATCTGGCTCGGCACGACCAAGGTCTTCGACTCCTTCAGCTTCGCCTTCAAGGAGACCGAGCACGGCTGGATCTGGTGCTACGCGTACGGGTTCAGCGGCGAGCGGTCGACCTGTGTCGTCGAGTGCGCGCCGGGCACCTGGACGGGCCTCGGTCTCGACCGGATGAACGAGGCGGACAGCCTGCGCCTGCTGGAGAAGCTGTTCGCCGACCTCCTCGACGGCGAGCCGCTGATCGGCCGCGAGCACGCCGACGGCAGCGCCCAGTGGCTCACCTTCCGCACCCTGACCTGCCGCACCTGGCACCACGACAACCTGGTCCTGCTCGGCGACGCGGCCCACACCACCCACTACTCGATCGGCGCGGGCACGACCCTGGCCCTCGAGGACGCGCTGGCGCTCGCGGCGGCCCTGCGGGACGGCGTTTCGGACGCGGCCCTCACCGCGTACGGCCGGCGCCGCCGGTCCGAACTGCTCCCGGCCCAGAGCGCGGCCCGCTACAGCGCCCAGTGGTACGAGAACCTGCCCCGCTACATGCGCCTGGAGCCGGCCCGGATGTTCGCCCTCCTGGGCCAGCGCCACTCCCCGCTCCTGCCCCACGTCCCGCCCGGGCTCTACTACCACCTCGACCGCGCCGCCGGGCGGCTCGAACCGCTGCGTCGCTTCAAGCGCTGGCTGGGACCGCGGGTGGCCCGGGCCGTCCACGGACGGGGACAGTAGGCTCCTGCCTCGCACAGTCCGAACGATCATCGCAGGAGAAGCACGTGAAGCGCACGATGAGCCGCGCGGCCGTCCTCGCCGCAGCCGCAGGGTCCCTTCTCGTGGCCGTACCGGCCTCGCCGGCGTACGCGGCCCCGGTCGCCGTGGACATCCAGGGCGGCCGCGTCGAGTGGAACGCCAACCCGTACAACGGCATACCGGGTGACTCCTTCCGCGTCTGCGACACGGTCGCGGACGGCTACGGCCTGGAGACGGAGATGTACAAGAACGTGACCGAGACCTTCGACGGCGACTACGTCCGGGAGGTCACCACGCGGGGCCACGACTCCCCGTACTGCACGCCGTGGAGCAGCGGCGACCTCTACGAGGGCAACCAGGTGAACCTGCGGACCTACAAGGTCAAGGGCACCTTCCGCCAGCTCGTCCACGTGCTGGGCGCACGCGCCTGAGCCCGGCGGGGGCGGGGTCCGGCGCGGGCTCGCGCCGGCGCCCCAGGCCCACCGCACCCCGCACCCCGTGGGCGTGACACCATCGGTCCGTGCTCGACATCGGCTACTCCCTCTCCCGCCGCTTCCCCGACCCGCCGCAGACGGACTACCGCCGCGCGGACGTCCGCGCGCTGCGGCACGACCTGTTCTGCGGTGACGTGTACCTCGCGGACACGGTGAAGGACCAGGAGGTGTCCACAGCCTGGGGATGGGTACCGGTGCTCGACTTCGCGTGGGCGCTGTGCGACATCGTCGAGCAGCTCGACCGCGACCCGCGCGGCAGCAGGGCCTCGCAGCCGCAGCACGCGGAGCTCGACTTCACCGAGTCCTCGGACCGGATGCTGTTCGAGCGCCGCTTCGGCTGGGTGGACGTGGAGGCCGACTGGATGCCGGGCGACGAACCGCCGCTCACCTTCAGCCACCGGGCACTGCGCCGCGAGGCCCGCGACTTCCTCCACGACCTGCTCGCCGACCTCACGGACATGCACGAGGGCCTGGCCGACAACCCGGTGGTGTGGGACCTCCAGGCCCGCTTCCCGCGAGTCCCCTAGCCAGGGCGTACTTCCGGCGGATCGGTGCTCCCCACGGGTCAGTCCTCCACCCGCACCCCCAACTGCGCCGCGAACACCGGCGCGAGGTCGAGCAGCTGCCCCGTGGAGATCACCGCGCCCGCGAGCGCTTCCACCCCGCGCGCGATCTCCAGCCGCTGCACGCCCCGCAGGTCCACGTCCTTCAGTCGCGCCCCGGTGAAGTCCGCCCCCAGCAGGACGCAGTCGACGAACTCCACCCGCTCCAGGACCGCACCCCCGAAGTCCGGCTCGCTCAGCACGCACCCCTCGAAGACGACGTCCTTCAGCTTCGCCGTCCGCAGGTTCAGATAGTCCGCCTTCCCGCCCCGCACCCACACCCGCTCGAGCACGGCCCCGTGCAGCTGCGTCCCGCCGAGCCGCGCGTCCACGAGCTCCACGTCCCGCAACTGCGCCCCCGCCAGATCGGTGCCGACTCCCCGTACCCCTTCGAGCACCGAGTCGAGGAAGCGCGCCGCCGTCAGCCGTGCCTCGTCGAGCGCGCAGCCGCGCACCGCGCAGTCCAGGAACCGCGCCCCCACGCCGTCCTGACCGGCGAGGTCCAGGCCGTCGAACTCCACCCCTTCGTAGTCCCCGTCCGGCTCCAGTCTCCCCTCGTACGGCTCCAGCGGCGGCAGCCGCACCTCGGGCTTCCGGGCTTTCGGGACCGTCCTGCGCTTCATGGATCCATCGTGACGCACGCCACTGACAGTCCCTTCGGCCCCGATGTCACAAACGCGGCCGTCCCGTCCGTCCCCTACGTGAAGCACCGACACAGGAACGGCTACGAGGAGCGGGACATGCGGAAGATCACGATCATCGGCGGCGGCTTCGCAGGACTCACCGCGGCGATCACCGCCGCCGAGGCGGGGGCCAAGGTGACCCTGCACGAGTCGCACCACACCCTCGGCGGCCGGGCCCGCACCGCGGAGGGCCCGTACCGGACCAACGACGGCCCGCACGCGATCTACAGCGGCGGCCCGCACTGGACCTGGCTGAAGCAGCGCGGCCTGCTCGGCGCACTCGCCCCGCTGCCGGCCCTCGAAGCCGCCAAGATCCGCTTCCACCACCGGGGCGCCCTGCGCCGCGTCCCCCCGCTCGGCTTCCTGCGCCAGTCCTTCCGTACGGCCGAACAGGCCCCCGTGGACGTCGACTTCCGCACCTGGGCGACGGGCCTCGCCGGGCCGGACGCGGCGCACGCGGCGGCGTCGTACAGCGGTGTCGCGCTCTACCACCACGACCCGGGCGCGCTGTCGGCCCGCTTCGTACAGGAGCGGCTGCACCGGGCCACGTCGATCCCGGCCGAGGCGCACTTCGTCAAGGGCGGCTGGGGGCAGCTGGTCGAGCGGATGGCGGCGCGCGCGTGGGAGCTGGGCGTACGGATCGAGACCTCGTCCCGGATCGACGCGCTGCCGGTGGGCGACGGCCCGGTCGTCGTCGCGACCGCCCTGCCGTCCGCCGCCCGGCTGCTGGGCGACCCGTCGCTGACGTGGGAGTCGGGCCGTACGGTCCTGTTCGACCTGGCGCTGCGTACCCGTAAGGGCGACCCGTTCGCGCTCTCGGACCTGGACGCGCCCGGCTGGGTGGAGCGGTTCACCACCCAGGACCCGGGACTCGCGCCTGCGGGCGAGCAGCTCATCCAGGCCCAGCTGCCGATCGGCCCCGGCGAGTCGAAGGCGGACGGGATCGCGCACGCGGAGCGGCTGCTCGACCTCGGGTTCGCGGACTGGCGCGAGCGGACGGTGTGGCGGCGCGAGGCGGTCTCCAACGGCCGTACGGGCGCGGTCGACCGCCCCGGCACCACGTGGCGCGACCGGCCGGCGATCGACCGGGGCGACGGCGTGTACCTGGTGGGCGACCAGGTGGCGGCGCCGGGCCTCCTCGCGGAGGTGTCGTTCACGAGCGCGGTGGAGGCGGTGTCGCTGGCGCTGCGGGCGGAGCGCCGCAGGAAGGCGCTTGACCTGAAGTCCGCTTGAGGTTGAAGGCTGTACCCGAAAGCACATCGCGCCTTCGCCAACCCGGGGAGCCCACCATGCACGCCATCCGCCTCCACGCCTTCGGCCCCGCCGAGAACCTGACGTACGAGGAGACCCCGGACCCGGTCCCTGGCCCCGGCCAGGTCCGGATCAAGGTCGCCGCGGCCGGCGTGCACCTCCTGGACACCGCCCTGCGCGAGGGCCAGTCGGGCCCGTACCCCGTCCCCACCGAACTCCCCACCGTCCCCGGCCGCGAGGTCGCCGGCACGGTGCAGGCGCTCGGCGAGGGCACCGACCCGGCGTGGCTCGGCAAGCGGGTCGTCGCGCACATCGGCATGGCCCCCGGCGGCTACGCCGAACTCACCGTCACCGACGCCGCGCGGCTCCACGAACTCCCGGACCACCTGGGCGAGGCGGAGGCCGTCGCCATGATCGGCACGGGCCGCACCACGCTCGGCATCCTGCAGTTCACCGAGCTCGGCCCGGACTCGGTCGCGATCGTCCCGGCGGCGGCGGGCGGCGTCGGCACCCTCCTCGTCCAGTACGCGAAGAACGCCGGCGCCACCGTCATCGGCCTGGCCGGGGGCCCGGAGAAGGTCGCCCGCGTCCGCGAGAACGGCGCCGACCTGGCCGTCGACTACAAGCGGCCGAACTGGCCGGACGAGGTCCGCGCGTACCTGGACTCCCTGGGGAGGCGGGCGACGGTGGTCTACGACTCGGTCGGCGGCGCGACCGGTCGCGCGGCGGTCGACCTCCTCGGCGAGGGCGGGCAACACGTCGTCTTCGGCTGGTCGGGCGAGGGCCTCCACGACGGCAAGCCCCTCACCTTCACCGAGGAGCAGCTGAAGGCCCGCGGCATCACGTCGGAGTCCGTCCTGGGCCCGGCCATGCTCCAGAAGGCCGGCGGCGACATCCGCAACCTCGAACTCGCCGCCCTGGCCGCCGCCACGGAGGGCACCCTGCGCCCGACGGTCCAGCGCTACCCCTTGAAGGACGCGGCGGAGGCCCACCGTGCCCTGGAAACCCGGGGAACGATGGGAAAGGTGGTCCTGATCCCGTAAGGCTCAGGCCGTCCCGACCACATCCCAGGAATGCCCCTTGAACTCCTTGAGGAACTCGGGGTGGTCCTCCCACATCCGGGCGATGGAGCGCAGCACATCCCAGTTGTGCTCCAACGCCTGGTCCACCACCTGCCGCAACTCCGGCGCCGACTCCCGCTTCTCCACGAGCCCGTTCACGGCGGCCGCGGCCTGCACGGTGTACCTCAGCGCCCGCAGCGCCCGCGACGTGTCATCCATCCCGAACCCGTGGTCACTCCCGTTCGCGGGATCGAACAACGGCGTGAGCCGCGCCTCGATGAACCCCGTGATCCGCTCGAACCGCTGCTGAATCTCCATGTCCATCCCCCCTTCCTACACCCCGGCCGACCTCCGCCCCGCGCGGCCCTCCCGCTACAGGTACACGTCGGAGACCTCGAAGGTCTGCACGGTGCGGGCGTTGAAGTAGGACCAGAACCGGTTGCCTCGTACGAAGGTGTCCGCGTGGTGCTGGTAGCGCTCGCCGCCGGCGTCCGTCCCGGTGGCCCAACGGTCGACGAGGGCGCCGTCCGTTCCGGGCCTGGTGAACCGGGACAGGTCGAAGTCGATCCACTGCCCCTCGCCGTAGTTCACGGCGACGATGACGAGTTTGTGGTTGACGCTGTCGTAGGCCGCGACGGCGTCGGGATGACCGGCGTCGATGATCCTCATGCCCGGGCGGATGTGGCGCATGTACTGGGCCAGGACGAAGTACTTCGGGTTGACGGCGCCGATCACCCCGTTGGTGAGGGTGATCGCCCCGTAGTTCTCCCAGTCGAGGATCTGCCAGATGACCCAGGCCGTGGGGTGCAGCCAGCGCAGGTCGTAGTTGAGGTTACGGGCGAGGAACAGGCCGCTGGTGTCCCCGTCGCCGTACTCGGACATCCAGATGTTCTTGCCGTCCGCCGCCACGGTGTTGTAGAGCGCGGCGCGGTCACCGTCGAATTCGTAGCCGTGGACGTTCACCCGCCCCACGGCCGCGCGGGTGGCGGCGTCGAAGTCGGCGTTGTTCTTCCAGTTGTACACGGCACTGCCGACGCCCCAGTCGTCAAGGCCGGCCACCATCATCCACTGCAACCCCCGGGCGTCCAGCTGGGTGCGGGTCTGCCGGATGATCTCGGCGAGCTGGCGCCGGTCGTAGTGGCAGCCTTCCTGTCCGCCGATGTAGCCCGCCGGATATCCGCCCCAGCTGGCCCCCGGCTCGTTGACCGGCTGGACGGAGGTGAAGTCGATGCCCCAGTGGTCGTGCGCGTACCGCGCCACCGTCGCCATGTAGGCCGCGTGGCGGCCGAAGTTCCCGTCCTGCAGGTTGCACTTCAGCGGGTCCGCCGCCCCGCGCGGATCGTCGTTCTTCAGCATCCACCACATCGGCGAGTTGCTGAAGAGCTCGAACTTGTCGGCGCCCCGATCCCTGGCCAGCCACATCATGTCGCGCTGGTTCGCGTCGGCGTACCAGTTCCAGCTCGCCGACTGCGGGTCGGCCGAGTACCAGTCGCGCTGGTAGCCCTCGATCTGCTTGAAGCCGTCCAGCGTCGGCGCGGGCTTCATCGTCCTGCCGCCGATGCTGTTCGTCCCCGAGCCACCGGCGTTGTAGCGGACCACGTTCATCCCCAGGCCGGGCAGTGACTGCCCGCGGAACTGGACGGTCTTCCGGCTGAACAGCACGTCGGCCAGATCCTCCTGGGGACCCAGCTGATTGGCCCACCAGGCCAACGACGTGCCCCACCCCTCCCACGTCCCCCAGTTGACCGACGGATTCACCTTGGTGGTGAAGTCCGCCCAGGCGGGCTGGGCGCCGGACACGACGGCCACCGCCCCGACCGGCAGACCCACCAGCCCACGTAGGACCGTACGACGTTCCATCAGACCCCCAAAAAATCTTCGCGCCCGGATATCGGTGCGCGCGAACCGCATAGTGTGCACTACCGAGACGGACGCCGGGAGCCCGGCATGCTCGGCGGGACGCCCCCTAGACCGTCCCCAGCTCCGTCAGGGCCGTGTCCGTCAGGCGGTAGACCGTCCACTCATCCTGCGGGCGGGCGCCCAGGGACTCGTAGAACTCGATCGACGGCTTGTTCCAGTTCAGGACCGACCACTCCAGGCGCTCGTAGCCGCGCTCCACGCAGAGGCGGGCCAGTTCCGTCAGGAGGGCCTTGCCGTGGCCGCCGCCGCGGAGGTCGGGGCGGACGTAGAGGTCCTCCAGGTAGATGCCGTGGACGCCCCGCCAGGTGGAGAAGTTCAGGAACCACAGGGCGAAGCCGGCGACCTCGCCGTCGGCCGTCTCGGCGATGTGGGCGAAGGCGGCGGGCCGGTCGCCGAAGAGGGCCTCGTGGAGTTGTTCGGGCGTCGCACGGACCTCGTCGAGGGCCTTCTCGTACTCCGCGAGTTCGCGGACCAGGCGGTGGATGACGGGCACGTCGGCAGGTACGGCGGTACGGATCATGAGGCCAGCCTGCCCCGGATCACTCGGCCCTGGCCAGCCGATTCCGAGCGGTGGACACCCGGTCGCGATCCGGCGCCCGCGCACCGTCCACCGCGAGCACCGTGCCCGGGGTCTCCTCGGACTTCGCGCGGCAGCCGCACCGCGGATCGACGAAAACCGTCACCGTGTGCGGCGCCTCCGCCTGCCCGACGGCGATCTCCGGCCCCTCCACCGCCGCCGGCAGCCCAGCCGGCACCTGCGCGTGCTCCGCGCCCGTCGCCGTCAACGCCGCCGCGCCCGCGTCGTACCCTGCGAACACCCCACCCAGGCAACGCCGATGACACCGGTCACCACGGCCGCGGCGAGGACCCGCCGGGCCCCGCGTACGCGCATGGAAGGGTCCTTCCGGAGCCAGGGACACGCCACGGACGACAACGGAATCCGCACCCGCGAACCTCAGCGCGCCCCAAGCGCCGACCTCCCGCCGACCTCCCGTCGAAGGACCCGTATCCACGGGAGCAGGGCCCCCGGTAACCTCCCGCGCACGACACCCGGAAGAGGGATGGACATGAGCACGATCAACGGCGGCATCTCGTTCTGGTACGCCCAGGAGGGCGCCCCCGCCCCCCGCGAGCCGCTGCCCGGCGACACCACCGCCGACGTCTGCATCGTCGGCGGCGGCTACACCGGCCTGTGGACCGCCTACTACCTCAAGAAGGCCGTCCCCTTCCTCAACATCACCGTCCTCGAGGCCAAGTTCTGCGGCTACGGCGCCTCCGGGCGCAACGGCGGCTGGCTCTACAACGGCATCGCCGGCCGCGACCGCTACGCCAGGCTGCACGGCCACGAGGCGGCCGTCCGTCTCCAGCAGGCCATGAACGCCACCGTCGACGAGGTCGTCACCGTCTGCGAGGCCGAGAAGATCGACGCCGACATCCACCGCGGCGGAGTCCTCGAAGTCGCCCTCACCCCCGCCCAGCTGGCCCGTCTCAAGGACTTCCACGCCGTCGAGCTCGCCTTCGGCGAGAAGGACCGCGAGATGTACGGCGCCCGCGAGACCGCCGAACGCGTCCGCGTCGCCGGCGCCGTCGGCTCCAGCTGGACCCCGCACGGCGCCCGCCTGCACCCGGTGAAGCTGGTCCAGGGCCTCGCGGCGGCCGTCGAGGCGCTCGGCGTCACGATCCACGAGTCGACCCCCGTCACCGAGATCAGGCCGAAGCACGCCCTCACCCCGTACGGCACGGTCCGCGCCCCCTACGTCCTGCGCTGCACCGAAGGCTTCACCGCCTCGCTCGCCGGCCAGCGCCGCACCTGGCTCCCCATGAACTCCTCCATGATCGCCACCGAGCCGCTCACCGACGCCCAGTGGGAGTCCGTCGGCTGGAACGGCCTGGAGACCCTCGGCGACATGGCCCACGCCTACATGTACGCCCAGCGCACCGCCGACGGCCGCATCGCGCTGGGCGGCCGGGGAGTCCCGTACCGCTACGGCTCGAAGACCGACAACGACGGCCGCACCCAGCCGCAGACCATCGAGGCCCTCCGCGACATCCTCGTCCGCTTCTTCCCCCAGCTCGCCGGCCTCGGCATCTCCCACGCCTGGTCCGGGGTCCTCGGCGTCCCGCGCGACTGGTGCGCCACCGTCACCCTCGACCGCTCCACCGGCCTCGGCTGGGCCGGCGGCTACGTCGGCTCCGGCGTCGCCACCGCCAACCTCGCCGCCCGCACCCTGCGCGACCTGATCCAGCAGGACTCCGGCCAGTCGGGCCCCACCGACCTGACCGCCCTCCCCTGGGTGAACCACAAGGTCCGCAAGTGGGAACCCGAACCCCTCCGCTGGCTCGGCGTGCAGGCCATGTACGCCGCGTTCCGCACCGCCGACCGCCGCGAAACCACCACCCACGCGGCGAGCACGGACCGCATCGCGACCCTGGCGAACCGCCTCTCCGGCCGCTGACGGCGAAACCGCCAGAGGACTCCCTCAACCAGCAGCCGCCAGACGTCACCCGCCGGCCGACTCTCCTGAGCCGTCAGCCAGGTCCCCTGAGCCGTCAGCCGTCGGACGGCTCCCTCAGCCGTCCGACGGCTCCCTCAGCCCTCAGACGACTCCCGCCAGGCCCTGGATCGCCGTCAGCGCCCACTGCTGCGCCCCCGCCGTCGCACCGGCCGCCACGCCGGTCGCGACCGGGGCGAGGGCGCCCCGGAGCGTGGCGACGGCACGGCGGAGCCGGCCCGGCTCGGGGGCGTCGGGGCCGGTGATCTCCCCGAGCACCTCCTCGGCCGCGGCCTGCGCGTCCTCCTGGTCCTGCTCGCCGAGCCCGGCCCGTGGCAGCTGCCGGAGCAGGTCCCTGACCAGGGCGGCGAGTTCCTCGTACCCCGGGGCGGCCGACGCGGCGTCGTTCTGCTGGTTCTGGTTGACCGTCTGGTTGTCCCAGAAGAACTGGGACCGGGAGACGGAGCCGTTGATCACGGGACCACGGTAGTGGTGCACGTGCTGCGGATCGTTCTGCGAGTCGTTCTGTTGATCGTTCTGCGGATCACTCATGCCGGGAACCGTCCTCGTCGCTCTGCCACTGGACCACATGGTTGTTGTCCCAGATGAAGGTGGACCGGGACACCGGGCCGTTGATCACCGGCCCGTGCTGGTGGACGATCGTCGGCGGCGGCTCCGGCTCGGGCTCCTTCACCACGATCCGCAGCGACGTGCGCAGGGACACCAGCTCGACGAGGCCACGGTGCACCACGGCCACGCCCCGCGTCCCGGTCACGGCGCAGTCCGCGAACCGGCCGGCCGCCTCGTCCTGGAAGAGCGCGCCCGCGACCGCGCAGTCGCCGAACGCGCTGTCCGCCACGTCCAGACGGGCGGAGTCCTTCGCCATCAGCCCGATCCCCTCCGTGCCGGTCACGGTGAGGTTCCGCGCCACGAGCCTCCCCTTGCCCAGGGCCGCCGCCCCGCACCCGCTCACCGCCTTGACCTCACTGTCGTACACGAAGAGCTGGGACTCCTCGGCGGCACCGAAGCCCACCATCCCGCGCTCCGCCGACACCCCTCTGAGCGTCACCCGGGACTGGCCGAGGGCCTCCACGGCGGACAGACCGAAGTCGCGCAGCACCGCGCCGTTCACCTCGGCCGTCGTGCCGCCGTCGCCCCGGGTCTCCAGGTGCGTCGGGCACCGCTCCACCCGGACCTGCTCGAACACGGCCTTGCCGCTGCCCGTCACCCGCAGGGCCACGCTCGTCAGGTCCTCGATCCGGATCCGGACGAACCGGCCGCGGGCGGCGTCGACGACGGCCACGCCGACGTTGCCCCGCGTGATGCGGCAGTCATGGACCTCCGGGGCGCCGCCCTCGGTGACGTGCACGGCGACGTTGCCCGCCTCGACGACCTCGCAGTCCTCGAACCTGCCGCGGCCCGCGGTCCGTACGTTGATCCCGGTGTCCCGGCAGCCGCTGAACGCACAGCCCCGCACCACCGGGTCGGCGCCACTCGTGACCGCGATCCCGTGCTCGGCGGCGGTGACCCGCGTACGGTCCACGGAGCCGCGGGAGCGCTCGATGTACGCGATCCCCTCCGCCTGTACGTCACCGATCACGCAGTCCGCGACGGCGAGCTCCGCCTGGGTGTCCGCCATGACGGCCGCGCGCCCGGTGCCGGTCAGCTCGCAGCCGGTGACCTCGGCGCGCGCGCCGCTGACCCGGATCCCGTGGATGCGGGCCCCCGCGAACCGGCTCTCCCGAACGGCCACGTGGGCGCCTTCGACCGCCGCGAGCGCATTGTCGGCGGCGTCGCCGAACCGGCACCGCTCGACGAGCCCGCCGGACCCGACGAACAGGACCCGGCCGTACCGGAACGCACTGTCCCGCAGCGTCACCGCGCTGCCGGCCCGCGCGTGCACGCAGACGCCACCCGGCGCCTGCACCTCCGTGTGCTCCAGCGTGAGCGAGCCCGCCGTACACCCGACGACGTCCGCGTCGCGCCCGGCGAACACCAGCCCGTGAACCCGGACCTGCCCACCACCGGCCTCCAGGACGGGCCCCCGCGGCCGGCTCACCACGACGGAGCCCGGCCCCTCGGCCGCGACCAGCTGGACGTCCCCCCGCACGGTGAGCTGCTCGTCGTACCGCCCGGGCGCGATCTCGATCAGGGCCGCCCGCCCGCGGCGAGCGGCGGCGACAAGGGCGGACGTGATGTCGCCGTAGGCACGCCGCCCTCCCCGCGGCGCCACCAGATACCTCGCGACCATGCCCACCTCCCCCGTGCGCGTCCGCGAGCACCCCTCAAGACCGAAGCCCCAACCTCCGCACCAGCATAGGCCGTTGACCCCGCCCCCGAAGGCAACGGATGGCAGGTCGCGCTGGTCAAGGAGTACGTCCAGGGCCGTTCGCCCGTATTCACGCGCGGATGCGGGCAAACACACGCCCTGGCGTTTGATCCAGTCCGGGCGGCCGTGATCACGCAAAAGGGCCGGCGCCGGGGAAACGTCCCCCTGCGCCGGCCCTTCGCCCATGAGCCCCCTGTCGGGTTCGAACCGACGACCCCCGCTTTACAAGAGCGGTGCTCTGGCCAGCTGAGCTAAGGAGGCAGCGAGTGCAGTGTAACGAACGCCCGCGCGCCGTCGGTCGGAAATCTCACGGTCCTCCGACTGCTGACAGATCCCGCATCGCCAGGTAGCGTCACTTGCGGTTCACCCAGGTGGACTAGACCTCAATCCTTCCTTTACTCGGATCGTCCGGCACGTTCCTGCCGGTGAAGGGACACATCACCATGGCTTCCGTCACCTATGACAAGGCGACCCTGGTTTACCCCGGCGCCGAAAAGCCCTCCGTCAACGAGCTGGAGATCGAGATCGCCGATGGCGAGTTCCTCGTTCTCGTCGGCCCCTCCGGCTGTGGCAAGTCGACCTCGCTGCGCATGCTCGCCGGCCTGGAGGACGTGACCGCCGGCGCCATCCGCATCGGCGACCGTGACGTCACGCACCTGCCGCCGAAGGACCGGGACATCGCCATGGTGTTCCAGAACTACGCGCTCTACCCGCACATGACGGTCGCCGACAACATGGGCTTCGCGCTCAAGATCGCCGGCGTCAACAAGAGCGAGATCCGCACCAAGGTCGAGGAAGCGGCGAAGATCCTCGACCTCACCGAGTACCTGGACCGCAAGCCGAAGGCGCTCTCCGGCGGTCAGCGCCAGCGTGTGGCGATGGGCCGCGCCATCGTGCGTGAGCCGCAGGTCTTCCTCATGGACGAGCCGCTGTCGAACCTCGACGCCAAGCTGCGCGTCTCGACCCGTACGCAGATCGCGTCGCTGCAGCGCCGGCTCGGCATCACCACGGTGTACGTGACGCACGACCAGACCGAGGCCCTCACCATGGGCGACCGGGTCGCCGTCCTGAAGGACGGTCTGCTGCAGCAGGTCGACACCCCGCGCAACATGTACGACAAGCCCGCCAACCTCTTCGTCGCCGGCTTCATCGGCTCCCCCGCCATGAACCTGATCGAGGTCCCGATCACCGACGGTGGCGTGGCGTTCGGCAACAGCGTCGTCCCGGTCTCCCGTGACGCCATCGCCGCCGCGTCCGCCAAGGGCGACACCACGGTGACCGTCGGCGTCCGCCCCGAGCACTTCGACGTGTCGGGCCCGACGAGCAAGGACGGCCTGGCCGTCACCGTGAACGTGGTCGAGGAGCTCGGCTCCGACGGCTTCGTGTACGGCTCCACCCGCGTCGGCGGCGAGGACAAGGACCTGGTGGTCCGCGTCGGCGGCCGCGACGTCCCGGCGAAGGGCTCCACGCTGCACGTCGTGCCCCGCTCCGCCGAGCTGCACGTCTTCTCTACGTCGACCGGCGAGCGCCTTTCCGACTGAACCGACTGAACCGGCCGAACCGGCCGAACCGGCCGAACCGGCCGAATCAGCCAAACCAGCCGAACCAGCTGATCGAGCTGACGCAGCCGCATCGGCTGCTCCACACACACGCCGTACGGCTCCGTCCCCCTTGCGGGGGCGGGGCCGTTCGCGTACGGGCGGCATGAATCGGCGAGTCGGTGAAAACCCCGGCAGAACTGGGCATTCAAGCCCAGGGCCACGCCCCGGCGTCAACACGGAATTCGAAAAGCCGCCTCGAACCGTCCCTCGCGAGAGTGACTAAATGTCGCCATATCACTACCGGCCGCTACGCTCGCCTGCGTGACGCACACTGCCCGCCGAATCGGCCGCTCTCTCGCCCTCGTCCTGCCCGTCGTCCTGGTGCTCTCCGGAACGCTCGCGGTGTCCGCCGTTCCGTGGGCCGGCCACGGCTCCGGGACCCAGATGCTGACGGCGTCGTCCACGGACGTCTCGCTGCCGGCCAAGTCCCGTGCCCCGCAGGATATTCTGCGCGACCAGCTGCTCGCAGAGCTTCAGGAGAAGGACCCGGGCACGGCCCTCACCCACCTCCAGCGCGAGGTCGAGAACCGCCCGTCGATCGCCAAGCACTGCATGTCCATCGCCAAGGCCCTCGGCGCCGCCGCCGTGCGCCACTACGGCCCCACCCGCGCCCAGTCCTACTCCCGCCCGGTCTGCGACACCTCCTTCGCCACCGGCGTCCTGCACGCGAGCTGAGCGGAACCCGGCACGGTGGAACCCGGCGCAGCGGAAGCGGGTCCGCGCGGTCCGGCCAGGGCGCCCGGTCCTCTCCGCACGCCTCACACGCCCCGTCCGCCTATCGTTCCCGGTATGCATACCTCTCCGACGCAGGCGGTGGTGCTGGCCGGCGGCCAGGGCTCACGGCTGCGCCCGTACACCGACGACCGCCCCAAGCCGATGGTCGAGATCCCGGGCACCGGGACCCCGATCATCGGCCATCAGCTGTCCTGGCTCGCCGCCGAGGGAGTGACGGACGCCGTCGTCTCCTGCGGCCACCTCGCCGAGGTGCTCCAGGAGTGGCTGGAGAGCGCCGACCTGCCCCTGAAGGTGACGACGGTCGTCGAGTCGGAGCCTCTGGGGCGGGGCGGCGGGCTCAAGTACGCCGCCGCGCACCTGCCCGAGCCGGGGCAGCCGTGGTACGCCACGAACGGCGACATCTGGACGCGCTTCTCGCTGCGGGAGATGGCCGAGTTCCACGAGGAGCGCGACGCCCTGGCCACGCTTGCGCTCGCCCGGCCGCGGATTCCGTGGGGCGCGGTCGAGACCGACACGTTCGGGCACATCACCGACTTCATCGAGTCGCCGCCGTCCCCGTATCTCATCAACGCGGGCGTGTACGTCTTCTCCGCGGCCTTCACCGAGCTGCTGCCGGACCGTGGCGACCACGAGCGCACCACGTTCCCGCGGCTGGCGCGTGAGCGGCGCCTTGCGGGCTTCCCGCTGCCGCAGGGGGCGTACTGGCGGGCCATCGACACCGCCAAGGACCTGACCGAGGCGGCCAAGGAGCTCGCCACCCACGCGTAGGCGGAAGGCGTACGAGGAAGGGGCGGCACCACCGTGCGTGGTGCCGCCCCTTCCTCGTACCGGGGAGGTCCTGCCGGCCTCCAGGACCTCGGGGCGGATGCCCTGGCGGCGGAGTTCCGTGACCGCGGCGGCCTTGGCGACGGCGCCGAAGCGGTGGCCCAGGAGCGGATGCTCAGGAAGGCGGCGGCGACGAGAAGCTGGGCGGCCGCGGCGAGCGTGTTCATGGGGGACCTGCCGTGCGAGGGACTTGCACTTAGTTCAAGCGAGCGCACGTCAAGCCGGCCCAGCCGCCGCCCGAGGCGCAACGCAAGAGCCCCGGGTGTCCGTGCGGACACCCGGGGCCCCTCCTACGGCCGCGAGCCTCAGCCCAGCAGCCCGCCGATCGGGTTCCGCGGCCCGCCCGAGGACGAGCCGCCGTCCGACGAGCCGCTGCTGCTGCCACTGCTCGGCGTGCCGCTCGTACCGCCCGAACCGCCAGAGCCCGAGCCGGTGGAGGTCGGCGGGGCCGCCGTCCGCGACTGGCTCGGGGTACGGGTGCCACCCTGGCTGGCCGACGGGCTCTGCCGGTCGCTGCGGCGGGTCTCCCGCGCCGACTCCTTCGGCCCGGCCGTCTCCTCTTCCTCCTCGCGCTCGCCGCTCGCCCCGCTCGTCGCCGTGGGCTTCGGGCTCTTGGACGCCGTGCGGGACGGGCCGGTGGTGCCGGGCTCCTTCGGGAGCGGCCGGCCGGGCAGGTGGTTGACCGGGTCGTCGTTCGGCCCGGGAACCGTGACCATCTCCGTGGACCGTACGGCCCCGCCGAGCATCGAGCCGACGAGCAGCGTGAGGCCCACGACCACCGCCGTGACCACCGTGCTGCGGCGCAGCACCCGGCGGCGCAGCTCCCACAGCTCCGAGCGCGGCCCGAGGGTGCGCCAGGCCTCGCCCGCGAGGCGGCCGTCGATCGAGTAGACCGGGGCGCCGGCGATGATCAGCGGCGACCAGGCGGCCAGGAAGATGATGTCGGGCGCGTCGTAGACCGGGAGGGTCTTCCAGCTGACGGTCAGGATCAGCGCGGCGGACAGCAGCGCGCCGACCACGGCGGCGACCCGCTGCCAGAGGCCCAGCACGGTGAGGACGCCGACGACGACCTGGAGGAAGGCGACCGTGAGTCCGGCGCCGACCGGGTGCTGGAGGGCGAAGTCGCGCAGCGGCTCGGCGAGCCCCCACGGGTGCAGCGAGTTGAGCCACTTGACCATGGAGCCGCGCTCGCCGCCGTCGAAGTAGACGGGGTCGCAGAGCTTGCCCATGCCCGCGTAGATGGAGATGAAGCCGAGGAAGACCCGCAGCGGGAGGAGGACGACCCCGAGGTTCATCCGGCGGCCCGGGTAATAGGCGTGCCGGACCGGGTCGTTGCCCTGGCGGTGCGGGGAGCGGGCGTGCGGGTCGGCGCTCTGGTCGTACGGCTCGGGCTCGAGCTCGTACACCTCGTCGTACGCCCCCTCGGCGCGCCGCATCGGCGGGAGCAGCGGGGAGCCCGGCCCTGCGGGCACCACGGGGGTGGGCATGGTGTCGTCGAAGCGCGGGAAGGGGTGCGTGGTCGGCTCCAGCGTGGAGACCGCGGAGCCCGAGCCGCCCGCGGTGCCCGGCGCGGCCGAGGAGTCGCGGACGGCCTGGAGCAGGCCGGTGGCGCCGGGGGCGGACTTGCCGCTCCACACGACGGGCCGACGGCGGGCCGCTCCGGCCGCACCGGCCCCCATGCCGGCTCCTGCCGCGACTCCGGCCGCTCCGGCGAGGGCTCCGATACGGGGGTTCCCGGCGAACTTCGGCTGTTGGGCCGGCGCGAGCCGCACACGGAAGCTGGCGTGGTTCACGATCACCTGGGCGGGATCGGAATCCACTTTGACCATGCTCAGCGCGGGCTGATCGTCGAACCCCGGCCGGGGCGTTCTGGTGTCCACACTCATCTAACCGAGTGATGTGGGTTTAGGACACTGCCTTGACGGGGCGGAAATGTCGGAGGTCCGTCAAGATCACGGCCGGGGCGAATCCCCCGTTCGGGTCAGCCCATCCGGCGGCGGGCCGCCTCGTACAGGACGACGCCCGCGGCGACACCGGCGTTCAGCGACTCGGCGCCGCCCGGCATCGGGATGCGGACCAGGAAGTCGCAGGTCTCGCCGACCAGGCGGGACAGGCCCTTGCCCTCGGAGCCGACGACGATGACGACCGGGCCGGACAGCGCCTCCAGCTCGTGCACCTCGGTGTCGCCGTCCGCCGAAAGACCGACGACCGTGAGGCCGGCCTTCTGGTACTGCTCCAGGCAGCGGGTCAGGTTGGTGGCGCGGGCCACCGGGGTGCGGGCCGCGGTGCCGGCCGAGGTCTTCCAGGCACCCGCGGTCATACCGGCGGCGCGCCGCTCGGGCACGACGACGCCGTGGCCGCCGAAGGCGGAGACGGAGCGGACGACGGCGCCGAGGTTACGCGGGTCGGTGACGCCGTCGAGGGCGACGATCAGCGGCTCGTCGTGGTCGTCGTAGGCCGCCTCGGCGAGGTCCTCGGGGTGCGCGTACTCGTACGGCGGGACCTGGAGGACGAGGCCCTGGTGGTTGAGCCCGTTGGTCATCCGGTCCAGCTCGGGGCGCGGCGCCTCCATGATGTTGATGTTGCCGCGGCCGGTGGCGAGGTTGAGGGCCTCGCGCACGCGCTCGTCGTTGTCGATGAACTGCTGGACGTAGAGCGTGGTGGCGGGCACGCCGTCGCGCAGCGCCTCGAAGACCGGGTTGCGGCCGACGACCATCTCCGACTGGCCCTTGCCGCCGCGGCGGACCACGGGGCGACGGGAGGCCTGCTTGGCCTTGGCGTTGGCGACGCGGTTCTTGACGTGACCCTTGCGGGCGGAGGCGGGCGGGGTCGGGCCCTTGCCTTCGAGGCCGCGGCGCCGGTTGCCACCGCTGCCGACCGTCGCGCCCTTCTTGTTGGACGTGCGGCGGTTCCTGCGCTGGCTGTTCCCGGCCATGACTACCTGTTTCCTCTGCCTGCGTACGAAATGAAGTCTCTAAGTGAAGTGTGCCGCCCGGGAGCCCGGACGGCACATCATCACTGGTCTAGCGGTTGCCGAGCGTCCAGCGGGGGCCGTCGGGGCTGTCCTCGATGGCGAGGCCGGAGCGGGTGAGCTGGTCGCGGATGGCGTCCGCGGTCGCCCAGTCCTTCCGCTCGCGGGCCGACTCGCGCTGCTCGAGCACCAGCCGTACGAGAGTGTCGACGGCGCCGTGGAGCTCCTCGCCGCCGCCCGTCTCCTCGGCCCAGTGCGGGTCGAGCGGGTCGAGGCCGAGGACGCCGAGCATGGCACGGACCTCGGCGAGGCGGGCGATGGCCTCGTCCTTGTCGTCGGCGGCGAGCGCGCTGTTGCCCTGGCGGACGGTGGTGTGGATGATCGCCAGCGCGTGCGGCACGCCCAGGTCGTCGTCCATGGCCTCGGCGAAGGCCGGCGGCACCTCGGCGGCGGGGGCGACGGGCGACCCGGCCTTCTCGGTGGCGCGCTGGACGAAGCCCTCGATACGCGCGAAGGCGGCCTCGGCCTCGCGCAGGGACTCCTCGCTGTACTCGATCATCGAGCGGTAGTGCGGGGTGCCCAGGTAGTAGCGCAGGACGATGGGGCGCCAGTTCTTCACCATCTCGGAGACGAGCACCGAGTTGCCGAGCGACTTCGACATCTTCTCGCCGCTCATGGTGACCCAGGCGTTGTGCACCCAGTACGAGGCGAAGTCGTCGCCGAAGGCCTTGGCCTGGGCGATCTCGTTCTCGTGGTGCGGGAAGATCAGGTCGAGGCCGCCGCCGTGGATGTCGAAGGCGGAGCCCAGGTACTTGTGGGCCATCGCCGAGCACTCCAGGTGCCAGCCGGGACGGCCGCGGCCCCACGGGGTCTCCCAGTCGGGCTCGCCCGGCTTGGTCGCCTTCCACATGGCGAAGTCGCGGGGGTCGCGCTTGCCGGTGATGCCCTCCTCGGAGGGCTGGCGCAGGTCGTCGATGTCCTGGTTGGACAGCTGCAGATAGCCGGGGAAGGAGCGCACGTCGAAGTAGACGCTGCCGTCGGCCTCGTAGGCGTGGCCGCGCTCGATGAGGCCGCGCATCATCTCGACCATCTCGGTGACGTGGCCGGTGGCGCGGGGCTCGTAGGTCGGCGGCAGGCAACCGAGGGCGTCGTAGCCGGAGTTGAAGGCGCGCTCGTTCTCGTAACCGATGGACCACCAGGGGCGGCCCTGGTCGGCACCCTTGGCGATGATCTTGTCGTCGATGTCGGTGACGTTGCGGATGAACGTGACGTCGTAGCCGCGGTAGTCGAACCAGCGGCGCATGATGTCGAAGTTCAGGCCCGAGCGGATGTGCCCGATGTGCGGGGCGGCCTGCACGGTCGCGCCACAGAGGTAGATCGAGACACAGCCCGGCGTGAGCGGGGTGAAGTCACGGATCTGCCGGGCGCTGGTGTCGTACAGGCGAATGGTCACCACTCCAGGGTAGTGGGCGGGTGGTAGTGCCCCGTGCCCGATTCCCGGCCACGGGGCGACTTTTTCCCGCTCTGTGACTGCTCTCTCGGCGCTGTCGAGCGGCGGTCCGGGGCCGAGCCGGTCCCGCTCTAGTGCTGTACGGGGTAGACGAGGGCGGTCGCGAGGGCGGCCAGGCCCTCGGCCCGGCCGGTGAGACCGAGGCCGTCGGTGGTGGTGCCGGAGACGGAGACGGGCGCGCCGGCCGCCTCGCTCAGCGCCTTCTGCGCCTCGTCGCGGCGCTTGCCGATCTTGGGGCGGACGCCGACGACCTGGACGGCGATGTTGCCGATCTCGTACCCCTCGGCGCGGACGATCCGGGCGGCCTCGGCGAGCAGCGTGACGCCGGAGGCACCGGACCACTCGGGGCGCGAGGTGCCGAAGTGGGCGCCGAGGTCGCCGATGCCGGCCGCGGAGAAGAGCGCGTCGCAGGCGGCGTGCGCGGCGACGTCACCGTCGGAGTGCCCGGCCAGGCCGTACCCGTCGCTGTCGGAGCCTTCCCAGAGCAGGCCGGCGCACCACAGCTCGCGGCCCTTCTCGAAGGCGTGGACGTCGGTGCCGATCCCGGTACGGGGGATCAGGGGGAGGCTGCTAGAAGCCATCGTTGGCCCTCCTGCGGGCGAGTACGGCCTCGGCGAGGACGAGGTCGAGCGGGCGGGTCACCTTGAAGGCCTCTTCGTGGCCGGGCACGACGACGACGGGCGCGCCGAGCTTCTCGACCATGCCGGCGTCGTCGGTCGCGCCCTCGCCGGTGAGGGCGACGGTGGCGTGGGCGTTGACGAGCGTGTCGCGGTCGAAGCCCTGCGGGGTCTGCACGGCGCGCAGGCGGGCCCGGATCGGGGTGGCGACGACCTGTTCGGGCTCGCCGGGCCGCTCGGCCGGCTCGACCTCCTTGACGGTGTCGGCGACGGGCAGCGCCGGGACGACGGCGACGGCTCCGTCGCGTACGGCCTCGATGACGGTGTCGACGGTGTCGACGGGGACGAGCGGGCGGGCCGCGTCGTGGACGAGGACGATGCCGATGTCCTCGGGGACGGCGTCGAGGCCGAGGCGGACGGACTCCTGGCGGGTGTCGCCGCCGGACACGACGACGTAGTCGGTGCGCTCGGGCAGGGCGTGGGCGTCGAGGAGGTTCTTGACCTCGGCGGCGCCGACAGCGCCGTCGGGGGGTGCCACCACGACGACGAGGGAGACGGCGCGGGAGGCGGCCATCGCCCGGACGGCGTGGATGAGCATGGGGGTGCCGTTCAGCGCGCGAAGCGCCTTGGGGGCGCCCGGGCCGAGGCGTACGCCCCGGCCGGCCGCGGGGATCACCACGGCGGTACGAGGAGGACGCGCTACGTCTGACATCGGTTGCACTCCGGCAGGTTTGTTTCCGCGGACGACGTGGGTATGGCGTCAGCAAGCTTGTTGCGACGCCTCGACCGGGCCCTTTCCGTGACGACGGTCGAGGCGTCGCCATGCGAGCCGCTGCCGGAAGCCGTGAGCCGCAGCGACGGACAGGGTCGGGGTCGGGTCAGGTCGGGTCTCAGGGGGTCGGAGAAAGAGAGACGAACATGCCGCAGTGCCCGGCGACGGCACTGTGGAATCGTGGGATTCACAGCGCGTCAGCGGGCACCGCGGCATTGTGCTGGCATGGCGTGGACGCCAGGCGTCAGGACGCGAGCACCTCGTCGAGGAGTGCCTCGGCCTTGTCCTCGTTCGTGTTCTCCGCGAGCGCCAGCTCGCTCACCAGGATCTGGCGAGCCTTGGCGAGCATGCGCTTCTCGCCGGCGGAGAGTCCGCGCTCGCGCTCACGACGCCACAGGTCGCGCACCACTTCGGCGACCTTGATGACATCGCCAGAAGCGAGCTTTTCCAGATTTGCCTTGTAGCGACGAGACCAGTTCGTCGGCTCCTCGGCGTACGGTGCGCGAAGCACCTCGAAGACCCGGTCCAGCCCATCCTGACCGACCACATCGCGAACACCGACGAACTCCGCATTGTCCGCCGGCACACGAACCGTCAGGTCGCCCTGGGCGACCTTGAGCACCAAGTAGGTCTTGTCCACGCCTTTGATCTGGCGAGTTTCGATGGCCTCGATCAGCGCGGCCCCGTGATGGGGATAGACCACGGTGTCGCCAACCTTGAACGTCATGTGACAGGTACCCCTTCCGTGGCTATCCAGGGTAACACGGATACGGCTTCTTCTGAATGGCGTTTTCGCAGGTCAGGGCATATCTCGGGGCTTGACAACAGCGCCGCGAACGTGCTGCGGCGGGCTTCCGGAAGGCGGTATTCGCAGGTCGGAGCCGCTGCGCGGACGGAGAGAAACGCGCACGTTACACCTGTCCGGACGCCCTCGACAGAGGGTCGATGTCCCGGTTTGCCGGGTTCGGTGTGGCCCTCTTCACGTACTCCGTTCGAGGATCGGCCACCCGTACGGATGCATCCAGGGTACTCAACCGAACGAATCCCGAAATTGATCACCGGACGGGCCGGCCGGCGTTTTTCGGCGGAATGCTCGGGCGCCACCGAATTGATCACGGCGCTTATGTGAACGGCGGGTCAATGGAACGTGATGCACTGGCGTGATCCGGCCTGACGGCGCGTTCCCGACGTCACGGGAGCGTGGCTGCGCGGAGCCGGGACAGAGAGCGCGGGACCACGGCGTGTCCGGCGGATACGTCCCAGGGGGCGGGTCGGGTGCGGGACGGAGAGTGCAGCTCGGTAACCTAAGCCCGCTGACGCACATTTAGCTGGTCCTTAGCCTGTCCGTACGTCCTAGGAGTTGCCGCCGCCGTGAGCCGCAGCCTTCGACGCGGCGCCCTCGCCGCTACCGCTCTCGTGATCTCCATCGCCTCGCTGTCCGCCTGTGGTGCGGGCAACGACGCACAGACGCTCGAAGTCCGGCCGGACAACGCCGCCGTCACGGTGGACGACATCAAGATCCAGAACGCGCTCGTGATCACCCAGCCCGAGGCGGGCGTGGTCGGTCCGGCCGTCGTCTCGGCCACCGTCTTCAACAACGGCCTGGTCCGGCAGACCCTCGACTCGATCACCCTGCCGGGCACGGTCGGAACGGTGAAGCTCAAGGCGGCCGAGGGCGCGGGCCCGATCGTCGTCCCCGCCGGCGGCTCCGTGGTCATCGGCGGCAAGGGCAACGCCTCCGCCACGATCGAGGGCGGCCTCAGGACCGCGAAGAACGGCGACGCTCAGAAGGTCGTCTTCAAGCTGAGCAGGACCGGCGACGTCGCGCTGAGCGCGTTCGTCGTCCCGGCGACCAGCTACTTCTCGGAGTACGGCCCGACCGAGATCCCGAAGCCGCCGGCCGCCACGCCGACCACCGGCGCCCCGGCCACCCCGGCGGGCGAGGCCGGCCACGGCTCCACCCCCACGGGCACGGCCACCCCGGCCGGCACGGCCACCCCCACGGGCGCGGCCACCCCGACCGGCGAGGCGAGCCACGCCGCCGGCCACTGAGCCACACGTGAAGAGGGGCGCCCCCACCTGGGGGCGCCCCTCTTCACGTTCGCCGGTCTACGGCTCGAACTTGTAGCCCAGACCGCGCACCGTCACCAGGTACCGCGGCGCACCCGGGTCGGGCTCGATCTTCGCCCGGAGGCGCTTCACGTGGACGTCGAGGGTCTTGGTGTCGCCCACGTAGTCGGCGCCCCACACCCGGTCGATGAGCTGCATACGGGTCAGCACACGGCCCGCGTTGCGCAGCAGCATCTCCAGGAGGTCGAACTCCTTCAGCGGCAGGTCGACCTTGCCGCCCGCGACGGTGACCACGTGCCGGTCGACGTCCATGCGGACCGGTCCGGCCTCCAGGGCCGCGGGGGTGACCTCCTCCGGCTCACCGCGGCGGCGCAGGACCGCCCGGATGCGGGCGACCAGCTCCCGCGAGGAGAAGGGCTTCGTCACGTAGTCGTCGGCTCCTATCTCCAGGCCGACGACCTTGTCGATCTCGCTGTCCTTGGCGGTCACCATGATGACCGGGACGTTCGAGCGGCCGCGCAGCTGGCGGCACACCTCGGTGCCGGGCAGGCCGGGCAGCATCAGGTCGAGGAGGACGAGGTCCGCCCCGTTGCGCTCGAACTCGTCGAGGCCGTCGGGGCCGGTCGCCGCTACGGCGACCTCGAAGCCTTCCTTGCGGAGCATGTACGACAGGGCGTCGCTGAAGGATTCCTCATCCTCGACGACAAGCACTCGGGTCACGGAAGGACCTCCGGGGCGGGGAGCGGTTCGGTCATGAGATCGGGGGTGTTCGAGGCGGGCTCGGAGGACCGGCGGTCCCGTACGGCGCCCGCCTCGGGCAGCCGCAGGGTGAAGGTGGATCCCTGGCCTTCGGTGCTCCACACCGTGACCTCGCCGCCGTGCGAGGCGGCCACGTGCTTGACGATGGCCAGGCCGAGCCCCGTACCGCCGGTGGCACGGGAGCGGGCGGGGTCGACACGGTAGAAGCGCTCGAAGATGCGCTCCTTGTCCTTCTCCGGGATGCCGATGCCCTGGTCGGTCACGGCTATCTCGATCATGTCGCCGCCGGGTGCCGCGACGCGGCGGGCGGCGATGCCCACCCTGGTGCGGGCCGGCGAGTAGTTGACGGCGTTCTCGACGAGGTTGCCGAGGGCTGCGGCCAGCTGGCCGCGGCTGCCCCAGACGTGCAGGTCGGTGCCGCCGTCCCGACGCCCGTTGCCGGCCTGGTCGAGGCCGTCGGGCGCCCATACGTTGGAGGCCATGGTGATCTGCTTGGTGGACGCGGTGTGCCGGGAGCGGTCGATCGCCTCGGCGACCAGTTCGTCCACCCGTACCGGCTCGGAGTCCTCCAGCGGGTCGTCGTTCTGCACCCGGGAGAGGTCGATGAGCTCCTGCACGAGGTTGGTGAGCCGGGTCGCCTCGATCTGCATGCGGCCGGCGAAGCGGGTGACCGCCTCGGGGTCGTCCGAGGCGTCCATGACGGCCTCGGAGAGCAGGGAGAGGGCGCCGGTCGGGGTCTTGAGCTCGTGGCTCACGTTGGCGACGAAGTCGCGCCGTACCGCTTCGATACGACGGGCCTCGGTCAGGTCCTCGACGAGCAGCAGCACGAGCCGCGACCCCAGCGGGGCGACCCGGGCCGAGACCGCGAGGGCCTCGACACGGCCGGTGCCGCGCCGGGGCAGGTCGAGCTCGACCTGCCGTATCTCGCCGTCGCGGCGGGTGTCGCGGGCCATGTTGAGCATGGGCTCGACGGCCAGCTTCCCGCCCCGGACCAGGCCGAGAGCGTACGCCGCCGAGCTGGCCTTGACCACGGAGTCGCTCTCGTCGAGGACGACCGCGGAGGAGCGCAGCACGGACAGCACGGTGTCGACACCGGGCGGGAGCACGGCGTCGGTGTGCAGGGAGGTTCGGGTGGGTCGCGCCTGGTCGCGTTCGCTCCAGCGGAACGCCAGCATGGCGATCACGCCGGTGCACACCCCGGCGATAGCGGCCAATGCGGCGACCGCCGCGTTCACGTCCATGGCATCAAGGTTATGCGGGACGGCTGACACTCTCCCAGCCGTCCGGGTCCCTGCTCGAACAGTCGTCGCCCAGAGTTCACCATGGGGACTATGCGGGTTCACTTGGCCTGGGAGGGACCGCGGCGTACGTCGCCAGGAGTTCACCTGAGGGAAAGTGCCGGTTCATGTGAGGGGTCGGATCCGGACGCGTACGGGGTCGACCGTGGGACCGTGGGGGTCCGAGCCCCACCGGAATCACCGGAACCAGGACCCCGAGGCTCTGCGTAGAGAGGGACATCGATGCGGGACGCGTACCACGAGGAACTTGACTCGATCGGCGAGGGCCTGGTCGAGATGGCCCGCCTGGTCGGGTCGGCCATCGGGCGCGCCACGACGGCGATGCTGGACGCCGACCTGAAGCTCGCGGAGAGCGTGATCGCCGCGGACCAGAAGGTCGACGACCTCCAGCACGACCTGGAGGCGCGGGCGATCGCACTGCTCGCCCGGCAGCAGCCGGTGGCGACGGACCTGCGGATAGTCGTGACCTCGCTGCGCATGAGCGCCGACCTGGAGCGCTCGGGCGACCTCGCCCAGCACGTGGCGAAGCTGGCCCGGCTGCGCTTCCCGGACCGCGCGGTGCCGAACGACCTGCACGCGACGATCCTGCAGATGGGACACCTGGCGCAGCGCCTGATGGCGAAGGCTGCGGAGGTCATCATCACCAAGGACGTGGATCTGGCGATGCAGCTGGAGCAGGACGACGACGAGATGGACCTGCTGCACCGCACGCTCTTCCAGCACCTGATGGACGACCGCTGGAGCCACGGCATCGAGACGGCCGTCGACGTGACGCTGCTCGGCCGCTACTACGAGCGGTTCGCCGACCACGCGGTGTCGGTGGCCAAGCGCGTCGTCTACCTGGTGACGGGTGAGCACGCCGACGAGCTTCAGCCGTCGGAGGCTCCGGTCGAGGGCGCGTAAGCCTTACGGAGCGGGGGCTCGCACACCAGTGCGCCGTTGATGCGCCCTCGTGGGTGGGCATGCAATGGGGGAGGCGAGGTACGCCTTCCAGGGAGGGACCCCCATGGCCGAATCCGCTCCGACCACCGACCCCCAGCAGGAGACCCCGCGCGACCCGGTGTTCCTGCCCGTCCTCGGCGCCTGCGGCTGCGGCTCGGGCTGCGGCTGCGGCTGCCAGTCCGGCGGGCCGTGCCAGTGCGGGGGCTGCTCGGGCTAGCCACGATGCGTGGTGGGCCCCGCTTCAAGGCGGGGCCCGCACTGCCCGCCGCCAGGCACCCCCCTAGGCGAGGTCCAGGACGCCGACGGTCTGCGCGCCGGCGGTCTCGCCGGTCGGGCGGAAGCCGAGCCTGGCGTAGAACTCGCCGGGCCCCTGCTCCCCCGGCTCCCAGCTCACGTACATGCGCCGCGCCCCGCGCCGCACCAGCTCCTCGCGTACGGCCTCGACGGCGAACCGCCCGTACCCCTTGCCCTGGTGCGCGGCCCCGATGTTCAGCCGCCACAGGCCGCTGCGCCGGTCCGCCGGGTCCTTCTCCGGGTTCCACTGGATGTCGAGGAAGGCCATCAGGAAGCCGACGAGCTCGTCCCCGTCGACGATCAGCCGCGGCCAGGCGGTCTCGCCGTACGCGTACGCCTCGGCGAGGGAGCGGACGACGGGGGCGACGTTCTTCGCCTGGTGGGGGTGGACGCCCAGTTCGAGGGCGGCGTCGACGTTGGCGGGGGTGACCTGCTCAAGGCGCAGTGGCGTGCTCATGGCCTGGACCGTAGTGATTCGGCTTGATCATCGCGCGCCAATATCGGGGCGGGCCAGGTCACGAGCACGCCTGTGAGGACTTCCGATGCCGGTCCACCCCGCCACCGCCGCCGTGCTGACGCGGTTCGTCACCCCGGAGCAGGTCACCCCCGCCCTTCATGGGGAGCTGGTCGACTGCTCATCCGCGTCTGCTGACGCCTCACTGACCGGTGAAGAACACCGACCGGAGCTTCAGCCGGTCCGCGGCCGGGTTGCCGTGTGACCGGAGGGTCCAGGAGTCCCCGGTGCAGTCGGGCTCGGTGAAGACGATCACCCACGTGTCGGTGTCGTTGTGCGGCGCGAAGGCCGGCTCGGACCAGCCCGGGTCCGCGACCTCGGGAAGAGTGGTGCAGCCGGGGCTCTCCGGGTCATGGCGGGTGGCGTTCTGAGGGCACGAAGAAGCCCCCGCCCGGCCGGGGACCGGCAGGACGGGGGCTCTCACGTCGTCGTCAGGGCTACTTCTTGCCCTGGTTCTTCACGGCCTCGATGGCGGCCGCCGCGGCGTCCGGGTCGAGGTAGGTGCCGCCCGGGGTGAGGGGCTTGAAGTCGGCGTCGAGTTCGTAGGCGAGGGGGATGCCCGTCGGGATGTTGAGGCCCGCGATGGCCTCGTCCGAGATGCCGTCGAGGTGCTTGACCAGGGCGCGCAGGCTGTTGCCGTGGGCGGCGACCAGGACCGTGTGGCCGTCCAGGAGGTCCGGGACGATGCCGTCGTACCAGTACGGCAGCATGCGGTCGACGACGTCCTTCAGGCACTCCGTGCGGGGGCGGAGCTCCGGCGGGATGGTCGCGTAGCGCGGGTCGGCCGACTGGGAGAACTCCGTGCCGTCCTCGAGCGGCGGCGGCGGGGTGTCGTACGAGCGGCGCCACAGCATGAACTGCTCCTCGCCGAACTCCGCGAGGGTCTGCGCCTTGTCCTTGCCCTGCAGCGCACCGTAGTGGCGCTCGTTCAGGCGCCAGGAGCGGTGGACCGGGATCCAGTGACGGTCGGCGGCCTCGAGGGCGAGCTGCGCCGTGCGGATGGCGCGCTTCTGCAGCGAGGTGTGCAGTACGTCGGGGAGCAGGCCGGCGTCCTTCAGCAGCTCACCGCCGCGGACCGCCTCCTTCTCGCCCTTCTCGGTGAGGTTGACGTCCACCCAGCCGGTGAACAGGTTCTTCGCGTTCCACTCGCTCTCGCCGTGGCGGAGGAGGATCAGCTTGTACGGTGCGTCGGCCATGGGTCCGAGCCTAAACGACGGTCGACGATTGACGTGCACCGTCAATTCGCTGGCGTCCGGCGTATGAGATGCGTAAGTTACGAGAGCCGCAAGAGGGACTTACACAGGACTGACACACGCCAGGGGGCCGGCCACACATGTCCATCGACTCACTCAGACGATCAGCACGCGCCACCGTATCGGGGCTCCCGGGGGGCTTCTGGTGGCTCTGGCTGTCGACCCTGGTCAACCGCACCGGCGCCTTCGTCCTGACGTTCCTCTCCCTCTACCTCACCCAGGAGCTCGGCCACTCCGCCTGGTTCGCCGGACTCGTCGTCGCCCTGCACGGCCTCGGCGGCGTCGCCGGCTCCCCGCTCGGCGGCGCGCTCACCGACCGCTGGGGCCGCCGCCCCACCATGGTCACCATGCACCTGGCGGCCGCCACCTGCGCCCTGCTCCTCGCCGTCGTCACCAGCACCTGGGGCGTCGCCGTCGTCGTCCTCCTCATGGGCGTCGCCATGCAGGCCGTCCGCCCCTCCATCAACGCCACCATCGCCGACCTCGTCCCCGACCACGAGGTCCGCCGCGCCTACGCCCTCAACTACTGGGCCCTCAACCTCGGCTTCGCCATCGCCGCCATCGGCGGCGGCGCCGCGATCGTCCTCGGCTACCGCACGCTCTTCGTCGTCGACGCCGCCGCCACCGCGCTCTGCGCCCTCATCGTCTTCCTCCGCCTGCCCGAGACCCGGCCCGAGGCCAAGGCCGACCAGCAGACCGGCGAGGCCGTCGCCGAGGAGAAGGTCAGCGTCCTGACCGTCCTGCGCGACGCGCCCTTCCGGACCCTGGTGACGCTCAACCTGCTGGTCTGCCTCGTGTTCACCGCTCCCTGGATCGGCCTGCCGCTCACGATGGCCGGCGAGGGCCTCGCACCCTCCGCCTACGGTGTCGTCATCGCCGTCAACGGCATCGTCATCGTCGCCTTCCAGCTGCTCGTCAACAAGGTGACGGACAAGCGCTCCCCGGCGATGCTGCTCACCGTCTCCTCCCTCCTCTTCGCCGTCGGCACCGGCGCCACGGCCCTGGCCGGCTCCTCCCTCGCGTTCGCCGCCACCGTCGTCGTCTGGACGATCGGCGAGATGGTCCACGTCCCCACCAACGCCGCCGCCACCGCCCGGCTCGCCCCGGAGCACGCCCGCGGCCGCTACCAGGGCGTGATGGGCATGTCCTGGGCGGTGGCCGGATTCGTCGCGCCGATCCTGGCCGGCTGGGTCGTCGACGGGCCCGGGCCTAACGTCCTGTGGATCGCCTGCGCCGTCCTCGGCGCCCTCGCCGCCGTCGGCTACCAGACCCGGCTGCGGAAGGCCCTCGCGGACGAGCCCGTCGCCGAGGAGCCGCCCGTCGCCTCGGCCGGCACCGCCGTCACCGTCACCGGCTCCGGCTCCGGCTCCGGCTCCGGCTCCGGCTCCGAGGATGCCCTTCCCGTGGCCGCCGACGACAAGGTCAGCTCCTCCTGAGCGACCTCTGCGCCTCGTAGAGATTCCGGGGGCGTACGGTGCCGGGCGCGCCGTACGCCTCCAGTCGTGCGTGCAGCTCCCCCGCGAAGTCCGGCACGTCGACCTGGTCGAACTCCCGCACCTCGCTGATGCCGACCGTCGCGCTGTACGGGGCGACCGTGTCCAGCCTCACCAGGCCGGCCCGGCCGTTGGTCACCGTCACGTTCCAGTGCGCGAACCTGGCCCCGTAGAGCGGGCCCGCCGAGGCGTCGCCGCCGTGGCGGCCGTCGTTCTCGACCGTGATCTCGGTGCGGACGTTGGCGAAGGGCATGCCGCGGTGGGTGTCGAAGGTGCCCGTCTCCATCACCCCGCGCGACCACACGTTGTGGCTCGACAGGCCCTCGACGTTGATGCCGTGCAGCTGGGTGCCGGCCGGGGCGGGGACGGTACGGGCCGCGACGCGGAAGTCCTCGACCAGGTTGTCGTGCGCCCCCTCCCGGCAGAAGTACGGGTGGTGCGAGCCGCGCCCCTCCACGCGCGTACGGCGCAGCGTGCAGGCGGATGCGGCGACCAGGCCGAAGCCGTTGTCGACGTGGCGCACGACGACGTCCTCGGCCCAGCAGTCGTACGCGCACTGGAAGGTGACGCCGTTGTAGCCCTTGTCGAGGAGGTGCGGGGCCTGGGGAGTCTCCACCGCCTCCAGGGTCAGGCCCACCACCCCCGAGCCGGTCAGCGGTGCGACCCCTGACACGAGCCGGGGGTCCCACTCGGGGCGCACGTCGAGGGGCAGGGGGCGTTCGAGGCGGACGCGACGGCCCTCGACCCGCGTGATCCTCACGGGCCATTCGTAGGGGACGTACGAGGTCAGCTTGGTCTTGTCGTCCCAGGTGTACGCCTCCGGGCCCGGGCCGCCGCCCGCCATGTGCTCCAGGAGGCTGTGCGCGGGGTCGTCGGCGAGCCGGAGCACGACGAACTGCCCCCGGGTCAGGCCGGAAGGGTCCTCGACCGTGACCGTGCGGTCGCCGCGGCGGGCCGGGCGCAGTGCGGTCAGGGTGCGCCACTCGTCGCGCCGGTTGCCGGTCCAGCCCTCGAAGGGCCAGGCCCGCTCCCGTATCGCGGCCACGAGCGAGGCGTGGCGGGCGCGCGGGCTGAGCCAGATCAGGCCGCCGGCCCAGGACCAGGAGGACTTGTCGCCGCCGTAGCGGGACCCGTAGGGGCCGATCAGCTCGGTGAGGCTGCGGGTCGCGCGGAGCGTCGTACGGCCGGAGCCGGCGCCGCGCAGGACGACGCCGCTTTCGGCGATGTGGACGTAGCCGTCGATCCGGTACGTGCCGGGCGGGACGAGGACGGTGCCGCCGCCCCGTTTCCCGGCCGCCGCGAGGGCGCGGTTGACGGCGGGGGCGGAGTCGGCCGATCCGTCGGGGGTGGCCCCGTAGGCGAGGACGTTCGCGACGACGGGCGGGGCGGGGAGGCGGCGCGCGCCGCGGTGGGCGCCGGCGGAACCCACGTAGGGGATCTGCGGGTGGGTGTAGGGGGCGTCCGCGTACTCCTCCCAGAGGGGAGTGGACGCCCGGCCGGGGGTGAATCCGGTGGTGGCGGCCGCTGTCACGATCGCCGCGCCGCCGACGAACTGCCTTCTGCTGAGTGCCATCCCCGAAACCTTTCATGTATATGAACGGCGTTCAGATCCATGCCGGGCGTGAGCATGGCACTCCACGGCCCTTGCGGGAAGGGGGTGAGTGAAGGTCAGTTCGCGGGCTTCTGGGTCAGGTTCTTGAACGCGTCGAGGTTGCGGGTCGACTCCCCGCGCGACACCCGCCACGCGTACTCCCGCCGGATCGCCGTCGCGAAGCCCAGCTCGAGGAGCGTGTTGAAGTCGCCGTCGGCCGCCTCCAGGACGGACCCGAGGAGCCGGTCCAGCTCCTCCGGCGTGACCGCGGCCAGCGGCAGCTTGCCGGCCAGGTAGATGTCGCCGAGGCCGTCGATCGCGTAACTCACCCCGTACAGCTTGAGGTTGCGCTCGAGGAGCCAGCGGTGGACGCCCGGCTCGTTCTCGTCGGGGTGGCGGATGACGAAGGCGTTGAGGGAGAGCGAGTGGCGCCCGAGGCGCAGCGAGAGCGTCGTGAAGAGCTTGCGCGTGCCCGGGAGCTTGACGACGTAGGAGCCCGGTTCGGGGGACTCCCACTCCAGTTCTGCGTCCTTGAACGTGTCCTCGACGACCCGGCGTACGTCCGCAGCCTCAGTCCCCGCCTCTGCCTCAGCCATGGTGGGAGCGTACGCGACGGCGGTGCTCGCGCAGCCGGTGGTCGTGCATGGCGGCCGTGTAGACGTCCGCCGTCCCCGCGGCGGCCGTGTCCCAGCCGAAGGACTCGGCGTGCCGGGCCGCCGCCGCGCCCATGGTCGCGCTCAGCTGCGGGTCGGCGACGAACCGCCCGAGCGCGCGGGCGTAGTCCGCCGGGTCGTGGCCCTGGACGAGGAAGCCGGTGACGTCGTCCCGTACGGCCACGGGAAGACCGCCCACCGCCGCCGCCACGACCGGGGTGCCGGCCGCCTGCGCCTCTATGGCGACCAGGCCGAAGGACTCGCTGTACGAGGGCATGACGAGCACGCTGGCCGCGCGGAACCAGTCCGCGAGCCGGTCCTGCCCGACCGGCGGGTGGAAGCGGACGACATCGGCGATGCCCAGCTTGGCGGCGAGCTTCTGCAGCCCCTCCGGCTTGGCGAGGCCGCTGCCGCTCGGGCCGCCGACCACCGGCACCACCATCCGCGAGCGCAGCGACGGGTCGCGGTCCAGGAGCAGGGCGGCGGCGCGCAGCAGGATGTCCGGGGCCTTCAACGGCTGGATCCGGCCGGCGAAGACCGGCACGAACGCGTCCTGCGGCAGCCCGAGCCGGGCCCGGGCGGCGGCGCGGCCGTCGGCGGGGCGGAAGTGGTCGAGGTTCACGCCCGGGTGGACGACGGCGATCTTGGCGGGGTCGGCGTCGTAGAAGCGGGCGAGCTCGTCCGCCTCCTCCGCGGTGTTGGCGATCAGCCGGTCGGCGGCCGAGACGATCTGGGTCTCGCCGATCACCCGGGCCGCGGGCTCGGGGGTGTCGCCGTCGGCGAGCGCCGCGTTCTTGACCTTGGCCATGGTGTGCATGGTGTGGACGAGCGGCACGCCCCAGCGCTCGGCGGCGAGCCAGCCGACGTGGCCGGAGAGCCAGTAGTGGGAGTGGACCAGGTCGTAGTGGCCCGACCGGTGGCCCGCCCAGGCCTGCATCACGCCGTGCGTGAAGGCGCACAGCTGGGCCGGCAGCTCCTCCTTGGCGAGCCCCTCGTAGGGGCCGGCGTCCACATGCCGTACGAGCACGCCGGGCGCGAGCTCGACGACCGGGGCGAGGCCGCCGGTGGTGGCCCGGGTGAAGATCTCGACCTCGATGTTGATCGCGGCGAGGCGTCGGGCCAGCTCGACGATGTAGACGTTCATGCCGCCGGCGTCGCCGGTGCCCGGCTGGTGCAGGGGGGAGGTGTGCACGCTGAGCATGGCCACGCGGCGCGGGGTGCGGTGCCGGCCGGGAAGCCGGAGCCGGGGCGGCGCCGCCAGGGTGCCGGCGAACCGGGACACGTACTGGCTCACGTCGGCGGTCCTTCCGCTGTCGGGCATGGCAGAGGGAGGGCGAATCTCACCCACCAGCCGCCACAACACCGGAATGCCCCCTTTCATTTCCTCCGGGTCATCCGTTTTGCCAAGTCATTACGGTGACACCGGCGGGTCGCGCCCCTCACCTGGCCCCTCACCTGGCCCCTCGCCTGGCCCTTGCCCGGCCCCTTACGGCCCCGCACCTGCCCCCATAAGGCACCCCTTACGCTCGTTTCATGGCCCCCCGCACCCCCCGCCCCGTCGGCACGATCACCCGCGGGACCACCAACCCCAACCGGTTGCGCCGCCAGGACCGCTGGATCGCCGCCGTGCACGGCCCGGCCCTGCGCCGCAGCCCCGCACCCCCGCTCGCCGTCGACCTCGGTTACGGCGCCGCGCCCTGGACCGCGGTCGAGCTCCTGGAGCGGCTGCGCACCGCCGACCCCCGCACCACCGTCGTCGGCATCGAGATCGAGCCGGCCCGGGTCGCCGCGGCGCAGCCGTACGAGCGCGAGGGCCTCACCTTCCGGCACGGCGGCTTCGAGGTGCCGGTGCCCGGCGAGGTCGCGCTGATCCGGGCCGCGAACGTGCTGCGTCAGTACGACGAGGCCGAGGTCGCCGCCGTGTGGCAGGGGCTGTGCGCGCGGCTCGCGCCCGGCGGGCTGCTCGTGGAGGGGACCTGCGACGAGATCGGCCGGCGGCACGTGTGGGTCGCGCTCGACCGGAGCGGGCCGCGCACGGTGACCTTCGCCACCCGGCTCGGCTCGCTCGACCGGCCCTCGGACCTCGCGGAGCGGCTCCCGAAGGCGCTGATCCACCGGAACGTTCCGGGCGAACCGGTGCACAGCTTCCTGCGGGACTTCGACCGGGCCTGGGCGGCGGCCGCCCCGTACGCCTCGCTGGGCGCCCGGCAGCGCTGGATCCGCTCCGTCCGCGACCTGGCGGCGGACTGGCCCCTGACGGACGGTCCGCGGCGGTGGCGCCAGGGCGAGGTGACGGTGCGGTGGGAGGCGTTGGCGCCACGCGGGTGACGGCAGTCGTGTCGCGCGCCTCCCGGCGGCTCCCCGCCCGCCGCCCGCCGGCTTCCGGCCGAGTTCCTGAACTCCCCCTGAATTTCTCCCGTATCGGGAACGCGGCAGGCGAAACACTCGTCACCCCTGGGGGGATGTGACCCGACAGGCCCAGCTTGCCCCTGTCGTTTTCGTGCCTCGCATGGCACTATCGCCAAGGTCACGAACAAGTTACTGACGGTAAATCAG
Organism: Streptomyces sp. NPDC085481; assembly: GCF_044541845.1. Classification (NCBI taxonomy): domain Bacteria; kingdom Bacillati; phylum Actinomycetota; class Actinomycetes; order Kitasatosporales; family Streptomycetaceae; genus Streptomyces; species Streptomyces sp. NPDC085481. The sequence continues at coordinate 65,103 of NZ_JBITTJ010000019.1, forward strand.
AAGTGGGTCGCCAGAGGGGGAGCCTGTGAACCGACGCCGCCGTGCCAAAGCCGCGATCATCGTGGCCTGCGCCCTGACGGTGCTGGCATCACCCGCACTCACCCTCCAGGCCTCCGCCGCCCCACTGCCCCCGCCGGCCCAGCCGGCCGCGCCGACCGCGCCGGCCGCACCCGCCCAGCCGAAGAAGACCCTCGAAGAGGTCCGCCAGGAGATAGAGGCCCTCTACCGCCAGGCCGCCGTCGCCACCGACGCGTACAACCTGGCCGAGGAGAAGGCCAAGGAGCAGTCCGACGAGATCGTGAAGCTCGCCCGGATGATCGTCGAGGGCCGCGAGAAGATCGACGACCTCAAGGCGAGGGCGGGCGCCGCGGCCCGGGCCCAGTACCGCAACGGCGGGCTGCCGGACGGCGCCCAGTTCGTGCTGACCGACGACCCCCAGCTGTTCCTGGACAACGCCGGCCGGCTCAAGGAAGGCCACAAGGCCACCAAGGACCTGCTCGGCGAGATGACCCGTACGCAGGCCGAGCTGACCACGTACGCCAAGGACGCCAGCATCAACTGGACCAAGCTGGAGGCCAACCGGGTCAAGCAGGCCAAGGCGAAGAAGGAGATCAACGACAAGATCGCCGCGGCCAGGAAGCTGGAGTCCGAACTCGCCGCCGAGGAGCGGGCCCGGCTGCTGCGCCTCGAGCAGCAGGCGCAGTACCGCGCGCAGACCGCCTGGCTCGACACCGGCGTCCTCAAGGGCCTGAGCGGCAAGGCGACGCCGGCCGGCAAGCGGGCGGTGGAGTTCGCGACGCAGCAGATCGGCAAGCCGTACGTGTGGGGGGCCGAGGGCCCGGGCTCGTACGACTGCTCGGGGCTGACCCAGACCGCGTGGGCGTCGGCGGGGCACACCATCCCGCGCACCTCGCAGGAGCAGTGGCGCCTGCTTCCGCGCGTGGACATCAAGGACATGCGGCCGGGCGACCTGATCGTCTACTTCAAGGACGCCAGTCATATCGGGATGTACGTCGGAAACGGGGCGATCGTGCACGCGCCGCGGCCGGGACGGAACGTGACGATCGCGGGCGCCGGCTCGATGGAGATCCTCGGAGTCGTCCGCCCGGAGTGACGTTCGCCTGGCGTGACGCACGTCCCGAGTGACGTTCGTCATCGCCTCCGGGTCGCCAGGGAGGCGGCTACCTCCCCTTCCGCGGCATATGCCAGTGCCCGGATCCCGATCAGAGTGTGATCACCGTTCCGCTGCGGCGCGCGGTACCGCTATGGTCGGTCCCCGGCCCTCGGGGGGAGGGAAGGAAACCCAGACCGATGCCCGTACCCGTACCGCGTCAGAGAATCGATTCTCTCGCGGCGCCCGGCACCGCCACCGATCTCACGCTCCTGGTCGTCGAGGACGACCCGGCGGGCGCCCTCGCCGTACCCGAACTGCTCGACGCGGCCGGCACCCGGCTCCGCATCCGCACCGCCCGCAACCTCACCGAGGCCGAGCGGCTGCTCACCGACGACGTGCACTGCGTCCTCGTCGACCTCGCCCTGCCCGTACCGCGCACGGCCGACGACGACCCGCTCGCGCCGCTCCGGCACATCCTGCGGCTCGCGCCGCGCCACGCCGTCCTCGCGCTCGCCGCCTCCGCGGACGCCGAACTCGCGGCCGAGGCGGTGCGGGTCGGGGCGCAGGACCACCTCTTCCGCGAGGAGCTCGACGGGCGGGTGCTCAGCCGGGCGATCCGTTACGCCGTCGAGCGCAAGCGGGCCGACGTGGTGCAGGTCAAGCTCGCCGAGTCGCGGCTGCGCGCCCAGGAGAACGCCCGCCTGGAGCGCGGACTGCTCCCGACGCCGCTCCTGGAGGGCTCCGACCTGCGGTTCGCCGCGCGCTACCGGCCGGGCCGGTCCCGGGCGCTGCTCGGCGGCGACTTCTACGACACCGTCCGTACGCCCGACGGCACCGTTCACGCGATGATCGGCGACGTCTGCGGGCACGGCCCCGACGAGGCCGCCCTCGGCGTGGAGCTGCGAATCGCCTGGCGGGCGCTGACCTTCGCCGGGCTGTGCGGGGACGAGCTGCTCTCCACCCTCCAGCAGGTCCTGGAGCACGAGCGGGAGAGCGACGAGATCTTCGCGACCCTGTGCACGGTCGACATCGCTCCCGACGGCCGCCGGGCCGGGCTGTGCCTGGCCGGCCACCCCTCGCCGCTGATCGCCCGGCACGGCCGGGCCGCACAGCTCCTGCCGTACGAGGACAGCGGCCCGGCCCTCGGCCTGCTGCCGCGCGCCCGCTGGCCGCGCCGGCAGGTGGAGCTGGGCGCGACCTGGAGCCTGCTGATGTACACCGACGGCCTGATCGAGGGCCGCTCGGCGGGCCCTGGCTCGCCGCGGCTCGGCCAGGACGGGATGGTCGAGATGATCAACCGGCAGCTGGCGGAGGGCCTGCGGGGCGAGGAACTGCTCGACGCGGCGGTGACGGAGGTGCGCTCGCTGAACGGCGGCGAACTGACGGACGACGTGGCGGTCCTGGCCCTGGAACGGGACAGGGCCAGGGGCTGACCTTGGAACGGGGCACGGTCCACGGCTGGCCTTGGAACGGGACACGGTCCACGGCTCGCCTTGGACGGGACACGGTCCACGGCTGACCGGCCTTGAAAACGGACAGGGCCCGGGGCTGACCCCGGACCCTGTGTCGCTCGCTGTGTCGCTCGCTCTGGCTGCCGTCTCTCTACCGGCCGCCGTTGTACGGACCGTAGGGCCCGTCGCTGCTGGATCCCCCGCGGCGGCCGCCGCCTCCGGAGACCTCGCGGAGGGCGGGGCGCACGTCGACCATGAAGACGATGGCGGCGATGAGCCCGGCGATCTGGAGGAAGAGCATCGGAAGCAGCAGGTTGAGCAGGAGGTTGATGCCCAGCAGGATCAGCCAGAACTTCTTGGTCTGCTTTTCGGCTGCCCGGTACGCGTCCTCACGCGCCATGGCGGCGAAGACGAGCGCGGCGACGGCGAAGCCGATGAAGACCAGCCCGACCACCAGCCACAGAATCGAGTCGAATCCGTCGCGCAACATGCTGAGCACCGCCTAGGTGAGTGGTAGAGAGCGCCTCGCGGCCAAGGTACCCGTTACAACGCTCCGGACACCGGGTTTGGTGCCCGGTACCCGACTGGACTACTTCGAGGCGCCTTCGGCTGCGGCCTTCTTGGCGGGGGCCTTGCGGGGGGCCGGCTTGCGGGCGGCGGGCTTGGGCACGACGGCCTCTTCGGGGGCCTCGTCGGCCTCCGCCTTCGCCTCGCTCTTCGCCTCGGCCTTCGCCTGGGCCTTGGCCTCCGGCTCCGGGTCGGGCTCGACGACGACGGCGATCTCGGTGATCTCCTCGGCGACCTCGCCGCGCCAGGCCCTCACGGTCTCCTCGCCGTGCGCGGCGAGCTCCTCGTACTTCTCACGCGCCTTGACCGCGTACTCGGCGGCGACCCCGACCCCGCGCAGGGCGAGGTCCTGGGCCTGCTCGCCCAGCTTCTTCAGGTCGGTGTCGAGCCCGCCGACGAGCTCGGCGAACTTCGCCTGCGCCTTCTCCTGCACCGCCTTCGGGTCCGTGCTCCGCACGGCCTCGATCCGCGAGGGCGCCTCGGCGGCGATCTGCTCGATCAGCCCGGGCACCTTCTTGGCCTGCTGCACGGCGAGGTCGGCGGTGCCGGCGGCGAAGTAGAGGGGGGTACGCAGTTCGTCGATGATGGCCATGGTCGTGGTCCTCCCAGAGGTTCTACGTCTCGGTGGGCTGCGGCTGCCCGGTGGGCGGCACGCTCGCGCTCTCGGCGGCGCTTTCGGCGGCGTTCTCCTTGCGGAAGGAGTCGTAGATCTGGAGCAGCACCTGCTTCTGCCGCTCGTTGATCGAGGGATCGGCCAGGATGACGGCGCGCGTCTCCAGCTCCTCCCGCTCCTTCTCGTCGAGGATCCCGGCGCGCACGTACAGCGTCTCGGCGGAGATCCGCAGGGCCTTCGCGACCTGCTGCAACACCTCGGCACTCGGCTTGCGCAGCCCCCGCTCGATCTGACTCAGATACGGATTCGACACCCCCGCGGCCTCGGCGAGCTGCCGCAGCGACAACTGCGCGGTGCGCCGCTGTTCACGGAGGTACTCACCAAGATTGCCGACGTTGAGCGATGCCATGCCTCCGACCATGCCAGCCCGTGCTAACTATTGCAAGCAGGCGCTTGCAATAGTTCCGTCAGCTACGCCGCGAAGTGTGACTGCTCGCGATAGTGCCGCCTACGGAGGTCCCGGCGACGTATACGGGACCACGTGGCTGACGTGGGCTGAGCTGGCCAACGCCGACTGGCAGGAGACAGACCCCTCCGGCACGCGAAGCCGCGCCTCGGCCGCAGGGACCGGTAGCGGCTGGGGCCGAGTGTGGAGCGTCATGCGCCTACTCAGCGAAGTCCACGGTGCCGAGAACGTACGTCTCGTCGTCTGGTTCTACTGACCCAACGCAACCGCCGAGCGCCCACCTTGGCCGTTGATGGCAACCACGGCACGTGGCTCGGTGTGCGCGAACCAGCCGACCGGTGTCAGTGGCGCCACGTACGGTCTGCGCATGATTGATCAGTGGGCAGAAGTGCGGGAACGCGGCGCGGCGTTGGGCGCTCAGCCGGCGAGCGGTGGCTTGCGGCTTTGTTCACGACTCTCGGTTCTGGCACAGCCTCTGTGGACCTGGCGCGGAGTGGCAGGTCGGCCGGCTACGTAGCGCGGATGGGTCCGTGGTCAGGGCGCTGTGCCTCCTGGCCACGGACGCCACCTCACGAATCCGTCAGCCGAGAAGGCAGTGGGTGTCGAACAGTGCCCGCGCTACCACTGCTGGTTGGGCTGGCCGGTGCAGTCCCACTGCCGGACCGGGGCGCCGTTGTCCGTCCGCCAGTCCGCGACCTCAAGACACTTGCCGCTGTGCCTGTTGATAAGCGCATTCCTGGAGCCCGAGAGCACGAACGCCCATTCCTGGTTGGGCCGGCCGGTGCAGTCCCACTGCCGGACCGGGGCGCCGTTGTCCGTCCGCCAGTCCGCGACCTCAAGACACTTACCGCTGTGCTGATTCTGGAGCATCGCGTCGTCGTTGGAATTCCAGTCGATCCAGTACCAGCCTTGATTGGGCTGGCCGGTGCAGTCCCACTGCCGGGCCGGGGCGCCGTTGTCCGTCCGCCAGTCCGCGACCTCGAGACACTTGCCGCTGTAACCGTTGTGGAAGGTCCACACCATCGCTGCGGATGCGGGCGAGGACGGCAGACACAGGGCCATGGCAGCGCCCGCCACCGCTACCCCAACAGCTCTGCGTCCCCTACGGATGATGCTGTTTCTCATGGAGATCCCCCTAAGACGAGGCCGGTGCTCGCGGTTCGAGACAGTACCTGAACGAACCTTAACTTGATCATGCTCTCCTGTTGCGGCTGCGCTCGACCCCAGAAGTCGAGCCAGAGCCCGACTCTCGACAGCGTTTGTTCAGCAGCTCGGGAGGCACCCGGATCGGTCAACGGCCTTTGTTCACAAGGACGGGAGGCACCCGGCCGTATGGAATCCCCTTGCGCAATGGTCAAGAACTGTTGACCATTGGGCGCATGGCTACCGATGATCTTCCCGAGACGCTTCACGTCACCACTGACGACCAGCTGCGCGCGGTCTCCAATCTCACGCGGCACCGGATCATGGCCGTGCTCCGCTTCGAGCCGGCGACGATTACGCAGATCGCCGAGCGGGTCGGCCTCGCGAAGGGGAGTTCCAGCTATCACGTGCGGCTGCTCGAGCGCGCCGGCCTGGTGAAGGTGGTGCGGACGCGGAAGGTGCGTGGGGTCACCGAGCGGTACTACGCGATGACCGCGCGGTCGATCGTGCTGCCGGATCCGGGCGAGGGAGGGCCGGATGTGCTGATGCGGCATGCGGTGGCGGACCTGGAGGCAGCGCCGGTGGATGGCGAGCGGCACGTACGGATGGCGCATCTGCGGCTCACCGGGGAGCAGTTCGCGGAGCTGGGGGCGCGGCTGCAGGCACTGGCGGACGAGTATCGGGAGCTGTCCGATCCGTCGCTGCCGGATGCCTCGCTCGTCTTCGCACTGTTCCACCCGACCCCGCGCGAGCGGGCCGAAGGGGACGCCAAGTGAACTGGGACATAAGGAAGTTGCCCGCCGGGTTCGGCCGGCTGTGGACCGCGCAGACGGTGTCCTCGCTCGGTGACGGGGTGATGCATGCCGCGCTGCCGCTGCTCGCGCTGACGTTGACACGGGATCCGATGGCGCTCGCCGTCGTCACGGCCGCCGGAACGCTGCCATGGCTGCTCTTCGGGGTGATCGGCGGTGCGCTGGTGGACCGCTGGGACCGCCGGCGCACCATGTGGGTCGCGGACGCGGCGCGTGCGGTGCTGCTCGCGATACCGGCGGCGGCCGCCGCCCTCGACGTTCTGAGCATTCCGCTGCTCGCGGCCGTCGCCTTCCTGCTGGGCCTCGGCGGACTCTTCTTCGACACGGCCGCCACGGCCTATCTGCCGGACCTGCTCGATCGCGACCCCGCACTCCTGGAGCGCGCCAACTCCCGCCTGCGCGGCGCCCAGACCGCCATGTCCGGCTTCGCGGGGCCGCCCGCGGGCAGTGCGCTGCTCGCGCTCGGGCGGGCGCTTCCGCTGCTCGCCGACGCGGTGTCGTTCGCGCTCTCCGCACTGCTCGTACGGTCGCTGCCCGCCGCGCCCCAGCCCCTGCCGGAGGCCCGAGAGTCGCTGCTCCGGCAGGCGCGGGCCGGCGCCTCGTACGTCTTCCGGGATCGGTTGCTGCTCGGGCTCGCGCTCCGTCCAGCGGTCGGGAACGTCGCCTTCCTCGCCGTGGAGACCGTACTCGCCCTCTTCGCGCACGAACGTCTCGGCATCGACACCTTCGGCTTCGGCCTGCTGCTCACGGCGGAGGCCACCGGTGGCCTGCTCGGCGCGGGCATCGCCTCCTTCCTCGGCCGACGACTCGGCACCGGCACCGCGCTGACCTGCACGGCCACGGTCGAAGGACTTGCCATCCTGAGCCTTGCCGCCGCCCCGAACCCCTACGTCGCCGGCCTCGCGCTCGCCGTCTGCGGAGCGGGCATGGGCGCCACGATGGTGCTCGGTCCCTCCCTCCGCCAGGCGATCGTCCCCGCCCACCTGATGGGCCGGGTCGCCTCCACCTCCCGCATGCTCGCCATGTGCGCCGCCCCGTTCGGTGCCTTCCTCGGCGGCTGGCTGGCCACCACGTACGACGTACGCACCCCGCTCTACGCCGCCGCCGGCCTCCTCCTCACCATGACCGCCGTCACGGCGACCATGACCGGCAACCGCCGGGTCGAGGCGGCGCTGCGTGGCGCTGCCGCGGCCGCCGCTCCCGTGCGTCCTCACTAGGTGCTGAGGCGCGAGGTTGGTCCGCCGTTCGTGGGACGACAGCCGGCGGTACGGGTCAGGGCTCAGCGGGTGGCGACCTGGGCCCAGATCGACAGGCCGATCGCGACCGGGCAGGTCACGGCGCCGGTGAGGAGGGCGCGGCGCGGGACGGTGCGGCGGCGGACGGCGGGGGTGCAGAACAGGGCGGTCGGCACGGCCGCGGTGACGAGACCGGCCACGAGCCACGGAAGGACGAAGTCCCCGACCGGCTCCCCCTCGGACGCCGTCCACATCGCCACGAAGGCCACCAGGAACCCGAGCCCCGTCACCAGCGCCAGGACAACCGCCCACAGAACACCCGCGAGCACGGCGACACCGGTCTCCCGGGGCCGGACCACCGGACGGCCGGGCCCGTAGAGCGGCGGCTGGGCATCGGGACGCATCGTCTGCTCCTTCGGGCGGATGGCGGTGTGACGCCCCATCATCGGCCGCGCCACACCCGGACGACCTGAGTGCGCCTGCTCAACTCCGCCCGGCGACGTACTCAGCCGACCACTCCCCGACCGCCGTGAAGTCCGCCTCCGCAAGCCCCCGCCGCGGGTCCACCCGGCGGAGCAGGGTCGGGGCCGGGTGATGGGCGGCGGTCCAGGCGCGGTCGGCCGCGGTGATCTCGTCGTCCAGCCAGACGTACGGGCGGTCGCCCGCCCACGCCGACAGGGTGCGGGTCTTCCAGTGCAGCCCGGCCCGCGTGTCCCCACCGGACTCCTCGTCCGGCCAGTCGACCACCGGCAGGCGCGGCAGGCCGAGCCGCGGCGCGAGCACGTCGTTCGCGTCGGACATCCACGTGGTGGCCCAGACAAGCTCGCAGCCCAGCGCCATGAGGCGCGGGCCGAGACCCGGGTCGAGGCGGGAGAGGAGCGGGTGGGCGCCGGGCGGGGTGGGGTCGCCGTACGTCGGGTAGGGCGCCGTTCCGCCGAAGGGAATCAGGGGGCCGTCGACGTCCACGAAGAGGAGGGGGCGCATGGCCCCAGCCTCCCACCCGGTCCGCTCCCTGACCCGAAGCCCACCCGTCGCGGGCGGCGAGAGGTCACCATGGCCGCATGAGAGCCGATCGACTCGTCGCCGCCCTCCTCTTCCTGCAAGGGCGCGACACCGTCACCGCCGCCCGACTCGCCGCCGAACTGGAGGTGTCGGAGCGCACCGCGCGCCGCGACCTCGAAGCGCTCGCCGCCGCCGGCGTCCCCGTCTACTCCCAGGCGGGCAAGGGCGGCGGCTGGCGTCTCGTCGGCGGCGCCCGGACCGATCTGACCGGCCTCACCGCCCCGGAGGTCCGCGAACTGTTCCTCCTCACCGGCGCCGCCACCGACCCCGCCGCCGCGGGCCCGCAGACCCGCGCCGCCCTGCGCAAGCTCGTCCGCGCCCTGCCCGCTCCCCTGCGCCCCGGCGCCGAGGCCGCCGCCCGGGCCGCGGTCACCGACGGCACCGACTGGGCGGGGGCGGGAGCCGAACCCGCCCTGCTCGGCGCCCTGCGCAAGGCCGTCGTCGACGGCGTGCAGGTCCGCATCGGATACGGCCGGCCCGGACGGCCACCGAAGGAGCGGCTGGTCCACCCGCTCGGCATCGCCGCCAAGACCGGGGTGCCCTATCTGGTGGCCGGCACCGAGGACGGGCTTCGTACCTTCCGCGTCAGCCGGGTCGGCTCCGTCACCGAGACCGGCGAACCCGTCGTAAGGCCCGCGGACTTCGACCTCGCCACCGCCTGGCGCGCGCTCGCCGGCCGCATGGAGGACCGCATGGTCGCCGCGACCGTACGGGGCCGGGCGGCGCCCGGCACGGAAGGCGTCCTTGAGGGCCTGTTCGGCGGGCGGCTGCGCTAATGGGCGCGCGAGCCGGGCGGCGGCTGGAGCACCATCGAGGTCGACGGTCCCTCCCCCGAGATCGTCGCCGCCCAGGTCGCCGGTCTCGGCGCCCGTGTCGAGCTCCTCGCGCCGCCCGAGGCCCGCGCGGCCCTCGCCCGCATCGCCGCCGAGCTCAGGGACGTATACGGGCCGACGCCAACGCCTCCGGCAGCGGCTCCCGGTGCACCAGGTCGAGCCGCGACACCGCCCGCGTGAGCACCACGTACAGCCGGTGCAGCCCGCGCGGCTCGGCCGCCACGATCGCGGCGGGCTCGGCGACCACGACGTGGTCGTACTCCAGGCCCTTGCTGAGCGAGGCCGGGACGACGGAGACCCGACCGTCGCCGGCTCCGTCGGAGCCGGGTTTCCCGAAGGACTCCCCGACGGACTCCCGTAGGGGGTCCGCCAACGCGTCCGGCGCGATCACCCCCACCGAGCCCTCCTCCTTCAGCGCCCGGCGCACCGCCTCGGCCACCCCCTGCGCCAGGTCCGGCACCTGACGGATCGTCACCGCTCCGCCCGCGCGCAGCGAACGCCCGGCCAGGACGTCCGCGCCCAGCTCCGGGAGCAGCCGGTTGGCGAGCTCGACGACGGCGGCCGGCACGCGGTAGCCGGTGGTCAGGGGCACGACCGGGGCGTCCGGCTTGCCGAGGTGGGCCAGCTGTTCGCGCCAGTCGCGCGCCGCCCAGGGCGTGGTGCCCTGGGCGAGGTCGCCGAGCACGGTCAGGGAGCCGAAGTCCGCGCGGCGCGCGATGGCCCGGCACTCCATGGGCGAGAGGTCCTGGGCCTCGTCGACGACGAGGTGCCCGTATCCCTTGGGGCGTTCGATCAGGCCGGCCAGCTCGTCGAGGAGGACGAGGTCGGCGGCGCTCCAGCGGGCGCTGCGGTACGAACGCGGGGGCTTCGCCCAGCGGATCGCGTCCCGTTCCCCGGAGCTGAGCAGCGGATCGGCGGGCGGCTCGGCGAGGAACGTGGCCAGGACCTCCTCCGGAGTGACCTTGGGCCAGCACGCGTCGACGCAGGCCTTCACCGGCCGGGCCCGCTCGATCCAGCGCACCCAGGCGGCGCCGAGCGTCCCGGCCCGCCGCTCCGCCCGGAGCCGCAGGGCCCGGACGATCCGGGCGCGGACCCGTTCCCGGCCGGTGGCGTAGGGCGGGGCCTCCTGCCGCACCGCCGCGACGATCGAGGCCAGCTCGTGGGCGGGCACCCGCCAGCGGTACGAGCCGTCGGGGACGGCCAGGTCCTCGGCGGGCGCCGGGTCCACCCGCGCGTACAGCGCCCGGCGCAGCACCTCGGCCATCCGGGCGTCGTGCTTGATCAGGGCCGCGGCCTCGCCGTCCTCGGCGCGTACCTCGTGCCGCGCGATCTCCTCCTCGACGGTCGACTGGCGCACGCCGGTCTCGCCGAGGGCGGGCAGCACCTCGGAGATGTAGGAGAGGAAGGTGCGGTTGGGGCCGAGGACGAGGAGCCCGGAGCGCTGGAGGCGCTGCGGGTGGGTGTAGAGGAGGTACGCGGCGCGGTGGAGCCCGACGGCGGTCTTGCCGGTGCCGGGGGCGCCCTGCACGCAGAGCGAGTCGGCGGGCCCTGAGCGTACGAGCGCGTCCTGCTCGGGCTGGAGGGTCGCGGCGATGTCCCGCATGGGTCCGACCCGGGGGCGCTCGATCTCACCGGCGAGGATCGAACCGGGGCGGGCTGGATCGGGGCGGCGGGCTGGATCGGTGACGGCGACGCCGGCGGTGGCAGCGTGATTGGCGTCGACGCCGGCGATGGCAGCGTCAGTGGCGTCGACGCCGGCGGTGGCAGCGTCAGCGATGGGGGCGTCGGGGGTGGCGCCAGCGGTGGCGGCGTCCCTGGCCGCGACGGTCGCGCCGCCGACGGCGGCGGCGGTGAGCCGCTCGTCCTCCAGTGCCGTCAGGTCCTCCGACGCCCCGAGGCTCCCCGGCGCCCAGCCGAACCTGCGCCGCCGGACGACACCCTGCGGGTCCTTGGGGCCCGCCTGGTAGTACGCGCGGGACACCGGCGCCCGCCAGTCGACGACGAGCGGCGGGGCGGACGGGTGCTCCGCGATGCGGCGGCGGCCGATGTGGTGGATCTGGCCGTCCTCGCGGTCGAGGCGGCCGAAGAACAGCGGCCCCGGCGGCAGTTCGCGGAAGACCTTGGCGCGGCTGCGCAGGTGGTAGCCGAGGGCTTCGGCGTCGGCCCCGGAGGCGGCGGTGTCCTCGCCGGTGACGACCTGTTCCTCCACGTCCTCGGTCATCCGGGCGAGGGCGGCACGGCAGGCTTCGTGGTGGGCTCGTTCCTGGTCGAGGTCATGACGGAGGGACTTCATGCGTCCAGGATAGACGAAAAGCGTTACCCGGTTAAGTTTTTTACCCGGTCACCACACGGCGGCCCGGGTCACCCGTACGGCAGCCCCTCCCGCAAGGTCCGGAACGCCGCCTTCGTCGCCTCCACCGCGTCCCCGTACACCGCGTCCGCGCTCTCCCCCGCCGCGATCCTGCGTACGTTCTCCTCGGCGAGGATCCGCAGCACTGCCGCGATCTGTCCCCCGGCGAGCCGGGCCCGGAGCGGGTCTCCCCCCGAAGCCCCGGCCAGCGCCTCCCCGAGGGCCGACTCCGTCCGGCCGATGTAGCCGTAGAGGCGGGCCACCAGCGCCGGGGTGCCGAACACCAGCCGCTGGAAGGCGAGGACGACGGCCACGTCGCACAGGCCGGTGACGGGGTCGCGCCGCTCCAGGCCGTCGAGGAAATAGGCCTGGAGGGCGTCGAGCGGCGAGGTCCCGGCGGGGCGGCCGGCGACCACCTCCGCCGCCTCCTCCTCGTGGTCGGAGAACCGGTACAGGACCAGGTCCTCCTTGGTCGGGAAGTACCGGAACAGGGTCGGCTTGGAGACCTCGGCGGCCGCCGCGATCTCGGCGACCGACACCGCGTCGAAGCCCTTCTCCAGGAAGAGCTCGATCGCCGTCTCCGAAAGCGTCCGCCGCGTCCGCTCCTTCTTCAGCTCCCGCAGCCCGCTCACCCGTGCACCCCTAAGACCTTCCAGCTCCCGATCAGAAGATGTCCATACTCCACGGCCGCAGCGAGGTCCGCAGCAGCAGGTCCGCCCGGGCCGCCGACCCCGCCGTGGCCTCCTCGACCCGGCCGAGCCGCGCGAGCCGTACCGCCGACTCGTCGCCCAGCGACAGCGTGGCGAGCTCCGCCACGTCCAGGACCAGATCGGGCGAGGCGTCCGTCGGCGTGCAGGAGGCCCCTTCGGGCGAGGCGTCGAGCCGGTAGCGCCCGCCCGTGAAGCCGGCCGCGTCCCGTACGTCGAGGACGAGCGTGCCGGAGGCCGCGTACGTCCGGGGCTCGAGGACCTTGGCCACGTCCAGGACCCGCAGCCACAGCATGTCGGCGTGCGTGAGCACCTGGGCCGCCCGCGGGTCGGGCAGCAGCAGCGGCAGGACGTCGTCGGGGGCGCGGTAGCCGGTCCTCACGCGGGTGATCCAGTCGACCGAGCACACGTACCGCCACAGGGCACGCTCGGCGCCCGGGGTGACGGCGAGCAGGTCGCGCACGCTCGCCGTGTTGACCGGCTGCTTGGCGTCGTTCCACCTGTCGTCCGAGGTGTACGCGACATAGCCCTCGACCTCGCCGGCCGCGGACCGGTAGACCGCGTAGAACGGCTCGGTCCACGGCTCCGAGTGGTACGAGTTCCCGGTGCCGACGTCCCACGCGCGGGCGGTCCGGTCGGTGATCCCGGCCCGCTGCGCCGCGAGGCGGCGGTGCAGCGCCGGGCCCTCCTTGCGTATCTCCGCGCCGTCGGACAGGTCGATCCGCCCGCCGCCGTCCTCGGCGCCCGGCCCGGACCAGCGGCGGTCGAACCCGGCGCGGGTCACGTCGACCACCCACTCGGTGCCCCAGTCGGCCACCCCGAAGCCGAACCGCCCGTAGATCGGGTACTCGGCGGCGATCAGCGTCGCGCACGCGTCGCCCCGCTCCTTCGCCGCCGCCAGGTCGTCCGCCATCATCCGGCTGAGCAGCCCGCGCCTGCGGTGGGTCGGGGAGACGGTGACCCCGCTGACCGCGTCGGCGGCGAGGTTCGCGCCGCCGACGGTGCTCAGCTGCTGGTCGAAGGAGTGGAAGGTGGCGACCAGCCGGCCCCGGTCGAAGGCCCCGTACGTACGGGAGAGGTCGGTGTGCGGAAGCCGGTCGGCGACCTCCTCGTCGGGCACCACCGGCGGCCGCAGGAAGCCGACCCGCTTGGCCCGCAGCCACGCGGGGAACTCCGACTCGTCGATCGCGCGCACCTCAGGACTCATCCTTCGAGGCTATGCGGCCCGGCCACGGCCCCGCACGCGAGTTTCCGCGGGGCGCCCAGCAGGTCAGCCCAGCAGGTCAGGCCAGCAGATCGTCGACCTGCGCCTCCCCCTCCCGGTAGCGGCGGGCGATCTCCGCGCTGCAGTCGTCCGCGGTCCGCTGGAGCTGCTGCCGGCGCCGCGACACCTGCTGCTCGTACCCCGCGAGCCGCCCCATCGCCGTGTGCAGCTCGTCGTCCGTACGGGCCGTCAGGTCCGACAGCTCGACCTCCGACAGCATCTCGGCCGCGAGCCGCCGGTACTCCTCGCTGCGCGGCGTCGACAGCGTCACGTGCCGCGCCGAACGCGCCACCGCGCCGGGCCGCGACGGCGTGTCCGCGAGGATCTCCGAGAGCCGGTCGAGGACCGGCGCCTCCGGGTCGCTGCGCCGGGCCAGCTCGGCCCGCAGGATGTCGATCCGGCCCTGCAGCATCCGCCGTACGTAGCTCAGGTCGGCCTCGTCGCCCTGCGCGTCGCGGCGCAGCGCCCGCAGCTCGGGGAGCCGCAGCGCGGCGAGGTCGGGCTGCGTCCGTTCCGGCAGGCGTTCGGACATGCGATCGGGCAGGCCTTCCGGCAGGCCGGGCTCGGCGCGGCGCTGTACGGGCGGCCGCCCGACGGAGCCGGCGGCCCGGGTCAGCGGTACGGGACCGGACGTGTGCCCGGTGCCAGGTGCACTCATGAGAATCGTCCCCTCGACCGGTGCGTAGGCGCACCGCCTGACACGCATGGTGCCACTCGGGCCCCGCCCGACGCAGGCGGTCTGCACCCGTTCGGCCCTCGTTCCGTCAGCCGGTGGGACGATCGGTAGGTTGGTCCGTATGCGAGCTGTGGTGCAGAGGGTCGACGGCGCGAGCGTCGTCGTCGCAGGGGAGACCGTCGGGGAGATCGTCGGCGAGGGGCTGTGCGTCCTGGTCGGGGTGACCCATGACGACACCTCCGAGAAGGCCGCGCAATTGGCCAGAAAGCTCTGGTCCGTACGGGTGCTGGACGGCGAGAAGTCCTGCTCCGACGTGAACGCGCCGCTGCTCGTCATCTCCCAGTTCACGCTCTACGGCGACGCCCGCAAGGGCCGCCGCCCCACGTGGAACGCGGCCGCGCCCGGCCCCGTGGCCGAACCCCTCGTCGACGAGGTGGTGGCGCAACTGAGGGCGCTGGGGGCGCGCGTGGAGACGGGCCGGTTCGGAGCGGACATGCGCGTGTCGCTCACGAACCAGGGCCCGTTCACGGTGCTGATCGAGGTGTAGAGGTGCAGGGCCTCTCCGGCCCTGATCCGCCGGACACGCCCTGGGTCGCCGTCGTGTGCGTCAGGGCGGTACGCGGGCGCCCTCAGGGCTCGACGACGGTCTCCTGCGCGGCCGCCGTGGTCCCCGCGACGAGGTCGGCGTCCACCGGCACGTTCCGCTTCACCAGGGCCAGCGCGATCGGGCCCAGCTCGTGGTGGCGCGCCGAGGTGGTGACGAAGCCGAGCTGGCGGCCCTCGGGCCCGTCCGCGGCGAGCCGGAGCGGCGTGCCGTGGCCCGGCAGATGGACCTCGCTGCCGTCCAGGTGCAGGAAGACCAGACGGCGCGGCGGCTTGCCCAGGTTCTGCACCCGGGCGACCGTCTCCTGGCCGCGGTAGCAGCCCTTCTGGAGGTGGACGGCGCTGCCGATCAGGCCGATCTCGTGCGGGATGGTCCGGTGGTCGGTCTCGAAGCCGAGCCGCGGCCGGTGCGCCTCGATGCGCAGCGCCTCGTACGCGAGGATGCCGGCGGCCGGCCCGTGCGAGCCCGCGAACGCCTCGAGTCCGGCCCGCGGCAGGAAGAGGTCGCGCCCCTGCGCCGTCTCCCGTACGACCACGCCGTCGGGCACGGCTGCGATGGAGCCGGCCGGGAGGTGGACGACGGCGAAGTCGTCGGTGCGGTCGGCGACCTCGACCCGGTAGAAGAACTTCATCGACTCCAGGTACGCGATGAGCTCGCCCTGCGTGCCCGGCTCGACGTGCGCCCAGACCGTCTCGCCGTCGTCGACGAGGTACAGCGCGTGCTCGATGTGCCCGTTCGCGGAGAGGATCAGCGCGTCGGTGGCCTGGCCGGCCGGGAGGTCGCTGACGTGCTGGGTGAGCAGGAGGTGCAGCCAGCTCAGCCGGTCGCCGCCGGTCACGGTGACGACACCGCGGTGCGAGAGGTCGACGAAACCGGTGCCGTCGGCGAGGGTCCGCTGCTCGCGGAACAGGTCTCCGTAGTGCGCGGCGACACCTTCGTCACGGCCTTCGGCGGGGACGGCGCCGGGCAGGGACAGCAGAGGGCTCTTCATGGGAAAAGCCTACGACTCCGGGCCGGTGTCCTTGCCGTCGGCTTTGCCGTCCGCTTCGCCCGCGGCTTCGGCGGCCTTCCGGGCGCAGTCCCGGCACCGGCCGAAGATCGCGAAGTGCTTCATGTCGGTCTCGAAGCCGAAGGTCTCGCGCAGCTTCCCGGTGAACTCGGCCGCCACGGCCACGTCCGCCTCGATGACCTCGGTGCAGTCCCGGCAGACCAGGTGGATGTGGTGGTGCCGGTCGGCGAGGTGGTAGGTCGGCGCCCCGTGCCCGAGGTGGGCGTGGCTGACCAGACCCAGCTCTTCGAGCAGCTCGAGGGTGCGGTACACCGTGGAGATGTTCACGCCGGACGCGGTCTTGCGGACCTCGACGAGGATGTCGTCGGGCGTCGCGTGTTCCAGGGTGTCCACGGCCTCCAGGACAAGCTGGCGCTGGGGCGTCAGCCGGTAGCCGCGCTGCCGCAGGTCGCTCTTCCAGTCGGTGCTCACCACGCCCCCCAGTGTAGGAGGGCGCGGTGCCGATCCCTCGGGAAAGCCCCTACTTGAAGAAGGCGATGCCGTCGTCCGGCATGTCGGGGAGGTTGCGCGCCATCTCGGCGACCTCCTCGGGCGTGACGACCTTCTTCAGGTGCGCCGACATGTACGGCCGCAGCGGGACCTCGGGGGTGGCCTTCTCGCCGACCCACATCAGGTCGCCCTTGACGTAGCCGTAGAGGCGCTTGCCCCCGCTGTACGGCCCGGAGGCGGCGGTGCGCGCGACGGCGTCGGTGGCCATGTCGATCTGCGGCTTCTGGTCGGCGAGCTCGCCGTACCAGACCTCGACGACGCCCTGGTCGCGGACCATGACGACCTCGACCTTGCGGTCCTTGTCGATCCGCCAGTAGCCGCTCTCGCTCTCCAGCGGACGGACCTTGTTGCCGTCGGCGTCGAGCACCCAGGAGTGCGAGTGGTACTCGACGAAGTCCCGGCCGTCGTGGCTGAACGTCACGGACTGGCCGAAGTTGCACTTCTCGGCGCCGGGGAAGTCGGAGACGCCCGCGCCTTCCCACGTGCCGAGGAGGAACGCGAGGGGGACGAGGTCCGGATTGAGGTCGGACGGGATCTCGATCATGAGCAGCTCAGGCGATCTGTGTAGGGGGTTAGCGCTGGCCCTGGTACAGCTTCTTCACGGTCAGACCGGCGAACGCCAGGACCGCAACGCAGACGAGCGCCAGCAGGACTTCGAAGAAAACGATCACTTTGGTGCTCCTCGAATGAGCGATGAAGGCGGAACGGGCCGGACCCCAGCTTAGTGGGCTGGGGTCCGGTGCTCTCGGTGAGGTGGGTCTCGGCGACTCCCGGTCCCGTACGGTCAGCCGAGCAGCTGGTTCTGCAGGGCGACCGTCTGCTGGAACGGGACCTCCAGGGCCTCGCCCTTGCGGGACTGGACGACGAGGCCCAGCGTGTCCCCGGCCTGGACGAAGGCCCAGCGGGTCTGCTCGGGGCCGTACGGCTGCTGCTCGGCGACCGCGTACAGCGAGGTCCCCGAGACGCGGACGTGCGTGCCGAGCGAGTCCGTCTCCGCCTTGAGCACCCCGTCGAGGAGGATCCGGTCGTCGCTGGAGCCGACCTCCAGGGCGTTGTCCTTGAAGTCCTCCGAAAACGCCACCGACTTGAAGCGCAGCAGGTAGACGGCGGCGTGCGTGCCGTCCGGCATGGTCCACGCACGGGCTGCGACATGGCGGGGCGCGGAGTCCGTGAGGGCCTGCTTCAGGTCCGCGCGCTTCTCCTTCGGGAAGACGGTCAGGTACCGGTCGAGGCTGATCCAGCCGCCGTTCAGCTTCGGGTCGGGTGTGGCGCCCGCGGGCGCGGGCAGCAGCAGTCGGCGCAGGTCGGCGTGGTGGACCTCGCCGTCGTTGCCGGTCGTGAACGGGCGCGGAGAGCCCTCCGGCAGCGCCGGGAGGCTGAGCTGCGGATAGTCCCAGCGGCCGTCGCTCTCGGTGGCGAGCCCGGGTACCTCGGTGCGGTCCATCGAGGTGATCCCGGCGGCGGTCCCGGCGCCGGCGGCGGCGCACACGACGACGGCGGCGATCCAGCGGGCGCCGGCCCACAGCGCCCGTCGGCGCCGGTCGGACGAGGCCGCCGCCTTCACGGTGTCCGCCGCCTCGGCCGCCGGGACCGCCGAGCTCTCGGGGGTCACGGCCGGGGTCGCGGCCGGGGTCTCGGCCGGGGTCTCGGCCGGAGTCGCGGCCGGAGTCGCGACCGGAGTCGCGACCGGAGTCGCGACCGGAGTCGCGACCGGAGTCGCGACCGGAGCCTCGGCCGGGGTCACCACCGGGGTCGCGACCGGGGCCTTCTCCTTGTCCGTCAGCTGCTCGCTCATACGTACTCCCCCGGCGACTTGATGTGGTCCAACTGCTTCTTCACCAGCGCGGCGACCGCGGCCTTGTCGAGCGTCGAACCCGCGGCCTCGACGGAGACCAGCAGCTCGGAGTCGTACGCGGAGCAGGTCATCGCCGCGAGCTGGGTCGCGCCCTTGCCGTCGCCGTCTTCCTTGTCCTCGGGGAGGAGGAAGCAGGCAGAGTTCTTGTGCCCGGAGATCTTCGGGCCCTTGGGCAGCTCCAGGATCTTCGCGAGGTCCTGCTCCAACACGAACATGTCGTGGATGCGCCGCTTGTTCTTCATCCGGGTGATCCGGACCGTGACGAGGTGCTGGTTGTCGCGGGAGAGGAAGGAGCGGACGCCGACGCCCTGGACACCCAGGCGGTCGATCCGCTTCTCGTACTCCCGGCGCTTCTTGCCCGAGATCCCGCGCAGCTGGTCCTTGAGGAGGGCCGTGGCCTCCTTCTCGCCGAGTTCGCCGTCGTTGCCGTAGGCACCCGCGTCCGGGCCGAGTCGGTAGCCGTCGGGTACGGGCAGCAGCAGCTTGGCCATCGGGGTGTCGGCGCGGCCACGGTTGACCGTGGTCTCCGCGGGGTCCTTCCCCTCCGTCCCCGAGGCCGGCTCCGCCCAGACCTGGGTCTCGGCGGTGTTGTCGGCCGACGAGACGGTCACGCCGGTGTACGTGATGCCGCCGCCGACGGCCCCGAGCACGAGGACGGCCGGCAGGACGACAGTGAGGGCCTTGCGGCGCCGGCCGGGCCGGGCTGCGGTGGGTGCGACGGTGTCGAGGTCGTCGGTCACAGGCGCTCCAGCTGCTTCTCGGCGAGCGCGCGGATGTCGCTCTTGCTGATCTTCTTCGAGTCGAAGATGTGGATGTCGACCATCACGTCGCCACGGTGGAAGACGGCCCGCGCGGCGTAGAAGTCCAGGTAACCGGCCTTCCGCTCCACCGGGTACAGGTAGTAACGGCCCTCGGCCGTGCCCTTGAGCAGGTCGCCCTCGTTCCCGGCGCCCTCCTTGGCGTCGGGCATGTAGTCCCGCTGGCCCTCGGCGTGCTCGGCCGCGCCGAGCTGGTCGCCGGAGCGGAACTGGACGAGCTCGATCTTGACGGTGCGGGACTGGCCGCTGTCCCACGACGTGGCCGCAGTCCTGCGGATGCCGAGCTCGTTCGTCGACTCGAACATCCACTTCTCGTCGACGTAGCCGTCCAAGTAGTCCGCCACGTCCACCCAGCCGTCGCCCTGCCAGCGCTCGGCGGTCCGCGCTCCGGCCGGCTTCGGCAGCAGCAGTTTCCGCAGGTCCCCGTCGGTTTTCAGGCCGCGGTCGGCGGCCACGGACAGCGGTGTCGGCTCCTGGCCCTTGGGCAGCGGCTTCGCCGGGTACGCGAGGCCGGGCTGGTTGAGGGCCGGCAGCGGGGTGGGCTCCCGCTCGGCCTGGACGCCGTAGCCGACGGCGGTGCCGCCGACGATGCCGAGGACGGCGGCGACGGCGATCAGCGCGACCGTACGGCCGGTCCGACGGCGCTTCGGCGCCCCTTCCGGAACCGGCACCGGCCCGGGTACCGGCGCGGGGTCCGGCGCGGGCGCCGGGGCGTTCTGAGCGGATTCCACCGCTTCTGTGGCTTCCAAAAGAGTCCCCCCACGAGACTAGAAGCGCGGATTCCGTTACCCGCGCGCACACGTGACACGTGGGAGGTGCATGAGGTTGCACGAGGTCGCATTACAGTTCGGCATATGGCGAAGAAGCTCGTGATCAAGGTGACCGCCGGGGCCGACGCCCCCGAACGCTGCTCCCAGGCCTTCACGGTGGCCGCCGTCGCCGTCGCCAGCGGGGTCGAGGTCTCGCTGTGGCTGACCGGCGAGTCCTCCTGGTTCGCCCTGCCGGGCCGGGCGGCCGAGTTCGACCTCCCGCACGCCGCCCCGCTCCCGGACCTGGTCGACTCGATCCTGGCGGCCGGCCGCATCACGCTCTGCACCCAGTGCGCGGCCCGGCGCGACATCACGGAGAACGACGTCCTGCCCGGCATCCGCATCGCGGGCGCCCAGGTCTTCGTCCAGGAGGCGATGGGCGAGGAGACGCAGGCCCTGGTCTACTAGGGCGCCGCCTGGGGTTCCCGCAGGGGCATGCCTCAGGGCTCCCGCTTCTTCTTGCCGTCGAGTTCGTCCCACCACTCGTCCGACTGCTTGTCGCCGCTCGGGTCGTCCCACCAGCGGTCGTCGGGGCCGCGCCGGTTCGCGACCATCGCGGCGATCGGTGGGATGAGCATGGCCACCACGCACATGGCGATGGCCGCGGGCACCGAGAAAAGGCGCACGACGGCCCAGGCGCCCACGAAAAGCACCAGGCAGACGCCCATCATCCAGAAGTAGACGCGTCGTCGCCGTGCGTACACACCTTCAGCGTACGACTGCGGGCCCGACCGCGACAGCGGCCGGGCAGACCGAAGGGCCGTGCCTCAAGCTCCTGGTGATGGCGTCCAACCCCCCAGGGAGGCACGGCCCTTCGGCCGTTCGGTGGTGCGGTGTCAGACCGCGATGGCGACCTCGGCCAGGCCGCCCTGCTGGGCCACGACCTGGCGGTCGGCGGTGCCGCCGGGGATCAGGGCGCGGACGGTCCACGTGCCCTCGGCCGCGTAGAAGCGGAACTGGCCGGTGGCGGAGGTGGGGACCTCGGCCGTGAACTCGCCGGTCGAGTCCAGGAGGCGGACGTAACCGGTGACGGGCTGGCCGTCCTTGGTCACGTAACCCTGGATCGTGGTCTCACCGGGCTTGATCGTCGAGGCGTCGGGGCCGCCGGGCTGTGCTCCACACATGCTGGGAATCCTTACGGTCGAGGTCGAGGGGTACGGGTCTGACGAGGACCCGCGGTCTTACTTGTTGGCGCCGAGCTCGATCGGCACGCCGACGAGGGAGCCGTACTCGGTCCACGAGCCGTCGTAGTTCTTGACGTTCTCGACGCCGAGCAGCTCGTGCAGGACGAACCACGTGAGCGCGGAGCGCTCGCCGATGCGGCAGTAGGCGATGGAGTCCTTCGCCAGGTCGACGTTCTCGTCGGCGTAGAGGGACTTCAGCTCCTCGTCCGACTTGAAGGTGCCGTCGTCGTTGGCGTTCTTCGACCACGGGATGTTGCGGGCGGACGGGACGTGGCCCGGGCGCTGCGACTGCTCCTGCGGGAGGTGGGCCGGGGCGAGCAGCTTGCCCGAGAACTCGTCGGGCGACCGGACGTCGACCAGGTTCTGGGTGCCGATCGCGGCCACGACGTCGTCGCGGAAGGCACGGATCGAGGTGTCCTGGGCCTGGGCCTTGTAGTCGGTGGCCGGGCGGTTCGGGACCTCGGCGCCGTCGACCAGGTCGCGGGAGTCGAGCTCCCACTTCTTGCGGCCGCCGTCGAGGAGCTTGACGTCCTGGTGACCGTAGAGCTTGAAGTACCAGTAGGCGTAGGAGGCGAACCAGTTGTTGTTGCCGCCGTAGAGCACGACCGTCGTGTCGTTCGCGATGCCCTTGGCCGAGAGGAGCTTCTCGAAGCCCTCCTGGTCGATGAAGTCGCGGCGGACCGGGTCCTGGAGGTCCTTGGTCCAGTCGATCCGGATCGCGTTCTTGATGTGGTTCTTGTCGTAGGCCGAGGTGTCCTCGTCCACCTCGACGACGGCGACCTGCGGGTTGTCGAGGTTGGCCTCGACCCAGTCGGCGTCGACCAGGACGTCGCTGCGAGCCATGCTGTTTCTCCTCCGGGGCAGTGTGCGGCGGTTTGTGCGGGGTGGTGCGGGTACGCGCCGTCGCGTGCGGGCGACGGTGGTGCTGCTGCGCAGGGGTGGCCCCGACATCACGTCGTAGGGCCTGAGGAATACGGGAGCAGTGCGTCCCGCTCAGACGGAGCGACAGAGCATGGCGGCGATGCGGCACAGGTCTACTGCCCGCCGCTTCGTGAGATCCGCCTGTCGCTTCATGCCCACGATCGTAGGGACGGACAGGCGGCCGTGTCACCGGTGTGTCGTATTTTGAGACGCGATCGTCCGAAGAGTGAGACCGGAAAGGGGTACGGCCAGGCCCGGGGCACCCTCGCGTGGAGGTGTCCCGTCGGTTTATCTGCGGATCGGACAGGGGTGTCTCAGAATGTGATCTCCGGACCCGTCCACGGCGCTTCTCGGCCGGTCAGGGGCCCTCCAGGGCCGCGTCCCGGACGGTGCTCGGTCCGCGGAGGCCCCGCACCCAGGCGGTGCTCAGCCCGCCAGTACGACGTCCTTGCCGGTCACGCTCACGGTCAGGCCGTCCTCGCGCGCCTCGACCTTCGTCAGCTGCATGCCCTGCGGCAGGCCTTCGATGCGCCGGTCGAAGTCGGTACGCGCCCGCACCAGGCCCTCCAGGCCCGGGATGCCCTCGCCGGGCACCTGGTCGGCCCGCACCCGGATGGTGTCGCCGCCGGCCAGGGTCACCGTGGACAGCACGCTGCGGGTGAGCGTGCGGCCGAGGATCTGCACCCCGCCGGTGACCTTCAGCTTGCCGTTGCCGCCGTACGCGACCTGCACGTCACGGCCTGAGGCCGCGGCCAGGTCCGCGTACGAGATGAGCGCGGTGCCGGTGGCGGAGCCCGCCCTCGCGCTCGTGTACGAGTCGTCCACCGTGACGTCCCGCAGCGCGGCGGTCAGCTCGCCGATGCGGACCGGCCGGCCGCCCGCGGTCGCCTGGACGCCGGTCAGCTTCACCTCGACCTCGTCGAGGCGCTTGTCCGCCACCTGGGTGAGGAACGGGAAGCCCTTGATGTCGACGTCGGTGGACTCCGCCCGTACGGCTCCGAGCCGCACCCGGTCCGCCGCCTCCGACTCCGCGTACGCGACGGCGAGCCGGTCGACGCCGACGAAGATCCCGCCGAGCACGACGGCCAGGATCAGCACAATCCGCAGTGCCCGCATGGTCTGAGTCCCCCTGGTAGGTGGTGCGTGAGGGCCGGTGCCCGACGCTGATGCCCGGAAACGAGATCGGCCCCCCGACACGAAGATCGACGTGTCAGGGGGCCGGTAGGTTCCCGGGCGCGCTGTGGCGGGTGTTACGCCAGCGCCCGGCCGAGCAGGTAGACGGCGGGCGCGGCCGCCGTCAGCGGCAGGGCGACACCGGCCGTCATGTGCACGAAACGGGACGGGTAGTCGTAGCTGGCCACCCGCAGCCCGATCAGGGCGCACGCCCCGGCCGCGAGGCCGAGCAGCGCGCCCGCGGCGGCGCCCAGGCCGGCGAAGCCACCGGCCGCGATGCCGCCGCCGGCCGCCGCGAGCAGGGCCACGACGACGGAGACCGGGCCGGGGAGGGGGACGGCCCGGGCCAGGACCGCGGCGGCGACGGCGAGCCCGCCGACGACCACCGCGTCCGGCTCGGCGCCCAGGTGCCCGGTGGCCATGATCGCGAGGGCCGCGGAGGCCACCGTCGCCATCAGGCCGTACATGCGCTCGTCGGGGTCGGCGTGGCTGCGCAGCTGGAGCACCAGCGTGAGCAGCACCCACACGCCGAGCGTGCCCAGGATCGCGGCGGGCGCGTGCTCCCGGCCGGTGGCGAGCAGCGCCACGTCGGCGGTGACGCCGCCCAGGAAGGCGAGGGCGATGCCCTGCCGGGCCGGCCACATGCCGTTGAGCCGGAACCAGCCCGCGGCCGTGACCGCCTGCAGCAGCACCAGCGGAACGAGCAGCCCGTACGGGCCCACGGCCGCGCCGCCCGCGAGCAGCACACCGAGCACGGCGGTCAGGGCGGCAGGCTGCATCCCGGGCGCGATGATCGGCGAACGGCCCTCGGCACGGGCGCGCTGGGCGTCGGTGATCCGGGCGTTGCCGGCAGTGGTGGGCGGGGAGTAGGCCGGGGCGGGGGCGGGGGCGCCTTCGGGTGCGACCGCCGCGGTGTCGTACGCCGGCGCGGCCACCGGCGTCTCGTACGCGGACGCGGACGCTTCGTACGCGGGCGCCACCTGCTCGTACGGGCTCTCCGGCGGGAGCGGATGCCCGCCGGTCGGGTGGGCCTCCTGGGCGTAGTCGTACGCACCCTGCGGCTGGCCCTGCGGCGGCAGGTACGCCGTGTCGTGCGACGCCGGCGGCTGCACGACGGGCTGGAACTGGGTGTCCCAGGTCTGGCCCTCCCACGTCTGGGTGACGTGCGGGTCGTACGGCTGACCGCCCGGCGCGCCGCTCCGCGGCTCGTATGGATACTGCTGGTCACTACTCATGCTGTGCGGTTCACCCTCCTGCGAACGGCGGGAGCACCTCGACCGTGCCGCCCTCGGCCAGCCGTACGGTCTCATGGGCACGGGTCCCGACGGGATCGCCGTCGATGAGGAACGAGCAGCGCTGCAGCACCCGGACCAGCTCGCCGGGGTGCCTCACGCGGGCCGCGTCCAGCGCCTGCGCCAGGGTCTCGGCGGCGTACGGCTCCTCGGCGACACCGGCGGCCGCCTTCGCCGCGGCCCAGTAGCGGATGGTTCCCGCTGCCATAGCGGCACTCCCTTCGTTCGTGTGCGCGCCGCCCCCCATGATGGGCTATGGCCGGGTGAGCCAGGCCCCGAGCCGGGCGAGCAGTTCCTCGCCGGCCGCGTTCTCCGCGTGCCCCATGCCACGCTCCAGCCACAGCTCGGCCGCGCCGTCGGGCGCCGCCGCGACGAGGCTGCGGGGGTGGTCGACCGGGAAGTACGCGTCGCGGTCGCCGTGCACGATCAGCAGCGGGGTCGGTGCGATCAGCGGCACGGCCTCGACGGGCGAGAGCGGTACGGGGTCCCAGTCCTTGCCGTCGATCCGGGTGCCGAGCCCGTAGCGGCCGACCAGCCGGCCCACCGGCCGGGTCACCACCCAGTGCACGCGCCGCATCGCGGGCGTACCCCGGTAGTACCAGCGGGCCGGGGCGCTGACGGCGGCGACCGCGTCGGTGTGGGCGCCCGTGCCGCGCTCCAGGGCGGCGTGCCGCAGCACGATCGAGCCGCCCATGGAGAAGCCGACCGTCACCACCCTCGGATGGCCGAGCTCCCGCGCCCAGCGGACGGCGGCCGCCAGGTCGAGCACCTCGCGGTCGCCGACGGTCGAGCGCCCGCCCGAGCCGCCGTGGCCGCGGAAGGAGAAGGAGACGACGTGTGCGTGCTCCCGGAGCGCGAGCGCCGCGCGCCGGAGCGCGGGCCGGTCGACCGAGCCGGTGAACCCGTGCGCCACCACGACCGCCGTATCGGTGACACTTGCGAGAGCCGGTTCGTAAACCGCCTCGATCCGGACACCGTCACCGGTACGCAACATTGCACGGCGAGCGTCCCGGTCATGGACGGAAGTGAGCGAGGAAACATCCACCATGTGAAATCGGCCCTCTGCCTCGGAACTCATGTGGGCTATTCTGCTTGCCAGAGGATCCGGGCAACGCAGCCCCCGGGTCCTTTTGTGTTTTCCGACCGTTGTTACGGATGGATGAACAAAAGCTCTCAGGGCGCGAGAGCCATACGTGAGCCACACCGCAGACGTCCTCGCAGGGACCGAGGAGGAACCGACGTCATGGACGAGCGTACGAAGCACGACCGACGACCGACGACCCAGTCGACGACCCAGTCGCTTACCCGGGCAGGTGGGAAGCGATGAGCTCACTGCTGCTCCTCACCAACGCCCTCCAGCCGTCGACCGAGGTGCTGCCCGCCCTCGGCCTGCTGCTGCACAACGTGCGCGTGGCCCCCGCCGAGGGCCCGGCCCTGGTGGACACCCCGGGCGCCGACGTGATCCTCGTGGACGGCCGCCGCGACCTGCCGCAGGTGCGCTCGCTGTGCCAGCTGCTGCGCTCCACCGGCCCGGGCTGTCCGCTGATCCTGGTCGTGACGGAGGGCGGTCTCGCGGCCGTCACCGCCGACTGGGGCATCGACGACGTGCTGCTCGACACCGCGGGACCCGCCGAGGTCGAGGCCCGGCTGCGGCTCGCGATGGGCCGCCAGCAGATCGTCGCGGACGACTCCCCCATGGAGATCCGCAACGGCGACCTGTCGGTCGACGAGGCCACGTACAGCGCCAAGCTCAAGGGCCGGGTCCTGGACCTGACCTTCAAGGAGTTCGAGCTGCTCAAGTACCTCGCCCAGCACCCGGGCCGGGTCTTCACCCGCGCCCAGCTCCTCCAGGAGGTGTGGGGCTACGACTACTTCGGCGGCACCCGAACGGTCGACGTCCACGTACGGCGTCTGCGGGCCAAGCTCGGCCCCGAGCACGAGTCGCTGATCGGCACCGTCCGCAACGTCGGCTACCGCTTCGTCACCCCCGAGAAGGTGGAGCGGGCGGCCGAGGAGGCGCGGGCGAAGCAGGAGGCGCGCGCCGGGGCCCGGGTCAAGGAGGCCGCACGGGAACTCACTCCTGTGGAGGACCGTTAACGTGGCGTATGCCACAGCGCGACCTGCCGGTAGGTAGGTCACCCCGCGTAGACTGCCGCGCGTGGCCAAGGTGACGCGGGATGACGTAGCGCGACTGGCGGGTACTTCGACCGCGGTCGTGAGTTACGTCATCAACAACGGACCCCGGCCGGTCGCCCCGGCCACGCGCGAGCGTGTCCTCGCCGCCATCAAGGAGCTGGGCTACCGGCCCGACCGGGTGGCCCAGGCGATGGCGTCACGCCGCACCGACCTCATAGGCATGATCGTCCCGGACGCCCGGCAGCCCTTCTTCGGGGAGATGGCGCACGCCGTCGAGCAGGCCGCCGCCGAGCGCGGAAAGATGGTCCTGGTCGGCAACTCCGACTACCGCGACGAGCGCGAGGTCCACTACCTGCGCGCCTTCCTCGGCATGCGGGTCTCCGGACTGATCCTGGTCAGCCAGGGCATGAGCGAGCGGGCCGCGAGCGAGATCGAGGCCTGGGACGCCCGGGTCGTGCTGCTGCACGAGCGGCCCGAGGCCCTCGACGACGTCGCCGTCGTCACCGACGACATCGGCGGCGCCCAGCTCGCCACCCGTCACCTCCTGGAGCACGGCCACCCGTACGTGGCCTGCATGGGCGGCATCCCGAACACCCCCGCCGTCGGCGACCCGGTCGCCGACCACGAGGAGGGCTGGCGGCGGGCCATGCTGGAGGCGGGCCGCTCGATCGAGGGACGGCTCTTCCAGGCCCCGTACAACCGCTACGACGCCTACCAGGTGGCACTGAAGCTGCTGTCCGGCCCGGACAGGCCGCCGGCCATCTTCTGCTCGACGGACGACCAGGCCTTCGGCGTGCTGCGGGCCGCGCGCGAGCTGCGCATCGACGTGCCGACGGAGCTCGCGGTGGCGGGCTTCGACGACGTGAAGGAGGCGGCGCTCTCCGATCCGCCGCTGACCACCGTCTACTCCGACCGCCCGGCGATGGCCCGGGCCGCCGTGGATCTGGTGCTCGACGACTCGCTGCGGGTGGCGGGCTCGAAGCGCGAGCGGGTGAAGCAGTTCCCGTCGGCGCTGATCGTCCGCCGCTCCTGCGGCTGCGCCTGACGACACCCCCCGGCAGCCCCGCGACCGCGCCTGACGACACCCCCCGGGCGGCCCCGCGACCGCGCCTGACGGCACCCGCCGGGCGGCCCGCCGCTGCGCGGGACGGCACCCCGGGCGCCCCTCCGGCCGCGTCGGACAACCCCGCCCAGGGCAGGTCTTTATTTCGGGCATACAGCCTTCTGTCGGGCTTCTCACCCCGTCCTCAGCCCCCTCTCATCTACGACTCCGAGAGTCGTGGTCATGACGGACTACCAGCAGCCCCAGCCGCAGCAGCAGCCGTACTACCCGCCGAGGCCCCCGTACGACCCGACGCGGCCGATCACCACCGAGCCGGGCACCACGGTCTGGCCGGCCGGCGGACAGGTACCGCCGCCGGTGGATCCGACGGTCCCGTTCGCGGCGGCCGCCCCCGCCCCCACCCCGCACCGCAGGGCCCGGCGCGGGGTCGGCCTCATGGCGGCCGTGGCCCTCGCCGCCGCGGCGATCGGCGGAGGGACCGCGACCCTCGTCCAGCAGTGGACGGCCGACGGCGCCACGACCGCCTCCGGCGGCGTGACCGGCACCAACGTGTCGGCGAGCAGCAAGGGCACGGTCGCCGGGGTCGCCCAGGCGGTGTCCCCGTCGATCGTGGAGATCTCCGCGAGCTCCGGATCCGGCAAGTCCACCGGCTCCGGCGTGATCATCACCGGCGACGGCGAGATCGTCACCAACAACCACGTCATCTCGGGTGCCGACCAGATCACGGTGCAGACCTCCGACGGCAAGAGCTACGACGCCAAGGTCGTCGGCACGGACCCCGACAAGGACCTGGCGCTGATCAAGCTGGAGAGCGCCTCCGGCCTGAAGGCGGCCACGCTCGGCGACTCCGGCAAGGTGCGGGTCGGCGACGAGGTGGTGGCGATCGGCTCCCCCGAGGGCCTCACCGGCACCGTCACCAGTGGCATCGTCTCCGCCCTCGACCGCGACGTGACCGTCGCCAAGGACGAGGGCCAGGACAGCGGCCAGGGCAGCGGCCGACCGTACGACCCCCGCCAGGGCTGGCCGTTCGAGTTCGGCGGGCAGCAGTTCAACGGCGACACCGGCTCGTCGAAGACCACGTACAAGGCGCTGCAGACCGACGCCTCGCTCAATCCCGGGAATTCCGGCGGCGCGCTGATCAATATGAACGGCGAGATCATCGGAATCAATTCGGCCATGTATTCGCCCAGTTCTTCGAGCGGTTCCACGGCCGGCAGCGTCGGCCTCGGATTCGCGATCCCGGTGAACACCCTCAAGGCCGACCTCGACGACCTGCGCTCGGGCGGCTCCAGCTGAACACATGCGAGGCTGGGCCCATGACTGGCCAGCAGAACGACGCCGATCGCGCCGAGCGCATCCTCATCGTGGACGACGAGCCCGCCGTACGGGAGGCGCTGCGCCGCAGTCTCGCCTTCGAGGGCTACGGGACCGAGGACGCCGTCGACGGGCTCGACGCGCTCGCCAAGATGGCGTCGTACGGCCCCGATCTCGTGGTCCTCGACGTCCAGATGCCCCGCATGGACGGGCTGACCGCGGCCCGCCGGATCCGGGCGTCCGGCTCGACCGTGCCGATCCTGATGCTGACCGCCCGCGACACCGTCGGTGACCGCGTCACCGGCCTCGACGCGGGCGCGGACGACTACCTGGTGAAGCCCTTCGAGCTGGACGAGCTGTTCGCCCGGATCCGCGCGCTGCTGCGGCGCAGCTCCTACGCGGCGGCGCAGGCCGGGCCGCGACCCGAGGGCGACGTGCTGTCCTTCGAGGGCCTGCGGATGGACCTGACCACGCGCGAGGTCACGCGCGGCGGGCGGCCGGTGGAGCTGACCCGTACCGAGTTCACCCTTCTGGAGATGTTCCTGGCCCATCCGCGGCAGGTGCTCACGCGTGAGCAGATCCTGAAGGCCGTGTGGGGCTTCGACTTCGAGCCGAGCTCCAACTCCCTCGACGTGTACGTGATGTACCTGCGGCGCAAGACCGAGGCGGGCGGCGAGCGGCGCCTGGTGCACACGGTGCGGGGCGTCGGCTACGTACTGCGCGGCGGAGGCACGGAGTGAGAAGCCCGGTGGACGGAGACACGGCGTGAGAAGCCCGGTGGCCTGGTTCCGCTCCCGCCCGCTGCGCTCCCGCCTCGCGCTGCTCACGGCCCTCGCCGTGGCGGTCGCGGTGGCGGCGGTGTCGCTGGCCTGCTGGTTCGTGACGCGGGCGCAGCTGGAGGGGGAGCTGGACGACTCGCTGCGCTCCGCGCAGCTCACCCCGCAGGACGCCCAGCAGCTGCTGAGCTCGTGCGGGCCGGACGCGCAGACCCGGCCGGCGCCCTGGTCGCGCGACTCGCAGACCCTGCAGATCGTCTCGACGGACGGCGAGGTGCTCTGCTCGACCGGCCGCTCGCAGATCCCGGCCCAGGCCTCGGACACGAAGGTGGCCCAGGGGCGGCTCGGCTCCGCGCTGCACACGACGGACGCCGAGGACGGCACGCAGATGCGCGTGTACACGTACCCGATGAACCTGGTCCGGCAGCCGATCTCCCAGCCGGTAGCCGTGTCGGTGGCCCGTCCGACGTACGAGATCGACAACTCCCTGAACACGCTGGGCTGGGTGCTGCTGCTCGTCTCCGGCATCGGCGTCGTCGGCGCCGGCGCGGCCGGGCTCTGGGTGGCGCGGACCGGCCTCGAGCCGGTGCACCGGCTGACCGGGGCGGTCGAGCACGTGGCGGCGACCGAGGACCTGACCGTACGCATCCCGGTCGAGGGCGAGGACGAGATCGCCCGCCTGTCGCGCTCCTTCAACGCGATGACGGCGGCGCTCGCGACCTCGCGCGACCGGCAGTCCCAGCTGATCGCGGACGCGGGCCACGAGCTGCGCACGCCCCTGACCTCCCTGCGCACCAACATCGAGCTGCTCGCCCGCAGCGAGCAGACGGGCCGCGCCCTGCCGCCGGAGGACCGGCGGGCCCTGCTGGCCTCGGTGAAGGCGCAGATGACGGAGTTGGCCGCGCTCATCGGCGACCTCCAGGAACTGGCCCGCCCGGACGCCGCGGCCCCGGGCCGCCTCGAGGTCGTGCCGCTGCACGGCATCCTGCGCTCGGCGCTGGACCGGGCCCGCCTGCGCGGCCCGGAGCTGACCTTCGAGACGGATCTGGCCCCCTGGTAC
The DNA here is from genome assembly GCF_044541845.1 of Streptomyces sp. NPDC085481. Lineage (NCBI taxonomy): Bacteria > Bacillati > Actinomycetota > Actinomycetes > Kitasatosporales > Streptomycetaceae > Streptomyces > Streptomyces sp. NPDC085481. The sequence continues at coordinate 95,959 of NZ_JBITTJ010000019.1, forward strand.
GTGCGGGCCGAGCCGGCGGCGCTGGAGCGGGCCCTGGTCAACGTCCTGGACAACGCGGTGAAGTTCTCGCCGCCGCGCGGCACGATCGAGGTGACGCTGATGCGCGGCGAGCTGACCGTTCGCGACCACGGCCCGGGCATCGCGCCGGACGAGCTGCCGCACGTCTTCGACCGCTTCTGGCGCTCACCGTCGGCCCGCAGCCTGCCGGGCTCCGGCCTCGGCCTGTCGATCGTGGCCCGCACGGTCGGCCACGCGGGCGGCACGGTCGCCCTGACCCCGGCGCAGGACGGCGGCACGGTGGCGACGGTGCGGCTGCCGGGGGCGCCGACACCGCCGCCTGAGGTGACGGGCGGGTCCTCAGTTGTGCCGGATGAGGGACTCGACGAGTCCTGACCGGGTGTCGGGGAAGTCGAGCGGGACGATCCCCAGCCCCTTCCAGCCGGCCGCCTCGGCGCCGTCGAGGAAGGAGTGGACCTGCGGGTTGAGGCGGTCGGAGTTCCAGCGGGGCGGGAGGGCGGCGGCGGTGGAGACGAAGTTGACGTAGAAGCGGCCGGGCTGTGCGGCGGCCTTGCGGAACTGGGCCTGGATCTTGGGCCACTTGGCGAACGGTTCGGCCTGGTAGTCGTCCTGGACGTCGAAGTAGGCGCCGTCGGCCCAGCGAAGCCCCGGCAGCCCGCCGTTGTCGGCGAGCAGCACGACCCGCCCGCGGGCCTCGCCGAGCGTGGGGACGCCGGAGCCGATACGGAACAGCCCCCGCCAGCCGCGTACGTCCAGGTAGTCGTCGAAGACGGCCCGGAAGGTGGCGTCGGACTCGGACGAGTACTCCTGCTTGACGCGCATGAGCACGGTCTCGGAGGGATGGGCGGCGAGGAAGTCGCGGCAGGCGACGAGGACGTCGCCGAACATGAGGTTCTGGTAGGAAGCCCCGTGGTGGATCGCGAACGACCCGCCGGTCACCCGGCACCGCACGTCCAGGAACCGGATCCCGCTGTCCAGTTGCCGGGCGATGGTGGTGTTCTGGCAGGCCGTCCAGGGCCCGCCGTAACGGGCGCCGGAGTCGTGGGTCCCGGGGATCGTGAGCTTCTGGAGCGGGGTGGGGTCACCGTGGGCAGCCATCCAGTCCTGGGTCCCGAGGGCGGTGGCCGCCCGGGCGGAGGGGGTGCCCACGAGGAGTGCGGCACCGGCTGCGGCGGCGCCCGCGAGAAAGCGTCGTCGGTCCATGGCACCGCACTATGGCAGGAGTTGACGTGCTCCTGCCATAGCTTGGACCGGGAAAGGGGCGGTGCCCGCCGCAGCGGACACCGCCCCTTCCTTTCCTGCGGAGTTACTGCACGACCGTGATCCGGTCGGCCGCCGGCACCGCCAGCGGCGTCGTCGCCGTGGAGTGGGCCGCGAGGTACGCGTTGAACACGTCCAGGTCCGAGGCGCCGACCAGCTTGTTGGTGCCGGTGGCCAGGGCCGGGAAGCCGTCGCCGCCACCCGCGAGGAACTCGTTCATCGCGACGCGGTAGTTCTTCGCCGGGTCGATCGGCTCGCCGTTCAGCTTGATCGTGCCGTCGACGACCCGGTCCGCGCCGGTCTTCTTCATGTCCAGCGTGTAAGTGAGGCCCCTGGAGACCTGGAGGATCTTCACCGAGTTCAGGTTCGAGCCGCTGACCTGCTGCTTCAGCGCCGCGATCAGGTTCGCGCCGGACAGGTCGACCACGTTCATCATGTTGGTGAACGGCTGGACCGTGAAGGACTCGCCGTAGGTCACCACGCCGTCGCCCTCGGAGCCGGAGGCCTTGTGGACGAGGTCGGCGCGGATGCCGCCGGGGTTCATCAGGGCCAGCTGCGCGCCGCCCTTGTCGGCCGGGGCCAGGCCCTCGAGCTGGGCGTCGGCGATGACGTCGCCGAGCGGCTTCTCGTACGCCGTGGAGCCGCGGCCGTTGATGTCGGCGGCGATCCAGCCCTGCGGACGGTTGGCGATCGGGGCCGCCAGCGTCTGCCAGTCGCCGATCAGCTTGGTCATGTCCGCGGCCTTCGGGACGTCACGCGAGACGACGTGGTTGGCCGAGGCGACCGCGGTGCGGACGATGTCCCTGGTGCGGCGGTCGTAGGTCAGCGTGGTGTCGGTGTACAGCTTGCCGAACGACGACGCCGAGGTCACCAGGCGCGGCTTGCCCGACGGGTCGGGGATGGAGCACACGTACGCCTGGTGGGTGTGGCCGGTCACCAGCGCGTCGACCTGCGGGGAGACGTTCTTGGCGATGTCGACGATCGCGCCGGACACGCCCTCGCCGTCGCCGTCGCCGTCACCGTCGCAGTTGTAGTTGTACGCGGCAGAGGCCGGCATGCCGCCCTCGTGCACCAGGGCGACGATGGACTTGACGCCCTTGCGCTCCAGGATCTTCGTGTACTTGTTGATCGTCTCGACCTCGTCGCCGAACTTCAGGCCCTTGACGCCCTCGGCGGTGACGACGTTCGGAGTGCCCTCCAGGGTCACGCCGATGAAGCCGATCCTGACGCCGTTCTTCTCCCAGATGAAGTACGGGTCGAGCAGCGGCTTGCCGGTCTTCTCCTTGGTCACGTTGGCCGCGAGGTACGGGAAGTCGGCGCCCTTGAACTTCTCGCCCTTGACGTAGCAGCCGGCGGTCGGGTGACAGCCGCCGTTCTGCATGCGGGCGAGCTCGACCGCACCCTCGTCGAACTCGTGGTTGCCCACCGAGGTGACGTCCAGGTCGAGCTTGTTGAGCGCGCCGATCATCGGTTCGTCGTGGAACAGGCCCGACAGCAGCGGCGAGGCACCGATCAGGTCACCGGCGGCGGCCGTGATGGAGTAACGATTCCCCTCACGCGCCTGGCGCAGGTGCGTGGCCAGGTACTCGACACCGCCCGCGTCGATCTTCTCGGTGGTGCCGTCCTCCTTGACCCGGGTGACCTGGCCGGAGGAGCCGGCCGGCGGCTCCAGGTTGCCGTGGAGGTCGTTGAAGGAGAGCAGCTGGACGTCCACCATCCGCCCCCAGCCCTTGCCGTGGCCGTACGACGCGGCCCCGGCGCGGTCCTGAGACGCGCCCGCCGGCATCGCCGCGACGAGCGCGCCGATGGTGGCAAGTCCCGCCCCCGCGACGAGGATCCGCCGCCCCGCCCTGTTCTTCTTCCGTGTCGCTGCCATCTCTCCCCAGTTTCTGACGACTCCGGTCCTGCCCGCGCAGCCTAGAGTCAACGCGCGTAGCGCAACAGGGGGTACCGGGTTACGAGCTGGTTGCCGTTGGCCACCTGACGGTCTCCCGGTGATCTCCCACCGGGTGGCGCGCCACCGCCGTAGGCTCGTAGCCATGACTCCTGACGCGGCGCCGGCCCTCGAACCCGGACGGCAGATCACCACCCACGAAGAGCTGAGCCCCGGGCAGGTCGAGGACGTCCTCGACCTGCTGGAGGCCGCCGACCGCGCCGACGGCATGCACGCCGTGTCCGAGCAGGGGCGGCTGTATCTGCGCCACGGCCGGCGCGAGGGCGTCCGGCACTTCCTCCTCACCGTCGGCTCCCACCTCTACGGCTACGCCCAGCTGGAGGAGACCGACCCGGTCGAGGCCCCGGCGGCCGAGCTGGTCGTCCACCCCTCGCACCGCGGCCGGGGCCACGGCCGGGCGCTCGGCACCGCGCTGCTCGACGCCTCCGGCAAGCGGCTGCGCGTCTGGGCACACGGCGGCAAGCCGGCCGCCCGGCACCTCGCCCAGGTGCTCGGCCTGACCCTGTTCCGCGAACTGCGCCAGCTGCGCCGGCCGCTGGTGCCGCTGGACATCGCGGAGCCGGAGCTGCCCGAGGGCGTCACCGTCCGCACCTTCGTACCCGGCCAGGACGACACGGCCTGGCTCGCGGTCAACGCCGCCGCCTTCGCGCACCACCCCGAGCAGGGCTCGCTCACCCAGCGGGACCTGGACGACCGGATGGCGGAGCCCTGGTTCGACCCGAAGGGCTTCTTCCTGGCCGAGCGGGAGGGGCGGCTCGTCGGCTTCCACTGGACCAAGGTGCACGCCGAGGAGCAGCTGGGCGAGGTGTACGTGGTCGGTGTCCTGCCCGACGCGCAGGGCGGCGGCCTCGGCAAGTCGCTGACCGCGATCGGCCTGCGGCACCTGGCGGCCCAGACACTGCCGACGGCGATGCTGTACGTGGACGCCGACAACCTGGCCGCGGTGACGGTGTACGAACGGCTCGGCTTCCGTACCCACGAGGTGGACCTGATGTACCGCACGGAGTCGTGAACGGGGTCGCCACCCACCTCCGGATCGTCCAGCAGACCAAACAGGCCCTCCGCACGGGCCTGCTGACACCCGGGGACCGGCTGCCCACGGCCCGCGAGGTCGTCGAGGCCACGGCCATCAACCCCAACACGGCCCTGAAGGCCTGCCGCGAGCTGGAACGCGAGGGCCTCGACGAGGCCCGCCGCGGCCTCGGCACCTTCGGCCACGCCACCCTCGGCACCGGCCCCGCCGAGTCGCCCCTGCGCGGCGAACTCGCCGACTGGGCCCGCCGGGCGCGCACCGAGGGACTCGAACACGACGACGTGGCCGCGCTCTTCACCTCCGTACTGAACGAATGCTTCGAGTCCGAGGGGGACACCGCATGACCACCGGCACCGCCCTGGCGGCCGAGGGCCTGGGGAGACGGTACGGAGGACGGGGCGGGCAGCGACCCCTGCGCGACCGGCGGCGAAGAGGGCGAGGGCGGCGGCCGGTGCGAGGGCGGCGGCCGGTGCGAGGGCGGCGGCCGGTGCGAGGGCGGCGGCCGGTGCGAGGGCGGCGGGGTTGAGTGCGCGGCCCAGGCGCAGGGGGCCGGCGCTGCGCGCCCGGCACCCGTGACCCCGCCTTCAGGCCGGGGCGGGGCCCGACGCGGCCCCGCCCCCGATTCCCGCACGTCACGTCCTCGTTACCAACCATTCAGACGAGCTTGCGACGCTCACGCAATGAAGCGCTCCGTGTCCGCTCTCCCCAAAGGGAGACTTCCCGCACCCACGGCCCGCTCCGACGCGCCCGACCAGCCCTTCGCGCGGAAGAATGGGGCCATGAGCAAGCAGCCCGCCGAGGTCCCGGTCCAGTCGTCCACCAAGACGTCCACGAAGACGTCCGGGAAGACGTCGTCGCAGTCGTCCGAGAAGACGTCCGAGAGGGCGGCCGCGAAGGCGGCCGAGAAGGCCTCCGGGACGACCCCCGGCACGACCTCCTCCCAGCCGTCCCTGGGATCCATAGCCGCCCACCGCCCGCACGCGGTCAACCACGCGGCCGTCAGCGAGCTGGAACCCGACCTGGACGCGGATCTCGACGCCTACGAGGACGGCAGCGCCGGCGAGCTGCCCCAGGGACGCTTCCTCGACCGGGAGCGCAGCTGGCTCGCCTTCAACGAGCGGGTGCTCGAACTCGCCGAAGACCCCACCACGCCCCTCCTCGAACGGGCGAACTTCCTCGCGATCTTCGCGTCGAACCTCGACGAGTTCTTCATGGTCCGCGTCGCCGGCCTCAAGCGCCGCATCGCCACCGGAGTCGCCACCCGCTCCGCCTCCGGGCTCCAGCCCCGCGAGGTGCTCGACCTGATCTGGACCCGCTCGCGCGAGCTCATGGCCCGGCACGCCGCCTGCTACCAGCAGGACGTCGCCCCCGCCCTCGCCGACGAGGGCATCCACCTCATCCGCTGGCCCGAGCTCACCGAGAAGGAACAGGCGCGCCTCTTCACCCTGTTCCGCCAGCAGATCTTCCCGGTCCTCACCCCGCTCGCCGTCGACCCCGCGCACCCCTTCCCGTACATCTCCGGGCTCTCGCTCAACCTCGCGGTCGTCGTCCGCAACCCCGTCAGCGGCCACCGCCACTTCGCCCGCGTCAAGGTGCCGCCGCTGCTCCACCGCTTCCTGGAGGCCTCCCCCGAGCGCTACGTCCCCCTCGAGGACGTCATCGCCGCGCACCTGGAGGAGCTCTTCCCCGGCATGGAGGTGCTCGCCCACCACATGTTCCGGGTCACCCGCAACGAGGACCTGGAGGTCGAGGAGGACGACGCCGAGAACCTGCTCCAGGCCCTGGAGAAGGAGCTCATGCGGCGCCGCTTCGGCCCGCCGGTGCGCCTGGAGGTCGAGGAGTCCATCGACCCGTACGTCCTCGACCTGCTGGTCCGCGAGCTGAAGATCTCCGACTCCGAGGTCTACCCGCTGCCCGGCCCGCTCGACCTCACCGGCCTCTTCGGCATCGCCTCCCTCGACCGGCCCGAGCTGAAGTACCCCAAGTTCGTCGCCGGCACCCACCGCGACCTCGCCGAGGTCGAGTCCGCCTCCGCGCCCGACATCTTCGCCGCGGTACGCGAACGGGACGTGCTCCTGCACCACCCGTACGACTCCTTCTCCACCTCCGTCCAGGCCTTCCTGGAGCAGGCCGCGGCCGACCCTGACGTCCTCGCCATCAAGCAGACGCTGTACCGGACCTCCGGTGACTCCCCCATCGTCGACGCCCTCATCGACGCCGCCGAGTCCGGCAAGCAGGTCCTCGTCCTCGTCGAGATCAAGGCCCGTTTCGACGAGCAGGCCAACATCAAGTGGGCCCGCAAGCTGGAGGAGTCCGGCTGCCACGTCGTCTACGGCCTCGTCGGCCTGAAGACCCACTGCAAGCTCTCCCTGGTGGTACGCCAGGAGGGCGAGGTCCTGCGCCGCTACAGCCACGTCGGCACCGGCAACTACCACCCCAAGACCGCCCGGCTGTACGAGGACCTCGGCCTGCTCACCGCCGACCCGCAGGTCGGCGCGGACCTCTCCGACCTGTTCAACCGGCTCTCCGGCTACTCCCGCCGCGAGACCTACCGGCGGCTGCTCACCGCCCCCAAGTCGCTGCGCGACGGCCTGGTCTCCCGGATCAACAAGGAGATCGCCCACCACCACGCCGGCCGGCCCGCGTACGTGAAGATCAAGGTCAACTCGATGGTCGACGAGGCCGTCATCGACGCCTGCTACCGGGCCTCCCAGGCCGGCGTCCCCGTCGACATCTGGGTCCGCGGCATCTGCGCCGTACGGCCCGGGGTCGAGGGCCTGTCGGAGAACATCCGGGTCCGCTCGATACTCGGCCGCTTCCTGGAGCACTCCCGGGTCTTCGCCTTCGGCAACGGCGGCGAGCCGGAGGTCTGGCTGGGCAGCGCCGACATGATGCACCGCAACCTGGACCGCCGCATCGAAGCCCTGGTCCGGGTCGCCGACCCCGCCCACCGGGCCGCCCTCACGCGGCTCATGGAGACCGGGATGTCCGACACCACCTCCTCCTGGCACCTCGGCCCGGACGGGAACTGGACGCGGCACGCGACCGACCCCGAGGGACAGCCGCTGCGGCACGTCCAGGAGATGCTCATCGACGCGCGGAGGCGCCGGCGTGCACAACCCTGACATCACCACCGAGGTCTCGGCCGGCGAGGTCCTCGCCCCCTATCTGCACGCGCGGGCCGCGGACTTCCTCCGCGGCCTGCGGCTGCACGGGGAGAGCGGCGCCGACACCGCCGGCGCCGAGGCGGCCACCCGCACCCTGCGGGCCGCGGCACGCCGCATCAGCGGCACCCTGCACACCTTCCGGCCGCTCCTCGACCCGGCCTGGGCCGACCACCTGCGCACCGAGCTGGCCTGGCTGTCCGGCACCCTCGCCCTGGAACACTCCTGCACCTCCCGCCTCGTCCGACTGGTGGACGCTCTGTCCCGCCTGTCGAGCGGCGGCGCCCCGATGACGGCCGCCCCGGCCGGGCCCGTACCCGCCGCGCGGCGCACCGAGGGCGGCCCCGGCCTGACCGTCGGCGCCGCCCGCGCCGGCGCCCTCCTCGAACGCCAGCTCACCCTCGCCCGGACCCGCGCCCACTCCGCCGCCCTGCAGGCGCTCGGCTCGTCCCGCTTCCACGCCGTCGCGGACGCCGTCGCCCTGCTCGCCTCCGAGGTCCCCCTCGGCCCGGCCGGCACCGCCCGCGCCGTCGAGGTCCTGGACGCCCCCGCCGCGGTCGCCGAACACCGGCTCCTCGACGCGGTGGCCGCGCTCCCGCTGACCCGGGCGGCCCACCCGTACAACGCCGACGCCCTCGCGCTGGCCGCCGGCGAGTCCCAGGACGCCCCCTGGCACCAGACCCGCGGCCTGCTCCGCCTCCACCGCTACGCCGCCGAGGTCCTGCAGGGCGGGGCGGATCCGGACCCGGTCCTGTACGAGGCGGGCCGCGCCCTCGACCGGCACCGGGACGCCGCCGAGGCCGCCGCTGCCGCCGCCACCGCCGCCCGCACCCCCCGGATCGCCCCGGCCACCGCGTACGCCCTCGGCGTCCTGCACGCCGACCAGCGCCACGACGTCGAGGCCGCCCGCTTCGCCTTCCAGCGCGCCTGGACCCGGGCCACGGCAGGTGTGCCGTGATCCTGGCGGCGGGCTGCGTCCTGTGGCGCCCGGGCCCGGAGGGCCAGGGCATCGAGATCGCCCTGGTCCACCGCCCCAAGTACGACGACTGGTCCCACCCGAAGGGCAAGCTGAAGCGCGGCGAGTCGGCCAGGGCCTGCGCGCTGCGCGAGGTCCTCGAGGAGACGGGCCAGTCCTGCGAGCTGGGCCAGAGCCTGCCCACGGTCCACTACCTGGCGAACGGCCGCCTGAAGGAGGTCACGTACTGGGCCGCGAGGGCCCTGGGCGGCACCTTCGCCCCCAGCCGCGAGGTCGACGTGATGGCCTGGCTTCCCCCGGCGGCGGCCCGCCCCCGCCTCACCCAGCCACGAGACCGCGAACTCCTCGACGTCCTGCTGGAAACCGCGGCGCACTAACCCGCCGCCGCCCGCCCGAGGGCACCACACCTCACCTTCCGGCACGGTTCACTTGCCGTTCACCCTCTCCCGTCGACGGCTTCACCTGTTCTGCCTAATTTCGGGCCTACAAGGTGCACAGCTCAGTGCTGCACCCACCACCCCGACACACGCCGCCATAAAACGTTCAGGACACCAAGGTCCACAGCAGGGCGGCTTCTGGAAGGAACACCCGAAAGTGAAGCTTTCGCGCAAGAACGGGCTTCGCGCCTCCGCGATCGGTGCCCTCGTCGTCTCCGGTGCGCTCGTCCTCTCGGCGTGTGGTTCGGACAACAACAACGAGCCCGCCAAGGAGGGCGGCAAGACCTCCGCCGCCGCGTCGAACATCAAGTGCGACGGCGCGAAGGGCCAGCTCCTCGCCGCAGGCTCGAGCGCCCAGAAGAACGCGATGGACCTCTGGGTCAAGAACTTCCAGGCCGCCTGCTCCGGCGTGGAGATCAACTACCAGGCCATCGGCTCCGGCGGCGGCATCACCAAGTTCAACCAGGGCCAGGTCGCCTTCGCCGGCTCCGACTCCGCCCTGAAGGACGAAGAGGTCGCCGAGTCGGCGAAGATCTGCAAGACCGGCAAGGGCGTCAACCTGCCGATGGTCGGCGGCCCCATCGCCATCGGCTACAAGCTGGACGGCGTGGACAACCTGGTCCTGGACGCCTCCACGATCGCCAAGATCTTCGACAACAAGATCACCAAGTGGAACGATCCGGCGATCGCCAAGCTGAATTCGGGCGCCAAGCTGCCGGACTCCACCATCCAGGCCTTCCACCGCTCGGACGAGTCGGGCACCACCCAGAACCTGGGCAAGTACCTCTCGACCGCCGCCGCGGCCGACTGGAAGCACGACCCGAAGTCGAAGTCGTGGCCGGCCCAGGGTGGCCAGGCCGCCAACGGCTCCTCCGGTGTCGCCACCGCGGTCAAGGACGCCGAGGGCTCCATCGGCTACTTCGAGCTCTCCTACGCCACCGCCAACAAGATCTCCACGGTCAGCATCAACACCGGTGCCGCCGCCCCGGTCGCCGCGACCACGGAGAACGCCTCCAAGGCCATCGCCGCCGCCAAGGTCAAGGGCACCGGCAGCGACCTGGCCCTCTCCCTCGACTACGCCACCAAGGCCGAGGGCGCCTACCCGATCGTCCTCGTGACCTACGAGATCGCCTGCGACAAGGGCAACAAGGCGGAGACCCTGCCGACCCTGAAGGCCTTCCTCAACTTCACCGCCAGCGAGGAGGGCCAGAAGGTCCTCTCCGACGCCGGCTACGCCCCGCTCCCGGCCGAGATCGCGGCCAAGGTCCGCGAGATCGTCCCCACCCTGTCCTGACCCCCGGCCGGGTCCGGCCCCTCTCCTCCCGTGGAGGGGCCGGCCCCGGCATCCGGTGCACCGCCGCCAGGAGCCGTACGCCCCGCCGTACCGGCCCCGCAGACCGGAGAAACAGATGGCTACGACAACACCCGGCACACCAGACATACAAGGGAGCCGACGCGCCAAGGGCGCGACCCGCCCCGGCGACCGCATCTTCAGCGGACTGTCGCGAGGCTCCGGCATCACCCTTCTCGTGATCATGGCCGCGATCGCGGGCTTCCTCACCTACCGCGCCGTCCTCGCGATCTCCGCCGACAGCGCCAACTTCTTCACCACCTTCGAGTGGAACCCGGCCGGCAGCCCGCCGGTCTTCGGCATCGCCGTCCTCGCCTACGGCACGATCGTCTCCTCGATCATCGCCATGGTGATCGCCGTGCCCGTCGCGATCGGCATCGCGCTCTTCATCTCGCACTACGCCCCGCGCAGGCTGGCCAAGCCGCTCGCGTACGTGGTCGACCTGCTCGCCGCCGTACCCAGCATCATCTACGGCCTGTGGGGCGCGATCTTCCTCGTCCCGTACCTCGGCGGCCTCAACCAGTGGCTCAACGAGTACATGGGCTGGACCTACATCTTCGACAAGTCCAGCGACGGCGTCGCCCGCAACCTCTTCACCGTGGGCATCCTGCTGGCGATCATGATCCTCCCGATCATCACCAACGTGACCCGCGAGGTCTTCCTCCAGGTCCCGAAGATGCACGAGGAAGCCGCCCTCGCCCTCGGCGCCACGCGCTGGGAGGTCATCCGCATGTCGGTGCTGCCCTTCGGCCGCTCCGGCATCATCTCCGCCTCGATGCTGGGCCTCGGCCGAGCGCTCGGTGAGACCATGGCGGTAGCCGTCGTCCTCTCCCCCAGCTTCCTCATCTCGGGCCACCTGCTCGACCCGGGCGGCGGCACCTTCGCCCAGAACATCGCCGCCAAGTTCAACGAGGCCAACGAGTTCGGCCGTGACGCGCTGATCGCCTCCGGTCTCGTCCTCTTCGCCATCACGCTGCTGGTCAACGGCGCGGCCCGCTGGATCATCGGGCGCCGCAAGGAGTACTCGGGGGCCAACGCATGAGCCACGCCATACAGGAACGGCCCGTCTCCCAGGCCCGTCCGCGCCGACCCCTCTCGTCCGCGCACCTCCCGCGCTGGACCCCCGCCGCCATCGCGGTCGGCTCGATCGCCGCGGGCTGCGGCATCGGCCTCGCCGCCGGCTGGCACAGCAAGGTCCAGTGGGGCCTGGCCTCCGCCCTGCTCTTCGTCCTCGCCACGTACGCGATCACCACCAAGGTCGAGGGCTCCCGCCAGGCCAAGGACCGCGTCGCGACCAGCCTCGTCTGGGTCTGCTTCGTGCTGGCCGTCGTGCCGCTGCTCTCCCTCGCCTGGGTCACGATCAGCAAGGGCATCGAAGTCCTCGACGGCTACTTCCTCAGCCACTCGATGAACGGCGTCCTCGACGCCGAGGCCGGCGGCGGCGTCTACCACGCGCTGCTCGGCACCATCGAACAGGTCGGCATCGCGACCCTGATCGCCGCGCCGATCGGCCTGCTCACCGCGGTCTACCTCGTCGAGTACGGCGGCGGAAAGCTCGCCCAGGCCGTCACCTTCTTCGTCGACGTCATGACGGGCATCCCGTCGATCGTCGCGGGTCTGTTCATCCTCGCCACCTGGAATCTGATGCTGGGCTTCGGGCCCTCCGGATTCGCCGGCGCGATGGCCCTCGCGATCCTGATGATGCCGGTCGTGGTCCGCTCCACCGAGGAGATGCTGAAGCTCGTCCCGAACGAGCTGCGCGAGGCGTCCCTCGCACTCGGCGTCCCGAAGTGGCGGACGATCCTGAAGGTGGTCCTGCCCACCGCGATCGGCGGCATCACCACGGGCGTCATGCTCGCGGTCGCCCGTATCACCGGCGAGACGGCCCCCGTACTCCTCCTCGTGTTCGGTACGAAGCTCATCAACCCGAACCCCTTCGAAGGCGCCCAGTCCTCCCTGCCGCTCTACGTGTACGAGCAGTACGCGGTCGGCACCGACGCCGCTGTGGCCCGCGCCTGGGGCGCCGCGCTCGTCCTGATCGCCTTCGTCATGATCCTCAACCTGGTGGCCCGCGGCATCGCCCGCTGGAAGGCCCCGAAGACCGGCCGCTGACGCGGTCACCCTGGAAGTGAATTGATATGGCCAAGCGAATCGACGTCAGCGGCCTCTCCGCCTACTACGGCAACCACAAGGCGATCGACGACATCTCCATGACCGTCGAGCCCCGCTCCGTGACGGCCTTCATCGGCCCGTCCGGCTGCGGCAAGTCCACCTTCCTGCGCACCCTGAACCGCATGCACGAGGTCACCCCCGGTGGCCGCGTCGAGGGCAAGGTGATGCTGGACGACGAGAACCTGTACGGCGCCGGGGTCGACCCGGTCGCGGTGCGCCGCACGGTCGGCATGGTGTTCCAGCGCCCGAACCCCTTCCCCACCATGTCGATCTTCGACAACGTGGCGGCGGGCCTGAGGCTCAACGGCAGCTACAAGAAGTCCGAGCTGGCCGAGGTCGTCGAGCGCTCCCTCAAGGGCGCGAACCTCTGGAACGAGGTCAAGGACCGCCTGAACAAGCCGGGCTCCGGCCTCTCCGGCGGCCAGCAGCAGCGCCTGTGCATCGCCCGCGCCATCGCGGTCGAGCCGGACGTGCTGCTGATGGACGAGCCCTGCTCGGCCCTCGACCCGATCTCGACACTGGCGATCGAGGACCTGATCGGCGAGCTGAAGGAGCGCTTCACGATCGTCATCGTGACGCACAACATGCAGCAGGCCGCCCGCGTCTCCGACCGCACGGCGTTCTTCAACCTGGCGGCCGTGGGCCAGCCGGGCAAGCTCATCGAGCTGGACGACACGGAGCGCATCTTCTCCAACCCGAGTGTCCAGGCGACCGAGGACTACATCTCCGGCCGCTTCGGATAAACACGTTGTACGGCGCTGCATGGCGGTGCCGCCGTATGACGAACAGGGCCCGGCTCCCCCACAGGGGAGCCGGGCCCAACCACGTTCGCTCGGGATATCGGATCCAATATCCCGGATCCGATATCCCGGATCCGATATCCCGGATCCGATATCCAGCAGCCTTTATCCGAAGAGCAGCTTCACGACGTAGTAGCTGACCGCGGCCACGAGCGCGGCCGCCGGCATGGTGATGAACCAGCCCAGGATGATGTTCTTGGCCACGCCCCACCGCACCGCGTTCACCCGCTTGGTGGCACCCACACCCATGATCGCGGACGTGATGACATGGGTCGTGGAGATCGGCGCGTGGAAGAGGAACGCCGAGCCGAACATGATCGACGCGCCGGTGGTCTCCGCGGCGAAGCCCTGCGGCGGGTCCAGCTCGATGATCTTGCGGCCGAGGGTCCGCATGATGCGCCAGCCACCCGCGTACGTACCGAGCGACAGCATCACGGCGCAGACGATCTTCACCCACACCGGGATCTCGTCGCCCGCGTCCTGCACATCGGCGATGACCAGGGCCATCACCACGATGCCCATCGTCTTCTGCGCGTCCTGCAGACCGTGACCGAGCGCCATGCCGGCCGCCGAGACCGTCTGCGCGATACGGAAGCCGCGCTTGGCCTTGTGCGGGTTGGCCTTGCGGAACAGCCACAGGATCGCGCACATGACCAGATAGCCGACGACCAGACCGACCACCGGCGAGACGAACATCGGGATGACGACCTTGTCGAGCACGCCCGACCAGATGACCTCGGTCCCGCCGGCCAGCGCCGCGCCCACCATGCCGCCGAACAGGGCGTGCGAGGAGGAGGACGGCAGACCGAAGTACCAGGTGACCAGGTTCCAGATGATCGCGCCGACCAGCGCGGCGAAGAGGATGGCCATCCCCTGGTCGCCGGTCGGGGTCTCGATGAGCCCCTCGCTGACGGTCTTCGCCACGCCCTGCCCGAGGAAGGCGCCGACGAGGTTCATGACCGCCGCCATCGCGAGCGCCGCCCGGGGCGTCAGCGCCCGGGTCGACACCGAGGTGGCGATGGCGTTGGCGGAGTCGTGGAATCCGTTCGTATACGTGAAGCCGAGCGCGACACCGATGGTCACGATCAGAGCGAAGGTGTCCACGAAGCCTCAGGACTCCTTGACCGCGATGGTCTCCACGGTGTTCGCCACGTGCTCGAAGGCGTCGGCCGCCTCTTCCAGGACATCCACGACCTGCTTGAGCTTGAGCACCTCGATCGCGTCGTACTTGCCGTTGAAGAGCTGGGCGAGCAGCTTGCGGTGGATCTGGTCGGCCTGGTTCTCCAGCCGGTTGACCTCGATCCAGTACTCGGTGAGGTTGGCCATGGTCCGCAGGTTCGGCATGGCCTCGGCGGTCAGCTCGGCCGCCCGGGCCAGCACCTCGATCTGCTGCTCGACGCCCTTGGGCAGTTCCTCGATGTTGTAGAGGACGACCAGATCGACGGCCTCCTCCATGAAGTCCATGATGTCGTCGAGGGAGGACGCGAGGGAGTAGATGTCCTCGCGGTCGAACGGCGTGATGAAGGAGGAGTTGAGCTGGTGGAAGATCGCGTGGGTGGCGTCGTCGCCGGCGTGCTCCGCTGCCCGCATCCGCTCCGCGATCTCGGCCCGGGCGGAAGGTTCCGCTCCGAGCAGTTCCATCAGGAGCTTGGCGCCCGTGACGATGTTGTCCGCGGAGGCGGCGAACATGTCATAGAAGCTCGTCTCCCTGGGGGTCAGACGAAATCGCACGTGGGGTCCTCGGGGTGCTGGGTTTCGGTCAGGCTGATGCTAGGCGCATCATCCGGCCACGGCTAACCGGCGTCCCTTCAGTGTCGCCCATCAGGCACAGTGATCTGCACGGGCCCCCGCCCGGTTCGGCGGGGATCGGTACCATATACCCACGAGGGGTATACACACCCTTTCTGGACAACGGGAGGACGCGATGACGACCACCGACGCGGACCAGCTCACCCCCGAGGCCGCGGTCGAGCCGGCGGCCGACCACGCCCCCGGCGCCGGCACCGACCACGACCACGGCGTGCACGGCTATCACCAGCAGAAGGACGAGCACCTCAAGCGGCTGCGCCGGATCGAGGGACAGATCCGTGGCCTGCAGCGCATGGTCGACGAGGACGTCTACTGCATCGACATCCTGACCCAGGTCTCGGCCTCCACCAAGGCCCTGCAGTCCTTCGCCCTGCAACTGCTCGAAGAGCACCTGCGGCACTGCGTCGCGGACGCCGCGACCAAGGGCGGCGACGAGATCGACGCCAAGGTCGAGGAGGCCACCAAGGCCATCGCCCGCATGATGCGCACCTAAGGCCCCGAGGGACACGCCCTAGTGCCGCGGCCCAGGCTCGGCGCCGACCCGGAGCACCTCGTCGATACGGTCGGCGCTCAGCCGCTCCTCGTCGACCGCCGAGGCGGCGATGATCAGCTCACCGCACAGTTCGATTTCGGCCAGGGCGACGCACTCGGGGTCGCTGAGCGCGGTCGCGGTGGCGGGCGGCGGGGCCATGCGCATTCACCTCTTCCTGCCGGCGTCGGTCTCCTAGCGTAGGGAGCGGCCCGCAGGCCGCGCATGACACGTCCGGACCATTTGGCGATGACCCCCGCACCCCGCCGCTACGTCTGGATCTTCCCGGCGTAGATGTCCTTGTGCTCCGGCAGCCGTACGGTCACCCGCGCACCGAACCCGTACAGCAACGTGGTCGACGCGACCGCGACCGTACGGCCCTGGTTGGTGAAGCTGAACTGGTGGCGGACCTTGCGCAGCCGCCCTTCCCCGTCCAGATACGCGTCGAAGGGCACCGTGTCCGTGGTGAACCCTTTCGCCGCGGCGGCCAGCGCCCCGCGCATCTGCGGGGAGGCGCGCCGGGCGGCCTCGGCGATGTCGGCGATCCCGCGGTAGTGGCGGACCTTCACCCCGGCGAGGTCGACCTCCCCCACGTACGCCACCTGGTGCGCGCCGCGCAGCAGCTCGGCGGCGGCCGCCGGGTCGGTGGCGCCGCCGGTGACGAGGTTGCCGTCGTCGAGGGTGGTGGTGTCGACCCGTACCCACTTGTCGGCGGGGACACCGGCGCCCCGGTTCTTCATGTACAGCGCGCCGGGGGCGAGCAGCTCGGTGATGGGCCGGTGCTCGCTCTCCCCGGCGGCGTCCTTGGGGAGGATCACCTGGAGCCGGCCGGTGCGGCGGCGGAAGTCGTAGCCGCCCTCGCCGCGGATGGTGACGCGGGTGCCGCCGGAGGCCATCTCCATGGAGGTGGTGGCCTTGGAGGATCCCGCGCGGGCCAGCGCCTCGGCGGCGCCGCGCACGGTCTCGGTGGGGTCGCCGGCGGGCGGGGCTCCACCAGGGGTGCCGCAGCCGCCGACCAGGAGAACCGCGGCGACGGCCAACGCCCCGCCCGAGCGTCCGTTCCGCACCACCATCGCCTGCCAACCCCCAACGCCTTACCGCTGTCTGTCCGGATCCCGCCCGACCGGATAACGACGGTCGGGGCGACCCGTCACGGCGCAGTACCGTGGTTGTCGTGCATGATCAGGCCCCGCATCACACGACCACGACGGAACGCGGTTCGTTCGCCGTCGCCAGGTGCAGCTGTGGCTGGACGGGCCCGGCCCGGAGATCGCGGGACCGGGCGCGTACGGATGCGTCGGAGCACAGGACCGCCACGGCGACGAACCCCTAGGGGCGCGCCCCGGACACCCCTAGGCCGCGAGGTCGCTCTCCCCTGTACCCAGCCGCGGCTCGGGGATGCCGAAGGTTTCGGCCACCGCGAGCCGCTCGGCGGCGCGCCGGGAGCGGACCAGACGGGCGCCGCGCGCGGAGCGGGCGACGGCCGAGACGACCGGGGTCAGCAGGGCGAGCGCGGGCGGTGCGAGCAGCAGCGCGACCGCGGTGCCGAGGGCGAGTCCGCCGACGACGTCGGTGGGGTAGTGGACGCCCATGTAGACCCGGCAGAAGGCCTCCGCGAGGGCGAGCGCGATGGCGACAAGCCCGTACCTGCGGTGGGCGACGAAGACTCCGACGGCGATCGCCATCGCCATGGTGGCGTGGTCGCTGACGAAGGAGTAGTCGGTCTTGCCGCCGACGAGTACGTCGAGTCCCTGGTGGTCCTTGAAGGGCCGGGGCCGTTCGACGAAGCCGCGGATCGGGATGTTGACCAGCAGCGCGAGGCCGGCGGCGAGCGGCGCCCAGATCAGCGCGGCGAGACCGGATACGGAGTCGGCGAGCGTCCCGCGCCGGCGCACGCTCCACCAGCAGCCGAGCACGACGAGCACGAGGCCGAGGATGATGCCGTACTCACCGACGTACTCCATGACGCGGTCGAACCACGGCGGAGCGGCCTTCGCCAGCCCGTTGATGTCGTAGAGCAGGCTGACATCGGGGTTCGAACCGTCCGATGCGAGTCCAGCCATCTGCTGCGGCCCCTTGCTGTGTGTGGGTGTCCGACCCCCCGTGGTCTGAGTGGTCGGATCGAAAACGATCCGCCCGAAGGCAGCGTTCCGCTCTCCACCGAAGATCACCGGGACGTTATCGAAAGGTGACGGGTCGTCGCAGCTCAGGGCCCCGGCCGGGCGAAGCGATCCAGCCAGGAGGTCACTGCCGATCCGGCCAGGGGGTCACTGCTGCGGCAGATGGGTCGGCAGCGCCGCCGCCCCGTCCGCGGTGACCCGGGTCGCGCCGAAGTAGTCCGGCGTGTCGATCTTGTCGAAGCGGATCACGGCCCCGGTGCGCGGGGCGTCGATCATGTAGCCGCCGCCGACGTAGATGCCGACGTGCCTGATGGCGCGTGAGTTGGTGAGGTCGTCGGAGAAGAACACCAGGTCGCCCGGCAGCAACTCGTCCCTGCCCGGGTGCGGCCCGGCGTTGTACTGGTCGTTGGCCACGCGCGGCAGCTGGATGCCCACCGACTCGTACGCGGCCTGGGTGAGCCCGGAGCAGTCGAACCGGCCGTTCTGCGCCGCCGTGCCCGTACCGCCCCACAGATACGGCGTGCCGAGCTTCTGCTGCGCGTAGTAGATCGCCCCGGCGGCCTGCCGGGAGGGCTCGACGCGGCCGACGGGGCGGGCGAAGCTCTTCTCCAGGGAGCGGATGATCCTGACGTAGTTCTGCGTCTCGCTGATCCGGGGCACGCCACCGGACTTGATGACCCGGTAGGCGCCCGCGTTGTAGGCGGCGAGCATGTTGTCCGTCGGGTCGCCCGGCACGTCCTTCACGTAGCCGGCGAGCTCACAGTCGTACGAGGCGGCCGACGGGATCGCGTCCTTGGGATCCCACACGTCACGGTCGCCGTCCTTGTCCCCGTCGATGCCGTGCCCGGCCCAGGTGCCGGGGATGAACTGGGCGATGCCCATGGCGTTGGCGGGGGAGACGATGGTGGGGTTCCAGCCACTCTCCTGGTAGAGCTGGGCGGCGAGCAGCGCGGGGTTGATGGCCGGGCAGAGGTTCCCCCACTGCTGCACCAGACCCTGGTACGCGGCCGGAACGGCGCCCTTGGCGAGCCCCACGGCCCCGTTCTTGGCACCGCCCACACCACCGACGAGCCCGGCGGCCGCGGAGTACGTCCCGACGACGACCAGGGCGACAAAACCGAGGCAGACACCGAACACCCCACCGGCCACCAGCCACGCCCTGCGCGCCTTACGCACCGTCAACCACCCCTCGGCTCCGGGCAGTACGCCCCGCGGCGCCAGTTTAGGCGCCGCACCCCTCACCAGGCCTGACGCCGCCCCAAAGGTGCCACAACGACAATCATTGCCCGGAGTCACCCTCCGTGATACACAGAGTGACCATACGCGTCCTCGCATACAAACCGGTCACACCGTCGCAGGTCAAGACGGTCAGATCGGTCAAGTGTGCGGTGATCGGGTAAAGAGAGCCGTCAAGCCGTCACACGCGAGCGGTTTCATCAGCGAAGATAGGGTCGACGACCCATGCCATCGGGCAAGGGCGACGAACTACCCAACAGGGGCGGTGAGTTACATGTACCTGGCGGCCGAGAAGGGCGACATCACCACCATCATCGGTGGAATCGCCCCGAACTGGGGGCCTTTCGGGAGCCTGGGCGCCGAGGCGAAGGTGATGATCGAGGTCGTGATGGCCGTGGCCATCCTGCTCTGCCTCGGCATCGCCATCTGGGGGGCGGCCAAACAGCGCATCGGCGCCACCGCCCTGCGGGACACCTTCAGCGCCGAACAGGGCAAGGGCCTGATCGTCGCCGGCCTGACCGGCGTCTTCATCATCGGCTCCTTGGGGACGCTCTTCACCATCGTGTACGGGATGGCCGTCTAACCCGTTTCTCACCACCGAGGTCGCGTTCCCTGATGTCCAGTCACCACGCCGCGCCCGCGCGGAAACCAGCACGGCTTTCGTCGTACCCGCGAACGGTTGAGGGGGCGTACCCGGCATGAGCCTCGGCGACGAACACGACGGCCAGACCCGCACCCGCCTCCCCGAGGGCAACACCGGCGACCCCTACGGCACCCCCCGCCGCCCCGCCCGAAGCTCCCGCTCCCTCATCACGGTCGTGGGCGTCGTGGTCCTCCTCATCGCCGCCATCGCCTTCGCCAACCGCGGCGACACCCCGGGCGCCGACCCCGCCAAACCCTCCTCCGACACCCCCGCCAAACCCGGCACCGCCCCGACCTCGGCAACGGGCGTCCGCCCGGTCACGGGCAGAAACGGCGACATCCCGTCGGGGTTCGCGCGGGACGAGCAGGGGGCGCAGAGTGCGGCGACGAATTACGCGGTGGCGTTGGGTTCCGTGGACATGTTCAGCCCGGAGCGCCGGCACGCGCTCGTCGCGGCGATCGCTGACGCCGGCACGCTGGACACCCTGCAGTCCGGCTTCGACGCCGACTACTCCGAGAACTTCCTGAAGCAGATCGGCCTCGACCGCGACGGCGGCGCACCCGCGGGGGCGACCTTCGTCAGCCGTACCGTGCCGGCCGGAACGAAGGTCAAGACGTACACCGCCGACGCGGCGGAGGTCGACGTGTGGTGCGTCGGCCTGTTCGGCCTCACCGGCGCCTCGTCGACCAAGCCCGTCACGAACGGCTGGTTCACGGTGAGCCTCAAGCTGAAGTGGGACGGGTCCGACTGGAAGGTCCTGTCGACGGCCCAGAAGACGGGGCCCACCCCCGTCAACGGAGACAACCCGGTTTCCGGGTCCGAGGAGATCGCCGACGCCGTAAAGGAATTCGGAGGGTTCACGTATGCCCGCTAGCCCCCGGCGCGGGAGCCGAACCGTCCTCTCAGCGGTCGTGGCCGTCCAGGTCGCCGCCGCGGCGTTCGCGTCCCGCGCAGCAGCCGCACCCACGCCGACGCCCACCCCGAGCGGGACGCCGTCGCCGGGCGCGACCAACGACCCCTGTGCCCTCATCGCGGGGCCCGCACGGGACTACTGCAACAACGGCGAAGGAGGCGGATCCGGCCGCACCCCCGCCCTCACCGACCCCGCCTCCGCCCTGGACCCCCTCACCTCCCTCGCCCGCGGCTGCGCCAACGCCGCCGGTTGGGTCGTCGACACGCTCTCCGGTGCCGTCAAGGAGACCGCCGCCGTCGACTTCACCAACCTCCAGTTCCTCGGCCGCTACGCCATCGTCTTCGCCGCCGCCACCTTCCTCACCCTCCTCCTCTGGCTGCTCGCCGTCGCCAAGCGCGCCATCCGCGGCGTTCCGCTCACCACCGCGATCTCCGAGGCCATCGGCTTCCTCTGGCTGACCGTCCTCGCGTCCGCGTTCACCCCGCTGATCCTGTACACCGTCGTCAACGCCACCGACGCCGTAACCGAGGTCATCGCCTCCGGCACCGGACAGCAGACCGACGTGTTCTTCGGCAGCTTCAAGCAGGCCCTGGAGAAGGGCGACAGCATCGGTGGCGGGCCCATCATGCTGATCATCGTGTCGCTGGTGACGATCCTCGCCGCCGGCGTGCTCTACCTCGAGCTCGTCCTGCGCGCCGTCCTGCTCTACGTCGGCGCCCTGCTCGGCGTCGTCGTCTACTCCGGGCTCGTCGACAAGAACATGTGGGGCCACGTCCGCCGCTGGGCCGGAATCATGATCGCGGTGATCCTGGTCAAGCCGGTCATCGTCATCGTCCTCGGCCTCGCCGGCGCCCTGTCCTCCGGCACCGGCCCGAACGCGTTCTCCGCCGTCGTGTCCGGCCTCGCGATCATCCTGCTCGCCATCTTCGCCTCCGCGATGATCTACCGCTTCGTGCCCGGCTTCGGCGACGAGATCGTCGCCTCCCGCAACAACCGCCTGCACCGCGCCGGAGAGAACGCGGCCGCCGCCGTCATCTCCTCCCCCGCCTCCCTCGTCTCCCAGGGCATCAAGACCCACAGCACCCGCGGCGACGGCGGCGGCCAGGGCGGCCAGAGCGCCCCCCGCCCCGCCAATCCCCTGTCCGGCGGCGTCGCCGCCCACAGCAGCCGCGGCGGCTCGGGAAGCACCGGCGCGGGCCCCTCCGCGACGCCCCCGCCCGCCCCCCGCAGCGGCAGCCCCACCGCCGGGACCCCGCACACCAGCCGTAGCAGCAACAGCAAGAACTCAGGAGGTGGAGGGCGTTGACGACCCAGTCCCAGCCGGTCTCGCCCCGCCGGACGTATCTCATCGGCCGCGCCCGGCCGAACGCGATCGTCGGCAAGAACCGCGAGACCGGCGAGATCGCGCTGATCATCGCCGGTGCCTTCCTCGGCATGATGAGCGGACTGATCGTCCCCGTCCTGTCCCTGCGGATCGTGCTCCTCATGGGCTTCCCGCTGATCGCCCTGGCCGCGGTGTACGTCCCGTACAAACACCGCACGTTCTACAAGTGGTTCGAGATCAACCGCAGTTACAAGCGCATGCTCAAGCGGGGCACCGCCTACCGCTCCGGCGCCGTCGAGGCCGGCACCCGCGTCGACGGCCGGGAGGTCGAGATCGGCCCGCCCCCCGGCATCGGCCGCATCGGCTGGCTCTCCGCCCCCTTCGGCCCCGACGAGATCGCCGTCCTCCTGCACGCCGACCGCCGCACCGTCACCGCCGCCATCGAGATCGAGGGTCCCGGCGTCGGCCTGCGCGACTCCGAGGACCAGGAGGCCCTCGTCGACCGCTTCGGCACCCTCCTCAAGCACGTCGCCAACGGAGACGGCTTCGTCACCCGCCTCCAGATGCTCGCCCGCACCCTGCCCGCCGACCCCGACGCCCACGCCAAGGACGTCGCCCAGCGCGGCGACACCCACGCACCCGCCTGGCTCCAGGAGTCGTACGACCAGCTCCAGTCCATGGTCTCCACCTCCAGCGAGCAGCACCGCGCCTACCTCGTCGCCTGCATGCACTACACCCGCGAGCTCGCCGCCGAGGCCAACGCCATGGCCCGCGCCGCCCGCCACGCCTCCGGCGCCCGCAAGCTCGACCGCGACGCCGGCCTCGCCGTCGTCATGGCCCGCGAACTCACCGACATCTGCGCCCGCCTGGCCGAGGCCGACATCCGGGTCCGCCAGCCCCTCGGCCAGTCCCGGCTCGCCTCCCTCGTGCACTCCATGTACGACCCGGACCACCCCATCGACCACATCCAGGCCATGACGAAACGAAACGCTTGGCCCGCCGAGCTCGACGCGATGGAAGCCACCTACCTCCAGGCCAAGACGCGCGAGTCCGCCACCCGCGCCCCTTGGTGCCACGCCACCGCCTGGGTCAAGGAGTGGCCGATGACCCCCGTGGGCGTCAACTTCCTCGCCCCGCTCCTCGTCCACACCCCCGACGTCATCCGCACCGTCGCCGTCACCATGGACCTGGAACCCACCGAGGTCGCGATCGAGCGCATGCTCACCGAGAAGACCAACGACGAGGCCGAGGCCTCCCGCCAGGCCAAGATGAACCGCACCGTCGACCCGCGCGACATCGCCGCCCACGGCCGGCTCGACCAGCGGGGTGAAGATCTCGCCAGCGGCGCGGCAGGCGTCAACCTGGTCGGGTACATCACCGTATCGGCGCGTTCGCCCGAGGCCCTGGCCCGGGACAAGCGCACGATCAGGGCCTCCGCCGGCAAGTCGTATCTGAAGCTGGAGTGGTGCGACCGCGAGCACCACCGGGCCTTTGTGAACACCTTGCCGTTCGCGACCGGCATCCGCCGCTAGGGCCGAAGGGGCACAGACCGATGCGAGATCCGCTGTCCGTCCTCACCGAAGCCTTCACCTCCTTCCTCTTCGGCAAGGTCGAGACGACCCGCCTGCCCGTACGCACCTCCACCGGACAGGCCCAGGCCGTCTACCTGCCGACCGCGGCCCCCGGCCTCGGCGACTCCGGCGTGATCATCGGCCGTGAGGTCTACAGCGGCAAGGGGTACATCTACGACCCCTTCCAGCTGTACGGCCAGCAGCTCCCCGCCCCGCACTGGCTGGTCCTCGGCGAGTCCGGAAACGGCAAGTCGGCGCTGGAGAAGACCTATGTCCTGCGCCAGCTCCGCTTCCGCGACCGCCAGGTCGTCGTCCTCGACGCCCAGGGCGAGGACGGCGTCGGCGAATGGAACCTCATCGCGCAGGAGCTGGGGATAACCCCCATCCGCCTGGACCCGATGGTCGCCAACGACGCCGGCATCCGCCTCAACCCCCTCGACCCCTCCATCACCACCACGGGCCAGCTCGCCCTGCTGCGCACCATCATCGAGGTGGCGATGGGCCACGGCCTCGACGAGCGCTCCGGTTTCGCGCTCAAGGTCGCCCACGCGTACGTCAACGAGCACATCACCGACCGCCAGCCGATCCTCACCGACATCGTCGAGCAACTGCGCCACCCCGAGGCCGAGTCGGCCGAGGCCATGAACGTCGACATAGACGATGTACGGGCCTGGGGCCTCGACGTGGCCCTCGTCCTCGACCGCCTGGTCGACGGCGACCTGCGCGGCATGTTCGACGGCCCGACGACCGTGGGCATCGACCTCGACGCGCCCCTCATCGTCTTCGACCTGTCCCACATCGACCGCAACTCCATCGCCATGCCGATCCTCATGGCGATCGTCGGCGTGTGGCTGGAACACACCTGGATCCGCCCCGACCGGAAGAAGCGCATCTTCCTCGTCGAGGAGGCCTGGCACATCATCAACAGCCCCTTCGTGGCCCAGCTGTTCCAGCGCCTCCTGAAGTTCGGCCGCCGCCTCGGCCTGTCCTTCGTAGCGGTGGTCCACCACCTCTCCGACGTGGTCGACGGAGCAGCGGCGAAGGAGGCGGCGGCGATCCTGAAGATGGCCTCCACCAGGACCATCTACGCCCAGAAGGCCGACGAGGCCCGCAACACCGGCCGGGTCCTGGGCCTGCCCCGCTGGGCGGTCGAGATCATCCCGACCCTGACCCCCGGCATCGCCGTCTGGGACGTCAACGGCAACGTCCAGGTGGTCAAACACCTCATCACCGAGAAGGAACGCCCGCTCGTCTACACCGACCGCGCCATGACCGAGTCGTCGGTGCCCGCCGACCCGGAACTGGAATGGGAGACCGAACAGCGCGCGATCCTCATCGAGCAGCAGATGAACGGTTCGTCGCAGTCGACGGTGGCGTAGATGGAGCAGGCAACGCGAAAGGAGGGCGGCATCCCCGACGGCCTGATCGTCGGCCTGCTGGCCCTCCTCCTCGGCCTCGCCGTCCTGATCTGGACGGCGACCGGCCTGTCCGCCCTGCTCGCCCACGGCTCCTGGCCGCCCGGCGTCACGTTCACCCGCACCCCGCCGGCCCTCCGCTCCCTCATGTCGGCCCCCACCGACCTCCCGTCCGCGTGGCCCGTCACCCCGCCGACCGCCCTGTCGGGCTACGGCCTCTTCTGGGGCATCGTCATCGGCGAGGCGATGATCCTCGCGGTCCTGACCGTCTTCGCGGTGGGCACGCTGGCCCGCTGGCGCACGGTGCGCGAAGGCCGACGAGCAACCACGCACGAGAAGAGGACCCCGCAGCCGACGACGGCGGGAGGGGTCCCCGACCCCGTGACCCCACGGGTTCACGCCCCGGCCCCACGCCGCCCGGCCGATCCGGACAGGGACCCGCAGCTACAGCCCACCCCGCAGCCGCAGCCCACCACCCCGCAGCCCCAGCCCCAGCCCACCCCACACCCACACCCAACCCCCACCGTCGTCTACGGCCAAGCCGCCACTCGCCGCCCCGCCGCCGCGCAGGCGGTACGGGACGCCGAAGGCGCCGTACTGGTCGTCACGTCCGACCCCACCCTGTGGTCCGACACCAAGGACGCCCGCGCCAAGCTGGGCCCCGTACTGGTCTACGACCCCGGCCACCTGTGCGACACCCCCGCCCGCCTCCACTGGAACCCGGCCGAGGCCTGCGAGGACCCGACCGTCGCCCAGGAGCGAGCAGCGGCGCTGCTGGCCCCCGTACGCCCCCAGTCCAAGCTCGACGCGGCCATGGCCGACACCGCGGAAACGCTCCTGCGCTGCTGGCTGCACGCCGCCGCGATCGACGGCCGCCCGTTCAAGCAGGTCCACCGCTGGGCCCAGGGCGCCGACGCCCACGAGCCCGTACGGATCCTCCGTACCCACCCCAAGGCCGCCGCCGGCCACGCCGGACTCCTGGAGTCCGCACTCACCGCGCACCCCGAACGCCGCAGAGAGGCCCAGGCCCTGACGGCCCGTGCCCTGTCGGCCCTCTCCTCGATCCACATCCGGGACGCGTGCACCCCGAATCGAACTGATTCGCTGACGCTCGCATCTTTCGTCGCCGAACAGGGCACGCTCTACGTGGTGGGTGAACCGATCGAGGACCCGCGCACCCACCCGGGCGCGATGCCGCTGCTCACCGCCCTCGCCGCAAGCGTGGTCGAGCACGGCCGCCGCATGGCCGCACGGTCATCCGACGGTCGGCTCGACCCACCAATGAGCCTCGTCCTGGACGACGTCGCCGCGGTCGCCCCGCTGCCCGCCCTGCCCGAGCTCCTCGCCGAAGGCGCCGAACGCGGCCTGCCGACGCTCGCCCTCATGCGCTCGAAGGAACAGGCCAGGTCCCGCTGGCCCGAACCCCTCCCGTACGCCTAGCCCTACCCCTGAAGCGACTGGAGCGACTGAAGCGACGGCCGCCGCACCTCGTACTCCACCTCGAACGCCGACTCGCTCCCCGGCATGGCGACCTTGTCGCCGGTCGGGACGAAGCCGAAGCGCCGGTAGAAGGCCGCGGCCCGGTCGTTGTCCTCGTGCACGTACAACCGCACCCGCCGGACCACCGGCTCCGGAAGCGTCCAGGACCAGTCCACCGCCGCCCGGAACAGCGCGTCGATCACGCCGCCGCCGCGCACCTCCGGCCGTACGAACACACCCACCAGGTGCGTCTGGTCGACGGTCGCCGCCTCGCCGAACCGGGCCTCCTCCGCGGGCCGCTCCACGAGCGCCGTCACCGTGCCGACCCAGCGCCCGTCCGGCGTCTCGGCCACGAACTGCCGCACCCCGCCGGCACCGCTCTCGGACGCACCCTCCGCCCGCTCCTGCCAGAACGCGTCGGGCCGCCCGGCGGCGACCTCGTACGTCTCGAGGAAGGCGATGTGCGCGACGGGGTCCTGAAGCGCGGCGAGCCGCAGCTCGCGCACCTTCTCCCACTCGTCGGCGCGAACCGTGCGTATCGAATAGTCCATACCGACGATCCTCACCACCCCACACCCCCCTGACAAGCGATTTCTGCCACGCCCCACCGTCCGCCACCCACCACGTCGTACCCCGGTACTACACCGCCCACCGCCCGCCCACCCCCGGTCCGACGCCCAGCGACCCCCCGCTCCCTAACGTCGAAGACATGATCCAAGCCGACGAACTCACCAAGCGCTACGGCGACCGCACCGTCGTCCAGGACCTCTCCTTCACCGTCCACCCCGGCTCCGTCACCGGCTTCCTCGGCCCCAACGGCGCCGGAAAGTCCACCACCCTGCGCATGTTCCTCGGCCTCGACGCCCCCACCCGGGGCCGCGCCACCGTCGCCGGCCGCCCGTACGCCGACCACCCCGCCCCGCTCACCCAGCTCGGCGCCCTCCTCGAAGCCCGCTCCCTGCACCCCGGCCGCACCGCCCGCCACCACCTGACCGCGCTCGCCCTCACCCACGGCATCCCCCGCTCCCGCGTCGACCACGTCCTCGGCATCACCGGTCTCACCGAGGTCGCCGACCGCCGGGTCAAGGGCTTCTCCCTGGGCATGGGCCAGCGCCTCGGCATCGCCGCAGCCCTCCTCGGCGACCCGGCCGCCGTCGTCCTCGACGAGCCCGTCAACGGCCTCGACCCCGAAGGCGTGCTGTGGATCCGCACGCTCCTCAAGTCCCTTGCCGCCGAGGGCCGTACGGTCCTGGTCTCCTCCCACCTGATGAGCGAGGTGGCGCTCACCGCCGACCACCTGATCGTCATCGGCAAGGGCCGGTTGCTCGCCGACACCACCGTCGACGCGCTCGTACGAGAAGCCGGCGGCACCACCGTCAAGGTGGTCACCCCAGCCGCCGACCGCCTGCGCGACCTGCTCCCCGGCCCGGCCACCCGCGTCACCGTCGAGGCCCCCGACACACTCCACGTCACCGGCGTCGACGCCCCGGTGATCGGCCGGACCGCCGCGGCCCACGGCCTGCCGCTGTACGAACTCACCCCGCAGACCGCCTCCTTGGAGCAGGCGTTCATGGACCTCACCCACGACTCCGTCGAATACCAGGGAGCAGCCGCATGACCACCTCCGCCCGGGTGACCGCCCCCGCCCGCGTGAACACCCCCACCCGCGTGATCACCCCCGCCCGCGTCCTGCACTCCGAATGGCACAAGCTGTGGACGGTCCGCTCCACCTGGGCCACCCTCCTCACCGCCACCGCGCTCGTCCTCGGCGTCGGCATCCTCATGGGCGCCACCTACACACCCGGCGGCGGCGACGCCGACATCGACACCGTCGTGCTCTCCCTCTACGGCTCCCAGCTCGGCGCGATCTCCCTCGCCGTGCTCGGCGTCCTCCTCACCGCCGGCGAGTACACCACCGGCCTGGCACGCGCCACGTTCACCGCCGTACCCCGCCGCCTGCCGGTCCTGTGGGCGAAGGCCGCGGTCTTCACGGGCACGGTCTTCCTCGTCTCCGTCCTCACCGCCCTCCTCACCTTCGAAGTCGCCCAGATCTTCCTCTCCGACACCGAACAGGCCGCCTCCCTCACCGACGACGGCGTCCTCGCCGCCCTCGCGGGCAACGCGGCCGCCGGCACCCTCCTCGGCCTGATCGCGCTCGGTCTCGGCGCCGCCCTGCGCTCCGTGCCCGGTGCGCTCGGCGCCTTCATCGGCGGCGTGATGGTGCTGCCCGAGGTGCTCGGGACGCTCCCGTACGAGAGCGTCGAGACGGCCATCCGTTACTTCCCCACCCAGGCGGCCGGCGCCCTGGGCTCCGCCACCCCGGCACCCGGCGCCGCCTCGCCCGGTACGGCCCTCCTCGCCCTGGTCCTGTGGGCGGGTGCGGCGCTCGCCGTCCCCGCGGTGTCGCTCAGGCACCGGGACGTATGAGGATGGGCCGGTGACCACGGAGACGACAGGGCGACTGCCGGCCCGGATACGGGCGTTCGACACCGCCCGCCCCTGGGTCTGGGACGCGACCCTGACCGCCTGCTGGACGCTCGCCGCCCTCGTGGACGCGGCGGGCGGCTGGCGGACCACCGCCCGGAACCCCTCCGTCCCGGCCTGGCTGGTCGTCACCCTCAGCCTGGCCCTCGCCCTGCCGCTCTTCTGGCGCCGCCGCCACCCCATGACCGTCCTGACGGTGATGGCGGGCGCGACGCTCCTCAGCGCGTACTCCGGCGCCTTCCTCCAGGCCGGCTACCTCCAGGCGATCCCCCTCTTCCACATCGCCCTCACCCGCCCGCCCCGCGCCCTGCTCCGGTGCACCGCCCTGATCCTCCCGCCGCTGGCGACGGGCGCGATCCGCCACCAGCCCGACGCCTGGGACCAGCACGTCGTCCCCACCCTGTGGGCGTACGCCCTGGTCGCGCTCCTCGGCATCACGGTCCGTTCCCGCAGGGCCGAACGCGACCGCGAGGTCCGCCTCGCGGCGGCGGCCGAACGCGCCCGTATCGCCCGCGAGATGCACGACATCATCGGCCACAACCTGTCGGTCATCACCGGCCTGGCCGACGGCGGCCGTTACGCGGCCGCCAAGAACCCCGAACGCGCCGCCCAGGCCCTCGACGCCATCGGCACGACCAGCCGCCAGGCCCTCACGGAACTCCGCCGCCTCCTCGGCGTACTGCGCGAGGAGGACGAGTCGGCGACCCGCACCCCGCAGCCGGGCCTGGCGGACCTGAAACCCCTCATCGAAGGCGTACGCACAGCAGGCCTCCCGGTCCGCGCGGAACTCGACCCCGCGGCCCACGCCCTCTCCCCCGGCGCCCAGCTGACGGTCTACCGGGTGATCCAGGAAGCCCTCACGAACACGCTGAAGCACGGGGGCGAGGGAGCGAGGGCCACGGTGACCCTGACGTACGGGGAACGGGCCGCCCTCGTCACCGTCACGGACACCGGCAAAGGCTCCGCGGACGGGATCCCGGCCGGCCGCTCCCGAGGCCAGGGAGTGCCGGGAATGCGCGAACGCGCCGCCCTCTACGACGGCACACTCGAATGCGGACCACTGTCCACAGGTGCCGGCTGGCGCGTACGGCTCCGACTTCCCCAGGAGGACTCCCCGTCGTGACGACCGTTCTGATCGCGGACGACCAGCCGATGCAGCGCTTCGGCTTCCGCATGCTGCTGGAGAGCCAGGACGACATGACGGTCCTCGGCGAGGCCGCCAACGGCGCCGAGGCCGTCCGCCTGGTCGGCCGCCACCACCCGGACGTGGTCCTGATGGACATCCGCATGCCGGGCCTCGACGGCATCGACGCCACCCGCCGCATCATCGCCGCCGGCGCCCGCACCCGCGTCCTGATCGTCACGACCTTCGACCTCGACGAGTACGCGTACGACGGGCTGCGCGCCGGCGCGAGCGGCTTCCTGGTGAAGGACGCCCAGCCCGAGGAACTCCTCGCCGGCATCAGGGCGGTGGCCGCCGGCGACGCGGTCGTCGCACCCAGCCTCACCCGCCGCCTCCTGGACACCTACATCCAGCACCTCCCGCCCGCCAAGTCCGCCTCTCCCCGGCAGGACCCGCGCCTGTCCGCCCTCACGGACCGGGAACGCGAGATCCTCACCGTCATCGGCCAAGGCTGGACCAACACGGAGATCGCCAGCCGCCTCCACCTCGCCGAATCCACGGTGAAGACCCACGTCACCCGCATCCTCGCGAAAACCGGCTCCCGCGACCGCGTCCAGGCCGTGATCCTGGCGTACGACACCCAACTGGTGAAGCCCGCGTAGGCCGCGAGATGCGCTGCAGGGCGTAGATGCTGCTGATCCTGACGTTGACGGAGTCGGCCCCGAGCTTGTCGACGGTGTCGTTGTACGTCGAGGCCACTCTCCGTACCGGCCCCCGCTCCCCGCTCCACCTGCCCCGGAACGCAAAAATGCCTCAACCCCCGGACAAGGTCCGGGGGTTGAGGCTAAAAATTGTTCGGCGGCGTCCTACTCTCCCACAGGGTCCCCCC